>JBIINK010000065.1:0-9219 GCA_044337515.1 Sphingobacteriales bacterium | reverse complement strand
CAGCATATCGGTTACTGATGCCGCACGAGTATTCACAAGCTTTGCAATATCGTTTGTAGAAACCTCAGCTCTGTCTTTTTCTTGAAGCTTAAAGATGGCTTTTAGGTAGTTTTCTTCAGTATGAGAATTCTTATTCACTAATTTATTTTTTAGACTCCCCTAAATTAGTAAAAAAATATTATAATGTAAGAATGAAATTAAATTACATTTTTCAGAATATAATTTCTATAAATGTCTATATTAGTTAAATTAATTTCACACCTATAGGATATTATATGATTGGTTTAGACAGTACCGATTTTAAGATTTTAAAAATCTTACAAGAAAATGGAAGAATTACGAATATTCAGTTGTCGATGGACATCGGTTTATCTCCAGCTCCTACATTAGAGCGAGTTCGTAAGCTAGAAGCACAAGGCTATATTAATAGTTACCATGCAATGGTAAACGAAGAGTTGCTAGGATTGAAAATAAAAACGTTCATCCAAGTATCTATTAATTATCAAAAAACAGATGCCATAAAAAACTTCAGCAAACAAATCATGAAAATTGATGAGGTCGTAGAGTGTCATCATATTTCTGGTTCTGCAGATTTTCTATTAAAAGTAATCGTTCCCGACATTAAAAGTTATGAGCGCTTAATTTTAGATAAAATCAGCAAAATATTAGAAATATCACATTTACAAACGATGATGATTTTATCGACGACTAAATATTCTCACGCTTTACCGTTAGAATATTAATTAAAATAGTTTCCAATCGATTGGTTTCTTCCCTTGCAGAAGCAAATATTCATTTGTTTTTGAAAAATGTTTGCAATGGAAGAAACCTTGATAGGCTGATAGAGGAGAAGGATGAGCTGCTTTTAAAATATAGTGTTTCGACGCATCTATTAAACCTATTTTTGATTTCGCATAATTACCCCAAAGCAAGAAAACAATTCCAGTTCGTTCATTGCTTAATGAACTAATCACTGCATCTGTAAATGTTTCCCATCCTTTATGTTGATGTGATCCTGGTCTCCCTTCTTCAACAGTCATAACCGAATTCAAAAGCAAAACTCCCTGCTTCGCCCATGCACTTAAGTCGCCATGAGTAGGAATTTCAAAACCAAGATCATCTTTCAATTCTTTATAAATATTACGTAGTGAGGGTGGAATTTTTTGTCCGACGTTTACCGAAAATGCTAAACCGTTCGCTTGTCCTGCCCCATGATAAGGGTCTTGACCGATGATTACCACTTTAATTTCTTCTAATAAACACTGCTCAAATGCATTAAAAATCAAGTTTTGATGGGGGTAAATCAATTTCCCTAAACTTGCTTCATTGTCTAAAAAGCGCTTTAATTCTAGGAAATATGGCTTCTGGAATTCAGATTCAATGGATTGATGCATCATTTTAAGCAATTATACCTATTTATAAGTATTTTCTATTCCTATCAATTATATTATATTCGTGGTATATAAAAACACTTATAAAAAACAAAAATGAAAAAATTATTAGTAAGATCAGTATTAGTATTCGCAATGGCAACTTCGTTAATTGCTTGTTCGAAAGATGAAAACACAGCAACTCCGTTATCAATCGTAGGTAAATGGGAAGCGACTACTCAAAAAACAAAAGTGACTATCAATGGTCAGTTATTACAAGATTCAACACAAACGTATGCACCAAATGAATTAGTTGTTGAATTTTTTGCAAATGGTATTGCAATCGATAGATCAAATGATTCTTCATCTAAAGATGATACGTTAACGTATGTATTTTCAGGAACTACACTTACAGTGATTTCTTTAGATAAAAAAGACACTATGGTATACAACAACTCTAGCTTTAACGCAAGCACTTTGAAATTAGGTATGTTATACACGCAAGCAGAAAACGGAAATACTATAGTTTCTGATTTCGCAATCAACTTCAACAGAAAATAATCCAAAACATATTCAAAAAAAAATCCCTCGAGCATTTGCCGAGGGATTTTTTTTTATTCAAACCATTTCATCACATCTTCTTTAGATGGAATGGGCATCTCTAATTTCAATTTCTTCCGCATCCCTCCCATATCGTTAAATACTTTATTAGGATTGGCTGCTTTCAGTTCTTCAACCGTATTAATGTTCATTTTATTTAACACAGGCACCCATTCTGCAGGTACACCAGCCTCCACAAAATCATTAGCAGTGGCAACTTTCTGAACTTTCTCTGGTCTCATTTGCGGGAAAAACAATACATCTTGTATCGAATTTTGGTTAGTCATGATCATTGTTAATCTGTCTATTCCTATTCCCATACCAGCCGTTGGTGGCATACCGTATTCTAATGCTCTTAAGAAATCATAATCAATAAACATTGCCTCATCATCTCCTCTTTCCATTAACTTCACTTGGTCTTCAAATCGTGCGCGTTGTTCAATTGGGTCGTTTAACTCCGAATAAGCGTTTGCTAATTCTTTACCATTCACCATTAATTCAAATCGTTCTACCAAGCCTTCTTTTGTTCTGTGTTTTTTACACAAAGGCGACATCTCTACTGGGTAATCTATAATGAAAGTTGGTTGTATATAATTTCCTTCACATTTCTCACCGAAAATCTCATCCACCAATTTCCCTTTACCCATCGTATCACTAACATCAATTCCTAATCCCCTACACGTAGCTCTTAATTCATCCTCACTCATTTCAGAAATATCAATGCCTGTAAATTCCTTAATCGAATCGTACATAGTAATGCGCTTAAATGGTCTTTGGAAATCAATCACATTCTCTCCTACTTGCACTTTCGTTGTACCGTGTAAGTCCATCGATACCTTCTCAATCATCTCCTCCGTAAAATCCATCATCCAATTGTAGTCCTTGTACGCTACATAAATTTCCATTACCGTAAACTCTGGGTTATGGGTTCTGTCCATTCCTTCATTTCTGAAGTCCTTCGCAAACTCATATACACCATCGTATCCTCCAACAATTAATCTTTTCAAATAAAGCTCATTGGCAATACGTAAATACAAAGGCATATCTAAGGCATTGTGATGCGTAATAAACGGACGAGCCGCTGCACCACCTGGGATGGCTTGTAATATTGGTGTTTCCACCTCTAAATATCCTTGCTCATTAAATGTATTTCGTAACGATTGAATAATCTTCGTTCTCTTTCTGAACACTTCACGTACATCCTGATTGATAATCAAATCGGCATAACGTTGGCGATATCTAAATTCAGGGTCGGTAACCACATCATGCGCTGTACCTTCTGCATCAATTTTCACTACGGGCAATGGACGAAGAGATTTACTCAACATCTTAAAGCCTGTCACGTGAATACTGATTTCCCCTACTTGCGTAGTGAACACATATCCAGTAACACCAATGATATCACCAATATCTATTAACTTTTTAAATACTATGTTATATAAAGTTTTGTCTTCATCCGGACATAAATCGTCTCGTCTGAAGTACACTTGAATTCTACCACTAGCATCTTGCAATTCCGCAAAAGATGCATTTCCCATAATACGGCGACTCATAATACGTCCAGCGATGCTGATGTTCTTATAATTCGTTTTGTCGCGTTCGTAATTCGCTAATATATCTGCTGCTGTAACGTTTACCTCAAAAACATCTGCAGGATAAGGATCAATGCCTAATCGCACTAATTCTTGCATACTATCTCTTCTTAACTGCTCTTGTTCGCTTAATCCACTCATTTCTTTCAATTTTGTACAAAAATAAGATTTATTTGTCAATGTGTCAATTGGTCAATGTGCTAATGTGCTAATGAGACAATGTGCTAATGCTTGCCTCGGCGTGAGACGAGGTGCCAATTGGTCAATGTGCTAATGTGCTAATGAGACAATGTGCTAATGCCTGCCTCGGCGTGAGACGAGGTGCTAATGGTTTTTGATTATTTTCGGAGCGATTTTTTTGAAGTGGTAATTATGGCATTTACTATTTTAGCAATTTCTTTTAGATCCGCCATATATTTTTCTACATCATATTCTTCATATGCTTCATCAATTAATTCTAACCAATATTGAGTCTCTTCTATTTCTTTGGCGCTTATTTTCATCTTGTGGATAAAGTCAACTTTACTTTCAGCGCTCTGAGCCTCTCTAATGTTTGCTCCAATGGAAGTTCCAGATTTTAATAGTTGTTCCGCTATTTTCCACTTTCTATTTTCAGAAAGTATATCAGTGAATTTTACAATTTCTACAGCAAATGTTAAACTTTTTATAACAATTGGATTTTCATTATTATAGTTTCTTTTCATGTACAAATAATGTAAATGAAATACAATTTGTCAACTGCATATATGCAGGTTCTTTTATCATCCTTAACATATCAGCATTAATTGATATAAGGTTTTGGCTAATTAGATATAATATCATAAATTAGGTAAAACAATAAATCTATGGCAAATCGTATTAATACATTTTCGGAATTTTATCAGTTTTATCTAACTGAACATAAAAATAGTACGAGTAGAAGATTGCATTTCATTGGAACTGCACTTGTATTATTGGAAGTATTTCTTTTATCATATACCAATCGATGGGATATATGGTATGCATTACCTATAACAGGGTATGCATTCGCTTGGGTAGGGCATTTCTTTTTCGAGAAAAACAAACCAGCAACTTTTAAATATCCACTTTGGAGTTTAAGCAGTGACTTTAAATTATTCTTTGAAATACTTCAAGGCAAACAAAAACTTTAATTGAGCAATTGTCTCATTAGCACATTAACCAATTAGCACCTCGTCTCACGCCGAGGCAAGCATTAGCACATTAGCACATTGACGAATTAGCACCTCGTCTTACGCCGAGGCAGGCATTAGCACATTAGCACATTGACCAATTAGCACCTCGTCTTACGCCGAGGCAGGCATTAGCACATTAGCACATTGACCAATTAGCACATTGAATTAGCGTCGGCGTGCTTTCTCCTTCAAAATCAGTCCCAACTCTCTACCCATTTGTCCGGCGATGGCTGTGTTTTCTTGTGCTCTGCGGAATAGGTATGGAAGTACTGATTTTACTGGTCCGTAAGGAACATACTTCGCTACATTGTATCCAGCATCAGCTAAGTTGTAACTCAAGTTATCACTCATGCCTAATAGTTGAGAGAAATAAATACGCTCATCATTTTTCGCTATATTTTTTTCTTCTATCAAATTCATTAAGTGACGAGAACTGTTTTCATTATGAGTACCTGCACAAATAGAAATGCGATGAACATTCTCAACGCAATACGTTAAGGCATCATCGTATTCTTTATCTGTTGATTTTTTATCTGGATTTATTGGTGATGGATAACCCATTTCTAAAGCTCGTTCTCTTTCTTTTTCCATGTATGCTCCACGAACTAATTTAACTCCCATGAAAATATTTTCGGATGCTAATTGAGCATCGTGATTTTTCAAGGCCCCTAAACGATCGTGGCGATAATATTGGTAAGTATTGTAAACAATTACTTTTTCTTTGTTAAACAAGCGCATCATGTCCATTACCATGGTATCAATTGTTTCTTGTATCCAACTTTCTTCTGCATCTATGAAGATACGTACGTTAAGGTCGTATGCTGTTTGGCAAATGCGACGAACACGATCTTTTACGCGTTCAAATTCTTTTTTCTCTTCGAAAGACAATTCTGCATTCGCATCAATTTTTTCTAACAATCCTAATCGTGCAATACCGGTAACTTTAAATACACTGAACGGAATTTTAGCATCCCCTTTTGCACGTTTAATAGTTTCGATAAGTTCGATAGCTGTTGAATCAAATGCTTCTTCAGTTGATTCTCCTTCGATAGAATAATCAAGAATAGTACCGATATGATATTTACTTAAGTGATCAATTGTTTTTGTGCAATCAGCGATAGATTCACCTCCACAAAATTGCTTGAAGATAGTCGCTCGAATTAATGGAGCTACAGGCAAACCAATTTTAATGGCAGCGTTTGTTATTGGCGGACCAACCTTTACAAAAAAATTAATGTTGATGATTTTAAATAACCAGTAAGCTCTGTTTAAATCGGCATTACTCATTCCCGAGAAGGCGATCTCGGTATTGTCAAAAGATATATTTTTGCTCATTGTTAGTAAATGAATGCTCAAAAATAGGAAAATTGCTATCCTTTTATAAATAATTAATAGAATACTTGAAACACGATGATAAATTGCTTGTTTCTAAAGAAATCAAATTCACTTTTTTTGATTTATATTTGACCTTAATGACGACTTCGATCAAACCCGACCACTTAAACTCTTGGTTAGATACTGACTTAAAGACCTTTATCATTGCAGGGCCTTGTAGCGTAGAAACCGAAGAACAAATTCATACCACTGCTAAAGCATTATCTTCTTACCAGATCCCTGTTTTGCGTGGTGGAATTTGGAAACCGAGAACTCGTCCGGGTTCCTTTACTGGACTAGGTACGAAAGGTATTCAATGGCTTGCAGAAGCTGCCAAAGCGAATAACATGAAGAGTGCTGTAGAAGTTGCTACCGCGCAACATGTGGAAGATTGCTTGAAAGCAGGAATTGATATCCTTTGGATTGGTGCTCGCTCAACCGTTAGCCCCTTCGTAGTGCAGGAAATTGCCGATGCCTTACGTGGTGTTGATATGCCTATTTTAATTAAGAATCCGATTAACCCCGATATCGAATTATGGATTGGTGCTATTGAACGCATCAACCATGCTGGAATTACAAAAATAGCAGCCATACATCGAGGCTTTTCTCAATACGAAAAAAACACTTACCGTAATACACCAAATTGGAACATTCCATTAGAGTTAAAACGTTTGGTTCCTAAATTACCTGTTATCTGCGACCCTAGTCATATTTGTGGTAGCATCGATTTAATTCAGCATATTAGTCAGAAGGCCATGGACCTTAACTTTGATGGCTTAATGATTGAATCGCATTACGATCCAAGTATTGCATTGAGTGATAAGGACCAACAGTTGAAACCTGCTGAATTAGCTGCTTTAATTGAGCATTTGATAATTCGCGATACTGATTCAGAGAATATAGAATTTAAAGATCAATTGTTACGATTAAGAACGGAGATTGATAAGATTGATTTTGAAGTTTTAGAACTCATTGCTTCGCGATTAAAATTGATTCAAGAAATCGGAATCTATAAAAAAGAAAACAACATTACTATTTTCCAACCGGAACGATGGGCACAGATTGTTGAGTCGAGAAAGAAATATGGAAAAGAAATCCACTTATCCGAAGAAATGATATTAGATTTAGTGAAATTGATTCACCGTGAATCAATTTCTATTCAAACTAAAGTGATGCAAGATGAATGATATAAAAAGTAGCTTAGGGTACAGCATATTTCTAGAAGATCCCATTGCCTCACTCGATAATTTTCTATCATCGAGCAACTATTCTAAAGTAGCTATACTTGGTGATACACATACACTAGCTGAATGTCTCCCCTATTTAAATCTTTATTCTTCGCATTCTTCTACCTACGACCTTATTGAAATTGATCCAGGAGAGGATAACAAAAACATCGACATCTGCATTGGCATTTGGAGTATGATGCAAGAGTTTGGATTAGACCGTAATTCTTTACTAATTAATTTAGGTGGTGGCGTAATTTCTGATATGGGGGGCTTTGCTGCATCGACGTATATGCGAGGTATTGATTTTATTAATATCCCCACTACATTGCTAGCCATGGTAGATGCAAGCATTGGCGGAAAAACAGGATTAGATTTACAACATTATAAAAATCATTTAGGAACATTTACTCATCCTAAAGGAATATTTATTATCCCCGAATTTTTAGGCTCATTACATGAGTTAGAAATGAAATCGGGATTAACAGAAGTGGTGAAACATGGATTAATTGCAGACCATTTACATCTGCGTGATACGCTTTCTTATTTAACGAATGGTTTACCAGGTGTTAATGAATTAATTCCTCAAAGTATTAAAATCAAATTAGGTATTGTGGAGCAAGACCCAACAGAGAATGGGATTCGCAAAGCATTGAACTATGGGCATACCATTGGACACGCTATTGAAAGTTTTTACTTAGCAAAAGGGAAACTCATTATGCACGGCAGTGCTGTTGCTTACGGAATGATGGTGGAAGCGGTGTTAAGTGAGATGAAGTGTTGCATGAAAACAGAAGATGTGAAATATATTTTCGAGATTATTCCGAATCACTTAGAACCTGCAAAAGTTACTCAAGAAATGATTCTAGATTTAATCGATTTCATGAAGTTAGATAAAAAGAATACAGAAAATCAAATCAAATTTAGTTTACTAAGTGAAATAGGAAAACCTGCTATTAACATCACTTGTACAGAAGAGGAAATAACAGAAGCTTTGCTCAAATGCATTCATTATTTTAACGATTAGTGAAATGAAAATTAGCAGACCTACTCATTTTAAAAAACACATATTAACATTACCCGGTTCGAAGAGCGAATCCAACAGAGCCTTGATTATACAGGCACTTTCAGAGGAAAAGATAAGTATTGATAACTTATCGAATTCTGATGATTCGCGAATCATTCAAGAAGCACTTACTGGTATCGACATGATTATTGATTGTAATCAGTCGGGTGCAGCATTACGTTTTTTATGTGCATTTTTTTCCAATCAACAAAACAGAGAAATAATTCTAACTGGATCACAACGCTTAAAAGAACGCCCTTTAAAAATATTAGTTGATGTACTTAAAGAATTAGGTGCAGACATTGAATACTTAGAGAAAACAGGCTTCGCTCCTATTAAAATAAAGGGAAAAGAACTTATTTCTCATGCTCCTATTACTATTCAAGCAGATGTTAGTAGTCAGTTTATTTCAGCATTGTTAATGATTGGACCAAAAGTGAAAAATGGGTTGCAATTGCATCTCGAAAATAAAATTATTTCGGCACCGTATTTAAGCATGACGATGCAGATGATGCATGAAGCAAAAGTGCATATCATATTAAACGACCAAAGCATTATTATCCCTGAGCAAGAATACGAACAATGTAATTTTTATATTGAACCCGATTGGAGTGCCGCATCGTATTGGTACGCCATGGTTTCATTGGGTGTAGAAGAAATATATTTACCAGGATTTAAATCAAAGAGCACACAAGGCGATGCGATTTTAGCAGAGTGGATGCGCGATTGGAATGTTGAAACCATATTTGAAAAAGATGGTATTCGCTTAAAACATACCGAACATTTTGCACCTGCTGA
>JBIINK010000026.1:0-31346 GCA_044337515.1 Sphingobacteriales bacterium | reverse complement strand
AGTTTTGCAAAACGGCTTTCAACAACTGCTTTCTATTTATATTATCACTCCCATTATACTTCAAAATACTACTATTCGATATTTATTGTTCTTAAGTTAGATTGTACTAATTTCCCGAAACGCCCTAAGTATACTATTGTTGATTTTATTAAGAAAACGGAGTGATGAACTAAGTAGAAAGTAATTATTGAAAGCCGTTATTCTAAACTTTATTAATTAGATGAATTGACTTGCTTTTTTATTAATAAAATTAACAATAGAAAAAAAAGATAAAAAAATAACAATAGAGGAAAAAGATAAAAATAATAACAATAGAAAAAAGCAAATAAAAAAGCCCCGAAAATATTACATTTCGAGGCTTTTTTATTGATTGAATTGAGTAATAAATTTTAAAACTTACCTCGTCTTTCGCCGAGGCAGGCAACTTACCACTTACAACTATTAAAGTTTTTGTAAGAAGACGTCCGACTTTACTTTAGACAAATCTCCTAAGTAAGACCAACGAATTCCTTGAACGTATTTCTTCACTACAGCGTTTACATCTTTTGCTGGAACTTTATTGATATTGCTAATAAAGTCACCATAGTTTTTCCAAGAACCTTTAACTTCAGCATTACCTAATCCGTTTGATTGGGCTGCGTTAGTTTCTAAGCCCATGTAATACGAAGTAACATAAGAACTTTTTTGATTAGAGATTTCAGTTTCAGAGAATCCTTCTGTTTTAACTTTCTTCAACTCATCAATAATTACTTGAACTGCTTGCGCAGGATCGGTAGTAGTTACATAAACGTTTGAGCAAGGGTTAACATTCGACTGATAATAAGCCGCTGGAGCGTACGATAAACTTCTCTTTGTACGAATCTCATCAAACAAACGATCGTATAGTATACCGAACGCTAATTGCATTGCGTAAGATTCATTAGTACCGTAAGCTGGACCATTAATCACGCCACGAATGTAGTTCGTAGCCATTTTACGATCTTCTGGATTTAAAGTAGAAGTATTAATGGTTAACAGTATTCCTTTTACAGGTGTAAAATTACCTTCAGGCATCGAGCGAACCATCTTTTTAACCTTTTCAATTAATTGAGCTTTATCAATTTTACCTACAACGACAATGAAAGTTTGTTTTTTATTCATTACCATTTTGTAATGATTTTTAACATCATCAAGGGTAAGTTTTGCTAAGCTCTCTTCAGAACCATTTGTTTTTTTATCGTAGTTTAAATTCACAAAAGCATCATTCATCGCCATGTCGTTCAAGTACGTATCGGGATCCGACTTTCCTTGTTGAACATTAGAAACCATTGCTTCTTTTTGCATTTTGAATTCTTCTTCGCTAAATAAAGGTGCATTAATTACATCTTCAAAAATAGCCCATGTAGCGTCGAAATTACGAGCAATACATGACATTGCAATATTTGCATTGTCTAAACCAGTTGAGCCGGCTATAGAGCTTCCCATGCGATCTAACTGACGATTTAAATCTGATTTGCTGTATTTAGAAGTGCCACCATTTGTAGCAATTTCTAAGGCTAAATTTTCAACCCCTTCTTTGTCTTTTGTGTAGTTTGCAGTTCCACCTTTTACGAATAAACGAACACTTACAATTTGATTTGTAGTAGGCTTGTAGATTACTTTGTAACCATCCACCATAAGTTCTTCTGTCGTATTTTTTGATTGTGCACCGGCTGTGTTAGTCCATAACAATACAGCTGCACTTAATAATGATATAATTGTTCTTTTCATTTTCTGTCGTTCTATTGTTTGGAATTATTTTTTAACAATGGCAAAAGTTACTTTTCTGCTTGATGCTTTTAACTCATCAGTATCCGCTTTCACTTTTTTCACTTGGAAAGCTTTGTTCATTGTACCGATAATCCGAGTTTCACTAATACCTGCAGTTTTAAGCGCAGCTAATACAGCTTCGTAACGTTCCGTTCCAACAGTTTTCTTTTCACCATCATGCGTAAATGCTTCTAAAGAAATATTAGCAGTTGGATTAATTTGTAACCATTGAATTAAGCTGTTTAATTTTTCAGCGTTTTTTTCTTCCGTTAAATTCAACTCGTTAAAATTGAAATTTAAAGTATACTCTGCCATAGTCATTGTTGGCGCGAAGAACTTATCTGTGTTCATAGATTTCTTCATTCCATCTCTCAACATTACTCCCATTACGTATGGCTTACCTTTAATGTATTTACGTACGTAGTTTTTGATGTCTTCACGAGATACCTTTTGCAAGTTAGTTTCGTAGTTTGTGTAATATGGAATTGTTGCAGAGCACCACCAGAACGTAACGGTATGAATGTAGTTCGATGGTTTTTCTTTACCGAATTCTTCTTGAACAGATAATAAATCTTTAGCAGTTTGTAATTGTTCATCGCTGAAGTAATCATCGCTATCCCACTCATTAATGTTCTTCCAAAGCACTTCGTAAGCTTCTTTAATTTTACGAGGACTAGGCACCATGATGATTTGAATTGGACCAACGTATTTTGCAGTTTGGTAACCAACATTCACTTGGAACGCTAAACCTGTTTCAACTAATTCTTTGTATAATTTCGCATTCTTTTGTTGTAAGATGTAAGAGAAAACATCAGCTGCGTATGTTGCATTGATATCGTTTCTTGTATCCGGACCGTGGTAAGTCAACATAAACAAAGGAACCTGAGCATTCGGAGATTCTACTACAACTTGTTTAGAATATTCGATAGGTTGAAATTCTGGGATTGGGAATTTTTGGAAAGGATCAAATCCTGATGGAGCCCAATCGCCATAAATACGCTCAATTTCAGCGAACATTTTGTTATGATCTACATCACCACATACAGCTAATAAAGAGTTGTTCGGGAAGTAGTATTTATTTTTGATTACATTCATTTTTTCTGCTGTTGCAGTGTAAATGATATTATAATCGCCAATTGGATTTTTACGACTGTAATTATCTTGCCAAACTTCTTTATTCATACGGTCAAATAACCCGAAGAACGGATTCGATTCTGCACGTTGGAATTCACCAGCCACAACTGGATTCTCCTTACGCATTTCTGTAGTGTCGAATAAAGGGTAACGAATGGCACTGTTGATGAAATCTAAGCCTTGGCTTACTTTGTCCTTACTTAAGGTTACGAAGTAGTTTACACGCTCGTCTGATGTCGTACCATTAAAAGAAATCCCTAAATCATTTACTCTATCTAAAAAAGCTTTTTGAGAAGGGTACGTTTTGTTTGCTTTAAAGAACATGTGTTCATATAAATGCGACAAACCGTTGTATTCTTTATCTTCCGTGTACGCACCATTTTTCACTACAATTTCAATTGTAGCTAGAGGTACATTAGCATCTTCGATAACTAGAATTTCTAGGCCATTATTTAACTTCTTCATGAAAAAGTTATCAGGCAATTTTTCTTGAGCGATTGCAGGAATCGAGAACGCTGCTGCTCCAATGAAAATAATGAGTTTCTTGAACATTTTATAAGATTTGATAATTGTAAATATAATAGCATTTGTCTTAACTATTATCATGTAAGAAAGCTTTTACATGAAACAAAAAAAAAGTCCCGTTTTGAAGTACAAAACGGGACTTTTAATAATATTGTTAACGAATTATTTTACTGCATCAACAACAGCTTTGAAAGCTTCTGGATTGTTCATTGCTAAATCAGCTAAAGTTTTACGGTTTAAACCGATGCTTTTTGCGTTTAACTTACCCATAAATACTGAGTATGATAATCCTTGTAGACGAGTACCTGCATTAATACGTTGAATCCATAATGCACGGAATTCTCTTTTCTTAACTTTTCTATCACGATATGCATATTGCATACCTTTTTCTAAAGTGTTTTTAGCTATTGTAAAAACTTTACTTCTAGAACCGTAGTAGCCTCTTGCAGCTCTAAGGATTTTTTTTCTTCTGCGGCGGGCCGCAACAACGTTAACCGATCTTGGCATTTCTTTACGTTTTTTGGATATCGGCGTCTATTTCAGAACTTAATACCGGGTACCTGGTTAAAAATTTAATTAATTGTGTCGTCTATCCGAACTGTCATTTGGCATTACTTGCCCATGCATAGCATTCTTTCAACATTGCCTCTATCGGCTTCAGACACATAAGCTGTACCCGTTAAACCTCTTTTTTGTTTAGTGGTTTTTTTGGTCAAGATGTGACTTTTGAAAGCGCTTTTACGTGCAATTTTACCGGTTCCAGTGAGCTTAAAACGCTTCTTAGCACTGGAATTAGTTTTCATTTTTGGCATCGCTTTTTTATTTTAATTGTTAAATTATTTCTTTGATTTTGAAGCTATAAAGATGAACATTCTCTTACCTTCTAACTTAGGTAATTGTTCAACTTTACCGTAATCTTCTAATGCTTGAGCAAATCTCAACAACAATATCTCTCCTTGCTCTTTATAAACAATCGCTCTTCCTTTGAAATGTACAAAGGCCTTCACTTTTGCTCCGTCTTCCAAAAAATGCATGGCATGTTTCAATTTAAACTCGAAATCATGATCATCAGTGTTTGGTCCGAATCTTATTTCTTTGATGACCGTCTTCGCAGCTTTCGCTTTGATTTCTTTCATCTTCTTTTTTTGCTCGTAAATAAACTTGTTATAGTCTATTATCTTACAAACTGGTGGAACAGCATTAGGAGAAATTTCAACAAGATCCAATCCTTCTTCTTCTGCCATCGCTAACGCATCTCTTAACTTCAAGATTTGTGGCTCAGCCCCATCAATAACTACACGTACCTCAAGCGACTTAATGTGCTCGTTAATACGGTGTTCTGCCTCTTTCTTCCTACCGAATCTATTGTCGGTTCTGGAAGAGCTGAAATTCTGTGCTATGGTTTCCTCCTTTTTTTATTAGTTATTATTTATTTAGTTATTAAGTTATTGGTTCCTATGTAATTAACATATTATCCCATTAACATATTAACATATTATATTTTCGTTTCAACTTTCATTATCTCAACAAACTCCTCTAAGCTCAAGCTTCCCAAGTCTCCATGTCCGTGTTTACGTATTGAAACCTTTTGTTCTTCTTGTTCTTTTTCGCCTACGATTAGCATAAATGGGATTTTTTTCATTTCTGCATCACGTATTTTCTTCCCAATCTTCTCGTCTCTGTTGTCAATGAGCCCGCGAATATCGTAATTATTTAGCGAATCTGAAATAGTTTTTGCATAATCTGCGTATTTTTCACTGATAGGTAGGATGATATACTGATCTGGACTTAACCATAAAGGGAAATTTCCAGCACAATGTTCGATTAAAACGGCCACGAAACGCTCTAAAGAGCCAAATGGCGCTCTATGAATCATAACTGGGCGATGTTTTGCATTATCACTACCAGTATATTCTAATTCGAATCGTTCTGGTAAATTATAATCAACTTGAATGGTTCCTAATTGCCATTTTCTTCCTAAGGCATCTTTTACCATGAAATCCAACTTCGGACCATAAAACGCTGCTTCACCAAGTTCAACTATCGTTTTCAATCCTTTCTCAGCTGCAGCTTCCACAATAGATGCTTCTGCTAATGCCCAATTCTCATCGCTTCCGATGTATTTCGTTTTATTTTCAGGATCACGTAATGAGATTTGAGCAGTATAGTCATCAAAGCCTAAAGCTCCGAAAACATAAAGCACTAAATCAATTACTTTCATGAACTCTTCTTTCACCTGATCTGGACGACAGAACAAATGGGCATCATCTTGTGTAAAGCCACGCACTCTAGTAAGTCCGTGTAGCTCTCCACTTTGTTCATAACGATAAACTGTACCAAACTCCGAGTAACGAACTGGCAAGTCTTTATATGAACGTGGCTTAGTTTTGTAAATTTCACAGTGGTGAGGGCAGTTCATTGGTTTTAAGAAGAACTCCTCTCCTTCTTGTGGTGTTTTTATAGGCTGAAATGCATCAGCTCCGTATTTTTCATAGTGACCAGATGTCACGTATAAATTCTTATGAGCAATATGTGGTGTAATTACCGGCTCATAACCTGATTTGATTTGAGCTTTTTGTAAGAACTGAACCAAACGCTCTCTAAGTGCTGCACCTTTAGGTAACCATAATGGTAAACCCATGCCCACTTTTTCTGAGAATGCGAATAATTCTAGTTCCTTACCTAATTTTCTATGGTCGCGTTTCTTTGCTTCTTCTAATAAATGCAGGTAATCTGTTAGTTCAGATTGCTTAGGGAAAGTAACTGCATATAAGCGAGTTAACTGTTTATTTTTCTCATCACCTCTCCAATACGCTCCAGCAACACTCATTAATTTCACTGCTTTTACAAAGCCAGTGTTGGGGATATGTGGACCGCGACACAAATCGGTAAAATTACCTTGTGAGTAAAATGTAATTTCTCCGTCGTTTAATCCTTCTAATAAGTCGAGCTTATATTCATCACCTTTTTCAGTGAAGTAGCTAATAGCATCTGCTTTCGAAACTTCCTTACGAACGTATTCCGATTTCGTTCTAGCCAACTCCACCATTTTATCTTCAATTGCTTTGAAATCATCTGAAGAAAAGTGACGATCACCAAAGTCAACATCGTAATAAAAACCAGTTTCTATACTTGGACCGATACCAAATTTGGTACCCGGATATAATGCTTCTAAAGCTTCTGCCATTAAATGGGCAGAAGAATGCCAGAATGTAGATTTTCCTTTATCGTCATTCCAGGTTAATAATTTCAAACTCACATCGCTCGTTAATGCGCGATTAGCATCCCATATTTCACCATTTACTTCAGCAGCTAACACATTACGCGCTAATCCCTCTGATATACTCAAAGCCACCTGATACGAAGAGGTGCCCTTTGAAAATTCCTTCACTGAACCATCAGGAAGTGTTACATTAATCATCATTATATTATTTATTTAAAATTTTTATTGTGCTATTTATTCTTGTTACTGCTTGTTTCGCAATATAGTAATCTGGCTTCAAACTTATCGCAAATTCTAAATCGGCTAAGGCTTCTTCATTTTTATTTTTAGCTTCTTCACATAAAGCTCGCATGTAATAAGCCTCAGCATATTTCGGATTGCAACGAATTGCTCTGCTAAAATCAACAGCTGCTAAGTCAATTACTTTTAATTCATAACGAATAATACCTAAATTAAAGTGAGCATTAGTATACGTAGAATCAATTTCAGTAACTTTTGTATAATCCTGTATAGCTTTGTCTAAGTCTTTATTCGTTTGATAGTAATATGCACGAGCATAATAGCCTTCGGTGCTGTTCGGACGAATACGAACCGCAGCGTTGAAATGATCCAATGCATCTTTCTTGCCTGTCTCTATAGACAATATTCCCATTTGCATATAGGCTTTAAAGTTATCTGGATCTTGCTCTACAGCTGTCATGAAATTAGACAATGCATTTGCGTTTTCTTTTTTATCACGATAAATCATCCCTTTCCAGAAATAAGCATCTGAATAATATTTATTGATTTTTAATCCTTCATTTATTTTTTCAAATGCCAAATCATATTTCTTAACTAAGTAAAATAATTCACCAAGCTTTACATAAGTCATGTAACTTTTTTTGTTGATTTTTAGTGCTTTTTCGAGTGCTGCTTTCGCTTGAGCAGGCTCTCCTTTGTGCATATGGAAATCGGCCAAGGTATTATACAAAGGCATGTAGGTTGTATCGATTTGGAAGCCTTTAGCTAAATCGTTATAAGCAAAATCCAATTCATTATGCAACACATAATATTTAGCACGATCGTTGTAGCTTGAAGGATTTCCTGGTGAAGCACTTACTGCTTTGTTTAAATCTTGTAGTTCTTTAGCAACTTGATTACCCGAAACTATAGCAGAATCAACAGTAGATTCTGTATTCACTTTTTTATCCGACTTATTACAAGAAACAAGGAATAGACAAATGCTAAAAAAATATAATACGTTCTTCATATTAAGCTTGAGGGATAACATTCATTGCCATGGCTAATACATCAACAATGTGAATGGTTTTTATAGGTAACTGATGTTTTTCGATATAGGCTTGAACATGTAACAAACACGAAGCATCTGTAGATATTAAATAATCTGCACCAGTTGCCAAAGCGTTCTCCACTTTCTGTTGTGCCATTGCAGTAGAAATGGATTCATATTTCACTGAAAATGTTCCACCAAAACCGCAGCAAGTTTCTACATCATTCATTTCAGTAAGTTGCACTCCACTTATCATGGCTAACAACTCACGAGGTTCTTTTTTAATTCCACACTCACGAAGCGCACCACAAGAATCATGGTAAGTTGCTTTCATGTCTAGGTGTAAATCTTTTAAATCAACTTTCATGATGTTGATAAGAAAGTCGCTAAATTCAAAAATATTAGATTGTATATTTCTACAACGGTTATGAGATGCAGAATTGGTAAACAAATCTGAATAGAAAGATTTTACCATTCCTGTACAAGATCCCGATGGGGAAACGATATACGTATCGGTTGAGTAATCATTTAGAAATTTCTCTGCCACAACTTTTGCTTCATCCCAAAAACCCGAATTGAAAGCAGGTTGCCCGCAGCAAGTTTGTTGTGGATTATAGGTAACCTCACAACCCAGTTGTTCTAAAATAGCGATCATATTTGCCGCAGTATTAGGGAACAATTGGTCGACAAAGCAAGGGATAAAAACTTCTACTTTCATGCGGCAAAAATAGGCTATTTAATGGATTTGAACTAATTTCTCTTCAATCTAGTTAATAAAAACAAGCCTACAATGAAGAAAGTTCCTAAGGTGAATACCGAATTTCGCATGCTTCCTGTAAATTCTTCTATTAGTCCGTACGAAGCTGTACCCAAAACAATGGCAATTTTTTCGGATGTATCGTAAAAGCTGAAAAAGGAAGTTGTATCTGTAGTTTCTGGCAATAATTTCGAATAAGTAGAACGCGAAAGGGACTGACTACCACCCATTACTATACCAACGGCTAATGCTAAAAAATAAAATTGATTCGCAGTAACTACAAAATAGGCGCTAATGCAAATAACTACCCATATACATAGCGCAATAAGTAAGGCGCTAATGTTTCCAATCTTTTTAGAGATAAACGCGAATAAGTAGGCACCACCAATTGCCACAAATTGAATAATTAATATGGTTGCGATTAATTGTCCGCTTTCTAGTTTCAATTCTTTACTACCAAACAACGATGCCATATACATTACAGTTTGTATACCCATGGTAAAAAAGAAAAAAGCATATAAAAACGCTTTTAAATCTTTTAGCTTTTTCAACTGGGCCCATACTCCTGCTAGCTCTCTGTAGCCTTTCCATAAAATATCAAACTTGAATTTTATAGAACTCTTGTTCTTTGGTAAATAGTAGAATGTATATTGAGCAAAACCAAACCACCAAATACCAACTGCTAAAAATGCAATTCTTGCTGGTAACGATGATTCTTTGGGTATACCGAACGATTCTGGGAATAAGATGACGATTAAGTTCATGATTAATAACAGTGAACTTCCAACATAACCTAATGCGAAACCTTTCGCACTTACTTTATCTTGTTCTTCTTCGGTTGCTATTTCAGGTAAATACGAATTATAAAACACTAAACTCCCTGCCCAGCCTATGGTTCCAAGCATAAAGGCTAAAATACCAAATTCAATATTCGATCGATTAAAGAAAAATAATGCTGAACAACTTACTGATCCAATAAAACAAAAGACTTGCATGAATCGCTTTTTCGAACCATTATAATCGGCTATTCCCGAAAGCAATGGCGATAATAATGCGACAAACAAAAACGAGAAAGATAAGGCATAACTATACAAAGCCGTATTCTCGAAACTATGTCCGAAGAATAGCACTTTTGTAGAGCCATTGCTTGTACTTACTGCAGACCAATAAATGGGAAAAATAGTAGAAGTAATCGTTAAATTATAAACTGAATTAGCCCAATCGTAAAATGCCCATGCATTTATTACTTTCTTCTTTTCAATAGGTGATAATTGATCGGTAAATCGATTACTCATTGTTTAAATAAATAATAATAGTTTTGTGAAAGTAAGATTTTCTGATGAAAAATCCATCAAATTCACATAATTACCTAAAACAGTACAAAATTCAATTTTGGGTACTAGGACTTGGTATTATACATCAATTCACCCAAAAAATACTTCATTTAAACATCAATTATATCGATTCCTACTTTGATGATTTATTAGCCGTCCCTTTTATTTCCAGCTTGATTTTACTCATTGAGAACACCTTTGTTTACAAGAATGCATACCGTAAGCATTCCTTTACATCACTATTAATCATTTTCATTTCAACTAGTATTCTATTTGAATATCTACTACCCAAAATAGATGTGCGTATCGTTTCAGATGGATACGACATCTTGTTATATTTCATTGGTTTTATTGGATATTATTGGATACAAAAAAAGCCTCAGAAGAGGCTTTAGAAAGTATATTTAAAGTAAAACTATAATTGACTAATATCAGTTGCGCCACGTGTATCTTTAGTTACTTTACTCGGCGAACCTTTGTATTTAATAGAGCTTGCGCCGCTACCTGAAACAGCTAGCTCATCTTTTACAAAGATCTTACAGTCTGATGCACCTTTTGATTGGATGGCGTATTTGCTCGCTTCGAGGTCTAATGCTTCTAATTCCGATGCACCTGTCATATCTAATGCATGTGTATCTACTTTTCCTTTTAACTTTACTTCAGATGCCCCTGAGAATTTAGAAATGAGCAACTTTGCATTAATACCTAATTTCACTTCTGAAGCTCCTGATGTTTTTAATTCAAATTTCTCTGCATCAAAAATATCATCAGACGAAACCTCTACGGCTCCTGAGCACGATAAAGCATTCAAGACTGGTGTTTGTATAGTAATGTTTAACACTTTCCTGTGCGAATTATAATCAGATTTGTCTTTATTCAGCATTTTTATAATCAATTTGTCACCATTAACTTCAGTAATAATATTTTTAATTATCTCATCATCAGCTTCCACTTTTACCCCATAAGAAGTTGATTTAATGATTCTAATTTGGAATGCTCCAGATGTTTCGATTTTTGAGAATCCAGATAAATCACGATTTTCAATGCTAATACCAGGTGAGTGAAATGATTTATTGAATACTGGTCGTGCAGCAATTAATGGTCTAATACCAATAATTACTAATGCTAGAACAAGGAGAGATAGTAAGTACTTTTTCATATTGCGACTATTTGGTTAGATTTAATATATACACAAAGACGATTGTAAACTAAAAAGGGTTGCATCATTCATAAAAAAATTAATACTTTGCAATGTGATATCAATTTTAATACCAATTTATAATTTCCCAGTATTCGATTTAGTGAAGCAATTGGCTGAACAGGCCAAGTGTTTAGGAGTAGATTATGAAATCGTTTGTATTGATGATGCTTCTACTTATCACTTAACTGAGAATGAATCTATTAACAGCATAGAAAATACACACTATTCGATATTAGAAAAAAACATAGGCCGATCAAAGCTTCGTAATTTATTAGCTTCAAAAGCAAATTTCCAGTATTTATTATTTATAGATACGGATATGAAGATGATTGATGATCAATACTTGAACCGTTATCTTGAAACTGCCGAACAATACGACGTGTTGTACGGAGGTATTACTTACGAGGAACTACCTGCTCATAAGCATGAGCTGCGTTTAAAATATGGACAAAAACGTGAAGCTATTCCAGTAAAGTTTAGAGTTCAAGACCCCTATTTTAGCATTAAGACTTGTAATTTATGGATTAAGAAAAGTGTTTTTGATTTGATCAAATTCAATGAAAGCATTTTACAATACGGACACGAGGATACATTGTTTAGTATAGAACTCGAGCGACACCAAGTCAGCGTACAACATATTAATAATCCCACCTTACATTTAGGTGTAGAGCGATCTGATATTTATCTCAATAAAGTGGAGGTTGCTTGTAAGAGTTTGAGTTATATTTCTATAAGCTTTTTAAGCACAAAAGAACAGGATGAAATACGTTTAATTTATTTCTATAACCGATTAAGCAAGATGGGCTTGATGCCAATATTATCTATGCTTTACCGAGTATTGGAGAATAGAATTATAAGGAATTTATTATCCGATCAACCCAACTTACTCTTGTTGGATTATTTTAAATTAATGGCTTATTCGAAAGCAATGAAATCTTAAGCTACTCGCTCGTAAATTTCCAATAATTTTTGTTCTTCTTTTTGCCAGTTGTATTCTTCTCTAGCTAAGATGCAATTACTTCTTAATTTATTATAAAGAACCTTATCATTCAATAATAAATTCACCGAATCTGCTAAATTTTTAGCGTTTAAGTCGGTTAATACCGCTACTTGGTATTTTTCATTTATCTTTTGATATTCTGGGAAATCATTTGTTACAGAAGGAATTCCTGCATGAATATAATCGAAACATTTATTGTTAAGTGAATAGTAATAGCTTAAGCCCAAGTTATCGGAAACATTAATGCCTAGGAATGCTTTAGAAGTAATATTTGGTAATTTATTTGGTTCAATATACCCCATAAATTTCACTTTACTTTTTACTTTTAATTTTTGGGCTAATGCACGTAAGTCTTCACTTAAATCGCCTTCACCTGCTAAATACAAATGACAATCTACATATTGCATGGCTTCAATTAAAGGCTCTAAGCCTCTACCTTGATTTAATGCACCTTGGTAAATAATGTAGCGTTCATGTTCTTCGTGATACTTGTAAAGAATTTCTTTATCACTATTTAAAATTGGAACATTACGAATAATATCAAAGTTGGTATTGTATTTTTCTTGGAATAAGGTAGCGATACTTTCGCTAACGGTGTAGCAATGCTTAAGGCGAGGAATTACATAGGCTTCAAGCGTTTCCCAAATCATTTTAGTGAATGGGCGATGTAATACTTCGGGTACTTCGGTAAAGTATTCATGAGCATCATAAATACAAGCTTTGCGTTTTAAACGAGAAACAAAAAAACAAGGGAGAATGGTATCTAAATCGTTTGCATTAACGATATCGAAACGATTGAAGAGTAAAAAGAAAAATAAACGGATATTGAATTCGATGTAAAAAAATTTACCATTTTCGAACCAGCAGTTAATACGCTTTTGATTATAGGCTTGTTCTTTTAATGGAACTGAAAAAGTTTTTTTTCTACCAACCAATAACACTTCATAACCCGCTTTATGTAAAGTAGTAGAAACACGGTGCATTCGTTGATCGTAGGTAAGATCGTTGGTAACGGTAAGGATTATACTTTTCAATACTTTTCGGTTTTCACTATAACTCCATTATTGTCATTAAATTGTATGCGACCCTCATCTATTAATTCTTGAAGTCCGCTTTTCAACAGATTTTCGGGGAAGTCTGTCCAATTTTGCAATATACCCGGCAAAGATAATTTTTCTTTTGAGCTTTCTAATATGATTCTTTGAAAGATTTTTTCTTTGATTTGACCCTCATTATCAGTGTTTTTTCTTGAAAGGCACACATCACACTGTCCGCAATCCTCGTAATTTAGCTCTCCAAAATAGGCTAAAAGTTGTTTCGAACGGCATTCATTTTTGGTAACATAAGTACTCATTCCCAACACTTTCTCTTCTAAAATACTTTTCCTTTGTTTCCAATATACCTTATCAAATCGTTGTTGTTGTTTAGGCAAACGATCTTCCAAAAAGGTTAAAATAGGCTGTTGAGTACCTGCGATGTAGTCGATTATGCTAAAACTTTGCAATAATTTGATTTGACGATTAAACTCGTCGATATGCAAACCTGTTCTTTTCACCAAATCACTTTCTATGATGGCCACATAGTTTTCGAACATCCCTCCATACGATCTCAGCAAGGTTTTAATCATTAAATCGAAATGACTATTGGCAATTTGGAAAGCATACAGTTGATCTGGACCTACCCTAAAGCAGATGCGGGTGTCGTTTTTATAGGGTTCCGACATGTTTACGTATCCATCTTTCTCCAATAAACTAATGACTTGCATTAATTTGGGTATTGGTAATTGATATTGACGGGAGAAGAGCACCCAATCAAATGGAACGGAAACATTCTTACCAGCACCATAGGCAATATGATAATGGTTGTACAGGTGATGATACCCTTGTTCTATTTCTTCGAAAGTTGGAAAGCTGTCTTTGCTTTTTTGTTTTAATTCTAACACATCAGCATCTTGGTATAAAAGCACAGCAAAGGATTTAAGGCCATCTCTACCCGCACGGCCAGCTTCTTGGTAATAGGCTTCAAGGCTATCGGGTAAATCAAGATGAACCACTACCCTCACATCAGGCTTATCTATACCCATACCAAAGGCATTGGTTGCTATAATTACATTGGTTTTATTCAATATCCACTCGTCCTGTTTCTTAGAACGCACTTTCATGTCTAAGCCCGCATGGTAAAAATCGGCAGATATGCCCTGACTTTGTAAGAACTTGGCATATTCCTCGGTTTGCTTACGGTTGCGAACATAACAAATAGCAGAACCTGGTACTTTGGCTAATATTCGTAACAAACGTTGGTATTTGTTTTCTTCTTTCAGTACTAAGTAATTAAGGTTGGTACGTTCGAAAGATATTTGAAATACATTGGGTTTTTTAAACTGTAATTTTTCTTGAATATCAATAACTACATTACTTGTAGCGGTAGCGGTAAGGGCTAATATTGGTACGTGTGGTAGTATATTTTTAATCTCATTGATTAATAGATAAGCCGGGCGAAAATCATACCCCCATTGAGAGATGCAGTGGGCTTCATCAACCGCTAATAAATTAACCTTCATTCGTTTAATACGCTCTTGAACGAGTTCGTTTTGCAAACGTTCTGGAGATAAATAGAGAAATTTCACATTACCATAGATACAATTATCCAAAGCAATGTCTATTTCTCTAGAAGACATTCCACTTACAATTTCTATTGCCGGAATTCCACGACGTTTTAATTGTTGAACTTGGTCTTTCATTAAAGCGATAAGTGGAGAAATAACGATTCCAATACCTTCTTGAGCCATAATGGGCACTTGGAAGCATATGGATTTCCCTGCACCTGTGGGAAGTAAAGCCAAGGTGTCGTTACCAGCTAAAACACTTTCGATGATTGCTTCTTGAGGATTTCGAAAGGTGTCATAGCCCCAGTATGTTTTTAAAACTTCCTGAATCGACATGTCGCTAAGATAATATCTCTATGCGTAAAGAATGAAATTTTAATGGCATTGAGAAATTATTCTATTTTTGTAGAAAATACAAATCATGATACTCCATCCTTTAAATGCCATATCTCCTATAGACGGACGATATAGAAAATCTACCCATACTCTTGCACCATTCTTTTCGGAATCGGCTTTAATAAAGTACAGAGTACTTGTGGAAGTAGAATACTACATCGCCTTATCTAAACTTGGCTTAAAAGGATTTAATGCTCTAACTAAAGAACAAGAAATTTCTTTAAGAGATTTATACGAGTGCTTTAACGAAGAGAAAGATGCGGCACGTATTAAAGAGATTGAGCAAACCACCAATCATGATGTTAAAGCGGTTGAATATTTCTTAAAAGAAAAACTTGAAGTACTAGGAATTACTGGTGCTTTAGAATATATCCACTTCGGATTAACATCACAAGACATTAACAACACGGCTATTCCATTAAGTTTAAAAGAAGCAATTGAAAAAATTATGCTTCCTGAACTTCATGCATTAATAGACCGATTAAAAAAACTTGCTGATGATTGGAAAGATATTTCCTTATTGGCACATACGCACGGACAGCCAGCATCTCCTACTCGCTTAGGAAAAGAAATTTTGGTTTATGTAGAGCGATTAGAAGTACAATTGAATGCATTAAAACACATCCCGTATGCTGCTAAGTTTGGTGGTGCTACAGGTAATTTAAATGCGCATAAGGCTGCTTTTCCAAATCACGATTGGATTACATTTTCGAATGAATTTGTAAACAAAACCTTGGGATTACATCGTTCACAACATACTACACAAGTAGAGCATTACGATCAATTTGCTGCGATTTGCGATAACTTCAAACGCATCAATTCTATATTAATTGATTTATCGAGAGACATGTGGCAATACATCTCGATGAATTATTTCAAGCAAAGAATTAAAGAAGGAGAAATTGGATCGTCGGCAATGCCGCATAAAGTGAACCCAATTGATTTCGAAAATGCTGAAGGAAATTTAGGAATGGCGAATGCAATTTTCGAATTTCTAGCTGCAAAATTACCGGTATCAAGATTACAACGCGACCTAACCGATTCAACGGTTTTACGTAATGTGGGTGTACCATTTTCGCATTCATTAATTGCCCTAAAATCATTAGAAAAAGGCTTGATAAAATTGATGCTAAATAAAGATGCTATTGAGCATGATTTAGAAGAGAATTGGGCTGTTGTAGCAGAAGCTATTCAAACTATTTTAAGAAGAGAAGGTTACCCAAAACCATACGAAGCGCTTAAAGATTTAACGAGAACCAATTCTAAAATCACACAAGAAAGCATGCATGCTTTTATTGATCGCTTAGCAGTTTCTGATGAGTTAAAGAAAGAATTGAAAGGGTTTAGTCCGCACAATTATACCGGTTATTAATAAGTTAATATGTTAATGGGATAATATGTTAATGTAATTGGACGCTGACAAAAGAAAATAGATGAGAGTATTATTTAGTATTTTGTTTTGTTTAGTGGGGATGTGTTCTTGGGCTCAGCGGGGGAAGATTTATACTGATTTATCATTGGCTCTCAAGAACAAAGACTCCGTTTATATATTGAATTTATCGGAGCAACAAATCAGGGATTTGCCTAAAGACGTACGAAAATTAAGAAAATTGGAGGTCATTAATTTAAGTCAGAATTGGCTAACTGCTTATCCAAAACAATTACGTAGAAACAAACACCTCAAAGAAATTAATTTGAATTTCAATGAACTCCAATCAGTTGATATTCCAAGAAAAAACCTACGAAGCATTGAAAAGATTAGTATTGTAAAGAACAACTTAGTTTCGTTTCCTGCCTATTTGCTAAGAGCAAAGAAAATAAAAACCATTAATCTATCAGACAATAAAATAAATGCTTTACCAGATAATATTGGTGAACTAAAAGCCATTGAGGTATTGATTTTTTACAAGAACAATATCAGTAGTATCCCCAGCAGTTTTTATGATTTGAGTAATTTGAGGGAGTTCGATTTTTATTATAATAAATTATCGAGCATAGACAGCAGTATAGATAAGTTAGAGAAGCTGGAACGTATTTATTTATCATACAATTCCATTACTACAATTCCCGAATCTATATGTCGATTAAAAAAACTCAAATTTCTATACTTACAAAAGAACAAAATTGAGCAGCTCCCCTATTGCTTCTCATCTATGAATTCCTTAGAGCGGATAGACATACAAGGGAATAGATTCAAGTATTTCCCGACAGAGCTCTTAGCATTACCAAATTTAGAAGAGATTGATATTTCTACGAACAACATCTCCTTATTACCCGATGAATTATTAAAGCTTCCGAAATTAAATTTATTGATGTTAAGAAACAACAAACTACTTTTTGAGGGGAGCAATAGAAGCAAAAACTTAAATTTGATTCAGCAACTCAGCGATAAAAAAGTTATCGTAAAATATTTAATGTTAGATTAGAGCATGCAACACATTTACAACCCCGATACTATTTGGAGATTTCATGTAAATCCGAGCGATTACACCTTGTATTTAGAGTGCAAAACCGAATCGAATACATTTTATTTAGTAGAGCCAAATACTAATAAACGTTGGGATTTCCCATTGTTAGATCGTTATGTGTGCACCTTAATGAATTTACAATATCCGTATGCATTATTGAGTTATTTTCATCAAGATAATTTAATGAATCAAAGCATTTTGATGGTTTATGATTTAGAACAGAATAAAGAAAAATGGTCGAGTTCGGAGTTGCGTGTGGAAGAATGTTTTGCAGAGGTATTAAAAGTTTATCCAACTAAAATTTCACCGAAGCGATTTGAGTACATCAATTTTCATCAAGAAAAAATAGAAAATCCGGTATTACAGGAATTAGCATTAGACATTGAACATGCCGATAAAAACGGAAACCTACATACCATAAGCTACAACAATACTACGTATCAATTACTCATTCAAGAACAAGCTGTATTAACCATTCAGAAAGGAACAGAGAGCGAAACCCATACCTACGATGTTGATGATGCTCGGATAGAATATGATTATCTGCTTCGTATAGGTCATAAAGTGATTCTGATGCTCAACAAACAGGAGTTGGTGGTGTTCGAATCCTAACCGATTTTTATTAGCTTTGTCGACTATATAAACAAAAGATGAATAGAATTCTTTGCATCGTATTATTTCTACTTCCAATGGCTACGTATTCGAATGTAGATTCTGTGGGTACAGAAACCATTGACGGCAAACGTTACATCATTCATAAAGTTGAAAAAGGTGAAGGGCTTTATGGCTTAGCTAGAATTTACGGCACTACGTTTAATAATATCTTACAAGCGAACAATCTTACCAATACGAGTTTAGATATTGGGCAATTGGTGAAGATCCCAGCAAAAGCTATAGTTGCACCTAAAGTTATTGCTGTAGAACCTATTAAAGAAACTAAAAAAGTACTTGAGTCGAGTACAAATTACCCTAAGGTTGATAGAACACAATACACTACACATGTGGTAGGTAAAGGAGAAACCCTTTATCAAATCGCTAAAAAATACGGCACATCGGTAACTGAAATCAGAGAATTGAATAACATCAAAGGTACAAGCATCAGTTATCGACAGAAATTAAAAATTGCGAAAAAGGGAGTGGTTATTGATAACCCAGATCTTATAGAACCAACCGAAGAAGAAGCTAAAAATGTAAAAGTTGAGGTTACGAAAGGTACGGCAGATGTTAAAGTAAGCACACGTGAAAACAAGTATTTACAAAGTACAGACTTTGCAGAAACAGGAATAGCAGGATGGATAAACGACAAAAGCATCAACCCAAAGAAAAGTATTGCCTTACATAAAACTGCACCTATTGGTACCATTATTCGGGTAACCAATTTAATGAATAACAAAAGTGTTTATGTGAAAGTTATCGGTGCATTACCTGAAACTGGAGATAATGAGAATACGATTATAGTGGTTTCTAAAGCTGCGGTTAACATGCTTGGTGCAATTGATCAGAAATTCAGGGTTAACTTAAACTATTCTATACCAAAAGAGTAAACATGCAGAAGCCTTATTTAGTTGGAATTGCCGGTGGTAGTGCGTCTGGAAAAACTTACTTGTTAAAATCTTTAATGAATCACTTCAATACAAGTGATATCTGCTTAATATCTCAAGATCATTATTATAAATCAATCGACCATCAGTTAGTGGATGAAAACGGACAGGTTAATTTTGACTTGCCAGAAGGAATTGAACGAGAACTACTTTTTAAAGATATTTCTGACCTTCTTTCAGGGAATTGTATTTACAAACAGGAATATACGTTTAACATAAAGAAAGACAAACCTGAGATATTGTGCATTGAACCTGCCCCTATTATCGTTATAGAGGGATTATTCATCTTCCATTTCACGGAATTATTTGAACTTTTCGACTATAAAGTATTTGTAGATGCAGATCACGATATTAAACTTAACAGAAGGTTAACACGAGATCAAGTAGAACGAGGTTATACGCAGGATATGATTCTGTATCAGTGGTATAACCATGTAATGCCAGCGTATGATGAGTACCTATTACCATACAAAACGAAGTGTGAATTTGTGATCCACAATAATGATGATATCTCGAATGAGATCAACCAATTATCTAACTACCTGAGACAGAGATTAGTTTAGAAATCAACACTGCCCTTTAAAATGTTCATAAATAAGCACAAATAGAGCCCTTTTAGGGCTTTTTTAATTTAAAAATTTAATTAGATTTGCAATCTTGTCAAAACTGACGAGACTATTAATTATTTACGAAAACAAAGATTTAGCTAATTAAACAATTTTATGCAGGGAAAAGGTGCTATTAGGTTTTTTGCAATTGCGTTATCGATTGCATGTTTGTACTCACTGTCGTTCACATTTGTTGCCAACAAAGTGGAAAGTGATGCAAAAGAATATGCCGCAGGCGACATTACACGTGAAAAAGCGTATTTAGATTCAATGGAAACCGAAGTTGTTTACAACTTGGGTATTGGCAAATTCACTTTTCAAGAGTGTAAGCAATTACAATTGAATTTGGGATTGGATTTAAAAGGTGGTATGAACGTTACCATGGAAATCTCTTTAAGTGATTTAGTACGTTCGATGGCAAACAACAATACGGATACGACTTTCAACAAAGCGATTCGTACTGCTGAGCAAAAAAGCATTAGAAGTGATAAGAACTTCATCGATTTATTTAACGATGAGTACAAGAACTTAGATCCAAACGTAAAACTTGCTTCTATTTTTGCGACAAAAGAAAATTCACCTCGTATTACTTATAACTCATCAAACGATGAAGTTATTAAAGTATTGAAGCTCGAAGCACAAAGTGCAATTGATCGTTCATTCAATATTTTAAGAACACGTATTGATAAATTCGGTGTAACACAACCAAACATACAATTACAACAAGGTAGCAACCGAGTGTTAATTGAATTACCAGGTGTTACTGAACCAGATCGTGTTCGTAAGTTATTACAAGGATCAGCACAATTAGAGTTCTGGGATGTATATGCAAACTCAGAGATCATTAGCTACTTAGACAAAGCGAACAAATCGTTAAAAGATAAATTAGCCATTTCAAAGACTATTGCTCCAGCTATTAAAGGTGATTCAACAGCTACTGTTGATACAGCTAAAGCAGAAAGTAATGACTTAGCTTTATTGAAAAATGTAAAGTCTGATACAGGTAAAACAGATACTTCGAAATCATTAGAGTCGTTTACAAAAGACAACCCATTATTCGCAGTATTAAACCCTAACATCGGCCAAAATGAGCAAGGGCAACAAGTTGTTGCACCAGGTCCAGTAATAGGTTTTGCATTATTAAGAGATACTTCTAAAGTAAATGCATTTTTAACAATGCCAGAAGTAAGATCAAACTTCCCATCGGATGTTCGTTTCTTATGGGGTGTTAAATCAATCAATGATAAAAATGTATTTGAATTATATGCTATAAAAGCAAACACAAGAGATGGTAAAGCACCTCTAGGTGGAGAAGTAATTTCAGATGCGCGTTCTGATATTGACCAAAAAGGAAATCCAGAAGTAATCATGGCAATGAATACAGATGGAGCTAAAATTTGGAGAAGAATGACTGCTGAGGCAGCTGCAGATAAAGACAATAAGAAATCAATTGCGATTGTACTTGATAACTATGTATACTCTGCTCCTACAGTACAAAACGAAATCTCTGGTGGTGTTTCAAACATCTCTGGTAGTTTCACTGTAAACGAGACGAAAGACTTAGCGAACGTGTTAAAAGCAGGTAAATTACCAGCTCCTGCACGTATCGTTGAAGAAGCAATTGTTGGTCCTTCATTAGGACAAGAAGCAATCAATGCTGGTTTAATTTCTTCTGTAGTTGGTTTAATTGTCGTGTTAATCTTCATGGCGATCTATTACAACAAAGCAGGTTTAATTGCCGATTTAGCTTTGTTTACCAACGTATTCTTCATCATGGGTATACTTGCATCATTAGGTGCAGTAATTACCTTACCGGGTATCGCAGGTATCGTGTTAACGATCGGTATGTCGGTTGATGCGAACGTACTGATCTATGAACGTATTCGAGAAGAATTAGAAACGGGTAAATCATTCCGCTTGGCTATTGCCGACGGTTATAGAAATGCATACTCATCTATTATTGATGCGAACGTGGTAACCTTAATATCGGGTGTTATTTTATACACATTCGGTTCAGGACCAATCTTGGGTTTTGCAACTACGTTGATTATCGGTATCGTAACTTCATTGTTTGCAGCAATTTTCATCTCTCGTTTAATATTCGAAGGTCAAATTGCAAAAGACAAAGTAGTTTCATTCACGAATAAATTCACACAAGGTTTCTTTAAAGATGCAAACTTCGACTTTTTAGCTAGAAGAAAATTATTCTATGCTATTTCAACAGCGATTATTGTTGCCGGTATCATTTCATTAATCTTTAGAGGATTGAGTTTTGGTGTTGACTTTAAAGGTGGACGTACCTATGTAGTACGTTTCGATAAAGAAGTTTCTGTAGGAAATATTCGTACTTCATTAACGAAAGAATTCGGTGGTGCACCAGAAGTGAAAACTTTTGGTTCGGCTAACCAAGTTAAAATTACTACTAGTTACTTAATTGAAAAAGGTGGTGACGAAGCAGAAAAAATAGTTGAAGGTAAATTGATGGCAGGTTTAAGTCAGATTGGCGATAACTCTGGTAAAATCTTATCTCAACAAAAAGTTGGACCTACCATTGCAGATGACATTAAGACATCGGCAGTATGGGCGATCTTATTATCGTTAGCTGCAGTGTTCTTCTACATCCTCATCCGATTTAAAAGATGGCAGTTTGGTATGGGTGCAATGGTTGCTTTATTGCATGACGTGTTAATCTTATTATCACTGTTCTCTATCTTCAACGGTATCTTACCATTCTCGTTAGACATCGATCAGCAATTCATTGCTGCGGTATTAACCGTAATGGGTTACTCGATGAACGATACAGTCGTTGTATTTGACCGTGTACGTGAATACATGAACTTACACCATACTAAGAACGAAGGTTTAGCTCCAGTAATTAACAACGCCTTAAACAGTACTTTAAGTCGTACAATGGTTACCGGTTTAACAACCATGTTCGTGTTGATTATATTATTCATCTTCGGTGGTGAAATCTTACGAGGTTTCTCATTCGCGATGTTAATCGGTGTAATCTTCGGAACTTACTCATCGTTGTTCGTAGCAACTCCGATTGTGGTAGATTTTATTCGTAAAGAAAAGTAATTCGAATTGTCGAAGCGTCGAATTGTCGAATTGTCGAAGCGTCGAATTATCGAATTGTCGAATTATCGAATTGTCAAAGCGTCGAAGCATCGAAATATAAAAAAAGCCTTCTGGGAAACTGGGAGGCTTTTTTTTTGAACTTCGTTCAGAAAAATTCTAAATTCTAAATTCTAAGTTGGGTTATTAGGTTATTGGATTAATAAGTTATTGGGTTATTATTTATTTGTCCAGTGTCCTTTGTCCAGTGTCTATAACTAATTGTTCAAATTATCTTTTGTCCAGTGTCCTTTGTCCAGTGTCTATAACTAATTGTTCAAATTTGCTAATTGTTCAAATTATCTTTTGTCCAGTGTCCTTTGTCCAGTGTCTAGAACTAATTGTTCAAATTATCTTTTGTCCAGTGTCCTTTGTCCAGTGTCCGATGTCAAAAAAAAATGTTCAAATTGTCATCTGCACATTTACGCATTTGCATATTGTTTAAAGTTTTATAGAAAGTTCTAGATGACCATTTAATCCAATTTCTACAATCTTTTGAAGAGTAGATAATCGAACTTCTTTAACATCGTTTTCGATCTTAGAAATATAACCTTTATTTGTACCGCATTTAATTGCAAGTTCTTCTTGTGTGAGCCCTTTTTTTAATCGAGCTTGCTGAAGAATAAAGCCCAATTTAAAAGCTTCATACCCTTTCTCAAATTTATCACGCTTAGTGGTGCCATTATTGCCATAGCGAATATCAATAAAGTCGTCTAGTGTTGTTAAGCTATTTTTCTTGCTCATATTCTTTTTTAATTTTAAGTGCTTTTAGAATTTCAGTTTGGGGAGTTGATTGTGTCTTTTTTTGAAAACCATTTGTAAGTACTATTATTTTCCCTTCATCAAAAAAGCAAAATATTCGAAATATGTCATTCCCAAATTGTATTCGAATTTCGTAAAGACCATTTGTCCCTTCTAAGTGTTTAAGGTAATTAGTTGGTATATTCTTTTGCGTTTCAATTAACCTTAAAGTCCAGATAATTTTTTCTTGAACTTTAGGTTTCTGTTTTTGAAAAAAATCCTCAAAATAACTTTTATAGAAAGTAACCACCCTCACTTTTATCCCACTCATATGTTCAAATATACACAAAGTTGCCTTAAAGTGCAACTTTAAAAATTCTAAATTCTAAATTCTAAATTCTAAGTTGGGTTATTAGGTTATTGGATTAATAAGTTATTGGGTTATTATTTATTTGTCCAGTGTCCTTTGTCTAGTGTCTAGAACTAATTGTTCAAATTTGCTAATTGTTCAAATTTTCTTTTGTCCAGTGTCCTTTGTCTAGTGTCTAGAACTAATTGATCAAATTGTTCAAATTTACTAATTGTTCAAATTATCTTTTGTCCAGTGTCCTTTGTCTAGTGTCTAGAACTAATTGTTCAAATTGTTCAAATTTGCTAATTGTTCAAATTTTCTTTTGTCCAGCATCCATTTAAAATTTAAAATTTAAAATTGTTTAATAAGGTTATAGTACTCCACACTCTTCATCAACTTATATAATGGAAGAGTTTCCATTAATTCTTTCGCTTTTGCTTCGTCGATGTCTTTAAAGATAATGACTGCGCCGTTTCTGGTTTGTCTTAAAAATAGATGTTCTATAATTCCATCGGCTTTCCATTGGGCAATTACTTCTTGCTCGTGTTTAATAATTTCTTGAAAATTTTGTGGAAGGTTATCTGTGTGGATGGTTAAAATGGCTTGTATACAGTTCATAGTATTATTTGTATGTATGATTTATTTTTTAGCTCTTTTAATAAAATATAATAAAGATAATGCAACAATAACATGCATTACATCTAACACTATACCATAAGAAACTGGCATATCTTTTATTGCCGTAAAAGGACTAATCAATGAAAGCAACATTAATACTATTGCAATAATGCTAAATAGTTTAAAACCATTATTAGTGTATTTCTCGAATAAGAAGAACACACAAGCACCAAGCAATGTAGGGAATACACTAGAGATGATTACAGCAACTATAGTTAATGGTTCATTTGGTTGAACAAAAACAGTATCAGAAAGAACACCTAATGAATGAAAGACTAGAAATAAAAGTGCATTGAATACTACGGATACTCCTGCAGCACTAGCACCAGCTAAAATGATTTGTTTGAAATTTAATTTTACGTTCATGTTTATTATTTTTTTGAAAATTTGATTTATCTAAGTAATTATTTGCAAACATACATCCATTACTTTACTTTTGAAAGTAGTTACACGAATGTACAGTAGTAACCTAAAGTAAAGCAATAAGCAAATTCAATACGTTATGGCTAAAAATAAAATGACAGTGTACGGAAAAACATGTACTTTAAAAGAAGTTTTAGATATTATTGGTGGAAAATGGGCAATGCCTATCATCTACCATTTATCAAAAGGCAAAATGCGTTTTAAAGAATTAGAGAGAAATGTAGAAGGAATAAATACCAGAATGTTGGTGAAGGAATTGAAAAACATGGAAGCAAATGAAATTATAACAAGAGAAGTTTTTGCTACCGTACCTCCAACTGTTGAATATGCATTGACAAAAAAAGGTGAAAAATTAATGCCAAGTATTATTTCCTTGCATAGTTGGGGACAAGAGTTTGCTTTATAAATTCTAAATTTTAAATTCTAAATTCTAAGTTAAAAAAAGGCAGTTGTGAATTTTGAGTTGAAAAACTGGTGACTGGACAAAAGACACTGGACACTTGACTCTGGACACTGGACAATTAATTAATTATCAAATTCAATTTAGAATTTACAATTTACAATTTACAAGTAGTTATCATAAAAAAATGCCTCTTGTTTCCAAGAGGCATTTTTTTATTTCGAATAATTCAAATTAAAATCGATCTAAGTTCATTACTTTATTCCACGCAGCAACAAAGTCTTTTACAAATTTCTCTTTAGAGTCGTTGCTAGCAAATACTTCTGCAATAGCACGTAATTCAGAATTTGAACCAAAAACAAGATCAGCTCTAGTGGCTGTCCATTTAGGTTCTCCTGTAGTACGATTAGACCCAACAAAGATTTCGCCTTTATCATTTGTAGCTTTCCAAGTAGTTCCTAAGTCTAATAAATGAACAAAGAAATCATTACTTAGTGTATCGGTAGCATTAGTAAATACACCGTGTTTAGAGCCGTCGAAGTTTGTATTCAATACTCTCAAACCACCCACTAAGGCTGTCATTTCTAGTATTGTTAAGGTTAACAATTGAGCTTTGTCAACTAACATTTCTTCCGTTACAGAAACACAATTTGCATTTCTATAATTTCTAAAACCATCAGCTTTAGGTTCTAATACTGCGAACGATGCTACATCAGTTTGTTCTAATGTTGCATCTCCCCTTCCTGGTGTAAATGGAACCGCTACATTATGACCTGCATTCTTAGCAGCTTTTTCAATAGCAGCACATCCACCTAATACAATTAAATCTGCGATAGAAACATTTTTTCCAAAATCTTTCTGAATGTTTTCATAAACAGTCAATACATTTTTTAATTGTGTTGGGTTGTTAGCCTCCCAGTTAATTTGAGGCTCTAAGCGAATACGAGCACCATTGGCTCCACCACGTTTATCTGATCCACGGAATGTAGAAGCAGAAGCCCAAGCAGTAGAAACTAATTGCGAAACAGTTAATCCACTACCAAGAATTATTTCTTTTAAAGTAGCAATTTCCGAATCAGATAAATCCTTATTACCTGTAGGAATTGGGTCCTGCCAAATTAACTCTTCAGTAGGAACTTCTGAACCTAAGTAACGAGCAATTGGCCCCATATCTCTATGTGTTAATTTAAACCATGCTCTCGCAAAAGCATCAGCAAATTCGTCGAAATTTTCTAAGAAACGTTTTGAAATCGGTCCATAAATCGGATCCAATTTTAGAGCCATATCAGCTGTAGTCATCATTGGAGCGTGTCGCTTGTTGGGATCGTGAGCATCCTCTACAAGTGTATCTGCATTTTCACCAACAGCTTTCCATTGATGAGCACCTGCTGGACTTTTTACTAACGTCCATTCGTAGTTAAAGAGTGTTTCAAAATAACCATTATCCCAAGTAGTAGGATTTGGTTTCCAAGCTCCTTCAATACCACTGGTAATAGTGTCGCCACCTTTACCCGATCCGTAGCTGTTTAACCAACCCATACCCATATCTTCAAGACTAGAAGCTTCTGGTTCGCGACCAACATGACTAGCACTTGCAGCACCATGAGCTTTACCAAAAGTATGTCCACCTGCAACTAATGCAACTGTTTCTTCATCATTCATTGCCATACGAGCAAAGGTTTCACGAATGTCTTTTCCTGATGCCAATGGATCAGGTTCACCGTTAGGACCTTCTGGATTTACATAAATTAAACCCATTTGCACTGCAGCTAATGGATTATCTAATTCTCTATCCCCTTTATATCTTTTATCACCTAACCATTCTGTTTCATTTCCCCAGTTTATGTCTTGTTCTGGTTCCCAAATATCTTCACGACCACCTGCAAATCCGAAAGTTTTAAAACCCATAGATTCTAATGCACAGTTACCCGCTAAAATCATTAAATCGGCCCAAGAAATTTTGTTGCCATATTGTTGTTTAATTGGCCAAAGCAAAAAGCGCGCTTTATCTAGGTTACCATTATCAGGCCAGCTATTAATTGGAGAAAAACGTTGATTACCTGTACCAGCACCACCACGACCATCAGATATACGATAAGTACCAGCACTGTGCCAAGCCATACGGATAAACAATGGTCCGTAATGACCATAATCAGCAGGCCACCAATCTTGCGAAGTAGTCATTAAATCAAAAATGTCTTTTTTAATAGCTTTCAAATCTAATTTCTTAAACTCTTCGGCATAGTTAAATCCTTTATCCATTGGATCCGACAAGTTAGAATGCTGACGAAGGATTCCTAAATTTAATCGGTTAGGCCACCAATCTTTATTTGATGTTCCAGTACCTGCAGTTTGTTTCATTTGTCCGTGTGGAAATGGACATTTGCTTTCATTTGAATCGCTCATGTTTATATTATTTAATAGTGTTGTTAAATTTTCCAGTTATCTGAAGTTTAATGTCTTGAACTTTGAAGTTTTTAATTTTATTACTTTCGAAATACTCATTTATAAGTGTATTCAGCTTTTCATCTACATAATCCTCTATCCTATCTGTTTCGGCACAATACAAATGATGATGATTAGATAATATAGAATCATAACGCATGATGTCTTTTTCTGTTTTTACTTTTTTAATTAGTTTATTTTCGACTAAAGAATCTAAGACATTATAAACAGTACCCACAGAAATATTAGGGTGATTTTCTTTGATGTATTCGATTACATTTTCAGCTGTAGGGTGATTTTTCAACTTAACAATTGCCTCATAAATAGCCACACGCTGTGGTGTTACTTTAAGCCCTTTTTCTTGAAGTTTTTCTCTTAAAAAATTATTCATTTTTTGTGAAGGATTGGAAATTGTCCTACAATGATAATCATTCTTATTTAGGAATTAATACTTTTTAAATAAATTGTAAATTGTAAATGCGTAAATGCCTGCCTCGGCGTAAGACGAGGTGCAAATGCGTAAAGGTGCAAATGCGAAGATGCGTAAATGCCTGCCTCGGCGTAAGACGAGGTGCAGATGAAAAAAATGCGAATCCCAATAGCTATCGGGAGCGAAAATACCTGCCTCGGCGTAAGACGAGGTGCAGATGCGAAGATGCGTAAATGCCTGCCTCGGCGTAAGACGAGGTGTAGATGCGCATCCCAATAGCTATCGGGATCGTAGAAATGTAGAAGGGTCGAACTAGTAATTAAAGTCCCTCTCCTTTGGAGAGGGATTTAGGGTGAGGCAATATCGAAATATAGAACTGTAGAAATGTAGAAGTGTCGAAGCGTCGAAGGGTCGAAATGTAGAAGGGTCGAAATCGTGATACAATAATATGAAATATGAAAAAAGTAGAAAACATCACGATTCAGCGGAGCGAAGCGAAGCTAATTGTCGAACTGTAGAAATGTAGAAGGGTCGAAATGTAGAAGGGTCGAAACGGGTATTAAAGTCCCTCTCCTTTAGTTGACGATAGCGAGATTAAATGAGGCATTGAATTAAACTTATTTTTTTTGATTTAATTCTATCAGCATGTAGTCAAATTGTTCTAAGCTTAATTTTTTTGCTAATATTGTTTTATCCTTATCTAGTAAATACATTGTGGGTGTTTGATATGAATTATATAATTGTTGGTAAGTTGGCAGTCCTTTTTTTATTCTTGCTTGGTGGTCAACAATCGGCTCATATAAATTTACCCACTCGTTTAAATCATGATTGGCTAAGTATTTTCGCCATTCATTTTCGTGTTCCCCTTCATTGTAAATAGTGATAACTTTTAAACCGTACTGATACCAAGAAGTACGGTAAACACTATCAAACCTGGGTAATTCTTTCTGACAAATATTACATGTTGGATCCCAAAATATGATAAATGTATAATTAGCTTCAATTCCGTATAATGTTTTCCTTTCTCCTTTAGTATCAATTAAAATAAAATCTGGTGCTTTAACTCCCAATTGATTTGCAATTAATTTATTAGCAATTTGAATAACTGTTTTTTTGTCTTTTGCGTTTAATAATATCGTATCACCTTTTAAATAGTAATTTTGATACAAGTGAATGAAAACTTTATCTTGCCCTAAATATGCTGGATTCATGTATATATTACTGAATTTTGATAATAAATATAAATACATTTCTGAATCTTGTTTAGCCAAGGATAACATATTATCTACAATCGGAATAATAGAATCGGCTGTAGGTGATATATAATATTTTAAAAAATCTTCTATTTTGGTTTCGAAAAATGGTGTTTTAATTAATGCTGAATTCGTAAAATAAGTACCATCCCAATAATGATTTTTCAAATATGCTAATTGAGATGATTGGCTTATAAGTGTTTCAGGTAATGGGACTGGAAGGTTGGGCCTACCCATTGCAATAAAGTATTTAGCCAATAAACTATTGGGGTTGTTTTCAATCACATTTGCTCGATATTGGTCTATTGAAATTGTTATCGATAGTATTTTTTTTTGAATATTCAACGAATCCAAATTAGTATGAGAAGCTACTAACTCAGCACGGTGTTGATTAATTTTTGGAACTGATTTTCTTACAAATTCGTTATATGCACTATACAAAGTGTTTTCTATTCCGCCTTCAACTTTATAGGATTTTGTCTCGTAATTAATCTCTTCTATCACTATATGCTGTTCATTAATAGCAACTATAAAATCTAATAATTGAATTTTTCTATGGTCTTGTATAAAATAAATTCCAGGACTTAGTTTTGTTACTGAATGAAATACTCCAATTCCATTGGTATCTATATTTATACTATCTACATATTGATTATATTTTCCATAGAAATTACCTAAAAAAACTCGCTTGCCTTTGCTTTCAATAGATTTAAAAGTAATCTGATAGCCATTTGAATTTAATAAACTTGAGCTAATTAGGTTATTTGCACTAACGAATTGAATATAAAATATTAATAATATTATCCATAAAAATGAAAATTTAATTTTCATGATTTCACTTTTTATCTATTACTAATACTTCAACTCTTCTATTAATTGCAGAAGCTTTTTTACTACGTTGTTTTACTAAAGGACGACTTTCTCCGTAAATTCCATATTTTATCTGTGCAGGATTTACACCTTTTGCAATAATATACCTCCTTAAAATAATTGCACGCTTTTTAGACAACTCTATATTATACATGTAGGGGCCGTATTTATCGGTATGTCCATTTAAAACAACTATTTTATTTGGATGTACAGCCATATAATTAATTATTTTATGTAGCGCTGAATTAGTATCTAAAAAACTTTCATATTTATCAAAATTAAAATATACAATGGTTTTAAAGATTTCATCTTTTTGATTGTCAATAGTTAAAATAGATTGAATTACAGGTAATAAGGTATCATTCGCGGGTATTATTATCTCTTCTTTTACTGCTGGTGTTGCAATTATTGAATCTACGTTTATTGTATCTGCCTTTATTACAACATTATCTAAAATAACTTTTACATCCTCTTTTACAATAGTGTCGGAATAAATTATTGGATTTAAAATAGAGTCAATAGCTGAAGTATCCAAAACTACAGGTACAATTACTGCAATTATTGAGTCGACCTGTATTGTATCTAACTTCGTTACAACACTATCTAAAATAACTTTTACATCCTCTTTTACAATAGTGTCGGAATAAATTATTGGATTTAAAATAGAGTCAATAGCTGAAGTATCCAAAACTACAGGTACAATTACTGCAATTATTGAGTCGACCTG
>JBIINK010000064.1:0-9480 GCA_044337515.1 Sphingobacteriales bacterium | reverse complement strand
GCACCGCTCGTGAAGAAAAAAACTTCGCCATGGTGGATATGATTCGTGCGAAATTCAAGAGTAAAGGATTAATCATTAAGGATTCGAAGGTGGGGAGTGAGTGGGGATACCAAGAGTAAATGTGCAAATATGCAGATGTGCAAATGTGCAGATGTGAGGGGTTGGGGTGAGGCAATAAGTAATATGCTGGTATGCTGATATGCTAAGTAAAAAACTAAAATGAAAATAAAATGCGTTTTTCTAATTTCTATTTTCTTTTTTCTTCTTTCCTGTAAGGATGGTAAGAAAACAGAAACCACTACTACTGAAACAAAGAAGATAGAGATTCCTAGTTTTAATGAGGATAGTGCTTTTGCATTTGTGAAGAAGCAAGTTGAATTTGGTCCACGTGTACCGGGTAGTAAAGCACATGCGAATTGTGCGGATTATTTTGTGAGCACGCTAAAAAAATATGGCGCATCTGTTTTTGTACAAGAAGGCAAGGTTACTACCTTCGATGGTAAATCTTATAACTTAAAAAACATCATTGCTTCGTTCGAGCCTAAAGCTACGAAAAGAGTAATGTTTGCAGCACATTGGGATACTCGTCCCTTTGCCGATCAGGATACTAAAGATAAAGACAAAGCGATTGATGGTGCTAATGATGGAGCAAGTGGAGCTGGTGTGTTATTAGAAATGGCTCGTCAGTTTTCTATTAAAAATCCAAGCGTTGGTGTTGATTTATTTTTCTTCGATTTAGAAGATTATGGACAGCCAGAAAATAGCAAATACCCAGAGATGAAAGATTCGTATTGTTTAGGGTCACAGTACTGGGCAAAAAATCCTCCAATGGCAAATTATCATCCACAGTATGGAGTATTGTTAGATATGGTTGGTGGCGAAAATATTTATTTCACTCAAGAAGAAGTATCGAGAACATTTGCACCACAAGTATTAGAATACGTTTGGCAAAAAGCTGCGGCAGCAGGTTACTCGTCTAACTTCAGCTATGAACATACCGGTGCTATTGTTGATGATCATTACTATGTAAACATGATTGCGAATATTCCAATGGTCGATTTAATTCACCATGATGCGGGATCTATCTCAGGCTTCTGGAAACACTGGCACACGCATAATGATAAGTTAGAAAATATCGACAAGAAAAGTTTAAAAGTGGTAGGGCAAACGCTGATGGAGTTAAGCTATTCCGAATAATTCATGATGTTCGTCGGAGTGTCCTCACTCCGACACTAAATAAAAAAATGTCGGAGTAAGGATACTATGACAATAGATAATAAAAATTGTCGGAGTGAGGACACTCCGACGAACGGTTATTTAAAATGAAAAAATACTATTTTCTATTTTCAATTTTCTTATTAATAGCATCCTGTAAGAAAAATAACATCACTCCCATTACTTCTTCCCCCGAAGATTTTTCTTTTCTTCGTGGTGCCGACATATCGTATTTGCCAGAAATTAGAGCCGCCCAATACCATGCTAAAAATGCTGCAGGGCAAACAGAAGACATGCTCACTACATTACGTAATGCAGGTGCGAACACTTTTCGATTACGCATTTGGGTAAACCCTACTGATGGACATTCTGGTATTGCAGAAGTGAAACAATTGGCGAATGAAATTAAAGCCACAGGTGCTAAAGTTTGGCTCACGGTACATTATTCAGACACTTGGGCCGACCCTGGGAATCAAACAAAACCAAGTGCTTGGAGCAATTTACCTTTTCAACAATTAAAGGACAGTGTCTATCAATACACCAAAAAAATTGTTACTGAAATTAATCCGGATTATATACAAATTGGAAATGAAATCAATAATGGTTTTTTATGGCCCGATGGGCGATATACTCAATTAACGTACATGAAACTTTTATTGCAAGAAGGAATCAGAGCAGTAAGAGAGAATTCAACAACAATGAAAATAATGATTCACTATGCTGGGCATCAAGAAGCATTAGCATTTTATAGCAGTATGAATAATATTGATTACGATATCATTGCATTATCCTACTATCCGAAATGGCATGGGAAGAGTTTAGACTCCTTGAGTAATTCGATAAGTGTTTTAAAAACTACTTTTCATAAAGATGTCATCATTGCTGAAACCTCTTATCCTTTTACGTTTAACTGGAACGATTGGACCAATAATGTAATTGGCTCTAACAACGAAATTATTTCAGCAATATACCCTGCAACAAATGATGGTCAGAAAAATTATTTGATGGATTTGAAAACACATCTTAAAACAAATTCAACTGCAATAGGATTTTGTTACTGGGGAGGCGAATGGGTATCGTTTAAAGGCAGCACAGCTACAAACGGCTCCAGCTGGGAGAACCAAGCCCTATGGGACTTTACAGGGAAAGCGTTGCCAGCAATCGAAGTGTTTGATTAATATGCTAGTATGCTGATATGCTAGTATGCTAAATTTACGCATTTTCATATCTGCACATTTACGCATTTAAATTCCCGATATCTATCAGGATTCGCATTGAAAAACCTCTGTTACGGGACTGAACAAATAAATATGTCCTGAAGGAATTTCTTTACAACGGAAACGTTTTCTAACGAGTTCTAATTTTTGAAATGTTCTTCCATTTTTCATTTGGAATTTACCACCCATGGGGATGTTGCTTACAAAAACGGTATGTTGAACTTTATCAAATCGTTTTAGCACTCTTAATAAATTCACATCAGAGCAACTGGATGCCGCGGGGTTAGTCATATATTTGCGAACAGCCTTATCTATTTCTTCGGGAAAAATATTTCGATCTAAGAACGGCTGCATTAAATATTTGTATTCGGTTTTCCACTCATCACCATGAGGTTTAACTTTATGCGAATTTTTATTCCAATTGGTTAAATGCGCAAACTCATGAATAAGGGTAATTAAAAAAGCATAAGGATTTAAATCACGATTGACAGAAATACGATGTCCTTTACCACTGTGTGGGTGACGATAATCGCCGAGTATAGATTCTCTGGGTTTATTGATGGAAAGCTCTACTTGAAAATAATCAATCCACTTCGCCATGGTAAGCGCAGTACCTTCTGGTACGTAGGGTTCGAGTATTTTGGAGTTTCGTTCGAGGTTCATGGGTGGTGAGTATCGAGTAGTGGGTAGTGAGTAGTGGGTAATGAGTTAATTATTTAATGACTGAATTAATTTATATAACATTTTTTGAATTATATTTAAATCCTCAATAAGTTCTTTCTCTTTTTCATCACTAATATATTCTAAATCTTTTGAAATATTAATTTGTGTTTCTAACTCAAATGCAGATCCATTCGAAATATTTTAAAAATATAAAAATTCACTCTTTGATTTTCTACCAGTACCCTCAGCAATATTTGATGGAATTGAAACTGCTGCTCTTTGCATTTGACTTATTAAACCAAATCTTTGAGTATTCGGAAAATGCTCAGTAATAATATAAATTTGTTTGCAAAAAATCCTTGACCTCTTCCAAACTTCTAATTTGCGAAATTGATTCATGAGCAATTTTAACATATGCCAATGTATATGTCAACTGCATATATGCAACTTTTTTTACTCACTACTCTTACCCACTACTCACTACCAGATACTCGATACCCACTACTCACTACCCGATACTATTTAAGCAATTGATATACTACAAATGCACTCACATACGCTAAGCCTGTCATATACGCAAACTGAATAGCTGGCCATTTCCATGATTTAGTTTCACGGTAAACAACGGCGAGTGTGCTCATGCATTGCATAGCGAAGGCATAGAAGATCATTAAGGAAACACTTACAGCAAGAGTAAACGTTGGTTGCCCAGTGTCGGGGTTCTTAGCAGTTTTGAGTTTATCACGAACGGTTTCTAATTGTCCGCCTTCATTTTCTACACTGTATATGGTAGCAATGGTTCCTACAAAAACTTCGCGTGCTGCGAAAGAAGTAATTAATGCAATTCCAATTTTCCAATCGTAACCTAATGGACGAATAACTGGTTCAATAAATTTACCTAAATGCCCTGCATACGATGCTTCTAATTTCTCAGAACTCATCATTCGTGTAAGCTCTGCTTTTTTAGTGGGTTCTTGGAATGTTAGTACTTCGTATTTATTTGTAATATTTTTCATCGTATCTGCTGGTCCGTAGCTCGATAAGAACCATAAAATAATAGATACTGCAAGAATAATTTTCCCGGCTTCTGTAATAAACGTTTTTACTTTATTGAAAATTGTAATTCCTACATTATTCCAACGCGGCATACGGTATGTAGGCAATTCCATGATGAAATAACTGCGCTCCTTAGTTTTGATAATTAGTTTCATCACAAACGCGGAAATTATTGCAGCTATAAACCCTAATAAGTACATCCCCATTAAAACCAATCCTTGAATATTTAAAATTCCAAAAACGTTTTCACTAGGAACAATGATGGAAATTAATAATGTATAAACAGGTAAACGGGCAGAGCAACTCATTAAAGGAGTAACCATAATGGTGATTAATCTGTCTTTCCAATTTTCAATAGTACGTGCTGACATTATAGCAGGAACAGCACAAGCAATTCCACTCATTAAGGGAACGACAGACTTACCATTCAATCCGAATTTCTTCATGATTCTATCCATCATAAAAGTAACACGAGCCATGTAACCGGTGTCTTCTAAAACAGCAATGAATAAAAATAGAATTGCGATTTGTGGAATAAACACTAGCACTCCACTCATGCCTGGTAAAATTCCACCAACAATTAAATCTTGGAAAATACCTGGAGGAATAATTCCTAACAATGCATTTTCTAAATGTAAAAATGCTTGCTCAATCAAATCCATTGGGTAGGTAGACCAGGTGAAGATGGATTGAAAAATAACAAATAAAATGAGGAAAAATAACATTAAACCACCGACACGATGGGTTAACCATTTATCAATTCTATTGCTGATATTTTCTCTTTCCGGATCTTTCGGTCGGCGAACATTATCGAATAATAATTCGTTGATGTGATTAAATCTTGCAATGGTTTCTTGAGCTTGCGCTTTATTATGATTGAAGTTATGCTTCTCTCCTAAGGTGCGGAGCAACTCTTTTTTATCATCACTTAGATGCGCTAATTCATGATAGTGATGTGCTAATTCGAATGCGATGTAATCGTTATCGATTTCGAAATGCAATTTAATATCATTGATTAATTCGGGCGCATATTGTTTAATATCGGTACCCGACTCTGCTACTAATTGCACTTCTATTTGGTAACGTATTGCTTCTTTTAATGCAGTAATACCTTCTAAATTTCGAGCACTTATACCTAATACCGGAATGCCAATTTTCTTTGCTAATCCCTCTATGTTTATTTCTAGATGTTGCTCGCGAGCTTGGTCCATCATATTAATGGCCAACACGCAGGGTACACCTAAATCGAGGACTTGAGAAAAGAGTAATAGATTTCTTTTAAGATTGGTTGCATCAACAACTACTACTACTACAGCAGGATAATCTGGATTACCTGGAGAACCTAAAACTTGTAATGCAATTTGTTCATCTTCAGAACGAGGATATAAACTATAAGTGCCCGGTAAATCAATAACTCTAGCCGTACGATTCTCGTCGATCGGATAATTCCCAATTAATTTATCGACGGTTACTCCTGGAAAATTTCCTACTTTTTGGTTCATACCAGTTAGGGCATTGAACAAGGAAGATTTTCCTGTATTTGGATTGCCAATTAAGGCAATGTTGATTTGCTCCTTCAATGTATTATTTCACCAAAATACTTTCTGCTTCTTTTTTACGTAAACTCAGTTTGTGTCCGTATAAATGTATCGCAATTGGATCTCCTAATGGAGCAATATGCGCAATCTCAACTTCCTCTCCTGGCAAACATCCCATCTCTAACAAACGAATAGATAATTCCTCATCAGTAAATGAATCGATAATGGCCTTCACACCCGGCTGTAAGTCGGACAACTTCCTCAGTTTCATTTTTATTGAGTTTATGTATTAAAACAACGCAAGTTAGGGCTTATTTATATTAAATCCAAATAACGATTGACGTTCTAAGGTTAATAAAATAAGGATTACGCTGGGATTTGAGAATGAATGACCTTTGTGTTTCCTTTAGAAAAAGTAGGACAATCGCAACGTGATTTACAAGCTGATAATGAAGTGCTTATGATAATCACACCTAATAATAGAAATAAAATGAATTTAGTTTTCATGGTTGAAAGAGTAATAAAAACTCAAGTTAAGAATTCTTCTTCGAATTCCACAATGCATTTAAAATGATTAGAGCTAACAAGGCACCACTCGTATTGGCAACAAAATCAAGCCATTCGGCAGAGCGATAAGTGAATACGGTTAGCTGAAGCAGCTCCATCAACCCTCCCCAAGCAATGCAAAAGAAAAATGGAATTCGTAAATAGCTTGATTGCAGTCTAAAAAAGTAATGCTGTTTTCTAAATCCCCACGACATTAAAATCATAAGGTTAAAATAGAAAACAGCATGAACTAATTTATCAGCTCCCTTGAAATTTAGGAAGTTGATTTGTGGTATTCCACTACTTTTTGAATTGCTGAGGTAGGTGATTAAGCACAACCAAACAATCCAAGTGATATTATATTTCCAGAATTTATTAAGCACCAATTAATGCTTGATAATCATCTGCTGATAATAAACTATCGAAATCAGCTGCATTACTAACAGCCACTTTAACCATCCAACCTTTACCGTAAGGGTCAGAGTTTACTAATTCTGGATTTGCATCTAAATCAGTATTCATTTCTAACACTTCACCTGCAATTGGCATGTATAAATCAGAAACTGTTTTTACAGCTTCTACTGTACCAAAAACTTCTTCATGTGCTACATCTTTACCAATGGTATTGATATCTACATAAACGATATCACCTAATTCGCGTTGTGCAAATTCAGTAATGCCAATAAAGGCAACGTTACCTTCTAAACGAACCCATTCGTGGTCTTTAGTGTACTTTAATTCTGCTGGAAAATTCATCGTATTTAATTTGATTCCCCAAAGTTAAATTTTTCTTGGAATAATTACGCACCAATATTAATTCTTAGACTAAAACCTAAACTTGTAATGGCGGTTGGGAAAGTGGTTGATATAAATGGCTTGGTTACTAATCGATCATAAAACAACCTTACTTGGAAGCGTTGGTTCAATACATACTCTGCAGATGGCTTAATACTAATAACTCTCGAGCCATTAATAACATCCGAGAAACCTTGATCCATTCGGTGTATAGCCCCTCTATTTAATCGTATATTAAAATCTAAACGCATATTTAGGTCGTTCTTTAATACCGATTGCCCATTGCCAATACTGAATGGCAATTGCAAATTATTGGTCGTGTAGCCTAAGCCAACGTTGTATTCAAACGTATTTAATTGTTCTACTCTAGTATTCGCGAAGCTTAGTCCTAAATTTCTACTCTGCTTGTATTCCAATACGATGTTCAACTTGTTCTTCATCGTCATGTCGAATCCAATTAATGGCGCAAATGTTTCTGATATGGTTAATTGTTGAATTTCATAAGTAGGAACAAAGTTTCCATTCGCAGCATAGGTTACGGCTTTCGTAGTAGGCCTATTAAAACTGTTTACGTTATATGTTGATGTATAGGCATGATTCACAACAAAATTGGTAAAGTACTCGCTAATCCAATCGAACTTCATAAAACCAGTATAACTCAATCTCCAGTTTGGTAATGGAATTTTAGGGAAAGGATTTAAACTTACTCCGTTAGTTGTTTTGCCTGTATAAGCTGCAATAAATGCAGGTATTAATACTTGTTGCGAGTAACGTCCGTAACCATCATAAAAACCAGTAGAGTCGGTTGTTGTAATCCCTTTCTCTGCTGCAAGTCGTTGTGAAATTCGGAAGCGGTTCCCTTCAAACGTATCGAAGAATTTAGAATCTCCATTTGCTGACAAACTTTCAAAGGCTGAACTTGCTGTTACGATGGTCATGCTAAATGTACCTGATTCTGTTTCTGCAAATGATCTGAATTTCCCATATGTGGTACTGTTCACATCATTATCATACCTAAAGAACTCTTGGTAGCTTAATGATATGGTACGTTGCATGTTTACATCCAAACGCATATCAGGCAATGGCTCTAAATTAGCGCGTAAATTAAATTCTTTCCGATTAGTGCGAGCATAACGATTCGACACAGAATCGTAAGTTGTAATCCAATTATTATCTACTGCTTTAAAACGAATATCTTTTTGACTACCGAATACAAATCCGAATCCTGGAGCATTTGCTTTACCAAAATCCATACCCAATAAATCAGTTCCTGGAATATAACCTGGCAACAATTGTCCGTTCGTTTCTCTATAACTAAAGTTCACCGAACGCAACATAATTAGTGTTTGCGCTAATATTTTCTTTAAGTCCGTTTTATTATCTAAACGAGCTATACTATCCATACGTTCTTGTTCTAGATTTTTGTTTTTCTTCAACTTATCTAGCACATTATTTTTACTAATTCCACGTGAACGTTGTGGTGTAATTAATTTTTTCAAATATTTATTTTTTCCATATAACTGAGTCATGTTTAAGCTTGGATTCAGTTGTATAGACTGTGAGTTAGAAATCGTGTTTTCAAACTTAGGAGTTGATAATGGGGCTGAACGCCAATCGTAACGGGCGGTATACGTTGCCGTCATTTGTGTCCAATCTAAATATGGCAATTTATTAATCGGTACTTGGTACGTAATGTTTGTGTTTTGCGAATAGTCTGTTGTTCTACCTAACGTTCTGATATTCGACAATAAAGAATCTTTCTCTTGTCGAGTATCAATCTTACCATACGGCTCATCCACCACCGATAAATTGTTTGCACTAAAATCTAATTTTATAGCTTTAGACAAATCATATCTAAAACCATAAGTACGAGTAATACGGAAGTTCTTATTGTACGTTTCTGGAATTGGCAATGAACCTGTATTGATGTTTCTTACTTTTGTTTCTCCATAAATACGATCCACATCCATTCTAAAATCTACTGCACTTGGAATGTAATTAAAATTGAAATCCTTAATCAGTTTTAGATTTTTATTATTGAATGTTTTATCAAATGGCCTAACTTCTTTTGGTGTTGTATTGAAATTATAAGCAATTGCCGCTCTATAATTTTTCATTATGTTATACTCTGTATTATAGTTGCGCTTGAGTTGATCAGAATAAATATAGGTTAAACTGAAATTCTCGATATCATATAAATGAGGTTTATCTTTTGTGTTAATTCTATCTTTCTTAACATTCGTAAAGCTGATACTCTTCGTTCTTGTATAATCTTCTGTTATTTTTTTTATCGAATCTTTTTCAGCAATGGTTAACTCCGACAATACATTCGAGAGTAAGATGTCTGGATTATTTGGTGCATACTGAGGCGTACTAATCGCTTGTGAATACGAGGCATACATTGGAATTTTAATCCCCGATTGCTCTGGGAAGAATTTTCCTAATTCAAT
>JBIINK010000118.1:0-2585 GCA_044337515.1 Sphingobacteriales bacterium | reverse complement strand
ATTATTATCCCATCTGCATACGGCGGAATTTTAACAGGGATGATACTATCGATATCTCGAACAATCGGAGAAACTGCTCCCTTAATTGTAGTGGGTGCATTAGTATATGTCCCATTTCTACCTGAAGGCTTATTGGATCAGTACACGGTATTGCCTATACAAATATTTAATTGGATAAGCAGACCACAACAAAGCTATATTAGCTTGGCTGCGGCTGGAATAATAATATTACTTAGTATCACATTTCTATTAAATGGCTTAGCTATATATCTTAGAAATAGATGGTATAAAAAAATGCATTGATATGTATAAAATTGAAACAAAAGGATTAAATACATTTTACGGTAGCAAGCAGGTTTTGAAAGCTATTAATATTGGAATAGAACCTAACACCGTTACTTCTTTCATCGGACCATCAGGTTGTGGTAAATCGACCTTATTGCGATGCTTTAATCGCATGAATGATATTGTACAAACCTTTCATATGAATGGAATGATCAGTATTGATGGTAAAGATATTTATCGCGATAAAATTGATATTACTTCTCATCGAAAAAAAGTTGGTATGGTATTTCAAAAAGCAAATCCATTCCCTATGTCGATTTACGAAAACGTTGCTTATGGATTACGAGTAAATAACATTAAACATAAAAAGTTCCTTGATGAATCGGTTGAGAAATCATTAAAAATGGCTGCTTTATGGGAAGAAGTAAAAGATATTCTAGATAAACCTGCCATACATTTATCGGTTGGACAACAACAGCGTTTATGTATTGCAAGAGCGCTTGCTGTAGAGCCTTCCATTGTGTTAATGGACGAACCGGCATCAGCACTCGACCCAATTTCGACCGCCAAAGTTGAAGAGCTTATTCATGAACTTAAAAAGAAATATACCATCTTAGTAGTCACACATAATATGCAACAAGCTGCAAGAATAAGCGACAAAACTGCATTTCTGTATATGGGTGAAATCATTGAATTTGACGATACTAAAAGAATATTTACCGCTCCGCAATCGGAGCAAACGGAAAATTATATTACTGGCCGTTTTGGCTGAAAATTCTTAGTATTAAGATTTTAGATATTAGATATTAGAAAGTTACATCCACACTTAACTCACAATTCAAAACTCATAATTCATAACTCATAATTCATAACTCATAATTCATAATTTAAAATGAATCATTTACATACAGAAATAAAGAAATTAAAATCAGAGCTTATTGATATGGCAGCTTTAATTCGTCACCAAATTGAGAAAAGCTGTACTGCCTTACTTAAATTCGACAAAAACTTAGCTCGAGAAGTTGTTTTTAATGAAAAAAGAGCGAATGCTTATGAGCTAAAAATAGATAAGGATTGCGAAAATATTTTTGCTTTGTATAATCCTGTTGCCAATGATTTACGTTTCGTTTTATCTACATTAAAAAGCAATGCAAATTTAGAGCGCATGGGAGATAACGCTGTTGGCATTGCACATTTTGTAATCGAATTGGAATATGATTTTGATAAAAATTTAATTGAAGAACTGCAAATTCAAAACATGACAAATATTTGTCTTGAAATGGTAGATAATATTATTTCTGCCTATGAACACGATGATACAGAAAGTGCAAGATTGCTTTTTGAAAAAGATGCCGAGTTGAATGCTTTAAATAAAGCTGGTATGGAAATCTTATCTGCTTCCATCCTATCTAATCCAACAGAAATTGATCGACTATTACGATTATTAATTTTAATTCGCAAGTTAGAACGTACAGGAGATTTAATTAAAAGTATGGCAGAGGAAATTATTTTTTATGTAGAAGCTAAAGTAATAAGACATGGTAACAATACTATGAAAGGTATTAATTAAGTCTTTTTGTGATTTGCTCTTCTACATTTTTATATAATTGAACTGGCTTTAAAACCCTCCAGTTTATTTCATCTAAATCGCCACCAAAAGAGATGTAGTAATCGATATTACTTCTTTTAAATTCTTCGATAACATGTTCTCGGAAATTAATTCCAGCAATCCAACCATCGTCGATATCTTGAAACCATTCTTCGTAATAACAATCGTCGGAACTATGAAAATTCAACACATTCTCGCCGATTAGAATAAACTTATTGATTCCTTCATCAACCATTAATTCAATGAGCTCTCGCTTTAAGAACATGATATCATTGGTAATACAATCATTCCACTCACCTATAAACTCTATGATAGCATATCTTCGATCATAGTCTACATAAATTACTTTTAAATATAATGTTGGAGATCCAATAAAATCCCATTGAGGGTGAATGTAAAAGTTATAGATGGTGTCTGTAAATTCAAATTCAGAATATTCTTTCCCAAAAAATGGCGAGCGTTCGTCCTCCGATGAAATATAATCATCTCGCCATTTGTAGAAAGGTTCTATATCATGCATAAACTAGTTGTAAGTATTGAGTATTGAGAAAAGCGAACCATCAAAATTTAGAATTTAGAATTTAGAATTTGAAACGGCTTCTCTTACACTACCGTATTTAGTTAACAAAGCTAATGCTTCCGCTTCTTCAATATGTAATTCATCCATAATCATTTTAGTGCCTCTATCAAT
>JBIINK010000063.1:0-9606 GCA_044337515.1 Sphingobacteriales bacterium | reverse complement strand
CTAAGGCGCTCACAATACTTGGGAAAGACCCTAATGCCCATGATTCTACTTTTTGGATAATCTCCAATACGCGAACGGAGTGTACATCTATTCCGAGTACTGTTGAAAAGTGATTTAAAATATTAGTTATCTCTATAGAGTTATCGGTGTAATAGCTAATCTTGTTTATTACCATCCAACTTAAGGTGAAGAATGGAATAATAAGTACAATAAATGAGATTAGAATAATAAACAATGCTGCCAATGGACGTTTCCATTTTTTAATACTAATGAGTTTTATATAGTACGACCTTAAAAGCGTATAGAGAACGATAGCCCCCAAGCCAGCAGAAATAATATCCTTTAATGAATAGGCTAAAAAAGTGCCTAACAATAAAATCAAAATAAGGATGATTATACGTTGTTGTTTAGTGTTATATATCGACATAGAGAAACTTAATGTATAAATATAAGCAATTCAAAGGAAAAGCAAAATGAAGAATTTGGATTACAATGGGGTAAAGGAATCTATCGCTCTATTAATTCTACCATGGTGGCCTGTCCTTTAGGCTTAATCCCTTTGCCAGCATGTACAGCATACATATGCGTAAACTCAGCTCCGAAATATAGAATAATTGCGGAATAGTAAACCCAGAGTAAAATTATAACCAATGAAGCAGCAGCTCCGTATGTTGAGCCTAAGCTAATTATGCCTAAATAATAAGAAATGCCCCATTTACCAATCATAAATAATATGGCAGTAAATAAAGATCCTATTATTAAATCTCTCCAAGCAATAATAGCATCTGGAAGTATTTTAAAAATGACAACAAATAATGAGCACAAAACAAAAAAGGTAAATACACTATTGGCGGCACTCGCAAATTCGATAGGGAAGAAGGGGAACCAATTGGTAATGGTATTGCTGAAACTTACGATAATACTATTTACGGCTAAGCTGATTAATAAAACTAATCCCATTCCAATTACAATAATAAAAGAGATGAGTCTGTTGAATAGATATTTTAAAAAACCACGTTTGTGTTTGGTCTTAATTCCCCACATAAAGTTTAAGGAATCTTGTATTTCTACAAAAACCCCGGTAGCTCCAATAAGCATTGTTACTATACCCACAATGCTGGCTGTAAAACTGCCTTTTAGTACCTGAGCATTCCCAATCATGCTCTGAATTTGCATCGCTGCAGAATCACCAACATACCTTCTGATTTGTTCGAAAAGTTCTCCGGTAATAGCCTGTTTCCCTAAGAATATTCCTCCTAAAGAAATAATAACCACTAACATTGGTGCTAAGGAAAATATAGTGTAATACGCTAATGATGCACTAAGTTTTATAGCCTTATCATTAACAAACTCTATCCAAGTCGATTTCAATACCAACAAATACAAAAGTATTTTATTTTTAAGCTTCGTTCTCGGGTGCATATTGTAAAAATAGCATTAAACTACTTCCGCTACAACAAATGTGCTGCCGCCAATCAAAATCAAATCATCTTTTTTTGCGTTCTTCAGAGCAGACGCATAAGCAAACTGTACACTTTCGTATGAAAAGCCTTCTAAATGGTAGCTTTGAGCTAATTTTCTGCATTCTTCAGCATTGAGTCCTCTTGGGATATCGGGTTTGCAAAAATAGTAAGTTGCGTCTACAGGAAGAATTGGAAATACTTTTGAGGGGTCTTTGTCATTCACCATTCCCCAAACCCAATGCAATTTATCGTAGTTCAAGAATTTTAGTTGATGCAATACTTCTTTTATACCATCCTCATTATGTCCAGTATCTGCAATAACTAGGGGTTCTGTTTGTAAACAATCCCAACGTCCTCTTAGTCCTGTTTGTTCTTTTACTGATGCAAGTCCAGTTAACAAATTGCTATGAGAAATAGTATAGCCCTTTAATCTTAAAACATTTACACAGGCTAAAACACCTGCTAGATTTTTTTCTTGATAGGTACCCGTTAATGAACTTTCAATTTCGTATTGTTCTTCTTGATGATCAACTTCAAATTTGGCAGTTGAAATTGCTGCATGATCTACTTTATGGATTTGATATTCCTGATCAGCAAATAGGATAGAGGCATTGTTTTCTTTCGCGATGTCGATGAATACTTCTTTACATTCCTCTTGTGTTTGTGAGATAATTACAGGAGTATTCGGTTTTATAATTCCAGCTTTCTCTCTCGCAATAAGGGGAATTGTATTTCCAAGAAACTGAACATGGTCGAAACTAATATTGGTAATTAAGGAAACTAATGGGTTTATAATATTTGTTGAATCCAGTCTTCCACCCATGCCCACTTCGATTATAGCAATATCAATTTTCTCTTTTGCAAAATGATGGAAGGCCATGGCAACACACAATTCAAAAAAAGAAGGTTGTATTTTTTCGATGATGGTTTTGTTTTCTTCTATAAAATCAACAACACCAAGTTCAGCAATCATCTCCCCATTAATTTTAATGCGTTCTCTAAAATCTTTTAAGTGTGGAGAGGTATATAATCCGGTTTTATAGCCGCTACTTTGCAAAATAGAAGCAAGGAAATGTGATGAAGAACCTTTGCCGTTTGTTCCGGCAATGTGTACAGATTTAAATTGATGTTGTGGATTCCCTAGGGCTTCGCAAAGGGCGAGTGTATTATCCAAGCTTGGTTTATACGCATCGGCTCCAACCCTATGAAACATGGGAAGTTGGGCATACATAAACGCTAGTGTTTCTTGGTAATTCAAGCGATTGGGTTTATTCTAATATAAAGGTAAATATTACAGAGCCTGCTTGTATTTCTGGTCCAGAACTAATAGCATTTAACTTGCAACCTAATACTGCTCTTTCACATTTATCCCATAAGTTGGCATTCGAAATAGTAGTTCCTCTACCACCTGCTTTTGCAGTTACAATGGTTCCTGTTTTATCTACTGATATGTCTACCGTAATCTTTCCAGAAGTTTGTCCATCATCTTGAATTCTTGGTAAACTGATAAATTTTCTTCCTGATAAATTTAAGGCAATTCCATTTCCTCCACCATTACCAGAACCGGTATATGATTTACTGTTTGGATCTCCATCGGGTGCACCTTGGTTTCCTGGTGTTGTTCCAGTACCATCGCCACCGCCAGTACCATTATTCTTTTTGCCTTTAAACAATGCACGTTGATCAACACTTGGTTTTGCAGGCTCAACTGGAGCAGTTGTTGTCGTTGTAGTTGTTGATGTATTTGAAGATTTGGGATTTTTATCACTTACTACAGGAGCATCTTCATTATCTTGTGTAAGCACATCCTTATCTGCGCTTGTACTTGTATTCACTGATGAGTTCGGGCGATTTGGATCTTCTATAGGTTCGTTCGAAATGTTTTCTCCAATGGCAGGTTCATCTGTACTGGTATAGTCAGTACCCATACCGGTTTCACTTGTACCGTAATTAATAACTACACCACCAGTTTCAATTTCTTCAATAGGAATTTGCACATGAATGTAAAAGAAATAACAAACCACAAACAGCAATGCGTGTAATATGGCCGTGCTGATGATGGCTTTGGTTCGCTGAGATGATTCCCTATGTTGTAAACTACTCATCAATTAATTATTTAGGGTCAGTCGCTAAAACTAGTTTAACTTTTAAGCGATTCGAAACGTCCATTACATTAACAATATCTTGTATTTGCACCTGTTTATCTACATAGAGAATAACCGTTAGCTCATCCGATTTGCTTAAATATGAATTCAATACCGATTCAATTTCCGCTGAACTTACCAATTGCTTTTCTACGTAATACTGTAAATCTTTAGTGATTGAAACACTTATCGTTTTCTTTGATACCGATTGCCCACTCGAAGCTTTAGGTAATAAGAGTTTTATCACATTCGGATTCACTACAGAAGAGGCAATAAGGAAAAACAACATTAAGAAAAACATAATGTCATTCATAGAAGCCGTACTAACTTCCGGTGTAATTTTATGTCGTCTTCGTAAATTCATTATTTGCTAGGTTCTTCCAAAAGATCAATAAAGTCGATACTTTCTGTTTCTAATTTTAAGATAATTTTATCTACCATTAAATTTAAAATATGGTGAGCAATGTAAGCTAGAATACCAACAATTAAACCCGCTGCAGAAGTAATCATCTTTTCATATAATCCTCCAGCAATACTTCCCATGCTAATATTATCTGTTAAGGATATGTTATAAAAAATCTTAATTACTCCAGATATGGTCCCTACGAAACCTAACATTGGTGCAATACCTGCGATGATACCTAATACACTAATATTCTTTTCCAGCTTAGCAACTTCTAGTTTACCAACGTTTTCAATAGCGCCTTCAATTTCTTTGATAGGTTTACCGATACGTAATAATCCTTTTTGTAGCATTCTGCCAATTGGCGTATTTGATTGCTTGCACAAAGCAACAGCAGAACTAAGGTTTCCTTGTTTAATGAGTTCACGAACTTGTAGCATCAATGAACTTTCATCTTTGTTCGCTTTACGCAAAGTAAAATAGCGTTCGAAAAAAATGTAAAAGGCCATTACCGATAAAATAAATATCGGATACATTACCCAACCTCCTTTTAAAATCAGTTGAAGTAAATTTAGCTGCTCTGCTGCAGCTTTCGGCGCTACGATCTGTTGTGCTACTTGTTGCACCACTTGTTGTACAGTATCGCTCCCTAAATTTTCAGTAATTTGTAGTAATATCATTTATTTGTTTGGATTTACAGTCAGTAAATAAAATTGATTGTCTATTTTTTTATTAAAACTAAGATCTTCTTTTGCCGATACTGCATCAGTAAATTCGGCAACAACAACGTGGTATCTTTTTCCAGTAGTGGTTTCTACTACCTTTGCATTAAACCCTGTTGTTTCTAAATTTTGTTTTTCTGCAATTGCTTCTTGTTTCGAGTCTGTAGAAATGTATGCAACATAATAAACGGTATTCGTACCGTTTCCGGTTAAGATAACGTCGCTACTCGCAGCAATAGTATGCTGTGTTTGAACTGTAGCAGGTGCAACGTATTCAGGTGTGGCTGGTAAATTTTGTTGTTCACTAGTATCTACACTATTAATATCAGCAAGTGTATCCGCTAATAGTTGCATATTTTCAGAACTTACCACTTGTGTAGTATCATTGGTAACGGTTGGTTTACATAAGTTTGCTAATTCACTTTTAAACAAAAACAAAGTTAATCCCAGCATTCCTAACACAAATACTATAATAAAATGAGTGCTAAATTTTTTAATATGAATAGGCTCTAATTTCTTAGTAGGATGATTAGGAGTGCTTGGTATACTTGGTTTAGGTGTTTCAACTACAACAACAGGTTCAACAACAACTATTGGTTCTGGAACAATAATCGGTTCCTCTGCTTTAGGTACTTCCACAACGATTGCTTCTTCAATAACTTCTTCCACTACTGGACTTGGCGTTGTTATTGCACTTGGTTTTCTTAAGTATTGATCATCGTATGGTTTAAATACTATGCTTTCATTAATGGCTCTAAATTCTCCAATACCTTCTATAGAAAATATTCCATTTGAATTAATATGTTCAATGACTTCCTCTAATGAAGAGGCAATAAATTCTTCCGCTTCTTCTTCAGAAATTCCAGCATCCATCATGATGAAGTTCTTCAATACTCCATCATCATTTTGCTGTTGTGCAGTAAAAATGATAGATATGTATTCCGAATCATTTAAGAATGTTGTTGTTTTTTCTAAAACAAATGCACCGAAATCTGGCACCACAATGGTGTCTTGTTTTGATAAAACTTCGTGTACAAAATCAAACAGCTTCTTGCTCATATTTTTTTAATTAAAATCTGAAACTAGCACCTAACATCGCCTGAAAACCTAATCCACTATAGTAATTAAACTGCTCTCGCTTGTAATTCAGTACGTTATTTAAATCTAAATATACAGAAATGATTTTAGAATATCGATAATCAATGCCTAGGTTCAAGTCTACTCCACCATCAATCGTTTTTACCAATCCAGTAACTTCTCTACTCTTCATTTTTGAGTATGAATACAGTTGTGCATCAATTAAAAACTTGTTGGCAATATTATAATTGGTTCCTAAGCGGAAAATACTACTTGGCTTATTCCATGCCTCTTTTACCGTATCGGTTTTATAAATCGAATAATCTAGAGTGGCGTAAATTTTTAATTTATCACTGCTTTGGTGAGTGTAGTTAAAGTTGAAATTGGTTTCAGAAGCATTTGGTCCATCATAAACAACATCATACGCGCGTAGTGCATCGTTGTTGGCTACAAAGTACACTGCTCTTGATAATGATTGATAATTTACATTTACTTGATAAGTGTTTTTCAAATCAATCTTCCCTCTGATACCTGCAAATAAATTAATCTTCTCGTTTGTGTTTAATATCTGAATGTTTTGTCCAATGAAAGGATTTTGCGCATAAAAATCGCGTAAGCTATTTTTCTTAATACGTCCATTTAAACCAGCATATACAATGGCATCGATATCTTTTAATAGGTAATTTGCTTCTACTTTAGGGTAAATATGAAAAAGCTTATTATCACCAAACTCTTGATAGGCAGAGAATCCTATTTCGAAGTTGATATTCATTTGTGATAAACGAATACTAGGTTCTATATAAAATAAATTATTTTTGCTTGTTAATGAATCTTCCGAACTGCTTACATCAATACCCATTTTTGTTTGGTATTCTTTGTACTTCGCCATTCCACTTAATCCAAATCTATTTTCCGAAACATTGAACTTATCCTTTACCGCATACAAATCAAAATTACCTACATAAGATAGGCTATTGAAGTTTTGGTTGTTTGATTTAAGTTCGGTTTGTAGTCCGAATAAATTGTATTGCTGACGAACATCTTTTGCTTTGTATTTGAATGTTGAATGGTCGTAACCGTAAAAATGATTCACGTCACGATCAACTATCATAGCAATGCCTAAGCTTTGCTTACTGTATAATCGTTTAGCATAAGCTTCTAAGGTATTGTCGCTATACGCCATATTCTCAACAGTACCTACTTGTGCTTGGTGTCTGTAATGCGCTCCTAAAACCCATTCTTTAGAACGTAAATTATTTGTCCAAGCTTCTATGTAACTAGTTTTAAAATTTCCTCCACCTACTCGAATGTATGTTTTGTATAATTTAGAAATGCTTTCATTCTTCATCTTCTCCGTTTGAAAAGCATTAATCTTTAAATTACTATCTATTCGGTGTGATAAGAAATTATAACTAGGTGTTTCTTTTCCAGTTTCTTCAATTTTAATTTCTGGATTAGAATTTATTTTGATGGCTTCGGCTAATACGGGTTTGTACTGACGAACCACGTTTACTTCTTCCGACAAATTCTTTTGTGCGAATGCGTTTGTGCTAAGTATAGCTACAGCCAACAGGGTAATGATGTTCTTTCTGTTCATATTATTTTGGCTGGTTAATTTCTGCTAATTTTTTATTGGCTTCTTCAATCACTCCATCATCATTTACACTGTACTCTTCTATGATGGATTGTAATGTACTCTTCGCTTGGAAATCGTTTCCTAGTTTAGCATAGGTATCGGCAAGAATTATAAATCCTCTCGCTACCCAATATTCATAGGCCGGTACTTGGTTACTCAAATCAAAACACGCTTGCTGTGCATCAATGTATTTTCCTTTGATGAACAAGATATTTGCAATCATGTATTTTGCTTCTGCACCCGATTCAGTTTTTGTCATCTTCGATACATTTCTGAAATAAGTATCCGCTTCATCAATGCTATTGATGCTAAAGAAATATCTTCCTAAATATAAGTTCGCTAAGTACTGGTCTTCTATACTCGATTTCTCAAACGATAATACACGCTGACTATATTTTAAAATACCTGAGCTATCTTTTAATGCTGCATATGATTTTAATGCACCTGATATCGCTTCCTTGTAATTATCCTTAAACTCTGCTTGCGATTCTAATTGTGTGTAATAGATGGCTGACTTTTCGAAATCGTTTGCCTTAAAGTAGATTCGCGCAGCTTGTACTAAAGAACGTTCTAAGTATTTCGGATTAGAATTCGCAATTAGAAATTCGAAATCAATGATGGCAGATTTCTCTCTCTTAGTTTTCATGAAACACTCCGCGCGATTAGCATGCGCTTCTATGATGAAATTTCCATTCTGGAATCTCTCAATGTAATTGTTAAACCCATTAATTGCATTATCACAATCGCCTACCATGTAACGGTTATAGGCTGCTTGGTACGTAATAGAATCTTGTGCACCAGAACTTACACTTGCAAATGGTAACGTTTTCACGTAATTCAAATAACCATCCGCATTACCAGCATCAACATAAATATTTTTAATAGATAGTAATGCTTCTTTAGCTTCTTCAGTACCTGGGTAATCTACAATAATGGCTTTATACATGCTCAATGATTTCTCATCTTGAGATTCATTGTAATAAATCAAGCCTAAGCTTAATCGTGATTTGGCTACGTACCTACTGTTCGGATATTTTTGTACTAATTCTAAGAAATAGGTTATCGCATCAGCAGTATTGTTCATGATGAAAAAGCCATTACCAATTTCATAGGTCGCATCATCAGCATAACTCGAGCTTGAGTAATTAGACAATAAAGATTTAAGGGTTACAATTTTATCATTTTGCTTATTCTGTAATCCTAAAATCATACTCTTTTGAAATAGCGAGTAATCAGAACCTGTTGCTTTATCGTTAATAATTTTATTGTAAGAGAATAAGGCTTTGTCGTATTCCTTAATGATGAAATACCCATCTGCTAAGCGAAGTACAGCATCATTAATTTTTTTAGCGCTATTCAAGTTATTTAATTTCGCTTCCGATTTTAAATAACGATCGAAGTAAACGATTGACGATTTGTAATCTTCTTTCTTGAAATAAGTATAGCCTAATTGATAATTAACAGAAGAATTTAATTCTGCATTATCTGAATTCGATTGATCGTAAATTGAAAAGTATTTTAAGGCTTCATCATAATTTTTCAACATGAAGTAAGCTTCGCCTTTCCAATACCACGCATAGGTTTGTGTTTTCTTATCTAATGCGGTTACTAGCGATTGGTTGAATAACTTAATGGCTTCCGTATAATTCCCCTCATTATACAATTCAATACCTCTGTAATAACTTACCTTCTGGAAGGCTAAGTTGGCACGTTTTGAACGAGGTTGAATCTTTTCTAAGATTAATATCGCTTGTTTGTAATTTCTAGTATACAGTAATGATTCGCCTAATAACGATTGAGCTTCTTCAGCCTCTGCTGTTTCTGGATAAGCATCTAAGTAATCTTGGAAACTTTCTATAGCAGTTTGGTAGAAGTTTAATTCGTATGATAATTTCGCATAGTTCAATAGGGAAGAAGAAGAAATAAATTTCTCTTGATCTAATTTCGATGCTTTTGAAAATCCATTTCTTGCCGATTGCTTATCGCCTAATTGATAAAAACTTTGCGCAATGATGTACAAGGAATGTTGTGCGTATGCATTTTTACGATCTGCATTTTGCTTCAAGTAATCAATTGCTTTTTGATATAATTGATTTTGAAATAATGCATAACCAATTTCATAAATAGCTAATTCGTTAAGTTGAGTTTTCTTTGATGCTAA
>JBIINK010000117.1:0-2666 GCA_044337515.1 Sphingobacteriales bacterium | reverse complement strand
TCGAAGAATCGAAACTCAATTTCTAGAACTTTTCAATAGAATCGTAATTATTCTTTGAATGTGATCTAAAAGGTCAAATACTTTATCTGAGATTGGAATTATTTTTTTCTTCAAGATTAATTCTAGCCAATAGCTACATTCTGATGCCTCTTTTCGTGCAATACTAATTTTATGAATAAAATCATTTTTACTTTCAGCGTAAATTGATTCTCTAATATTAGCTCCTATAGATGTGCCTGCTTTTAAAAGCTGGTTAGCTATTACTTTCTTCCCTTTATTATCTAATACTTCACAGATATCAATAATTTCAGATGCAAGTTCAAAACTTTTCAATTTTAATTGTTCATTATGCATAATATTTTTTTTGGGAAAATTACTTCCAAACTAAAATAAATACAACTGCATATATGCAACTTTTTTCAAATATATTATTCTTGAATAATAATTCGACCCTTCGACATTTCGACAAATTCGACCCTTCGACTATTCGACCCTTCGACAAATTCGACATTTCGACAATTTCGATTTAATACTCAATCCTTACATGATAAATACTCATCAACATCTCCTTAAAGAGTTGTTTTATACGATGAATTTCTTTGATAGAAATATCAGCATTGATCAATTGTTTTTGTTGGATTTTATAATCAATAACACGTTCAACAATTTCAGAAATGGTTTTGGCGTCGTGTAATTTCAAGCTTCTCGAAGCGGCTTCAACACTGTCGGCCATCATTAGCACGGCAGATTCTTTTGAGAATGGTATCGGACCAGGGTAACGGAACACATTTTCATTAACTGATGCTTCAGGATAATTTTTCAGGAACGATTGATAAAAATAATCGACACGAGAATTACCATGATGTGTTCTGATAAAATCGATAATATCTTTTGGCAATTGATTTCTGGTAGCGATTTCTATACCTGCATAAACATGTCGGATGATAATTTTAGCACTCTCTTCATAAGGCAAATCATCATGAGGGTTAGAACCTTGCTGTTGATTCTCGATAAAGTACTGAGGAGATTCCATTTTACCGATATCATGATACAGTGCTCCTGCCCTTACCAGTAAAGCATTCCCGCCAATTTCAAACATAGCAGCTTCGGCTAAATTAGCCACTTGTAATGAATGCTGAAATGTACCAGGGGCTTTATACGAAAGCTCACGAAGTAATGGATTATTAATATTAGTATATTCCATTAGGGTTACTTCGGTAGTAATACCAAATAGTTTTTCGAAAGCATAAATTAAAGGATATGCGATAAGTGATAAAATAACACTCACTAAAAACCAAACTAAATGCGACCAATCTATATTCAAGAAAGAACCTTCGTGAATGATGGAGATACCAATGTATCCTACAATATAAGTTGCATAAATGAGTAATGCTGATAATAGAAATTGAGAACGTTTCAATAAGTTCTTTATGCTATTAATAGCCACCATACCTGCAGTAATTTGCAAGAAAATAAATTCATACCCATTCGGTACAAAGAAACCAGCTACAACCACTACAAGTAAATGGATATAGAGTGCTAAACGGGTATCGAAAATAACTCGAATAATAATGGGAACAATACAATACGGGATGAAATACAAGCTTGGTAAATTCATACGTAATGCCCAAGAGAGTACAACCAGCATGAACGTTACGATGAGTAAAATGATAAACATCTTCCGTATATCGGCATAAATATCTTTACGGAATAAGGATAAGAATACCATCAATAAGGTTAATATTAAACCGACTAGAATTCCCTGTCCTAAGCTAACGATGTACTTATTACCCAGTATACCTAAACGCCTATCGTATTCGTTTTTTAAGGACTCTAATACATTATAAATCTGCTGATCAACCATTCGGCCACGATCTACAATCAATTCCCCAGAGCGAATCATTCCACGATAGTTAGATATGTTCGCGAGTTTCTCTTTTGATATTTTTTGATTTAGATTTTCGTTGTATAAAATATTTTCGGTGAGTGCTTGTTGCAGAGCGGCAGAAAGGATTGTAGTATCGAGATCCGAATTTGCTTTTTTAAGATTATCATGTATTTGCTTAGATGCTTGCTTATAATTTAACAGCACCCCAATACTCGTAGGACGAGCTTCGTTATTTCGAACGATATAGATTAAATCATTCTGATCTGATTTAGCAGCAGAATTTAAAATAGAAACTACTCCTCTATTATAAAGTGAAAGCAGAACATTCTCACCAAATAGGATATTCTTTTTGTAGTTGGGGTTATCGATACTCCCGTATTTAGCTAACCAAAGCGAGTATACTTCACTTTTAAAGAGCACCAAACTATTTTTCTCCACTTCCTCATTAAATTCATAAAAAGCGGGTAACTGACTAGTAATTTCTCTTTTTTCGTTTTCAATCTCTTGCTTCGATTTTTCAATGGCAAAGTCGAAAGGTGCAATTAACTGCTCATGCATCCAAGGCTTCCCCTTATCGAATTCGTATTTGAATTTACGTCCCTTTGGCAAGGAAATTACAATTACGCAAACACATACAAACATGAGTGCGTATTTAAATACATCTTGTCGAAGAGTAGTTTTAGGGGCTTGTGGCGACATAGTGCTAAATTATGAATTAGGAATTAGGAATTAGGAATTAATTTTCATTTAACCTTTTTAGGTTCAAAGAATCAAATTG
>JBIINK010000025.1:0-32789 GCA_044337515.1 Sphingobacteriales bacterium | reverse complement strand
AAAGTTATAAGGCTGCATTCTGGAGTTTCTTCATCCCTTTAATGTTATCGGTATTGTACACCGTAATTAACCATGCTAAAACTGGATTTAGTTTTGATGAAGTAAACCAATCGGCAAGGCCCTTGTATGCGAACCACGTTATATATGCATGTACTCTAGGATTGATCTTTCCTTTTGCTGTAGCAGCTTTAGGATGGTACAAAGAGCAACCCAAAATTAGGTTAGTGCTTTACACTAGTATTCTAATTTTAATTTTCGCAATTATTACATCTTACACCCGTACAACTTGGATCGCTCTTGTTGGAGCAGGCTTGAGTATAATTGTATTTAAATCGAAGTTCTTAAAACTATCATTCATCATCGGTATCATCGGATTAACGGTGTTTTGTTATAAGCTAGTGCACAACAATAATTACATGAAGTATGCGCCGAATTATACAAATACCAATTTCAATAAAGATGATTTCGGGAAACACATGCAAGCTACTGTAGAGCTACGTGATGTATCGGGAATGGAACGTGTGTACAGATGGGTAGCAGCAATTAATTTAATTCAACACCACTTCTGGTTAGGCACAGGAAACAACACCTTTTATCCAACTTACAAAACATATGCAAATCCTTCGTTTGTTACCAATGTGAGTCAAAATCCGGAGCACTCCAGTACTCACAACTATTTCTTATTAGTATTTTGCGATCAAGGCGTATTTGGATTTTTACTCTTTAGCATATTGTACCTTTGGGCAATGCTTAAAACAAAAGCGATTTACCTAAGTACAAATGATAAATTTATTCGCACACTTATGACCGCATCTTTCGCGATGTTAGTTTTATTTCTTGTGCATTTGTTTTTAGGAGATATGATTGAAGTCGAAAAAAATGGAGGTCTATTTCTCTTAGTACTTTCCTTTATTATTTCTTCAGAAATGAGAATAGAAAAAGCAGCTCTTACGCTTTAGTTTTTCTGGTCAAATGCATCTCGGATTCCGGATGAAAAAATATTAAACGCATACACCAACATCATAATTGCTAAGCCTGGTATCATGGCTAAGTATGCAGCATCCATTATGATATATCCATAGTGTTCTTTTACCATACCACCCCAAGTAGGAATAGGAGGTTGCGCTCCGAATCCCAGAAAACTCAATCCTGCCTCTAATAAAATTGCTGATGCGAAATTTGCAGAAGCCATCACTAATAATGGGCCTAAAATATTAGGTAATATGTGTCTGAATATTATTCTGAATTCGTGGTAGCCCAATGCTTTCGCAGCTTCCACATATTCTACTTCTTTAATACTTAATATTTGTCCACGCACCAAACGCGCTACTTCTACCCACATGCTTAACCCTATAGCAATAAATACTTGCCAGAATCCTTTACCTAGTGCGAACGAAATAGCTATGACTAACAATAAAGATGGCAAGGACCAAATCACATTAATCAACCAAGAAATCAACGCATCAAGTTTCCCGCCATAATAACCGGCTATGGCCCCGAGAAATACACCAACAAACATAGAGATAATTACGGATACTAAACCCACTGCTAATGATACTCTTGTTCCTAATATCATTCTGCTTAACATATCTCTTCCATACCTGTCAGTTCCCAACCAATATGTTCTATGTATTATTTCTGTAGAGCGATAACTATTTTTTGTGGAATCGTCAAGTAATGGGATATAATCAAAATCAGATTCTTTACCATTAATCCAAACATCAATGAAACTATTTTCAATTTTCGTTTTTCCATTCTCTATTTTCGCGAAATCTACTGCAGTACCTGGAGAAAGTGTACTAATTTCCAAATGCATTTCATTAGCGTTTGGACTATTATCAGGCATAATCAAATAACCCAATAGTGCGAACAGAATGGTAACAATAATTAATACCCCACCGAACATGGCCAATTTATTTTTCCATAGTTTCAGTAATACTCTTTTAAAAGGGCTAAGGGTAATTTCTTCCATTATCTCACTTTTCTGTTTTTCCAAATATAAGAAGTTCTAGAACTTCCAATCAAGCCAATAAACACTACGTAAAAAGTATAGAAAAATTCTACAAGTATTGAATAAGGAAATAATTTCCGCTTATCAAAAAACGATAGGGTTAAATAAAAAAATACGCCGTCAAATAACATTTTTAAACCTATCGCTATTCCTAAATAATGTTTAATAGCATCAAAGTAGAAAGCAAATGAAATAGAAATTAGTATTGATAAGTTGAATAAGAAAATGAGAACAACCATAAGCATTACACGCCAATTAAAATATTTGGAAGTTTTAGATGCCCAACGAATGCGTTGTTGTATGAAATCCTTTAAATGATATTTAGCGAAAGTACTTACAATTGCTTTTTCCGATTTTAAAAAGCCAATGCCATTGGGGTATATGCTGCCAATTTTTTGTAACAGCATTTCATCATCGCCAGATGCTAAATCTTTGATTCCATCATAACCATTTACTCGATTAAAAACCTCTCTGGTATAGGCTAAATTTGCACCATTACAAGTGTTAGGCATACCGTTCTCTATACAAGCAGCAGCGGCTCCAATTAGAAATTGGAACTCTATGGTTTGAATTTTTTCGAACCAATAGCTTTCGTTATGAAATGAAACAGGAGCAGAAATTAATTGAAAATTATGATGAATATAAAATTCTACAATTGTGCTAATCCATTCCGGCCCTACTCTACAGTCGCCATCTGTTGTAACGATTAACTCTGCAGTTGAAGAAGCTACTCCCTTTGCAATTGCTTCTTTTTTATAAGAATTGATAGCTTGATCTAGTATAAGTGGAACAACTTTTACATTTGGGAAATTAAGTGATTTGATAATATTGATTGTGTTATCCGTAGATGAATCATCAACAACTATTATTTCAATATACTCAGCAGGATAAGTTTGGGCTTGTATATCAATCAATAAATTAGCAATATGTCGCTCTTCGTTACGCACTGGAATAATAATACTAACAGAAGGATAGCGAGGTAATGAATCTGAAGATTTAAACGTTACTAGCTTACACCACCCAACGATGTAATATCCGATGATGTATAAATAACTAAGGAGTAATAGGTATAAAATAACTTGCAAAAAAATCACGTAAGTACAGTATTATAAATAAAACAAAAGGTTTATTTGTGAGGCAAGATAACATTTTATCCTCCAAACTTGTATCTTTACTAATGCAAGTTTTAACTCATTTATTGATATACAAGCATTGAAAGAGCAAATTATTTTGGGCGTAGATCCTGGAACATCAGTCACTGGTTTCGGATTAATAAAAGTAGAAGGGAAAAAGCTCAGCTTAATTCATTTGGGTGTAATACAAACTGGAAAGCTTGACGATCATCCACTAAAGCTTAAAAAAATATTTGAAGGAGTATTATCAATCATTGAACAATATCATCCGGATATGATGGCCATTGAAGCACCCTTCTTTGGGAAAAACGTGCAATCGATGTTAAAATTAGGCAGGGCACAGGGAGTAGCAATGGCAGCGGCCATGTATCGAGACATCCCTTTATGCGAATATTCTCCCAAGAAGATAAAACAATCGATTACAGGCAACGGGAATGCCTCTAAGGAGCAAGTCTCCTCGATGTTGCAAAACTTATTGAAATTTGATGGTCACCCAGAGTTTTTGGATGCAACAGATGGATTAGCAGCGGCAGTATGTCATCACCTGCAAAATAATCTTACTATACCAATAAGTAAGAAACCCGCAACCAAGAAAAGCACAAAGAAACACACAGGATGGGCTAGCTATTTAAGCGACAACCCAAGCAAGATTATAAAGAAGTAATTGCAGCTTTTATTTCAGCTGTTAAACTTTCGAATTCTTCTTTCGTGAATTCCGGGCGAACTCCAGCAAAATTCATATCGCCTAATTCATTCATCGGCACTAAATGCACATGAGCATGTGGCACTTCTAAACCAATTACAGTAATTCCGATTTTTTTGCATGGCACTACCAATTTAATTCCAGTAGCAACAATTTTAGAAAAGAGCATAAGTTTCGCGTACGACTCATCATCTAAATCAAAAATATAATCCACTTCTTTTTTAGGAATGCACAATACATGACCTTTAGCCACTGGTCTAACATCTAGAAACGCTAAAAAATCTTCTGTTTCAGCAACTTTATAAGCAGGGATTTCACCTGCAATTATTTTAGAAAAGATACTTGCCATTATCTTGATATTTCTAAAATTTCAACTTCAATAGAGCCGTTAGGAATGGTTATTTGAGCGGTATCGCCTACAGATTTGCCTAGTATGCCTTGAGCAATTGGAGATTTGATTGAAATTTTTCCTGATTTTAAATCAGCTTCTTTCTCAGCCACCAATTGGTAAGTCATTTCAGCACCACTCTTAATATTTTTAATCTTAACGATAGATAATGCTAAGACTTTACTATTATCGATTTTCGACTCGTCGATTACACGAGCATTTCCAAGAACTTGTTCTAGTTTTGAAATTTTTAATTCTAATAATCCTTGTGCTTCTTTTGCTGCATCATATTCTGCATTTTCCGATAAATCACCTTTATCTCGCGCTTCAGCTATTTGTTTAGAGATGCTAGATCTTCCAAACGATTTTAAGTGTGCTACTTCTTCTTTTAATTTATCAAGTCCTTCTTGAGTGAAATAAGTTACTTCAGCCATATCCTTCGTGTTTGTTGCAAGTAAATAAAAATAAAAGAAGACTGTATTTTCATACAGCCTTCTCTTAAAGCAAAATTAATAATAATTATAATGTTATACGAGCACCAATTACATGAGTTCCGTCGAATACATGTGTTGGAGAAAACGCATAATCAACACCGAAAGTTGCACCTTTATCATTAATAGGAACTTCAAAAGTAGCTCCATATGATAAGCCAGTGTAAACAGTTGGCGATAAATCTTTATTAGAGATGTCTGGTTGTGCATTGTAACCAGCTCTTAACATTAAGAATTTTTTAAATCCGTATTCAGCAGCAATACCTAATTGGTCTTCAGAGAATGCGTTAGAAGTAAAGTTTCCTAATACAGTTAATCGGTGATCATTTTTCACATAGAAATCATATGATAAACCAAGATTCAATAAAGATGGTAATTGGTAAGCTTGTGATTTACGGTAGCCTTCTACGCTGAATGGCAAAGTAGGGTCAGTAAATGTTGACATAATACCATCACCTTGCATTAGCATATCAGGACCAATATTTCTCAATGAGATACCCAATTTCAATTGATCTAAATCACCTGCACAGTATTGAATACCTGCATCGATAGAGAATCCTGATGATTTGATATCTGCGATAGTTTGTTGAATTCCTCTTACTAATACACCTCCATGAATACTGTTAGAGAACTCTTTAGAGTACGCAACAGCGAAGTTGATTAATTGAGGAGAAAATTTTCCAACATTTCCATCAGGGCGATCATTAGTTGTAACATTAATATCTCCAAAATTCATAGAGAATATTGATACACCTAATACTCCATCAGAAGAAACTCGTTGACTCAAACCGAAAGAGTTGATGGTAACATCAGATCCCTTTAACCAATTTGTTCTTGAGAAAACTACCTCTGTTTTTTTCGTAAATGCTAAACCGCCAACATTTAAGTTTAACGCTTCAACACCTCTGGCCGATGAACTATTGAACCCACCGAAGCCGCTACTGCGAGCCCAAGGATTAATTAATAGCTCAGTTGCTCCACCAGAACCAGCTCTCTCACCATTACCAGCAATTAATGCTGCTGGTAATAATGCTGTAAGAACTGATAAATATGTTATTCTATAAAGTTTTTTCATATCCAATTTTTTTAATCTTGTAACCATTAGAAGTTAGTGAAATCAACTGGTCTCATCACACCCATCCATTTCAATGCTTTTTCACCTACTCCTGGACAATTAATGTGTACGATGTAAACACCACTCGCAATCGGAATTCTATTTGCATTTCTTAAATCCCATTCAACAAATGTTTGAAGTGGATCTGATTTTGTGAATCGTCTTACAAGTATACCATTCGTTGTGTATATGCTAATAGTTGCAGTTGCTGGTAAGTTTGTTATACGAACTCTAAAATCATTTCTATCAGGTTCAAAGCTAGAATATGCATAGTATGGATTCGGAACAATGTTGATTAAATCTAATGCAGCTTGTTTATTAGTATTATCATCTTCAGTTGCTCCTTTTAATACCGATTGATCATCGAAGTTGAATGAAGGTGCACCACCATTAACTCCACCGAATGGGTTTTTGTCATATGGTTTTGCAACTCTTAATCTCACTTTAACATCAGTAGCTAAAAGTGTTTGCCCTTCTGCTAAAACTGGAACATTAACCCAATCAACCATGCTGAACACTTTGTATTTGTCAACATTGGCAACCGCATCAATATTCTTAGTCATTAAAGCATGAATCTCAGCACACTTGTCATATCTTCTACGTGTAACGTAAATGAAATGTCGACCACCTTTATCATAGAAGTTCTTGTTACTAGATGGATTCCATTTCATATCATTTCCATTGTCGCTGGTTAAGCCTGAAGCTTCAGCGAAGAAAATGTTAACACGCTCACCTGTTTCAAGATTGATTGCATAGCCAGGGAATTTTGATTTACCAATTCCATAACCGATATCTTTCTTACGTAGGTTTAAACGCTTTTGAAGTCCTTCAGTTGTTTCTATTGGATTAGCAGCAGAAACAATACCTGATTCTAAAACCACACACTCTGACCATTTCGTAGTATCACTTGTAAATACAATGTCATAACTACTTAACGAGTCTAATTTAGAGTTCGCTGCATTTTTAGATCCTGGATCGAACAAAGGTGTTGTTCTTCCGCTTGCGCTAGATAATGAACGTAACACTTTGTAAGGTGCCCAAGTAGAACCTAATACTGTACCATACACATCATCAGGGTCTAAGTTTGCACTACCTTCTACCCAACCTTGAACAATTGGATTAGCAGTTGCTAATGTTAGTTTACCATTAAATCCATTTAACCATTTCTTAGTTGGATCAGTAAATGTTACCGAAGCATCTAAAAAGTTGTTGTTTGGAAGTACAGCACCAGAACCAGGTTTACCAATAGTGTTGTTCATTACAATATAGAAACCTAAAGAAGTTCTAGATGTTAATGATTTTGTACCATTTGGCAGTGTTCTGAATTTTCTGATCTCAGCAATTTGCTGATTATCTGTTAGTGTATTTGTTTGACTGTACGTTGTATCTGAAATCATCAATGTATCACCAGTATTTGCATCTTTTAGCATATAAGATTTCATATCTGGAGTAAACAAGATTGAGTAATTTCTTTTTTGAATTTTTGAAGGATCGAATACTTTAATATATACTGGACCTTTACCTAATTCATATGAAACTGGTATACCAGAAGTGTTCGCAACAATTGCTGCTTCCGATGCTGCTGTTAATTCTAAACTAACACCACCATTACCTGCACCACTGTTACGTGTTATCGGTAAGTTCACTTCAAATGTTCCGTTAATTAATCCATTTACTACCTGGCGACCCACTGTTGTATTAACTACAGTTGTTGAGTTACGACTTGGTAAGTATTTAGTACTAATTGCTGTAGGAGCATATCCGTAAGGAATAACTAAGAAATAGTAAGTTTTACCATTTACTAATTTACCATCGAATGATGTAGAGAAAGCATCAGATGTAATTTCAAATGCATGACGAACACCCTTATCCTCACCTACAACCATAACTCTAGCATTTAAGTTATCAGTAGCGGCATCAAATTCTTTGTTTACAATTTTAGTTACACCATCAGCAATATCTACTTGAGCTATCTCTACCACTTTAGTAGGATCGCTTATATCTGCAGATGAAGCTGAGCTATTCTTTAATTGATAAATACGATATCCTTGGAATTTATAACGATAGTTTGTTAAGTCTTCGTTATCCAATTCATCTTTATTGTACTTCTCTGTTTTATCTGTACCTTCTAAAGTCATAATGATCGACTCATTACCTGGAGTTAAAATTACAGTAACTGGGTCTGGACCATTTGCTAATTTGAAGTTATTGTCAAATAATACTTGAGCTTTATCATCAGCAATTATACCTGCTGCAATAGAAGCAAATTGGTCACCACTTGAAGCTCTCGCCCAAACAGCACCTATAATTACTTCGTTAACTGCTCCTGGTTGTAATGTAAATGGACCAGCAGATTGAACCATCCTTCTATCTCCTGGGACATCCGATTCGTTCCAAGCCGGACGACCATCTGGGTCGGTAGTACCTGGGAAGGCATATTGACATTGATCCGTTCCACCACGACCTGTAGCAGTACCATAAGACAATATTGCACCATCAGCCCAATATCCTCTTAAGTAACGATACAATTCTGTAGCGTTTGAAGGGTCAGCATTAATACCTGTAACACCTTGGTTCGTAAAGAACATAAATGTACTCATTGGCAATTCAATGCCTGCTTCATCTTTCGGACCTCTAAAAAAGTCGATACCGAAAATTGGAGGAGTAGTTCCATAACCTAAAGCAGAACCATCTTCGTCTGTTCCATCAGCATTATAAGTATAAGCAAAACTTCTTCTTTTAGCTTGTAGTGGTCCAGTAGGTCCATCAGGATCTACTAAAGCCATATTACATCCTACGAAGTCATCATCCGCACCACCTAAGTCAGAGTCTGTAAATACTCCGAAATAAGTATCATATAATGGAGAAGATGCACGATTAGCAACACGATACTTATAAAAAGTCATGTTATTAATTTCGTTAGATGTTTTGAAACCAAAAGCTAACGCTTGAATTTCTAAACCGATTGGCTCACCACCAGTATAAGCGGTATGGTTTCCACCTTTATCATTATACACCCACCAAATCATTTGATTTGGACGAGCACCTAATTCGCTAGGATCTAAAGTAGGGTAATCGCCATTTCCAGGGTTATAATTACCATCACCATCAGCATCATAAAACGGAGCTAAAAATTGAGCTTGCCCTAATGAAGTATTTCCATTACCTGGCCAATTCATGATATCTGAATTTGCATCAGCACCATTTTTGAAGTCGGTTATATCTTCTTGTAAAACACTATAGTGCTTATCCCAAGCTTGGCAAACATCAGCAGAAATTTCTGCAGTAGTTGTATCCAATGGACCTGGCCAAAAATCAATACCACGTTGACGATAGGTTTGACCAGCTGTTTTCAATTGGTTACCATCATCAACACCACCAAACCATAAAGCTGAAGCAAAAGAAGCATTAACACTTCTGTCTCCAGGATTTACTTTAGGCACTTCATATTTTGCGTTTCCACCACCAAATAAATCCCACCACATATCACCACCGTTAAAAAGCTTAGCTCTAACGTTGTTGATTTCCATATCGATTTGTGATTTAGGAGGATCGCAACCTGCTGCAACTTTCATTACAGACTTTGTAGGCTTAGGTCCTGTACCTTTTCCAGTATAGTATCGAGCTGAAGCCGATTCTAATCCTAATAGCAAACAAAAACTACTTAAGCTTGCTAGTATAAATATTCTATTTATATGTTTTCTCATTTTCATTTTCCTTTCCATTAGAAGTTATAAATAGCACCAACTCTTACAACTCTAGGTAAGCGGAAGTTTCCTGGGTCATTTACTGCGATTTTGTATAGATCGATGTATGACTGAATAGTACCTTCATTACCAATACTGCTTAAGTAACCACTTGCTTGAGGAGATGTTAAGTAACCATCATCATCGGGTAATCCTGTAGCAGGATATACTGAAGCAACACGTCTAGTATCAAATAAATTTTGAACTAACAAGTATACATTCAGTGAAGTATTTCTTCCTTTACCATCTGCTGATTTAGATGTTAAATTGAAATCTTTATCTACACGGATATCCATATTATATTGCCATGGTAAACGAGAACCATTAATCTCTCCAATTAATCTTCTAAAACGAGTATCATCAGCACTTAAGATATCTTGAACTTTATCTTGTGAAATTCTAGAATAAGGTGTTCCTGAACCAGCTCTGAAGATGAAGTTAACACCAAAGTTTTCTAAAACACTTTTTAATGCTGCAGGACCAGTATAACTAGACCCTTCACCATAACGATAATCAATTGTAGTTACGATAGTATGACGTTGATCGTAATCTAACGGTAATGCAATACGAATTGGCTCAGACTCACCACTTGAAATTAAGTTAGCTGCAGAGTTTGTATTCGAACCTGTACCATTTGCAAATTGCAAAGTATAAGCTGCATTTAATGAAATGTTATTTGTACGTCTTAAATCATACTGTAACGTAAATCCTTTGATTGTACCAAAGTCACGGTTAGCATATGTTAAGTAAGCAGTAGGATAAGCAGTAGCAATTTGCACTTGTTGGAAGTTATCTTTCAACTCTTTGTAAAATGCTGTCATAGTAATTGCAGAAGTTTGACCTAAACGTTGTTTGAAACCAAACTGATAGTTAATGGTTTTCTCAGGTTTTAAATCTGGACTAACAATTACTTGACCTTGCTTACCTAATGATTGTAAATAATAAGTTATAGGGTTTGCATAAACGTTTGTACGTGGACGTTGAGTTAACACGTCATAGTTTGCAAAGAAACTTGCTTCATCCGAAATAGGGAATGAAAATGCAATACGTGGCATGATTTGAGTTTGAGGCTCGTAATCTTTAAATGCACCTACTGTTAATGAATCTTTACCTGAAGCAGAGATTGCTGAGCCAGCAATCCATGGTGTAGGACGACCGCTAGAAGCACTTCTTACTTCAGCATAATCTTGTACAATATTACCACTTGCATCATAGAATACATCATCAACACGGTAACCTCTTACTGTTGGAGATGAGCTATTATTATCGTCAACATATACTGCAGCACTTGCTGGAATATTTGCTGGACGAGATGCTAATTCACCTGCACTTCTTAATTCATATAAAGAATATTTATCCTTTAGAACTTGTTGGTTGGCATCGAAACGGTCAATACGAACACCTAAGTTAAAGACGATATCTTTAAATGTAAATTTGTCTTGAATATAACCTGCTGTATAAATTGGGCGGAAAGCGCCAACCGGACGAGTTAATGGATTACTCAAGAAATCTTCCATCGTTACGTTTTGGTTAGACTTTTTACCATCATAGGTATATCCAAAATATGTATATGCTAAACCAGAAGGGTTTAAGTTGTTGATCAAATTAGATGCATCGAACATACTTACAGAAAAAGTACTAGGATCATATGAATCTACATCAATAAATTCACCTGCTCCTTTACCTAATTTAGCACGGATGTTTTTAGCAAATTCAGTTGTTGATGAATTATATACATTTTGAGTTGATAATACGAATGAAGTATCGCTCAATAAGGTAACGTTACCTGAACTTACATCAATAGTTTTCGCTGTAATATCGATACCTGTTTCATCTAATCTCAAATAAGAGTTTTGTTGCTGACGCATTTGACTCCACAATCCTCTTGGACCTAAACGATATCTGCTTTCTATACGTTGCTCGTATTCAATACCTACTTGAATAGCATGACCTTTTAAATCGGCAGATGCCATTGCAGTTACTCTGTATTGATCGCGATTGTTTACATCGTATAAGTTTGAAATAGTACCAGGAGAATTGAATAATCCACCATAAATAGCTTGAGGACCACCACCATTTAATATACCTGTTAAAGCTTGAAAGCCTGAAAAGTTAGTATAGTTAAATGCAGAAATATCTCCACCCGCTTGTTGTTGGTCAATATAGTCTAACAAATTTGAATTATAAACTGCGATATCAGGATTTGAAGATCCATTAGCTGAAAATGCGTATGCTGTATCAAGTTTACCACCGGTACTTCTGAATAAGTAATTTGAACGAGTGTACAATTTACCATCACTACCCAATAAAGTATCTACTTTCAAATCGGCATTCACATCAAACGGAGCAAGGATGTCTGCTTTCGATGAAGTGAATTTACCAACATGGCCATACTTAAAGAAATTGTCTTTATGGTTTACATCTTCTTGAACTGAATAGTCTCTAGAAAAATCTGCTTGAATTGTATAATAAGCATTTTTCAATAATGACTTTGATTCTTCTGATGCTTGGTTGAATTTTTGAGTATAACGTCCGAATACACGATAGTTCGTTCTTGTGAACAAGCCATTGTTTTCTGAGTTAAATAACATGTTACCTCTATTGTAAACACGTTGACGTTGTGTAGTACCAGAGAAACCTAAGGCAAAAGTGTTATTCAAGTTTGGTTGATAATCTAAACGTAAATTGAAATTCAAATTTCTGTTTTCGTTATCATCTTGATTTTTCACTTTATCAATATTGCTATTAGTAGCAAAATTTGCTGTAGGAACCCTCTTGATACCAGTAATATCAGTATCATTTTGAGTTTGCAAAATAAATTGTGCAGGATTCTTTTTTAAGTATTCAGAGTAATCTGATTTACCTTTGTAAGCACCTACATAAGATGGGTTCTGATCACGTTTTGTTTCTAATTCCGCAGAAGCGAAGAAACCAATTAATGAACGCTCAGATTCTGTTCCTTTGTTTTTAACTACAAGTGGACCACTAAGATTACCACTTACTAAATTGTAACCGTAACCATCTAAAAATTCAGATGTCGCAGCTTCAATTCCTCCATTAAATTTCTTCGATGGACCTTTAGTAGTAATTGTTACGATACCACCTGTTGCATCACCATATTGTGCTGGGATACCACCTGTAATTACCGAGATCTGTTCAATTGCACCTTGTGGCAAGTTTGTTGTTCCTCTTACTTTAACACCATCGATATAGTAATCGTTGGCATCTGTACGAGAACCTTTCACACTTAACGCTGCACCTTCATCTGCTTGGTATACACCGGCAGTAGTTGATACTAATGAGTTAATGTTACGTGTAGGTAACTTCACAATCTCTTCGGAATTTAAACTTCCACCTGCAGAGGTGTTGTCGATTTCAATCAATGGTTTCGCGTATGCTGATACGGTTACCTCTGAAAGGTTTCGAGCGTTAGAACTCATGTCTGGGTTCAAATACGTTTGTTTGTTAGAAGTAATGATTACACCATTAACAACACGTTCGTTGTAGTTAATGATCTTTACTCGAACATCGTACTTACCTGGAGGGATAGGTTTGATAACAAAATTGCCATCAAAGTCCGATTGCTGTGCTGCAACTTGAGAACCATTTGATTCTACAATTACAACTGCAAACGGAATCCCCTCTTTTGTCTTTGCGTCTTGTACCTTACCACGTAATTCTCCTGCACCACTCTGTGCAAACAAAGAACCACTGTAGGCAATAGATAACAAGATTAAGAATGCGTAGAACTTTCTCATCATAAAATTGATCTAAGGGTTTTTAAATTATAATAATTATAAAGATAATCGTTAAAAAACGTTAATTCCAAATAAAAGTAAGATTATTGTTACACTTTCTTAACATATTCCAAACACTAGACTTTTATTTTTTTCGTTTTCAATTACTTACAAGAAAATATCCTTGTTAAGTAGCTTTTGAGCTAATACGAGGGATATTTTTTGATAGGATTCAACTGTCCAGCCGGCAATATGACTTGTTAAAATTACCTGTTTGAATCCTATTAATTTCTTATACCACTCTTGTTCATCGTGTTGCAAGTGATTAATCCTTTCATTTTCCAACACATCTAAAGCAGCTCCTAATACCTTGCCAGTTTCTAATGCAACAACTAAATCTGACGTATTTATGACTTTTCCCCTTGAGGAATTAATTAAAAAGGGCTTTTTCCCTAGTGTATCAAGAAAGTGACAGTCAATCATGTGACTTGTTTCTGACGAAAGGGGAACATGCAAACTGATGATATCAGCGTCTGCTTTTAGTTCATCTATAGACACTTGCTGTGCATAATTGTCTGAAAAGTTAGACAAATACTTATCATAAGCAATTACATTCATTTCAAAACCTGATAATTTCTTGGCTAAGGCTTTTCCTGTATTTCCATAGCCAATAATTCCGAAGGTCTTTCCTTTAAGTTCAAATCCTCTGTTTTCTTCTCGAAGCCAAATGCAATTACGTATTTCTGCATCTGCAATAGAAATATTTCTAGCGAAAGTTAATAGCATTCCGATGACATGTTCTGCTACAGCATCTCTATTCCCTTCTGGGGCATTAAACAATATAATTCCTTTAGCATTAGCTGCGTCTTCATTAATATTATCCATACCAGCGCCTGCACGAGCAATAATAAACCCCTTGGGCATTGCATTGATTATCTCTTCATCGATAAAGAATTTTGAACGAACTACAAGCACATCAAAGTTTTGCAAAAGTTCTATCAATTGCGATTTGCTTAACTCGTACTGCTCAGTAATTGCATGCCCTTCGGCAATAATCATCTCTTGAAAGATTGGATGAACTTTATCTACAATTAGTACTCTCATTGATTTTGAATTAGCTTAGTAAGGTCCACAAAGTCTTGTACACTCAAGCGTTCCGCACGTAAATCGAATACTGGATTTGTAATAATATCAGTTTTTAAATAAGATCGTAGTGCATTACGCAAAGTCTTTCTACGCTGATTAAATCCCATTTTCACTATACTCTTAAACAATTTTGGATCTACCCCTTGGAACACATCATCTGTTCTTCGAACTGCTTTAATTACACCCGACTTCACTTTAGGTGGTGGATTAAAAACTCCTGGAGCAACCGTAAACATATATTCTACATGATAATATGCTTGAATAAGCACACTCAAAATACCATATTCTTTAGAGCCCGGTGCAGATGCAATTCGTTCTGCCACCTCTTTTTGAAACATGCCCACCACTTCATTTACAACATCAACATAATCCAATGCATGAAATAATATTTGTGAAGAAATATTATAAGGAAAATTTCCTATAATACTAATGTGTTCCGCCCCTGGAAATACTGTATCTAAAGGCAATTTCAAGAAATCGCCTGAAATAATTTCTCCAGCTAATTGAGGATATTTATTCTCTAAATAAACGATGGATTCTTTATCAATATCAATTACTTTTAAATGAATGTTATTGTCTAAAATTATAAAATCGGTTAGGATACCCATCCCCGGACCAACTTCAATAACATATTTTTTCTGGTCGCTTGGAGCAAGACCTGCAACAATCTTCTCTGCTATTCTATTATCGGTAAGAAAATGTTGACCGAGATGCTTCTTCGCACGTACTTGCATATTCATAGGTTTAATATTACTGACAATTTTAGTTAATTTGCGCAGATAATGAAAAAATAGAATTACAACATGTCTGAACATCATAAAATTAAAATAGGAGTAAGTTTAGGGGATATCAACGGAATCGGAATTGAGGTTCTATTGAAAACCGTAATAGACACTCGTATTACAGACCTTTGTGAGATAATCGTCTACGGTTCTTCAAAGGCAACTTCTTTTCACCGAAAACTTTTAGGTATACAAGATTTTAGTTTCAATATTATTAATGAAGCTAGTCAGAGTAACTCTAAACGTGCCAATTTAATTAACTGTTGGCAAGATGAGGTAAAGATTGACATTGGCGTTTCTACGGAAACGGCAGGTAAATATTCGTACTTAGCTTTGCAAAAAGCAGCCGAAGATTTAAAGAACGGTAAGATTCAAGGTTTGGTTACTCTACCGATTAATAAGCACAATGTAAAGCAAGCGGGATTTGAGTTCCCAGGCCATACAGAATACTTACAATCGCTTACAGAGATGACAGAATCGATGATGTTAATGGTGAATGACCATTTGAAAGTAGGTTTCGTAACAGGTCATGTCGCATTGAAAGATGTAGCCCATTCGATTACTCAAGAGAAAATCTTGCATAAATTAACAGTGCTAAATGACTCACTTAAGCAGGATTTTGGCATTCGTAAGCCTAAAATTGCTGTTTTAGGACTAAATCCTCATGCAGGAGATAGTGGAGCAATTGGACACGAAGAAGAAAAAACGATTATTCCAGCAATAGAGAAAGCAAATCATAAAGGAATTTTAACGTTTGGACCATATTCCGCTGATGGATTCTTTGGAAACCATAAGTATTCGCAGTTTGATGGTGTTTTGGCGATGTATCACGATCAGGGCTTAATTCCCTTCAAGAGTTTGTCGTATGAAGAAGGCGTAAACTTCACTGCTGGGCTTCCATTTGTAAGAACATCACCTGCTCATGGAACGGGATATGACATTGCCGGGAAGAACATTGCATCGGAATCATCTTTTAGAGAAGCCATCTATAAAGCGCTTGATATTATACGAAAACGAGCTGAATTCGAAGAAATAAATGCCAATCCTTTGAAAATCCACAAGTTGTCGAGAGACAGAGGAGAATAGGTTTTTTAAAAAATCGTTGTCAATTACAATTAGTTTTTATACATTTGCAGGCTCTTAAAAATTAGAAATGAACAGGCTGAAATCGTTTTCAATCCCGTTTACTAGCTTAAAAAACGGTAAACATCAGTTCGATTTTAAGATTAGTGATTCGTTCTTTACAGAATTTGAGTATTCTCCTATTAAAAAAGCCGATTTGTCGGTTGAAGTAGAGTTTAACAAGCAAGAAACGATGTTTGTGTTAGACTTTGTAATAAAAGGAGAGATTGAATTGACTTGTGATCGTTGCAACGAAGAATATAAAAGTCCCTTTCACTGTAGTGATCGGTTAATTTTTAAATTCGGAGAAGAAAGCGAAGAAGAAACAGAAGAAATTGTGATTCTTACCCGCTCAGAGCACGAAATTAACCTTGCGAGTCATTTGTACGAATTCATAATAGTAGCCATCCCATTTGTGCATATGCATGCGGATAATGAAGATGGAAGTTTGGGTTGCAACCCTGAAACCATTGCCATACTTAAGCGATTAAGTTTGAAAGAGGAGGAAGAAGAGCAAGGACCAGACGTAACAATCGACCCAAGGTGGGAAGCATTGAAGAAGTTAAGAGATAATTAATAGATAATAAATTTTTGAGCCATGCCACATCCTAAACGTAAGATCTCGAAATCGAGAAGAGACAAGAGAAGAACTCATTATAAAGCAGTTGCGTCTGCTCTAGTAGTTTGTCAAACTACAGGTACAGTGCATATGCCACATCGTGCATATACAGTTGACGGGAACTTGTACTACAAAGGCAAGATGATCGTAGAAAACGCTGCTAACTAAAAAAACACAATTCATGAGAATCGGTATAGATATCATGGGTGGCGATTTTGCTCCCAAGGCTACGGTCTTAGGAGCAATTTTAGCTTATAAGGAAATCCCGTCCGATTGCCGTATTGTGCTAATTGGAGACCAACAGGCTGCTTTATCGCTATTAGCGGAAGCAGGTGTTCCTGCTGATCAATTCGATTTTGTGCATACCGAAGAGGTTATCGAGATGGGTGAACACCCTGCTAAAGCCCTTACCCAAAAACAAAAATCAAGTATTGCAGTAGGTTTTTACCTATTGAAAGAAGGTAAAATTGATGCTTTTGCTAGTGCAGGTAATTCTGGTGCTATGCTTGTAGGCTCAATGTTTAGTGTAAAGGCAATTCCAGGCATGAACCGCCCTGCTATATGTACTTATATTCCTAAAGAACATGGTGGTTTTGGTGTAATGTTAGATGTTGGAGCAAATGCTGATTGTAAACCAGAAATGTTATTGCAATTTGGCGTATTAGGCTCTATGCTAATGGAAGCTGTATTTAATACAAAGAACCCTAAAGTTGGTTTGTTAAATATTGGTGAAGAAGCAGAGAAAGGAAGCATCTTAACTCAAGCAACCTATCCTTTATTCAAGGATTCATCAGACATTAATTTTATTGGAAATATTGAAGGCAGAGATTTGTTTAACGACAAGGCTGACGTGATTGTTTGCGATGGATTTACAGGAAATATTGTATTGAAATTAGCGGAAACCTTCCACGACTTAACCGTCGGTAAAGGAATGCACAACGAATTTTTTGAGCGTTTCAATTACGAGAATTACGGAGGAAGCCCAGTTTTAGGTGTTAACGCTCCCGTTGTAGTTGGCCATGGTATTTCCAACGATATTGCAATTAAAAATATGATTCTACTATGTAAAGAGATGGTTCAGTCGAAACTCACTGAAAAAATTAAAGCTCGTTACAACTAGTATTTTCAATAAAAAATTTATATTTAATCCCGCAATAATCCCGCGGGATATTTTTTTTAAATAGAATGGGCAACACCAAAACTCTCGCAGCAATTACTGCCGTAAACGGATACGTTCCAGATTACATTCTCACTAACGCTGAGTTAGAAAAATTGGTTGACACTACAGATGAGTGGATACAATCTCGTACAGGAATTCAAGAAAGAAGAATTTTAAAAGGCGAAGGTAAAGGCACATCAGACATGGGTGCAGAAGCCGTGAAAGGCTTACTAGCCAAGCGTGGCATCGATGCATCTGAGATTGATTTGCTGATTTGCGCAACCACTACACCCGACTTACAATTTCCAGCAACAGCTAATATTATTACCGATAAAGTGGGTGCAAAAAATGCATTTGGCTTCGATATTAATGCTGCTTGCTCTGGATTTATATATGCATTAACTACCGCTTCGAAATACATTGAAAGTGGAACCTATAAAAAAATAGTAGTGGTGGGTGGCGATAAAATGTCATCTATTGTTAACTACGAAGACCGTACCACCTGTATTATTTTTGGTGATGGTGCAGGAGCAGTATTGCTAGAACCTAGCACAGACGATAATGGAATACAAGATGCTATTTTGAAAAGTGATGGTTCTGGTAGAATTCATTTACATCAAAAAGCTGGTGGCTCTGCAAAACCTGCTAGTCACGAAACTATTGATGCGAAAGAGCATTACGTTTACCAAGAAGGGCAATCGGTATTTAAATTTGCAGTAACTAATATGGCTGATGTTTCGGCAGAAATTATGGCACGCAACAACCTAACAGCAGAAACGGTTGCTTGGTTAGTTCCACATCAAGCCAATAAACGAATTATCGACGCCACTGCAAGCCGCATGGGAGTGGGTCCAGAAAAAGTAATGTTAAATATTCATCGATATGGAAACACAACTAATGGAACAATTCCATTATGTTTGTGGGAATGGGAAAAACAACTACACAAAGGCGATAATATTATATTAGCAGCATTTGGTGGTGGATTTACATGGGGATCGGTGTATATTAAGTGGGCGTACGATTCCAATTAGCAAATGTGCAAATGCGTAGATGTGCAAATAAAAAATGATTAACTTAAATTTGAAAATAAAATAAATGGATATGGATATTAAAGAAATACAAGAACTGATAAAGTTCGTCGCGAAATCTGGGGTTAGCGAGGTATCGATTGATCGCAAAGATTTTAAAATTACGATTAAGGCAGCAGGTAATGCTCCGATGATGGTAACTACAACTGTTCCGGCAGCGGCAGCAGTTCAACAATTAGCAGCAGCGCCTGTAGCGGCGGCTCCAGCAGCAGCTCCTGCACCAGCAGAAGAATCAAACTTAATAACTATTAAATCACCAATGATTGGAACGTTCTATCGTTCTTCATCACCTGATAAAGCTTCATTTGTAAATGTTGGCGATGAAATAGGTACAGGTAAAGTGGTATGTATCATTGAAGCGATGAAGTTATTTAACGAAATCGAATCAGAAATATCAGGTAAAATTGTTAAAATTTTAGTTGACAATGCTAGTCCTGTAGAATACGATCAACCATTATTCTTAGTAGAACCTAAGTAATTTTCGTATTATTTTTTAAACCTTCAACTGATATCATGTTTAAAAAAATATTAATTGCCAATAGAGGCGAAATTGCACTTCGAATTATCAGAACGTGTAAAGAGATGGGCATTAAAACGGTTGCTGTTTATTCTACAGCAGACCGCGATAGCTTACATGTACGTTTTGCTGACGAGGCAGTATGTGTCGGCCCGGCACCAAGTAAAGATTCATACTTAAGCATCCCGAATTTAATTTCGGCTGCTGAAATTACCAATGCTGACGCTATCCATCCTGGTTATGGATTCCTTTCAGAGAATGCTAAGTTTTCTCAAATTTGTAGAGAATACGGCATTAAATTTATCGGCGCTACACCTGAGCAAATTAACGGCATGGGTGATAAAGCATCTGCTAAAGATACCATGAAAGCGGCTGGTGTACCTACGATCCCTGGATCTGCTGGTCTATTAACTGACGTGAAACAAGGTATTGTAGTAGCAAACGAAATCGGTTACCCTATTATCCTAAAAGCAACTGCTGGTGGTGGTGGTAGAGGTATGCGTATCGTTTGGAAAGATGAAGAATTTGAAGGCGCATGGGATTCTGCTCGTCAAGAAGCAGGAGCTGCATTCGGTAACGATGGTATATACTTAGAGAAATTTATAGAAGACCCTCGACATATTGAAATTCAAATCGTGGGTGACCAATTTGGAAAAGTTTGTCACTTATCTGAACGTGATTGTTCAATACAACGTCGCCATCAAAAATTAGTAGAAGAATCTCCATCTCCTTTCATGACTCCAGAGTTGCGTAAGCAAATGGGTGATGCAGCTATTATTGGTGCGCAAGCAGTGAACTATGAAGGAGCCGGTACCATTGAATTCTTAGTGGATAAACACCGCAACTTCTATTTCATGGAGATGAATACTCGTATTCAAGTTGAGCATCCAGTTACAGAAGAAGTAATCAATTACGATTTAATTAAAGAACAAATAAAAGTAGCTGCAGGTATTCCCATCTCAGGTAAAAACTACGAGCCAACTATGTTTGCCATAGAGTGTCGTATTAATGCTGAAGATCCTTGGAATAACTTCCGCCCTTGCCCAGGTAAAATCACTCACTTCCACTCTCCAGGTGGTCATGGAGTGCGTGTAGATACACACGTTTATGCTGGATATATGATCCCTTCAAACTACGACTCGATGATTGCAAAGCTTATTTGTGTGGCACAATCACGTGATGAAGCTATTTGTACCATGGAGCGCGCCTTAAGTGAATTCGTGATAGAAGGTGTGAAAACTACTATCCCATTCCACTTGAAGCTGATGAAAGACCCAAATTTTAGAGCAGGGAATTTCACCACAAAATTCTTAGAAACATTCGACTTTACAGAATAATCAAAAGCGGGCTTCGGTCCGCTTTTTTTGTTTAAATTTGACATCACATTATGGCAAGTTTTTTAGAAAAATTCAAAAGTGCAGCTGATCCTAATTCGGAGATGTCATTTGTTGATCACTTAGAGTCACTTCGTTGGCACCTCGTTCGATCTTCTGCAGTAATTTTCACACTCGCATTAGTCGCTTTCTTTTATAAAGACATTCTTTTTGATACCATTATTTTTGGACCAAAACGTACCGACTTTTGGACGTACAGAATGTTATGTCAACTACAACAGCATTATAACTTAGATGCTGGTTTATGTATTGATAAAATTAATTTCAGCATCATGAATAATACCATGGCTGGACAATTTAATTTGCATCTTACCGCTTCCTTTTATGTAGGATTTGTAGTGGGCTTCCCTTATTTATTAGTAGAACTTTGGCAATTTATTAAACCTGGGTTACATAAGAAAGAAAGAAGAAATGCTAGAGGGTTAATATTTTACGGATCTTTCTTATTCTTACTAGGCATTGCGTTTGGGTACTTCATCATTACCCCTATGTCGATAAACTTTTTAGGCAGTTATGTAATTAGTGAAGAAATTGTAAATCAAATTACATTAGACTCTTACCTATCAACAGTAGCGATGTTAACGCTTGCTACAGGATTGGTTTTTGAATTACCCATCATCATTTATTTCTTATCGAAAATTGGAATGATGACCCCACAATTCATGAGAAGCAACAGAAGAATTTCTTTCTTCTTAATCATATTAATTGCAGCATTTATTACACCAACACCTGATGCTCCAACATTGATGTTAGTGGCTGCACCACTATATTTCCTTTTCGAAATTAGTATTTTAGTTTCGGCTAGAGTACAGAAGAAAAAAATAATTGAAGAAGCAGAATTTTATTCGAACTAATTAATAATAATAGATAATGAAAATTGCAATTGGTGGCGATCACGCTGGATTTAAATACAAGCAAATGTTAATAGTAATGTTGGAATCAGCAGGGCATGATGTCAAAGATTTCGGACCATTTAATACCGACTCGGTTGATTACCCAGATTTTGTTCATCCGCTTGCTACAGCTGTTCAAGCGAAGGAGTTTGAATTAGGTATACTTATTTGTGGCAGTGCCAATGGAGTAGCCATTACTGCTAATAAGCACCAAGACATTCGTGCAGCGATTTGTTGGGATGTTCCATTAGCGGCATTAGCTCGTCAACATAACGATGCGAACGTTCTTTGTATCCCTGCGCGATTTACAACACCAGAGCAAGCACAAGAAATTACGACAACATTTATCAATACTACATTCGAAGGTGGCAGACATGCTACACGAGTGAATAAAATAAATTGCTAGATATGAAAAGAATTGCCTTGCTCCTCGCTTTTACTATTTCGATTGTAAGCTCTTATGCACAATCGTTTGAAGCAGCTATGCCATTTACCAAAAGCATAGACACTAAAGATTTATACAAACATCTTAGCATTTTAGCTTCTGATGAATATGAAGGTAGAGAAACCGGGAAAGAAGGGCAACGTAAAGCTTCAGCATACATTCAAAATGAATTTCAAAAGATGGGACTTGTTGCTCCATCGGCAGCAGGGTACAAACAAGACATTGCTCTAGCTCAAAAAGTATTAGCAACACGAAAGTTAATCATCAATCAAAAGGAGATGATTATTGGTGATGAATTTAGTGTAGCGAAAGATCGTTTAGCGATTGAAGCCTTAAGTAATGAAATTGTGTTTGTTGGATATGGTATAACAGAAGGCAATTACAATTCATTTAAAAACATAGACGTTGCTAACAAAGTAGTGGTTGTTCTATCTGGAGAGCCAAAGGTTGATGGCAAATTTTTACTAAGTGCAGATGGTTCAAAAACAAAATGGTCAGATCGAAAAACAAAAATTGAAGCGATTCGTAAACTTAATCCAGGATTAATTATTTATATCGATAACGATTACGATAAATACAAAACCTTTTACAAACATCAGTTAGAGAGCAACGCTTTGACTTTAAGTTACAAATCTAAACTAGCAACTGATGTGCCTGTAATTACTGCAGGGAGTGCTGTTGCCAATGAGTTATTTGCTCCCAATAAAAAATCATACGATAAAATAATCGCAAGTTATAGCAAAAGCAAAAAAGCAAAAAAATACATCATACTTAAAAGCACTATACAAGTACAAATAACTTTTATAGAACAAGCAGTAAGTTCAGACAATGTATTAGCGATGATACCTGGCTCTACTATTACTGATGAGTATTTATTTGTTACCGCACATTACGATCATATCGGAGTTACTGATGGTAAAGTATTTAATGGCGCTGATGATGATGGTTCGGGAACAGTTTCTTTGCTTGAAATTGCTCAAGCTTTTATGGATGCGAAAAAAGTAGGATTAGGACCAAAAAGAAATATCATTTTTATGGCGGTATCTGGTGAAGAAAAAGGATTACTAGGATCTCAATATTATACAGATCATCCTATTGTTCCTTTGGATAAAACTATTGCCGATTTAAACATAGACATGGTTGGGCGAATAGATGAAGCACACCAAAAGGATACGAACTATGTATATATCATTGGCGCGGATAAATTAAGTTCAGAGTTGAATGAAATTAACGTTCGCGCTGGAGAAGATATTGAAATCAATTTGGATTATAAATACAATGACCCTAAAGATCCCAATATGTTTTACTACAGAAGTGATCATTACAACTTTGCAAAAAATAATATCCCTATTATATTTTACTTTAACGGAGTGCATGAAGATTATCACAAAGAAGGTGATGAGGTTAGCAAAATCACTTTCCCGATGTTAGCTAAACGAGCACAGTTAGTATTTCTAACCGCTTGGGAACTTGCGAATAGAACAAGTAGAATTGTAGTGGATAAGAAGAATGAATTTCCTGATAAAAAATAAATAATAAATGAGTTCCATTGCTGAAAAGTTTTTAGATAAGAGTGCTATTAAAGCATTCGATGCAGAACATCGCAGAAAAATTAATTTCAATATTTCGAAATACAATACTTCTGTTGACAAAGGCCTGCATCAATTTGAAAACCTAGAGTATGCGCGCAGACAAGCGAATACTACGAAGTGGAAAGTAATGGAGAACTTAGACCGCTATTTATTGGAGTTCGAAAGCAACTTCATGCGTAAAGGAGGAAAAGTAATTTGGGCAAATGATGTTAAAGAAGCTCAAAAGGAAATTTTAAAAATAATGAAACAAGCTAATGCGAAGATGATTGTAAAATCAAAATCGATGGCTTGCGAAGAAATAGAACTAAATGAATTCTTAGAAAAAAATCATATCGAGTCGATCGAAACTGATTTAGGAGAATACATTGTTCAGCTATTAGGTCAGAAACCATATCACATCGTTACTCCTGCAATGCACTTATCAAAAGAAGATATTGCAAAGCTGTTTAACGAAAAGTTCGGAACACCAATAGATGCTACGCCAACTGAGCTTACACTAAAGGCAAGAGAATTACTTAGAGAAAAATATTTACGTGCTGATGTTGGTATTTCGGGAGCTAACTTTTTAGTTGCCGATACTGGAAGTATTGCCATTACTGAGAATGAAGGAAACGCTCGACTAACCACTGCCTTCCCAAAAATTCACATTGCATTAGTTGGTATTGAAAAAATTATCCCATCAATAAATGACTTAAATTTATTTTGGCCATTACTTTCTACAAGAGGCACTGGACAAAACATTACGGTATACAATACATTATTAAGCGGACCAAAGCAGGTACATGAAACCGATGGACCAGAAGAGATGTATGTAATTTTGTTGGATAATGGCAGAAGTAACTTACTTGCACAAAAAGATCAACGTCAAGCCTTGTATTGCATTCGCTGTGGCGCTTGTTTAAACGCTTGCCCTGTGTATAAAAACATTGGTGGGCATACTTACGACACTACGTACTCTGGACCAATAGGGAGCATTATAACGCCTCATTTAAAAGGCATGGAAGAATTCAAGCATTTAAGTTATGCTTCTAGTCTATGTGGTAATTGCTCGGAAGTTTGTCCGGTTAAAATTGATATCCACAAAGTATTATTATACAATAGAAGAGATGCTGTTAATGGTGGATATACTACCAAAGCAGAATCGTTTGGATGGATGATGTGGAAACGAAGTATGGTAAGCAGAAAGCTAATCGATATGGTTGGAGGACAATGGAAAAATAAATTCATGAAAATGTTCTTCAAGGGATCGTGGGGTAAACGTAGAGAGCTCCCTAGTTTCGAACAAAAATCATTTAGTCAGCAATGGAAAGAAAAACATAATGCCAAGTAATCACTTGGCATTTTTGCTTTTCTTCTTATGAGTTTTTACCGCATCGTGTAAAATAAATTCAATTTGTCCGTTCACACTTCTAAACTCCTCTGCAGCCCAACGCTCGAGTTCCTTCATCATTTCCTGACTCACTCTTAGTGCAAATGCTTTTTTCTCAGACATGCTATTTTTTTAATAGATGCTACCTGCATTAACTACTGGGCTTACTGATTTTTCAGCACACAATACCACTAATAAATTACTAACCATCGCTGCTTTACGCTCATCGTCTAGGTCAACAATATTTCTTTCTGATAATTTCGCTAAAGCCATTTCCACCATACCTACTGCGCCTTCTACAATAGTTTTACGAGCAGCAACAACCGCTTGTGCTTGTTGTCTTTGAAGCATTGCTCCTGCTATTTCTGCAGAATAAGCTAAGTGAGATATACGAGCTTCTAGAATTAGAATGCCTGCTCTACTTAAACGCTCGTTTAATTCTTCTTCTAATTTTTCATTTACAATTTGAGTTCCCGCACGTAGTGTAATACTCGACTCCTCGTCTTCGAAATGATCGTAAGGGTATGCGCCTGCTAAACTTCTAACTGCCGCTTCTGATTGTACTGCAATAAATTGAAAGTAATTATCAACTTCGAAAACTGCTTTAGCAGTATCTTGAACTTGCCATACAATAACGGCAGCAATCTCAATCGGGTTACCTACTTTATCATTCACTTTAATCGGAGAACCATTTAAGTTCATCGCTCTTAACGAAACTTTTTTCTTCGTAAAGAAAGGGTTCATCCACAAAAAACCATTTTGTTTAACCGTTCCTTTGTACACCCCGAAAAGTGTAATCACTAATCCTTCATTCGGATTAATAACTGAGAAGCCAGGTAGGATAAAGAACGCTACCACTCCTAATAATACTGCAGGGATTGGCATATGGCTTACACCGCTAAACACAGCTATGCCCAATAAAGCAAAAAATAGTACCAGAATACTGTATCCTGACATTGCTTTTGTAATTTTTTCAGATTCCATATATAAATTTAGTTTAATATCATTTTGATATCACAATTTTCGGAAGAAGTTTTGAGATTTGCAAGTACCTATTGTAACATTTTGATAGATATGGGATATGAGACATAGGACGCAGGACTTGGGACAAAAAGCTCAATACTATCATTTGCACATCTTCGCATTTGCACATTTGCACATTTACATTGTACCTTGTACTTAATACATTTTACATAATACATAATACATTTTACATAAGCATGAACATCCACCCAAAACTACCAGCATTAGGCGAAACTATATTTACAACGATGAGCGCTTTGTCAAATCAACACAAAGCCATTAATCTCGGACAAGGGTTCCCGGATTTTCCGATGAGCGAGGAATTAACTGAATTGGTGAATAAGGCAATGAAAGATGGGTTTAATCAATATACCCATTCGAATGGTTATCCTGCTTTGCGAGAAAATATTGCCGCTAAAGTCGAAAGATTATATCAAAATAAGATAAATCCTGATACTGACATTACGGTTACCCCAGGAGCAACCTACGCCATCTATACTGCGCTTACTACTATTCTTCAGCCGAATGATGAGGTAATCGTATTCGAGCCTGCATACGATTGCTATCACCCTGCCATTGCATTAAATGGTGCGAAGTCGGTGATTATAGAATTACAAGCTCCTTTGTTTGCTATTCCTTGGGATGAAGTAAAAGAAAAAATCAATTCAAAAACAAAATCCATCATCATTAACACTCCACATAACCCTACTGGATACGTTTGGACTAAAGAAGATATGTTGATGTTACAAGAATGTACTCGTGATAAAAATATATTTATTATTTCTGATGAAGTTTATGAGCACTTGATTTTTGATGGGAAACCACATGAAAGTGTATTGAAATATCCTGAATTATACAGCAAGAGTTTCGTATGTTTTTCTTTTGGAAAAACATACCATTGCACTGGTTGGAAATTAGGTTATGTAATTGCACCACCAAGTATTAGCAAGGAGTTCAGAAGCATACATCAGTATAATGCATTTTGTGCAGATACACCAAAGCAAGTAGGCATTGCAGAATACATTAAGAACGAACAAGCTTATCTTCAACTCGGGAAAACGATGCAAGAAAAACGCGATTACTTTGCAGAGTTAATGAAACAAACCCCATTCATCAGAATACCATCATATGGTAGCTATTTCGAATGCTATTCCTTTAAAAATATTTCTACAGAATCTGATAAAGAATTTGCCATTCGTTTGGTAAAAGAATATGACGTAACGGGAATCCCTGTTTCTGCATTTTACAAAAGCGGGAAGGATGAGAGTCTTATTCGGTTTTGTTTTGCGAAAAAGGAGAGTACCCTCGAGGCTGCTGCTAATCAATTAAAGAATTTGAACAATTTGTCAATTTGAACAATTAGTTAATTTGAACAATTTGGACAATTTGATCAATTAGATAATTTGTTAATATGCCAGTGATTCTTTCATTAAAATTTTACGACATTTGGATTTTATAATAATATTTGCACATTTACGCATCTACGCATTTGCACATCTAATATGATATATTCAAACACCCGCAATCACTCCAAAGAAACATTACTCAATCTGTATCACAACTTGGTAAAGCCGAGAATGATAGAGGAAAAGATGTTGATTTTACTTCGTCAGGGGAAAATTGGCAAGTGGTTTTCGGGGATTGGGCAAGAGGCTATTTCTGTAGGTACATCATTGGCAATGCATACCGACGAATATATTTTACCAATGCATAGAAATCTTGGGGTGTTTACTTCGCGAGAGGTTCCTTTAGCAAGATTATTAGCGCAGTTTCAAGGAAAAATGTCGGGTTTCACTAAAGGACGCGATCGTTCGTTCCATTTCGGAACGCAAGAGTATAAAATCATCGGAATGATTTCGCATTTAGGTCCGCAGCTATCTTTGGCAGATGGAATTGCTTTAGCACATAAATTAAAACACGAAGAAAAATCTACACTAGTTTTTACAGGTGATGGTGCTACTAGTCAGGGTGATTTCCACGAAGCATTAAACACTGCCGCAGTTTGGAATTTACCTGTAATATTCGTTATTGAAAATAATGGTTACGGATTATCGACACCAGTTTCGGAACAATATAACTGTGAACGATTAGCCGATAGAGGTATTGGTTACGGAATGGAATCAATACAAATCGATGGAAATAATATTCTAGAAGTGTACGACACTATGTTGAAGTACACCGAAGACATTAGAAAAAATCCTCGTCCGATTTTAATTGAATGCATGACCTTCCGTATGCGTGGGCATGAAGAAGCATCGGGTACGAAATATGTGCCGAAAGAACTTTTTGAAATTTGGGGACAGAAAGATCCTGTCGAAAATTTCGAAAACTATTTAGTAGAACAAGGCATTATCGATGAAGAATACGGAACATCCTATCGATTTAAATTAAAAAAAGAAATTGATGAAGCCATAGAAATTGCATTTGGCGAAGCAGATGTTGTTCCAAATACTGAAGAAGAAATTAGCGACATGTATGCGCCTTATGAATACAAAGAAATTCTTCCATCGACACAAAATAAAACAGATAAAAGATATTTAGATGCGATAAGCGATGCACTCCGACAAGGAATGCAACGACATGATAATTTTGTTTTAATGGGACAAGATATTGCAGAGTACGGAGGAGCATTTAAAATCACACAAGGATTTGTAGAAGAATTCGGAAAAGAAAGAGTGCGTAATACGCCATTATGCGAATCGGCAATCGTAGGTGCTGCACTAGGCCTATCTATTAATGGATATAAGAGTATGATGGAAATGCAATTTGCAGATTTCGTTACCGAAGGATTCAATCAGATTATAAACAACCTTGCCAAAACACATTATCGTTGGGGCCAAAAAGCAGATGTCATTATCCGTATGCCTACAGGAGCAGGTACTGGTGCGGGACCATTTCATTCGCAAAGTAATGAAGCATGGTTTACAAAAACGCCAGGACTAAAAGTAGTGTATCCTGCATTCCCATCGGATGCAAAAGGATTATTAGCTGCTGCTATTGAAGACCCAAATCCAGTAATGTATTTCGAACATAAATTTTTATACCGAGGGATTTCCGAAGAAATTTTCGACGATTACTATACGATTGAAATTGGTAAAGCAAAACTTTTAAGAGAGGGAACTGAAGCCAGTATTATTACCTACGGACTTGGGGTGCATTGGGCATTAGAGTATGCAAATACAAATCCGGAATTGTCATTAGATATTATTGATTTAAGAAGTTTACAACCTTGGGATAAAGAAGCCGTTGAAAATAGTGTTCGCAAAACTGGACGAGCATTTATTTTACATGAAGACACCTTGACTAATGGATTCGGGGCTGAGCTATCTGCACATATTTCTGAACATTGTTTCCAATATTTAGATGCACCAGTTATTCGTTGTGCAAGTTTAGATACGGCAATACCAATGAGCAAGGAATTAGAAGATAATTTCTTGGCAAAATCTAGATTAGCAGAAAAGTTACAAGCGCTACTGAACTATTAATCTTTAGAATTGTAGTGAGTAGTGGGTAATGAGTAGTGGGAAATTATATAATTAAATTTCTCAATACCCATTACTCATTACACAATACCCAACATATGATTAAAATTCTCTACATCCTCATCATTGCAATTGCAGTTCTTGTAGTAGCTACAATGCTTTTCATGCAACAAGCTACGTTTGGCAAAAACCCTAGTGGCACTCGATTAGAAAGAATTAGAAAGAATTAAAAAATCTAAAAATTACAGAGATGGAGCATTTCAGAATTTACATAATACACCAACATTTGGTGAAGGATATAACTTTTGGAAAATTTTAAAACTATACTTAGCAAAAGGTCCAACAACACCAGACCATATTCTTCCATCCCAAAAATTATCATTTGATACAACAAATGTTAACGATTATAAAGTGACATGGTTGGGGCATTCTACATATTTAATTCAGGTGGATGGCAAACAATTTTAGTAGACCCCATTATTGTGGGCAATATTTCACCAGTTAGTTTCTTCGGGAAATCATACCCTATTGAACATCCTTACCAGTTAAGTGATTTGCCAAACATCGACTACCTTTTAATTACACACGACCATTTCGATCATTTATCTTATGCAACAATTTTAGAGTTGAAAGATAAAGTTAAACATATTTACACCTCATTAGGAGTTGGTTCTCATTTAGAATATTGGGGTATTGCACCTGAAAAAATAACAGAATTAGATTGGGAAGAGAGTGCGCATATTATTGATAGCATAGAAATTACAGCGCAACCTGCACGACATTTTTCAGGCAGAACCTTCACTAGAAATCAAACACTATGGTCGTCGTTCATATTGAAATCTAAACACAAGAAAATTTACATTGGTGGTGATAGTGGTTATGATGATCACTTCAAAAAGATTGGCGAAAAATTCGGCCATTCGATTTAGCTGTTTTAGAATGCGGACAATATAATCCAGCTTGGGGGTACATACATATGCAACCGGAGGAAGTTGCTCAAGCAGCAAAAGATCTAAATACAAAGCTCCTTCTGCCTGTTCATTGGGCAAAATACACACTTGCTTTGCATCCCTGGAATGAACCTATCAAAAGAATTACAAAACTAGCAGAAGACAAACACATTCCGATTACCACTCCAATGATTGGAGAAACGGTAGTCTTGGATAGTGTAGCGCCGGCTAGCAAATGGTATAACAATTAGGAATTAGGAATTAGGAATTAGGAATTAGGTGCTTCGTCGGCAATTATAGTGGAGTATTTTTTTTACGAAACGACTGTTATCTGTTTTGCGGGTACAAATGAAATTTAAAATTCTATTCTACTTCATTATAAAAAATAATTCCTAATTGTTAATTCCTAATTCCTAATTATTTCTATATCTTTAATAAAACCACCCATTTTATGAAAAGAATATTTACGCTCGTTTCACTTCTACTAATCCAAATTTCATCATTTGCTCAAGCGCCAACTTGGAATAATGGTATTGGGCAATTGATATACAACAACTGTTCAAATTGCCATCACGATGGAGGTATTGGTCCATTTGAATTAATGAGTTACGACGATGCTGTTTCATTTGCATCATCGATTAAATCACATACCGTTGATAGACATATGCCACCTTGGAAAGCTGATCCAAGCTACACTCATTTTATTGGGGAGCGAAGATTAACTGATGAGCAGGTGAATTCTATTTCTGCATGGGTTGATGCTGGAACACCTCTAGGAACAGGCGTTTCGCCGGTACCACCAACTATTAATAATGGAGCTCAAATTAATCGATTAGATCAAACTACACAATCACCAAAATATACCGTTCAAAAAACTACTGACGATTACAGAACATTCGTAATGCCTACAACGCATACTTCTTTGAAATACATTAATGCTGTAGAATTCATTCCAAGTAATGCTGCAATTGTACATCATATTATTTTATACCACGACCCGAGTACTGTTTCAAGAAATTTAGATAGTTTAGATCCAGGACCAGGTTATGCGAGTAATGGAACTGGAGCGGAGAGTTCGAATGCAAAACTTATTGGGTTGTGGACTCCAGGTGCTGGCATATTTTATTTACCAGATAATATGGGATATGAATTACCGGTCGGTACAGATTTAGTTATGGAAATACATTACGCACCCAACAGTAATGCTAAATCAGATAGCACAATCGTAAATTTTAAATACACTTCTACTTTACCTGTACGAATAGTAAAAATGGAAATGCCATTATTTCATTATCCACCAGTATTACAACAAGCTTCGCTTGTTATTCCAGCTAATACAGTGATGAATTTTAATCAACGAACCATTAGTAGCAATGTAACAGATCTTTCGGTAGTTGGGATTTTCCCACATATGCATTTAATCGGAAGGTCGTATACCATTTTTGCAAAAAAGGGAGTTGACACTACAAAACTAATTAGCATTCCTGATTGGGATTTCCATTGGCAAGGTTTTTATACTTTTCAAAAACTTATTAAAATACCTAAGCAATCGCTGATTATGGGGAATGCCACCTATGATAACACGACTAACAATCCTCATAATCCTAGTAATCCACCTATAACTGTTTCCGCTGGTGAAAATACTAAAGATGAGATGATGGTTGCATTCATTGCCTATACAACCTATCAGGCTGGCGATGAGAATATAATTTTAGATAGCACACTTGTTACTAGTGGTGTAGAGGAAAATAGAAAATCGAAAATAGTAATCTATCCGAATCCTGCTAACGATAAACTTAACATTTCATCTGATGAAGAAATTAAATTAATTAGACTTTATCAAAGCGACGGAAAAAATATTTCTGTTAATAAAGAAATTAATGAA
>JBIINK010000116.1:0-2684 GCA_044337515.1 Sphingobacteriales bacterium | reverse complement strand
CTTTAGCTGGGTTTCCATATGCGATGATAGAAGTGCTGGCATACCCATTTTTAATTAATTCAGTTTCGTACATTTTTAATTCGCTTTCATCGCTACGCGTTTCACTATCATCAGAATCTTTCCCCGAATAACGAGCAGCAACGGTTTCTACGACATGGACTAATATATAGGTAGCGGTATTCCCTCCTATTTGCAAGGCTTGATTAATCGCAATCTTATCAAACGAACTAAAATCAATAGGTACAAGTATTCGTTTTGCTTTAATTGGAATATCGATTTCGAATAAACTAAAACCTTCGTGCGGCAGAGTTAACGGACGAAGTACTTTGTTTAACCATGGGTTTATAATGATGTAGATTAATAAGAATAAAAAGAAACCAATAATAGGTAAAACAATCCCATAGATATACCAAGCTCCATTAGAATTATTAATCCAATCCGACATCTCTGCATAAACAAGTTTAATATTTAAACCGATGATGATGATTGCCGTAATCCATGCTAGAATTTTAACCCAGGGTTTAATGACAAAAGCTTTCATCTCTTTTGCATCCGAAGTAAAATGAATAAGGGGTATGATAGCGAATCCTAGTTGTAAGCTCAATACAACCTGACTTAAAATCAAGAGTGAACCTAGTTTTTCTTCGCCAAAATAAAGTATGGTAATTAATGCAGGGGTAACTGCTATTAATCTGGTAATTAATCTTCGCAACCATGGGCGAATTCTCAAGTTCAAATACCCTTCCATTACAATTTGACCAGCCAGCGTTCCTGTAATGGTAGAACTTTGTCCGGCGCTAATTAACGCTATAGCAAATAAAGTTGGAGCTAATGAACCAAAAATGCTTTTCAAAAGTCGATGAGCATCTTGTATTTCGGCCACTTGAAATAATCCATTTTTATAAAAAGCTGTGGCGGCTAAAATTAAGATAGCAGCATTCACAAAAAATGCCAAATTCAAGGCTATTGTAGAATCAATAAAATTGTATTTCAATGCATCTTTAATCCCTCGTTCCGACTTCCCTATGGAACGTGTTTGTACGAGTGAAGAATGTAGATAAAGATTATGTGGCATTACCGTTGCCCCAATAATTCCAATGGCAATGTATAAGGCGCTACCATCTAAATTAGTTGGAAGAAAACCCGACATCACTTCAGAAATGACTGGCTGAACAATGATTAATTCAGTAAGAAAAGAAACACCAATAATAAAAATGAGTGAGATGATAAAGCGCTCTAAAATTCGAATACCTCTATTCATCAAAAATAATAACAATAAAGTATCGAGTACGGTAATGCAAATACCAAGGATTAATGGTAATCCGAACAAGAGTTGTAAGCCTATTGCCATACCAATAATCTCTGCTAAATCACATGCTGCAATGGCCAATTCGGCAAGTGTATACAAAGGAATATTTACCCATGATGGATAAATTTTACGAGAGGCTTGTGCTAAGTCTAATCCTCTAACTACGCCTAATCGTGCACTTAAACTCTGCAGTAAGAGTGCCATTAAATTCGACATCAGTAATACCCAAATGAGCTTATACCCATACATACTACCACCTGCAATATCTGTCGCCCAATTACCCGGATCCATGTAACCAACACTTACTAAATACGCCGGACCAACAAATGCAAAAAACTTTCGCCACTTGTTTTTTCCTGTTGGAATTTTTACACTCCCATGTACTTCACTCAGTGATTCCTCTTGCATATTATTTCTTAAAAACTAAAAGATTTTTTGCTACTTCTTTACTAATAAATACAGGTTCTGCAGAGTCTATGCTAATCCAAAACGAATTATCGTAATCATTACGATCTTCTACTTTTACTTGCACACCAAGCTTGATATTAATTTTATCTAAGTGATTTAAAAAAGCTGGACTATGTTCATTTACACCCGAAATATTTCCCATAAAACCAACAGGCATGTCATGTAGAACATTCATTTTTTTACCAGCAAAAACTCCATTTTTTGAAGGTATTGGGTCGCCATGTGGATCATATTCTGGGAAACCTAAGAATTCATTTAATCGATTAATCAACTCCTCCGATTCAATATGTTCCATCTGCTCTGCAATATCATGCACCTCGTCCCACTTGAAATTTAATTTCTCTACTAAAAAAGATTCCCATAAACGATGTTTTCGAATAATGTTAATTGCGGCTTTTTTACCAAGATCAGTTAAACTTACCCCCTGATATTTCTTGTAATGCACCAAATTTTTGTCGGCTAAACGTTTCAGCATATCGGTTACTGATGCCGCACGAGTATTCACAATCTTTGCAATATCGTTTGTAGAAACCTCAGCACTGTCTTTATTTTGAAGCTTAAAGATGGCTTTTAGGTAGTTTTCTTCAGTATGAGAATTCTTGTTCACTAATTTATTTTTTAGACTCCCCTAAATTACTAAAAAAATATTATAATGCTAGAATGAAATTAAATTAGATTTTTCAGAATATTATTTCTACAAATGTCTATATTAGTTAAAATAATTTTACACCTATAAACTAAAATATGATTGGCTTAGACAGTACAGATTTTAAGATTTTAAAAATCTTACAAGAAAATGGAAGAATTACGAATATTCAGTTGTCAATGGACATCGGTTTATCTCCAGCTCCTACATTAGAGCGAGTTCGTAAGCTAGAAGCACAAGGCTATATTAATAGTTACCATG
>JBIINK010000115.1:0-2703 GCA_044337515.1 Sphingobacteriales bacterium | reverse complement strand
GCGTCGTTCGTCGAAGCGTCCTCGCTTCGACTCTTTTATTTTTGTCAGAAGGTTTTTTTTGTCGGAGCGAGGACGCTCCGACGAACGGATAGTTTTTTTGTCGGAGCGAGGACGCTCCGACGAACGGCACATTACTTTTCGTCTCGTGGATCAATAAACAATTTATCCAATTCCGATTTTTCATTACGCAAATCGAGGTTTTCCATGAGGAACCATTTCTTGCGTTTTAGTTTTAATCCATCATAAGATAAATCGGGACCGTAATACTCGTACATGCCTAATTGGGTAGCGTTTGGACTAGCTAAATGATCGTAAACAATCCATTTTTTTGATGGAAGGTAACGAAGCATCATCGAAACTGATCTTGAGTATTTGAATATGACACGCGTGGTTACCGAATCTTTAAAATCAAAGATGGGTGCGCCAAAAACTGGTTTGCCTTCTTTGTTGAAGCTTAATACATCAATTACTTTTTGATTGATTTTAATATCATCACCTTTCCAACCCAATAAAATATATTGTTTGTTTTTAGGAGATTTTTGAGTTTCTGCAATGGTGTAATAATGTGCTCCATACCATGAATCCTTGTTTAAAATGGTGTCTTCAGGTTTCGGGATGTACTTCGAATTATCGAATAGAGGATAGAGTTCTAGCTTTTCTTTATTGTTTTTCTGAATTGCTCCGTAGTAACGGTAAGTGCCATCATCAGATGATAAATGCCATGTGAATATTTTAAATACTTTGTCTGCTGAAGTAAGTATAGAAACAGAAGTTACCGAGTCAAAAGGATAATCGAATGAGTTCGGTAATTTTAAAGTACCAACAAGTGTTTTAATAAATAAGTTATTGGAATTCCTACGAACAACCTCATCTTCACTATTAATAACTTTATAGGAAAGACGTTTCAGGGAATCTTCTAGTGTTCGAAATCGAGGATCAAAAGATGAATTTACTTTTTGAGCCTTAGCGATGTTTAGAATGAAGAACAGTAGTAGGGAAATGGAAAGTAGTCTTTTCATTATAGTAGTGAGTATTGGGTAGTGAGTAATGAGTTAAAAATACTAAAATATCTTATAATATACTCATTACCCATTACTCAATACCCACTACCAGTTAAACTCTTTCAATCACAATTGCAGAAGCACCGCCACCGCCATTGCAAATACCAGCAACACCAATTTTAGCATTGTTTTGGTTAAGGATAGAGATTAATGAAACAATAATACGTGAACCTGAACTTCCTAGAGGATGTCCTAAGGCTACAGCACCACCGTTTACATTTACTTTATTAGGGTCTAATTTTAATTCTTGATTGTTTGCTAATGAAACCACAGAGAAGGCTTCGTTAATTTCATAATATTCAACATCTGCGGCAGTTAATCCAGCGTGAGCAATTGCACGAGGAATTGCTTTCGATGGAGCAGTAGTAAACCACTCTGGAGCTTGTTGAGCATCTGCAAAACCGCGGATAATTGCGATTGGCTTAATGCCTAGAGCATCTGCTTTTTCTTTACTCATTAATACTAATGCCGAAGCACCATCATTTAAGGTAGAAGCATTTGCTGCTGTTACAGTTCCGTCTTTTTTAAATACCGGTTTTAAGCCTGGGATTTTATCAAATTTTACTGCTTTATATTCTTCGTCTTCTGCAACTACTGTTACACCAGCTCTAGTTTCAATTTCTACTGGAGCAATCTCCGCGTTAAATAAACCTTTTTCCCAAGCCGCTTGCGCACGCTTGTAAGATTCAATAGCAAAAGTATCTTGGTCTTCACGAGAGATATGACATTCTGTAGCACATAATTCTGCTGCCGAACCCATATGGTAATCATTATATACATCCCATAAACCATCACGGATAATTCCATCGGTTACGGTTTGGTGTCCTAATTTATAACCTGTACGTGCTTTATCAAGGTAGTAAGGAGTATTGCTCATGCTTTCCATTCCACCAGCAACCACTACATCGTTATCTCCTAATTGGATTGATTGTGCAGCTAACATTACCGCTTTCATTCCTGATGCGCATACTTTGTTAATGGTTGTAGAAGGGATATCGCCTAAACCTGCGAATTTTGTTGCTTGCGTTGCTGGTGCTTGACCAACATTTGCTTGCAACACATTTCCCATAAATACTTCATTGATTTCTGAAGCATCGATACCTGCTCTTTTTACAGCTTCTTTAATGGCTACAGCACCTAATTTTGTTGCTGATACGGAGGATAGTGAACCTCCGAAACTTCCCATCGGCGTACGTACTGCCGAAACGATATATACTTGTTTCATTTTTATTGATTTTCGTGTTTGTGAGGTAAAAATAGGGATATTAATTAGGAATTAGGAATTAGGAAATAGGAATTGTGAAATCGTTTGGTTTACAAGGCATTTTAAATTGAGACGCAGGGATATTAATTAGGAATTTGGAATTAGGAATTGTGAAAAGGTTTGGTTTACAAGGCAATTTAAATTGAGCCACAGGGGTATTAATTAGGAATTTGGAATTAGGAATTGTGAAAATGTTTGGTTTACAAGTCATTTGAAATTGAAACACAGGGGTATGGGAGGTTGGTAGTAACCAATTTGATTCTTTGAACCTAAAAAGGTTAAATGAAAATTAATTCCTAATTCCTAATTCCTAATTCATAATTTAGCACTATGTCGCCACAAGCCCCTAAAACTACTCTTCGACAAGATGTATTTAAA
>JBIINK010000024.1:0-32991 GCA_044337515.1 Sphingobacteriales bacterium | reverse complement strand
AAAATGAAAGGCATCTGTGGAGACACAGTTCGCTTACCATTAAGCGCACCTAGCGAAGCGGTGATTAAGAAATTAAAGGCTGCGGTAGACAACTACTAATTAATTGTAAATTTTAAATTTTAAATTATTTTCAACTTACAATTTAAAATTAGACGGCCATACTAAATCTCTGTTTGCTTTTCTCTTCGTCATTTAAATACGAATCGTATATCGAACAACAATTTCTGAGGAACATTTTCCCTTGGAAGCTAACTTCTATCGTATCATCGAAAATACTAACAATACCATCTAGCAATAAATCATTTAAGAGATTGAAAGAGGCATCGTTCATTAATTCTGGTCTGAAAGCAGTTTTTAACTGACACATCATTTCTAAAATTAATTTTCTTCGCTCCAAATCATCATTCGATAAAATATGACCTTTCATAATAGGAAATTCATTCTCATCTAAACGGCGGTAATAGTCTTCTAATTTTTTCTCATTTTGAACAAAGGCTGTCCATGAATCGCCAATTGAAGAAACACCTAATGCAATTAATAAGCTAGTATGCTTTTCGGTATAGCCCATAAAGTTACGGTGAAGCTTATGCGTTTGCATGGCAGTTAGTAATGAATCTTCTATTAATGCAAAATGATCCATTCCAATTTCAATGTAACCTGCTTCTTCTAATAGTTTTCTACCATGTTCATATAATGAATACTTCTCTTCATCTTTTGGAAGATTAGATTCATCATATTTACGTTGACCAGGTTTTAACCAAGGTACATGGGCGTAAGAATAAAAGGCAATACGTTCGGGCATCATTTTAATAACTTCCTTAATTGTACTGCTAATGGTGTCGATTGTTTGATCAGGCAAGCCGTATATTAAATCGAAATTGATAGAGTTATATCCTAGCGATCTAGCTTCGTGCATTACACGCTCTACATCCCCTACGGTTTGGTGTCTGTTGATTAATGTTTGAACGTGAGGATCAAAATCTTGAATGCCTAAACTCAAACGTTTAAATCCAAGATTCGAAAGCACTTTCAAATGCTCGTAATTCGTATTTCCTGGATGCGCTTCAAAACTGAATAAAGCATCTTGAGTAATAATCGAATGACTAAAAATAAACGTAATTAAACGTTCTAAATTTTCGGGACGAAAAAAGGTTGGTGTACCACCACCTAAATGAATTTCAGCGATACGAGGTTTTTCATCGAATAAGGAAATGTACATCTCGAATTCCTTCTCTAATGCTTCGATATAAGGCACCTCTACCGCGTGATTTACGGTTATGCGAGTATTGCACCCACAATAGGTACATAAGCTCTCACAAAAAGGCAAATGTATATATAAACTAATGCCTTCTTTTTGATTGGTTGCTTTGAAACTATTGGATACGTGAGATTTCCAATCTTCTTGTGTTGGATTAACGCTCCATGATGGAACCGTAGGATAACTTGTATAACGAGGAATCGGACGATTATATTTTTCGATGAGTTGATGCTGTAAATTCATAACTCAAATGTCCTATAAGAATTAAGGAAATAAAATGAGAAAAGTCATAAAAACAAAAAACCCCGATAAACGGGGTTTTTTGTAATATTTTGGAGTAAAGACTATTTTTCAGAATTTTTCATTTCTTGAACTTCTAAGCGAATTGCTTGCGCTAAGTTTTTTAAGTCTTGCATTCCTTTTCTAACACGTGTACCAGCAGCACTGTTACCTTTGTTATAAAATTTGTCAGCATCCGCTTCTAATTCAGCGAGCATGTTTTTGAATTCATTAAATTTTTTCATTTTGAAAACTCCTTTAAGGTTTTGGTTTTACACTAATTTGTTTGTTTTAGCTAATGTAAAATGAATTATTGAGCTTATCAATACCTAATTTCAATTAATTTTAAGCTTTCATTTCCAAAGGCGAATTATTTTCGTAAAAGCCCTCTTTTAGCTTTTCGCCAACTTCCGAATAGGCTTTTAGGGTTTCTTCAACATCGGCCAATGTATGGATCGCTGAAGGTATTAACCTCAACATTATCACGCCTTTAGGTACAACTGGATAGGTTACTATCGAGCAAAAAATGCTGTAATTTTCACGTAAATCCATCACAATGTTGGTTGCTTCCGTAAGGGTACCTGTTAGGAAAACAGGGGTCACTGGAGAGCTTGTTTTGCCAATATCGAAGCCTCTTTCACGTAAGCCGGTCTGTAAGGCATGGACTATTTTCCACAGATTGTTCTTCAATTCGGGGTTTGTGCGTAATAATTCTAACCTTTTTAATAGCCCAATTACCATCGGCATTGGGATCGTTTTCGCAAAGGTTTGCGAACGCATATTATATCTTAAGAAGTTAACAACATCTTCTGTTGAAGCAACGAATGCTCCGATACCTGCCATTGATTTTGCGAAAGTACCAAAGTAAACATCTACTCCTTCTTGAACACCTTGTTCTTCATCTGTTCCTGCTCCAGTTGGGCCCATCGTTCCAAAACCATGTGCATCATCAACTAATAAACGGAAATCAAATTTCTTCTTTAATTCTACTACACCTTTTAAATTTCCTTGTGCACCCGACATACCAAATACACCTTCAGTGATTACTAAAATACCACCTTCAGTTCCTTCAATTAATTTAGTAGCACGCTCAAGTTGTTTTTCAAGACTAGCCATATCGTTATGGTTATATACATAACGTTTTCCTTGATGTAAACGAACACCATCAATTATACAAGCATGCGATTCAGCATCGTATACTATTACATCATGTCTGTTTACTAAGGTATCAATGATCGACACCATACCTTGGTATCCATAGTTTAATAAGAATGCATCTTCGCGTTTAACAAATTCTGCAAGGTTACGCTCCAATTGCTCATGTTGATTAGAATTACCAGACATCATACGAGCACCCATGGGTAATGCTAAACCATATTGTGCAGCTCCTTCGGCATCAGCCTTACGAACTTCAGGATGATTTGCTAATCCTAAGTAATTGTTTAAGCTCCATACTAAGTGCTCTTTACCACGAAATACCATGCGGTTACTAATTTCACCTTCCAATTTTGGAAAAGTGAAATATCCGTGTGCCATTTTTTGGTGCTGACCAAGAGGGCCACGATTCGAAAGTTTATTAAATAAATCCAACGTTTTAGGGGTTTAATGTACTAAAAAGCCAAAAATACGAAAAAAATGTGCAAATGTGCAGATATGCAAATGCGAAAATGACATATTATCCCATTAACATATTATCCCATTAACATATTATCATATTAAAAAAAAAGCGCCACCCGGTTTCCCGAATAACGCTTACGGCTATTTTAAATATGTTTTACTAGTCTACGTTGTCGTGTAGGAACGGGTTATTCGGACGAATTTGTGGTTGTCCGCTGTCGTCGTTCATCGTATAACGTGAAACTTGTGATTCAGTTGATAATGGTGTATTCTCTAGATTTTGCTTTTTGCGTAAATACGCTGGTTCGCTTTCTAAATCATTTACTCCATTCGGTGTTCTTAAACGCATACTCAATTCTTTCAAACGATTAATACGTTCTTTGTTTTTCTTCATTTGCTCCTCTAACTCATCAGACTCTTCATTTTCTACAGGAGTTTTGTTGATGATTGTAAATTCAACACTCTCTTTGTCTAATAAACGGAATGGCTCTTGTTCCATTACCTGCTCTTGTTTAGGTTCAGGAGCTGGAATAAAATCAAATAAGTTCACTTGCTTTGTTGATGATGCAGGTGATTCTCTTTTAATATCTTCTTTAATGATAACTGCTTTTTCTGTTTCTTCAACTACATGAGTTTTAAGAACCATTGCAGGTGCTTTCTTTACTGCTGGAGATTCTTCAATTAATCGCTCCATCACTTTTTCTTCATCACGCACTGCAATTAATTCCTCAATACGAGAAACAGCTGGAACTACTTCGTTATTTTCAATTGTAATATTTAAATGTGGAATTACATTTTCTACCGTCGATTTATTTTCGATTGATAATGGAATTACTTTTTTTTCTGCATTAGGAGTTACTTTAGAAAATCGTTCTTCCTTAGTCTGAAAGCCAGTAGCAATAAGCGTTACAGAGATTTTATCTCCTAACGTTTCATCGTAGCAATTTCCCCAAATAATATCTGCAGTTAAGCCTGCTTGGTTTTGAATATAGTCTGTGATTTCAGAAACTTCATCCATCAATACTTCTTCTTCTCCTGAAGTAATATTTAATAAGATATAGCGTGCACCTTCAATATCATTATCATTTAACAATGGAGAAGCTAATGCATTTTGTACTGCTTTAAATGCTCTGCCTTCACCCTCAGCAGATGCTGATCCCATTATTGCCACACCACTACTTTGCATTACTGTTTTCACATCTTCAAAGTCAACGTTGATGTAACCTGGTACTGTAATAATTTCGGCGATGCCTTTAGCGGCCGTTGTTAAAATATTATCTGCTTCAGCAAATGCATTAGAAAGTGTTAAGTTTCCATACATCTCACGAAGTTTATCGTTCGAAATAACTAATAACGTATCGACATGTTTTTTGAAAGCTTCTAATCCTTCTTCCGCTTGAATTTTTCTGCGTTTACCTTCAAAATTAAATGGTGTTGTAACAATACCTACCGTTAATATCCCCATTTCTTTTGCGGCTTGCGCAATAATAGGACTAGCTCCTGTACCTGTACCACCACCCATACCTGCTGTGATGAAAATCATTTTGGTAGTTGAACCTAATAATTCTTTTACATCATCAATAGATTCAATAGCGGAGTTCATACCTACTTCTGGCATTGAACCGGCTCCTCTACCTTCGGTAAGACTAGCGCCTAATTGTATTTTGTTCGGGATTGGACTTAACTCCAATGCTTGTGCATCTGTATTACAAATGATGAAATCTACACCTACGATTCCTTGATTGTACATGTGATTGACAGCATTACCACCGCCACCACCAACACCAATTACTTTTATAATTGATGATTTGTCTTTCAGCATCTCGAATTTCATGTCTTATATTGTTTTAATGTTTATGTTTTAATATTTATTGATTTGGATTTATTTTGTAAACCCTTTGTCGTCGATGTTTTCAATATCCTTTAAAAAGAACTGTTCACTTTTTTTGATGATTCCTTCTAAGAATGATCTTCCTTGCTTTTGCTCACGTTCTGTTTTAGGCGTTGGCTTGTCTTTTGTGTCGATAGCAGTAATTCCTTTTGAATTACGAATTGCTTTCTCACGTTGCATTTCAATGTATTGCAATCCTTTTATTACAAGTCCGATACCTGTTGAATACATTGGACTTTTAATATCATCGAAATTAGTTTTTGCTAAATGCTCATTTGGATAACCAATACGTGCATCAATACCTGTAATGTATTCTACTAATTGTGTGATGTGCTTAAGTTGTGCACCACCACCAGTAACTACGATACCAGCACCTGCACGAATTTTCTTTTCAAAACCTGAAGCTTGAATTTCATATTTCACTTGCTCTAGAATTTCTTCCATACGAGCTTGAATGATATAAGCTAAATTCTTCACAGAAACTTCTTTCGGCTCACGACCTTTTAATCCTTGAATCGAAATAACTTCTTCATCTTTATTTTCATCTGCTAATGCAGAACCAAATTTTACTTTCAATGCTTCGGCTGTATTTTTCATTACTGCACAACCTTCGCGAATATCTTCTGTGATACTATTACCACCAAATGGGATAACAGCAGTATGACGTATAATTCCTTCGTAGAAAATTGCAATATCAGAAGTACCACCACCAATATCTACTAATACTACACCTGCTTCTTTTTCTTCATCACTCAACACTGCATCAGCAGAAGCTAATGGTTCAAGTACCATATCTGTAGCAAATAAACTTGCTCGTTCAATACATTTGATGATATTATTTGCAGCTGTAATTTGACCAGTAATAACGTGGAAATTCGCTTCTAAACGAATACCCGACATTCCGATTGGTTCTAAAATTCCTTGCTCGTTATCCACTGTAAATTCTTGTGGTAACACATGAATAATTTTTTCACCTGGAGGCATAGCTAAACGATACATGTCCTCAATCAAACGATCTACATCGTTTCTATTGATTTCATCTTCAGTAGAATTTCTTACAATAATACCACGGTGTTGTAAACTTTTTATATGTTGACCAGCTATACCAACTACGACTTCAGAAATGTCGCAATTAGATTTCAATGCTGCTTCTTCAATTGCTGCTTTAATACCTTTAATCGTTTTCTCAATGTTAGTCACTACACCTCTGGAAACACCAGCCGATTCAGCTTTCCCCATTCCTAGCACTTCAATTTTTCCATGCTCAGTGCGCATTCCCACAATAGCACAAATCTTTGTGGTTCCAATGTCTAGTCCAACTACGATATCCGAATTTTCCATATCCTTATAATTTTTTAATTCTTTTTTATACTTACTGAATCCACTGCTTTTATTAAACTATCGTTTAAACTAATTACAGGTAATTCTGCTTTATCTCTTCTACTACAAACCAATTGTCCTTTAAACTTCACATTGATGGTATGGTATGTTTGCCATCCAACTTTTGGTAAAGCTTTTTGGTAAAACACCAAAAGGTTTTCAAATTTTTCTATTGTATTACTCGTATCACCGAAAATAATTTTATGATCGCCTACACGAGGAATTAATACAATGTCCTGATTGGTTTCAATGTAAATCTGCTCCACCTGAGCATTCCAAAATTTATCATGACGAATTACATTTGTTAAATAAAATAATGATTTCAATAATACACTCGAAATACTATCATTCTTTCCATCATAATGCTCGTCAATATTTCCATTCGCAATTAATACATTCGCAGTATATAATGATGATAAAGGCATCTTCCCACCTTTTTCGTCAATATAAAAACTCTGGTTTGTACTATTCATTATTCGTAACATTGGTTTGCGTTGTTCAATATTTACCTGAAGTCTTCCTTTGATATCGATAAACACATCAGCATCTTCAACGTATTTATTCATACGTATTAAACGCTCCAATAAACTCACTGGTATTCTTTCAATTCTTGTTCCTATCAATGAATCACCAGCCGAATAAAGAATTTTATATACATCCTGTTTATTGATGAAATAATTTTCATCATCACGATTTATATTAATTTCTATTTTTTTACAAAGAACGCGTTGTTGTCTAATTTCAGTAAATGCAAGTGATGTTAGCACTGTACTTACACCAATGACCCACAAGGAAACAATACCAATGAGTTTCCAGTTGATCTTTTTCATTTCGTCAACATTTGTCGGATAGGATCTACTAACGTATCAATATCTCCAGCACCAACGGTTAATAACACATCTATTTTTTTTGATGCTAGCAATGAAACTAAATTTTGTTTCGAGCACATCATTTTATTTACTAAATCAACATTGTCTAAAATCATTTCCGAGCTTACTCCTAATATTGGAAGTTCTCTTGCCGGATAGATGTCTAATAAAATTAATTCATCACTATTGGATAATACTTCCGAAAACCCATCTGCGAAATCTCTTGTACGTGAATACAAGTGTGGTTGAAAAACAGTTGTTAGTTTTCTATTCGGGTATAACTGACGAACGGAATTCAAACAAGCTCTAAGCTCTTCTGGATGATGAGCATAATCATCGATATAAACTTGCTCATCATTTTTAACGATGTATTCAAATCTTCTTTTAACACCTTTAAAGTTTTTAAAAGCAGCTTTAATTTTTTCGTCTGATATTCCTAATTGCAATCCAACGATAATCGCAGCAGTTGCATTCTCCACATTATGAAAACCTGCAATACCTAATTCAATATCTCTAATTTCTTTCGAACCATTTTTAAAATCAAACACGAATGTTCCATTTACAATTCGAATATTATGTGAAGTATACTCTGCGCTAGTAGAATTGATACCGTAAGTAATACCATCGCGTTTTATTGGCAATTGATATTTATAAATTAACTTTCCGGTTCGTTTTACTTGCGATGCAAATAATCTGAATGACTCTTCAATATGATTTTTATCTCCGTAGATGTCCAAGTGATCGGCATCCATTGAAGTAACAATAGCGATATCGGGATGTAAGGTTAAAAACGAACGATCAAATTCATCTGCTTCTACCACCATCACATTATTATCACCAAACAAAACATTACTTTGATAATTCGTAGCGATGCCACCAAGAAATGCAGAGCAATCGTATCCAGAATCTTTTAGCAAATGTGCAATTAACGATGACGTTGTTGTTTTACCATGTGTACCTGCAACAGCGATGGTAAATGATCCATCAGAAATAATTCCTAAAACTTGTGAACGTTTACGTAAAATAAAATCGTAGTTCGAAAAGTAATTAAAAATTAAACTATGTTTTGGAATAGCTGGAGTAAAAATCACAAGTGTATTCGGATCATGCACTAAAAAATCTGGATGAATTTCTGCAGCATCATCGATATATGTAATTGAAATTCCTTCTGCTTCCAATTCTTTAGTCAATACCGTTGATGTACGATCGTATCCAGCCACAACACATCCACGTTTGTTGAAGTACCTCGCCAAGCCACTCATACCGATTCCCCCGATACCAATCAAATAAACTCTATGGATATGTTCTAATCTCATTTTATCTTTTTACCAACTTTAACACCTCATCTGCGATAATATCTGCAGCATTTGGCATTGCTAATTTTTTGATCGCTTCCGAAAGTGCTTTCATTTGCGATTTATTTTTCAATAATTCTAATGCCATTGGCATCAATTCATTTACGGCTACGTTATCTTTTACAAGCAATGCAGCATCATGTTTTACTAATGACATTGCATTCTTAGTTTGGTGATCCTCAGCCACATTGGGCGATGGAACCAGTATTACTGGCTTACCAACTAAGCACAATTCCGATATGGTTCCAGCCCCTGCTCTCGCTATAATGACGTCGGCAACAGCATATGCCATATCCATACTACTAATAAACTCAAATATCTTGACTCCACCGTGGAATTTACGGCTAGCATTTTCAACAATTGTGGAATAGTAAAACCGCCCTGTTTGCCATATTAATTGGACTTCTGAGGCATTTATTTCGTTCACAAAATTCAAAATGCTTTCATTCAAAGTACGTGCACCCAAACTTCCACCCGTGATAAAAATGGTTGGCTTGTTCGGGTCTAATTCAAAATGGGCATATCCTTTTTCTCTCAATCCAGATATTTCTAATAACTCAGAACGTACAGGATTCCCGGTATACATCAATTTTTCTTGAGGAAAAAACTGATTCATCCCATCATAAGCAACACAAATTTTTGAGGCATTTTTTGCCAATAATTTATTGGTAATTCCCGGATAAGAATTTTGTTCTTGAATAACGTAGGGTATATTTTTTTTTGAAGCCATGTATAACAATGGTCCAGAAGCATAACCTCCAACACCAACAGCAACATCAGCCTTAAATTCTTTTAATATGTTCGATGATTTCAACAGACTATTGATTAATCGTAAAGGGAATTTCAAGTTATCAAATGTTAGTTTTCGTTGAAGTCCTTTGATGTCTAGTCCGATAATTTTATACCCCGCTTGAGGCACTTTTTCCATTTCAATTTTACCTAGTGCACCAACAAAAAGAAACTCAGCATCCGGGCGTTTTGCGCGAATAGCATTTGCTATCGCAATCGCAGGAAATACATGGCCTCCAGTACCTCCTCCACTAATGATAATTCTAGGCGGCTTCATCTGTTTTCTCTGTTTGTTGCATTTCTTCTACATCTCTACTAATACTTAGTATGATTCCAAAAGCAATACTGGTAAATAATATTGATGTTCCTCCCATACTCACTAATGGTAAAGGCACACCTGTTACAGGCATTAGATTTACAGCAACTGCCATGTTTGCAAATGCTTGTATAACCAAACTAAAACTTAACCCACAGGCTAATAAAGCACCAAATGCTTTCGGCGCTTTTGTAATAATTTTTATCGATCGATATAAGAAAAAGAGGTAGGCTAAAATAACTAAAGCACCTCCAATTAATCCATATTCTTCTATGATTATGGTGAAAATAAAATCGGAATAAGCTTGTGGCAAAAAGTTCTGCTCGGTACTGTTTCCTGGACCTTTGCCGAACACACCACCTGTAGCTATGGCAATTTTTGCATGATCAGATTGATAACGTTTATCGGCATCTACTTGCTCATGATTCAAAAAGGTATTGATACGTGAACGGTAGGTTTCACGACGAGGACCAAAAAACACAACGATTACAAGTATTAAACCTACTGCAATTGCAGATAAAGAAATTTGCCTAAAACTAACACGACCAATTAACATAATTAATGATGCTGTTCCAAAAAGCATAAGTGCAGTTGAAAAGTTTGCAGGAGCAATTAATCCAATAATAACAGTAACCGAAAGTATAATTGGCATGAATGATTTCTTGAAATCTTTAATGTTTTCTTGCCTACGAGATAACTCACGTGCCAAATACATAATTAAAGCAAGTTTTGCTAAATCGGATGTTTGAAATGTTTGTCCAGTAAAAGGGATAGAAATCCAACGACTAGCCTGATTAATTTCACTACCGAATAATAAAGTATAAAGCAATAATGGTATTGAAAGAAAAATTAATATTTGAGAAATTCTAGAGTAATATCGATAATCAAGCAAATGAGCTAACCACATTAACACTAAGCCCACAATCATTAAAGATAAATGCTTGAATAAATAATATTCAGTATTCCCCGATTGAAACTTATAAGCTAATGTGCCAGTAGAACTATACACCGCCAATAATGAAATCAAGGAAAGGAAGGCTACTACTAGCCAAATCCAAATGTCGCCTTTTGTTTTACTGAATATCCAATTCATGATATTACAATTCTTTTACTGCTGCTTTAAATTGATCACCTCTATCTTCGTAATTCTTAAACAAATCGAAGCTTGCACATGCTGGAGATAGTAACACAGTATCTCCTTTTTTCGCTAAATGGAAGCTAACTTGAGCAGCTTCTGCTGCAGAGTTTGTATTTACGATGATGTCAACACAATCATCAAACGCTTCGTGTATTTTACCATTGTCTGTTCCTAGACAAACAATTGCACGAACTTTATCTTTTACTAAATTTTTAAGGATAGAATAATCATTCCCTTTATCAACTCCTCCAGCAATCCATACAATTGGGGTAGTCACACTCTCCAATGCATACCAAGCAGAATTCACATTGGTTGCTTTGCTATCGTTAATAAATTCAATATCCTGTATACGAGCTACGTGCTCTAGACGATGTTCTACGTTTTTAAAATCGCAGAAACTTTCTTTCATCGATTCACTACGAATCTCTAATAGTTTAGCTGCAATACCAGAAGCCATCGAATTGTACAAGTTGTGTTTCCCTTGTAAAGCAAGTTCTTGAATAGTCATGTTGAATGTATGATTAAGTGTGTTAATGTAAAATGTATTTCCTTCTAAATAAGCTCCTTCTTCAACATGTTGTTGAATACTAAATGGAAGCATTTTTGCTTGTATTTTATGGCGTTTCAAGCCATTCATCGTTTCTTCATCATCTATACAATAAATGAAGTAATCACTTTTCGTTTGGTTTTGCGATACTCTAAATTTAGAGTCCACATAGGTTTCAATTTTATAATCGTAACGATCTAAATGATCTGGAGTAATATTAGTTAGTATAGCAATGTCTGCTTTAAATTCAAACATATCGTCTAACATAAAACTACTCAGTTCTAATACATAGAAATCGAAATTTTCGGTAGCCACTTGGTACGCAAAACTTTGCCCGATATTCCCTGCCAACCCAACATTTAAACCTGCCTTTTTTAATAAGTGATAAGTTAAAAGTGTGGTCGTTGTTTTACCGTTTGTGCCAGTAATACAAATCAGTTTTGCATTAGTAAAGCGTGCTGCAAATTCAATTTCACTTATGATAGGAGTACCTTGTTTTCTTAGCAATTTTACTAATGCTGCATTCTCTGGAATACCCGGACTTTTAATCACTTCCGTAGCATTCAATATTTTCTCTTCGCTATGCATTCCATGTTCCCATGCAACACCTTCGTCATTTAGTATTTTCTGATAGCTATCTTTTAGTGTACCTGCGTCAGATAAGAACACATCGAATCCTTGACGCTTTGCAAGCACCGCAGCTCCCGTTCCACTCTCCCCTCCTCCAAGTATTACTATTCGTTTCATAAGCCTCACCCCAACCCCTCTCCAAAGGAGAGGGGCTATTGTTTTAATTTATTTTTATTTCTATTAACATATTAACACATTAACATATTAACATATTAACGAAGTTTCAGAGTTACAATCGTTATTACCGCTAGAATAATTCCGATAATCCAAAAACGTGTTACAATTTTCGGTTCAGAGTATCCTGATTTTTGATAGTGATGATGCAAAGGCGACATCTTAAATATTCTTCTACCTTCACCATATCTTTTCTTCGTGTATTTAAAATATCCTACTTGCAAAATCACTGAAACATTTTCTACTAAAAAGATTCCACATAAAATTGGAATCAAAAGTTCTTTACGAATCATGATGGAGTAAGAAGCGATGATTCCACCAATAGCTAAACTTCCTGTATCGCCCATAAACACTTGCGCGGGATAAGCATTGTACCATAAAAATCCAATACATGCTCCAATAAATGCTCCCGCAAAAATTACAAGCTCACCAGAATTTGGGATGTACATTATATTTAGGTAATCGGCGAACACCATGTTACCCGAAACGTAGGCTAACACACCGAGCGTAGCCCCAATAATTGCTGAGGTCCCCGTGGCTAATCCATCAATACCATCTGTTATATTCGCTCCATTAGAAACTGCCGTGATAATGATTATTACAATTGGAATAAATATCCAGAACGCATATTTCTCATAATCATCGCCAATGAATTTTAATAATTTTGCATAATCGAATTCATTGTTTTTATAAAATGGAACATTCGTTTTAGTCGACTTTATTTCTTTCGACATTTGAAACTTACTATGTGAATTCGTTTCATCAAAAGTTTGATATTGAGATAACCCTGCTGCGCTTGCTGGTATCTTTTCTTTAACTACAATTGATGGGTGAAAAAACATGGTGTAACCAACTATTAATCCCAAACCAACCTGACCAACTATTTTAAAACGACCAGCTAAACCTTCTTTGTTTTTCTTAAATACTTTAATGTAATCATCAATAAAACCAATAGCTCCCATCCATACTGTAGTTACAATCATTAGGATGATGTATACATTATTTAGTTTAGCAAATAACAGGGTTGGAATTAATATCGCTGCTAAAATAATTAAGCCCCCCATCGTTGGAGTACCTTGTTTTTCTTTCTGTCCGTCTAAGCCTAAGTCGCGAATAGTTTCTCCTACTTGTTTACGATGTAAATACGCAATTAAGGTTTTACCCATTAACAAAGAAATAAACAACGATACAATAACTGCCATCGTTGTACGGAAGGTGATGTATTGAAATACCCCTGCTCCAGGGAAATCAAAGTGTTTATCTAAGTAGGTAAATAAGTAGTATAACATAGCTTATTTTTTGGGGGTGTTATCTAATAAATCAAATTGCTCTTTCAATATTTTTTTATCATCGAATGGGTATTTTACTCCTGAGATGTCCTGATATTTTTCATGTCCTTTTCCTGCAAGTAGGATGATATCTCCAGCTCGAGCTAAATGACATGCTGTTTTAATAGCTTCTCTACGATCAACAATACTTAATGTTTTCGCACGGTTGGTGATGCTCACACCTACTTCCATTTCTTTAATGATAGTAGTTGCATCTTCAGTTCTAGGATTATCTGATGTAAGAATTACCTTATCACTAAGCTTGCAGGCTACTTCAGCCATAATCGGACGTTTTGTTTTATCGCGATCGCCACCACAACCTACAATCGATATTATTTTTTCATTGCCTGTTCTTATATTCTGAATAGTTTGCAATACATTTTTAAGCGCATCTGGAGTATGAGCATAATCAACTACACCAATGGTTCCGTTTGCAGAAACGATGTACTCGAATCTTCCTTCGGCGCCATCAAGTGCTGATAAAATGGTAAGCACTTTCATTTTATCTTGCTCTAATAAAACTGCAGTACCATAAACTGCTAAAATGTTATAGGCATTAAAACTGCCAATCATTTTAAACCAAACCTCTAGGTTATCAATATTTATTAGTAATCCAGAGAATTGATTTTCTATGATTTTACCTTTAAAGTCGGCCATTGTTTGTAAAGCATACGACTTTTTATAAGCGTCTGTATTTTGCAACATCACGTTCCCTCTCTTATCATCAGCATTGGTTAATGCAAATGCCGATTTAGGTAATTGGTCGAAGAAATATTTTTTCGCTTTAATGTATTCGTCGAATGTTTTGTGAAAATCTAAATGATCATGTGTTATATTACTAAACACGCCACCTGTAAATGATAAACCTGCAATACGTTCTTGAATGGTTGCATGTGAACTTACTTCCATGAAGCAATAGTCGCAACCCTTCTCAATCATTTTAATTATTAGCTCATTGATGCTTATAGCATCAGGAGTAGTATGTGTAGAAGGAATAATTTCGTCGTTAATTTTATTTTCTACGGTAGAAATTAATCCTACATTATTGCCTAATTGTCTGAACAATTTGAATAATAAAGTAGCAATAGTTGTTTTGCCGTTGGTACCTGTAATTCCTACAAGTTTTATTTTTTTAGATGGGTGATTATAAAAGTTCGCGGCAATGATACCCATTGCTCTACTACTATTGTCTACGAGTATATAAGTAACATTAGGATAAGAATTTGCTGGAAGTTCTTCACATACAATTACACTCGCGCCTTTAATTGCTGCACTCTCCATAAACTCATGTCCATCAGAAACAGTTCCGCGAGTAGCCACAAACATTGAATCTGTTTCTACTTTTCTAGAATCGAAACAAATGGATTTTACATTAACATCAGCAATTTCTCCCTGTGTGTTAATATTCACTCCTTGTAATATGTCGATTAACTTTTTCACTATTTTAATTCTAATAAAATACTTGCTCCTTTACGAATGGCTTGACCTGATGCCAATGATTGTTGTACTACTTTACCACTTCCTACAGCACGAGTTTTTAATCCTGCATTTTCTAATAAATAAACAGCGTCTACAAGGCCCATTCCCATTACGTTTGGAACAATTCCTTCTGCAGTTTCTTTAGTTTGAAAAGCTAATGTTTTATTTTCTTTACTTACTTCTACCCATTCCGCATCATTTGGTATAATCGCTTTTACACCAAGTTTATCATACGCATCAATCGTTTTGTTTTTCACACCTGATTTAGAGACAGGAACATCATTGGGTTGTTGAGCATAAATCACTGCAATATCTTTGTGCATATCTAAACGTGTTGAATACACTTTATCTGCAATGTTTTTAAACACCGGACCAGCCACTACGTTTCCATAATATCCAGCATGCGATGGGTCTATCACTACAACAATCATTGAGTATTTAGGATTATCAGCAGGGAAATATCCACAGAACGAAGCTTGATATGTTTTCTTTCCATTTTTATATCCTGATTTACCTTGTGCGACTTGTGCCGTACCTGTTTTCCCTGCAATAGGATAAACAGTGGTACTTAAGTTTTTCGCGGTACCTTGTTTTACCACTCCTTCCATCATCATGCGAAGCATGGCTAATGTTTCATCAGAGCAAATCTTTTTGCGAATAACTTTAGTAGTATAGGTTTCTACAACTTCACCTAAACTTCTTTTCTCTTTTACAATAATTGGTGAAATAAATTTTCCTTTATTCGCTACTGCATTATACAAAAGCAATGTTTGCAAAGGGGTCATGCTAATTTCATAACCAATTGCTAAACGAGATAAACTCAAACCACTCCAATCAGATGAGCTTGGGTCTTTAACTCTAGGCTTAGGAGTTCCTGGTATTTGCAATCCAATAGGTTCGCCTATACCAAATGCTTTTAAATGATCAGTGAATTTCTCAGGATTTGCCTTGTACCCAAAATGTATTTTCTTCGCTATCGCCACGTTCGATGAAAGCTCAAAAGCTTTTAACATTGGAATTCTACCGTAGCCACCTTCGTGAGAATCACTTAAAGTAGAACTGTATAATCTAAATTTACCACCATCCGTATCTACAGTATCTGATGGTTTGAAAATACCATCCTCTAAAGCAGCCATGTATGTTGCTAACTTGAACGTGGAACCAGGTTCCATTGCTTCACCAATAGCATAATTATATTTCTCTTGATAAACGCCTTCTTCAATTCTGGTGAGGTTTGCAATAGCTTTAATTTCGCCAGTGGCTACTTCCATCAGAATCACACAACCATGATCCGCATTGTGTTTTACCAATTGTTCGTTCAATGCATTTTGTGCAACGTCTTGAATATTTACATCAATAGTTGTATAAATATCATAACCATCTTTCGGAGCAATTTCATCCTCTTCATTAATTGGCATCCAAATACCACCTGAAATTCTTTGCACTAAACGTTTACCAGTTGTTCCACCTAAGTCAGTATCAAATGCTCCTTCTAAACCTACGGGCTGAACACCATTAACTTTATAACCAATGGTTCTAGAAGCTAATTGCTTAAAGGGTTGTATGCGTTTATCTTTTTGAATAACTAATAAGCCACCTTTATTTTTCCCCATTTTAAAAATCGGGAATTGTTTTACTGCTTTTAATTGAGGATAGTTTACTACACGTTTAATTAAAAAATAACGCTCCTTGTTTTTACGAGCTTGAACTAAGCGATGCTCATATTCATTAGCCGTTTTATCTTTAAATAAATTTGCTAAACATATTGCCAATGAATCAACATTGTCATTAAAAATTTCTTTGGTTAAGGTCTCTGTCATGAGGTCCATGCGCAACTCATATTCAGGCAATGAGGTTGCCAATAAACTTCCATCAGAAGAATAGATATTTCCACGACCCGCTTCCACATCAATATAATCTGTGGTTAAGCTATCGCTCATTCTCTTCCATTGCTCACCTTGTATAAATTGAATTTGAATTGCACGTGAAAAAATTGCAATAGCTACTAAGGCTAGTAGCAGAAATGTAAAGTATACACGAAGAATGATGTCTTTACGAATTCCCATTTTATTTCACTGCTATTTTAATTGGTGGTACTACTGCTTCATTCAATCCGAATAACTTTGTCATTTTTGCCACTTCACTTTGCTTACTTTTTGAAACGAGTTCAGATTTTGCAGTTAAGTGTTCCCACTTTAATTCTTTTAATTCCTTGTTTATTTTTTCGATCTGACGAATATTTTTTTCAGAGTAATGTTTGTTTGCGATGTAAAGCATGCCTAATACTGTTAAGAAAAACAAAAAAGGCATTAAATTTACTGCCGACTCTCTAGATAAGTTTTGAGCAATCCAAATTCCTAGGGCTGTTGGTTTTGCAGGTGCTTCAGGCTTCTCCTCCACAACGTTCTCCACAGGAGTCGTTATTTCAGGGATGCTTTCTACATCAACATTATCTTTAAACTTATTCATCTACTTTTTCTGCTATTCTAAGTTTAGCACTACGTGCTCTATTATTAATTTTAACTTCTTCTTCTGTAGCTACTACAGTTTTACGAGTGATCGCTTTTAATGGCGTGAATGAATTACCGTAAAGATCTTTTTCTACTTCACCAGAGAATTTTCCTTTTTGTATAAAATTTTTCACAAGTCTATCTTCTAAAGAATGATATGACATTACAACTAATCTTCCTCCTGGTTTAAGAACTTCTGCACTTTGTACTAAAAAATCTTTTAATACTTCAAGTTCTTCGTTCACTTCTATACGCAAGGCTTGAAATACTTGAGCATAATATTGATTCTCTTTACCACGCTTTACCATCGGACGAATAAGCTCTTTGAAGCTTGTTACAGTTTCGATAGGTTGAATTCCTCTTGCTTTAGAAATTAATGCTGCTAAACTTCTAGCATTATGCACTTCACCATACATTCCGAAAATTTTATGCAAATCTTCTTCAGCATAATGGTTTAGTATATACTTCGCATCTTTTTCTCTCGATTGATCCATGCGCATATCAAGTGTTGCATCAAAGCGAATAGAGAATCCTCTATCAGCTGCATCAAACTGATGCGATGAAACGCCTAAGTCGGCTAGTATTCCATCTACTTTTTGAATTCCTAAAAACCTTAACTGATTTTTTAGAAATTGAAAATTCTGATCTAAAAAAATAAAACGATCATCATTAGGAATATTTTTTCGAGCATCTGGATCTTGATCAAAGCCAATTAACTTCCCTTCCGGTCCGAGTTGTTCTAATATTGCATTTGAATGTCCACCTCCACCAAAGGTGACGTCTACATAAATTCCATTTTTCTGAATGTTTAAGCCTTCTAAACATTCGTTAAGCATCACCGGTTGATGATAGCTAGTCATTCGCGTTAGATTTATTTTTTGCCATTACTTCCTCTGCTAAACTTGCAAAGTCTTCAGGCTCGTCGCCTAACATAGTATCGTAGTTTGCTTTCGACCAAACTTCAATTCGATTAGAGTATGCGAATAGCACTACATCTTTTTCTATTGAAGCATATTCCAATAAAGATTTTGGAAGTAATAAACGACTTGTAGCATCTAACGATAATTCGGAAGCACCACGGAAAAAATAACGAGCGAATTCTCTGTTCTTTTTAGAATAAAGGTTTAATCCATTTACCTCTTCACTTATGACTTTCCATTCGTTTAAAGGATACATAACTAAACACTTCTCGAAGCCGCGATTAATCACGAAACGATCTTGAGCTTCGGGTGAAAGCTGCTTCTTCAATCCAGCAGGAAGCATTACCCTTCCTTTGGGATCTAGCTTACATTCAAATTCTCCTAAAAACTGTGTCATTTCTACTTTTGGCTTCTTTTTCTAGTGTAAAATTATCAAATCTTACCACTTTTTACCACTTTCTACCACAAAAAGTTATCAACATGCCTATAGCGTGTATATTTTCGCATTTATTTGAAAAAAGAGTGTTTAAGGAAACCTTAGGGCATAAAAAAAGCCAATCGTAACGACTGGCTTAACGTTTAGAGTGATTTTTTACATCTGACCCTTAGACTTTCTCAATGCGAGAACTAAAGCGATGTTTAAGAGGATGAGAAACGTAATAATGATTGTCATGGTAAATTTATTTAGAGCTTATTGTTAATTATTCTTCTGTTGTTTTTAAGTGTTCCTGAATTTCAGTTACAATTTTCTTTTTTTCAGCAAGATCCTCATCACTTTCTAAAGGGAAAGTGTGTAGATCGATTAACATTCCTATAATACCTTCTGAATTGGAGAGCTCAGTGTTATTATTTTCAAGTGACCTTTTGCTTTTTTTCATTGCTAAATCTTTTCTCTAAGGTGAGAAGGATTTAGTTCATTGTAAATACGTAAAACTACGTAATTTTCATTTTTTTTCTCTAAGTAAAACTACGTAGAGAAAAATCCAGAAAAATTTCAATTTTAATTTACAATATGCTGAAAATCAACAATTAAGGTTTTTAATACTGAATATTTCCGTCTAATTTATACCATAGCTCAAAAGCTTGTATTGCTTCTTCCCTTAATACTTGAGTCATCGGAATTTTTCGTTCGCTTAAGTTTTTTGAAATCTCATCGTAAATAAATTGATCGTCGAAATTGATCTTAGCGGCGTCTGATTTTGTATTTGCAAAATAGATATTTCGAGCTCGGGACCAATAAATAGCTGAAAGGCACATTGGACAAGGCTCACAGCTAGTATAAATATCACATTCATCCAATTGAAAACTCCCTAACGATGAGCATGCATTACGAATTGCTACTATTTCAGCATGAGCTGTAGGATCATTTGAAGAAGTTACCTGATTGGTTCCTGAAGCTACTATTTCACCATTTTTCACAATCACGCAAGCAAATGGGCCACCTTTTTTGGTGACTACATTTTCTATTGAAAGCCTAATGGCTTCACGCATGAAAGTTTCGTGATCGGTATTCATTATTGAGTTATTGGGTTAATGCCTGCCTCGGCGTAAGACGAGGGGTTATTGGGTTAATGCCTGCCTCGGCGTAAGACGAGGGGTTATTGGGCTATTGGGTAATTGGGTTATTGGGTAATTGGGTTATTGGGTTATTGGGTTATTGGGTTATTGGGTTATTGGGTTATTGGGTTATTGGGTTAAATTATTTTTTTTCGAACTTAATCAACCAAATAACTTATTAACAAAATGTCCTAATAACTAAATTTCAAAATAACCTAATAACTAAATTTCAATTCCTAATTCCTAATTCCTAATTCCTAATTCTTAATTCTCTTTCCTGTATTGCTCATTCAACCCCTTCAAAACCTCCGTAGTGATATCCAAACTATCGCTAGCATATAAGATACCCGTACCTTTGGTATAGTTCATTACAATTTTGTAGCTCTTACCTTTAGTATGAGATTTAAGGTAATCTGATACTTTATCGAATAGCTTCTCATTGAATTTCACCTGCTCTTCTTGAAGTTTCGCAGCTGCATTTTCACTGAAGGTGCGTAGCTCTTGCTCTTTTCGCATGAGTACTTCTTCAATTTTAGCACGTTGATCGGTAGATAAACTTGCACCAGTTTGTTGGTAATTAGCAAACTCTCTTTCGAGTGTAGTTCTTTTAGCTGTTATTTCATTTTCAGTACGAGTAGTTTTCGCCTCAAAATCTTTTTTAGCTTTTTTGAAATAATCGTAATTTTCTAATAACGAATCGCCATTTACATAAACAGTTTGAGCAGTTGCATCGACAACATGTGTGCTATCTGAAGTACTTGTAAATACTGGCCCCGTAGAGCTTGCAGAGAAATGAAGAATGTATAATACTACTACTGCAATAGCGATAATTACGTTAAAGATTAGGTTGCTTTGTTTCATTCTTGTTGGTTGAAATAGCTAGAAATTTGAGTTGTGAGTTTTGAGTTAAGAATTAAGTATTAAAAAAGTTTCTCAATACTCAATTCTTAATTCTTAGTTACTATTCGTGGTGATGTCCACCTTCGCCATGAACATGACCATGATCTAATTCTTCAGCTGAAGCTTCACGAATAGCGTGAACTGAACCAGCGAACATTAAATTTTTGCCTGCTAAAGGATGGTTAAAATCCATTTTCACAAAATCATCATTAACATCTGCCACTAAACCTTGCATTTTATTGCCTTCTTGGTCGCTCATCGGAATGAAAGCTCCTTTTGCAATAACTTCTTCGTCGAATATTCCATCAACAAAAAATACCGATTTAGGTAAGTCAACAATGGCAGTTTCGTCGAATTCGCCGTAACCACTTTCTTCTTTTGATAATACAAATTCGAAATTTGCTCCATGCTCTAAATTTTCAAGGGCTAATTCAAATTTTTCTGGCAATCCGCTCATACCGTGTAAGTACACGAAAGGTTGCTCTGGAGTTACGCGTTCTACTAATAACACTTCTCCACCATCATTTACGCTTAACTCATAGGTTAAGGAAACTACTTTGTTTTGAGATACTTTCATAATGCGACAAAAGTACACAAATACTTAACAGAATGTTGAAAAAAATATGATTTTTCGAGCTCTTTTTTTAAAGCTTTGCCCTCTTAAAAAGGTATCTTTGAAGCTAGCGCGAAATAAAAGTATATGACAGAAGAAATAATTGACAAATCGAATTATTCAGCGGATAATATCCAAGTTCTTGAAGGTTTAGAAGCCGTTCGTAAACGTCCGGCGATGTACATTGGTGATACAGGAGTCAAAGGATTACACCACCTTGTTTATGAGGTTGTTGATAACTCGATTGACGAAGCTTTAGCTGGGCATTGTAGCGATATCAATGTTACAATTTTAGAAGACAACTCCATAAAAGTTAAAGATAATGGTCGTGGTATTCCTACCGATATGCACCCTAAAGAGAAAAAATCAGCTTTAGAGGTAGTTATGACGGTATTACACGCCGGTGGTAAATTCGACAAAGATTCTTATAAAGTTTCTGGTGGTTTACACGGTGTGGGGGTAAGTTGCGTGAATGCTCTTTCTATCGCCTTAAAAGCTGAAGTTTACAAAGACGGCAAAGTGTTCATACAAGAATACATCCAAGGTAAACCTCAATATGATGTAAAAGAAATAGGTACTACTACTGAACGTGGTACAATTATCACCTTTAAACCAGATGATACTATTTTCACTCAAACTACAGAATTTAAGTTTGATACCCTTGCTGCTCGTTTAAGAGAGTTAGCTTATTTGAATAAAGGAATTAGACTTTCTTTAACTGATGAGCGTGAAAAAGACGACAATGGGGAATTTATTACAGAGAATTTTCACTCTGAAGGTGGATTAAAAGAGTTTGTGAAATATTTAGACGGTACTCGCGAACCTTTAATTCCTGAACCTATTTATTTAGACGGTAACAAAGGAGGTATTCCTGTAGAACTTGCTCTTCAATACAATAGCACTTACAATGAAAACGTACACTCATACGTAAATAACATTAACACCATAGAAGGTGGTACACACGTAGCTGGTTTCCGTAGAGGTTTAACTCGTACGTTAAAAGCATACGCAGAGAAATCTGGTTTATTAAAGAACTTGAAAATTGAGATTACAGGTGATGACTTCCGTGAAGGATTAACTGCAGTAATTTCAGTTAAAGTACAAGAGCCACAATTCGAAGGACAAACAAAAACGAAGTTAGGAAATAACGAAGTTACAGGTGCGGTTGATCAAGCCGTAGGTGAAATTTTAAATATCTACTTAGAAGAAAATCCTCGCGAAGCGAAGATGATCGTTTCGAAAGTAATTTTAGCTGCTACAGCACGTAACGCAGCTCGTAAAGCAAGAGAACTAGTACAACGTAAAAATGTATTAACTGGCTCAGGTTTGCCAGGTAAACTTTCCGATTGTTCTGAATCAGATCCAGCATTATGCGAATTATACCTAGTCGAGGGAGATTCTGCGGGTGGTACTGCAAAACAAGGAAGAAATAGAGCTTTCCAAGCTATTCTACCACTTAAGGGTAAAATCTTAAACGTAGAAAAAGCAATGGAACATAAAATTTATGATAACGACGAGATCAAGAACATCTTCACCGCTATGGGTGTAAGTATCGGAACTGTCGACGATCATAAAGCTTTGAATGTTGTTAAGCTTAGGTATCATAAAATTATCATCATGACGGATGCTGATATTGACGGATCACACATTACAACATTGATCCTAACATTCTTCTTCCGCTATATGAAAGAATTAATTGAATCAGGATATATTTACATTGCTACTCCTCCACTTTACTTAGTGAAAAAAGGTAAAGAACAAGAATACGCATGGGATGATAATCAACGTGATATTGCTGTTCAGAGATTAAAAGGTTCAGGTAAAGAAGATAGTGTAAACATTCAACGTTATAAAGGTTTGGGAGAGATGAACGCAGAACAATTATGGGTAACTACCATGAATCCTGAGACTCGTACCTTACGCCAAGTAACTATAGAAAATGCAGCTGAATGTGATCATATTTTCTCTATGCTAATGGGCGACGAAGTGGCTCCTCGTAGAGAGTTCATCGAGAAAAATGCGAAGTACGCACGTATAGACGTTTAAATAGTATTCGGTAATGGGTAATGGGTAGTGAGTAAAATCAACAAACTATCATTACTCATTACCCATTACACATTACTTACAATTGCTCCGATAATTTCACAAATATTCGTCTCCAATTTACATTATCATACGATGAACCTAAACGTACAATAATTAGATTCTTTTTTGGATACACATAAATAAACTGGCCTAATATTCCTTCAGCAAAAAAATCTTCTCCCGGTCGTGCCGACCACCATTGGTACTGATAATACGACACACTTCCATCAGTCGTATCTAACTTAGTAGATTCTTGCACCCAATCTTTTGATATTAATTGTTGTCCGTTCCAATTCCCTTTATTTAAATAGAGTCTGCCGAATTTCGCAAAATCAATTGCGGTTGCATTTATACAACAAAATGTTTTTTCTAATCCCTCTTTCTTCTTATCAATACTCCAACTTGCAGGAGTCTCCATTTGCAATGGAGTCCATATTTTTTCTTGTAAATATTGTGTAACGGTTTTCGTTTTTAATGCTCGTTCTAAAATTAATCCGAGCAACTGAGTGTTCCCACTTTGGTACTCGAATTCTGTTCCCGGTTCGGTTTCTAATTTCATTTTTGAAATCGATTTCCTAAGCTTTGTTCCGTAGTAAAATGTAGCAGCATCTCCAAATGGATTGTAATAACTTTCATTAAATTTCAATCCAGAAGTCATTAATAATACATGACGAATAGTGACTTTATCAAAACCATTTTTCTTTAATTCTGGGATGTAATTTGTAATAGGTTCGTTAACCGATTTTATCAATCCATCATCAATTGCGCAACCAATTAATGCTGATGTAAATGACTTGGCAACAGAGAACGATGGCACTAATCTTTCATGCGAATACCCATTATAATATTGCTCAAATAATAAACTATCATTTCGGATAATTAAGAAAGCTACAGATTTGTGATCTTCATTAAGTTTGTTTAGCGAAAGTACGCCAGCAGTAGTATTTAATACTGGTTCAGCGATTTTGTTTTTCCCGTCAATGAATTGGAATGGTGTCTTTGAAGATGTTAATTCCCTTGATGGAAATTTCTTGTGATCGTTAATATCAGCAAAATTATAAATGAAAAATCGCCCTACTTTACAAGAAGAAAATAGTAATACGAAAATAGAAAACAGTAGTAGTTTGTTTCTCATAATTCTAAATTTAAAATTCTTAACTCATAATTCACAACTCACAACTCAACATTGTTAAGCCAAACTTGTTTGTTTTTGTAATCAATCAAAGCTTCATATTTCAAAAGCACATCATTTCCTAATACTCCATGTATTGGATTTATATTCATTTTTTTATAGGCTGAATTTACATGAGATAAATCTAGCAAGGCAGCCTTGTAATTCGTTAACGTTAAGTTACCCATTTTAAATGTATCGACAATACATTCGAAACTTTCCATGGTATTGGTTCCTAATCCAGCGGAGATTTGTTCGCCAGGCGTTATTGACAATTCTTCAAAGTGGTTTCGTATATAATCTGTATCGAATGCAGTTTGAGAAGCCCCTGTATCTAAAATTAGAGAAAGCTGAACATCGTTAATGCTAGCCATTATCTTTAAATGATAGCCTTCATCATTGAGATGTAAAATTTCGAAAGGGATAGCTTGTTGTGTTGCCATAAAACAATAAAGGCATTGATAAATCAATGCCTTTATAAAGTTAAAATAAAATATTGTTTAAATAAGATTCATCTCAGCTAAAACATTATTCATGTTTCTTACTGCATCTGCACTCTTATTGAACATTGCTTGTTCTTCTTCATTTAATTTATAATCCACGATTTTTTCCCAACCGTTTTTGCCAATTACAACTGGTACGCCCATACAAATATCCGACTGACCATATTCGCCATCTAAAGCAACACAGCAAGGGAATAATTTCTTTTCATCTCGTATAATAGCTTCAACTAATGCAGCACCTGCAGCTCCCGGAGCATACCAAGCTGAAGTACCTAATAAACCAGTTAATGTAGCACCACCAACCATCGTATCCGCAGCTACTTTTTTCAAAGTATCAGCATCCATTAAGTCAGAAACAGCTAAGCCATTTACATGAGCTAAACGAGTTAATGGAATCATTGTAGTATCACCATGTCCACCAATTACAACACCGTGTAAATCGTTTGATGAGCAATTTAATTGTTGAGATAAATAATATTTGAAACGAGCGCTATCTAAAATACCACCCATGCCTATAATTCTGTTCTTTGGAATACCACTTGATTTCAATGCTAAGTAAGTCATTGTATCCATTGGGTTTGAAATAACAACAATAATTGCATTTGGAGAATACTTCAAAATATTTTCAGTAACTCCTTTAACAATACCTGCATTAATTCCGATTAATTCCTCACGCGTCATACCTGGTTTACGTGGAATACCTGAAGTAATAACAGCTACATCAGTTCCAGCAGTTTTCGTATAATCGTTTGTACTTCCAACTATTTTCGTATCAAATCCTAATAAAGCAGCAGTTTGCATCATATCCATTGCTTTACCTTCGGCAAAACCTTCTTTGATGTCAACTAAAACTAGTTCTTGAGCAAGCTCTTTTCGTGCGATATTGTCGGCACAAGTTGCACCTACTGCACCAGCACCTACGACAGTGATTTTCATAATGTTTGTTTATAAAATAATAAGATGTGCGAATATAGATAAGATTCATTAGTTTATAAAACCTTTTCTTATTTTCGGTGCAAATATTAATACCAACTTATGTCGAAAAAAATATTGGTTACAGGGAGTAATGGGTTGCTTGGTCAAAAACTTACCGACATGCTTCGCTATCATTCAGATTACGAATTAATTGCAAGCTCCAAAGGTGAAAATAGGTACCCAGAAACTGTTGGTTATACCTATGAGCAATTAGACGTTACTGACTATACAGATATCGAGCGCTTAATTGTAAAGTACCAGCCTTATGCTGTAATTCATACAGCAGCCATGACCAATGTGGATCAATGTGAATCCGAAAAAGAGGCTTGCCAGAAATTAAATGTTGATTCTGTAGATCACTTAATAAAATTAGCAAACCTACATCCTTTTTATCTAGTTCATTTGTCAACCGATTTTATATTCGATGGAATTTCTGGACCCTATAAAGAAACCGATGCACCAAATCCATTGAGTTTATACGGACATTCAAAAAATGATGCAGAATTATTGTTATTAGCCTCGACCATCAATTACTCCATATTAAGAACCATCATAGTATACGGTGTTGCTGCAGCGATGAGCCGTTCAAACATTGTGCTCTGGGCTAAAGGTGCATTAGAGAAAGGTAGTCCGATTAAAGTGGTAAACGATCAATACCGAATGCCAACACTAGCGGAAGACTTAGCGAAAGCATGCATATTAGCTATCGACAAACGAGCCCAAGGGATTTATCATATTTCGGGAAAAGATTACATGAGTGTTATTGAAATGGTTCGAAGAATTGCTAAGTTTTTTAAATTAGACGATTCTATTATTGAAGAAACTGACTCTAGTACGCTAAACCAAGCCGCTGCTCGTCCGCCGAAAACAGGTTTTATACTCGACAAAGCAATACATGAATTGGGTTATGCTCCACATAGTTTTGAAGAAGGATTAGCGGTAGTACAAAAACAATTAGTATAAATTAAAGGTTACACCTAAAAAAATAAATATATATGAGCATTACTGTAGGCCAAATGGCACCCGATTTCAGTTTATATAATACTGAAAAGAAAGAAGTTAAATTATCAGACCTTAAAGGTAAGAAAGTGATCATTCATTTCTTTCCACAAGCATTTACTGGTGTTTGTACAACACAATTATGTACTATGCGCGATAATTTGAATTATTACACAAACCTAAATACAGTAGTTTTAGGTATTTCTGTAGATTCTATTTTTACTCAAGCTAAATTTAAAGAAGTAGAAAACTACAATTTTGATCTTCTATCTGACTTCAATAAAGAAGTATCACGCTCTTATGGAGCATTCTATGAAGATTGGATTTTAAACATGAAAGGAGTTTCTAAAAGAGCTGCTTTTGTTATCGACGAAGAAGGCAAGGTTGCTTACGCAGAAGTATTAGAATCTGCAGGTGATTTACCTGATTTTAGTAAGATTGAGCAAGCAGTAGCTTAGTAAATGTGCAGATGCGTAAATGTGCAGATATGCAGATGAAAATAATCCATTTGCACATCTACGCATTTGCACATTTGCAAATTTTGTCTATATTTGCAGCCCTTAAGAGTTAGTTTTCTTAGGAATTGAAATAATGATGGACCCGTAGCTCAATTGGATAGAGCACCTGACTACGGATCAGGAGGTTTGGGGTTCGAATCCCTACGAGTCCACGAAGCCCGAAAAATTTTCGGGCTTTTTTTGTTTAACCAAAATTGTTCAATATGTTAAACCTAGTACTTTTCGGTCCTCCAGGAGCAGGCAAAGGGACACAATCAGAAAAGCTGATCAATAAGTATCAGTTAGTGCATTTATCAACTGGTGATATTCTTAGGAATGAAATCACGAATGGTACAAGTCTTGGAATAGAAGCAAAAAAGCTGATGGACCAAGGAGTTCTTGTTCCTGATGAAGTTGTTATCGGAATGATTAGCAACAAATTAGATGCTAATAAAGACGCCAAAGGTTTTATTTTCGATGGTTTCCCAAGAACTGTAGCACAGGCAGAAGCACTAGACGCTTTACTTGTTTCTAAAGGAGCATCAATCACGAAAATGATTGCGCTAGTTGTAGAGCATGAAGAGCTAAAAAAGCGATTATTGCTTAGAGGTAAAGATTCAGGACGAGCAGATGATGCAAATCCAGAAGTTATAGAAAAAAGAATACAAGAGTATTTAAGTAAAACAGCACCCGTTGCTGAATACTACAAAGCTCAACACAAATTCGAATCAATTAATGGAATCGGTACTATCGAGGAGATTTTTGATTCTATTTGCAATAAAATACAATAATAATATGCTGATATGCTAGTATGCTAATATGCTGAACTTAATTAGCATTAACATACCAGCACATTAGCATATTAACACATTAGCATATTAGCACATTAGCATATTAAATAAATGTCAGGATCCAATTTCGTTGATTATGTAAAGATTTGTTGCCGATCAGGTGCGGGTGGAAGTGGTTCGTATCATTTACATCGCGATAAAAAAACTGCGATGGGTGGACCCGATGGTGGTGACGGCGGAAGAGGTGGACATATTATCTTAAAAGGCAATAAGCAATTTTGGACATTACTCCATTTAAAATATCGTAAACATGTTATTGCTGAGGGTGGCGTGAACGGGCAAGGTGGTTTACGTACAGGAAAGCGTGGAGAAGATGAAATCTTAGAAGTTCCCTTGGGAACAATAGCTAGAGATGCTGAAACAGGTGAGATAGAATTCGAAATTACAGAAGAAGGACAAGAGAAAATACTTTTAGCAGGTGGTAGAGGTGGATTAGGCAACTGGCATTTCAGAACTTCAACAAACCAAACCCCTCGCTATGCTCAACCTGGCGAAGAAGGCCAAGAATCTTGGAAAATATTAGAATTGAAAATACTTGCAGATGTAGGTCTCGTTGGATTCCCGAATGCTGGTAAATCTACTCTTCTATCTGTTGTTAGTGCTGCAAAACCTGAAATTGCAGATTACCCCTTTACTACTTTAGTACCCAACTTAGGAATTGTGTCTTATAGAGATAACAAATCTTTTGTAATGGCTGATATCCCCGGTATTATTGAAGGTGCTTCTCAAGGTAAAGGATTAGGAATACGTTTCTTGCGCCATATTGAACGAAATGCTGTTTTATTATTTATGGTTCCTGCAGATAGTAAGGATATTCATGAGGAATATAAGATATTATTGAAAGAACTTGAACAGTACAATGCTGAGTTATTATTAAAGCCTCGCATGTTAGCCATCACAAAAGCCGACTTGCTAGACGAGGAGTTGACAGAAGAAATTAAAAAAGACTTACCGAACATTCCACATATTTTTATTTCGTCGGTTGCCCAACAAGGTATACTGAATTTGAAAGATATGCTTTGGAAAGAAATTAATGCTTCGTAACTTTATTCCATTATTTGCGTAAACTATCGCAATACATGAATAATTTACCTCCACATTTTCGCCTTTTAGTGGTCGAAGACGACGAAATCAGTCAGTTTTTGATTGAAAGGCTATTAACAGACCTCCATATCACTTCTACTATCGTCTCTAATGGCCCCGATGCTTTAGAAATACTAGAACAGGAAGCATTTGATGCCATTTTAATGGATATTGAAATGCCTGTAATGAGCGGGTTTGAAGCGACAAGCATCATAAGAAACAGTGAAAATAGTGCAATAAAGAACATTCCCATCATAGGAATGTCGGCAAATCCATTCGAAATCGCACAAGAACCTTACCTCGAAATTGGGATGAATGAATACATCACCAAACCTATCCACGAATTGGAACTCCTCGAAAAGCTTGAAAAACAAATAAAAACAAAAGAATAATTAATTCCTTTCGTTTTAATGGGAATATTTTAATTTTGGGAAAACAAACTAACCCGATGTCAAACAGCTCTTATAAAATTTTCGTTGTAGAAGACGATTTATGGTACAGTAAGTATCTGAACCATCAATTATCACTTAACCCTGAATACGAGGTTAAAATATTCAATGATGCAAAATCGTTTTTAGCTTCCATGCATGAGCTACCCGATATTATAACTTTAGATTATAATTTACCGGACATGAATGGTTCGGAGATATTAAAAAAGATAAAAACTATATCACCCAATACGAATGTCATAATCATTTCTGGACAAGAAGATATTCAAACTGCAATCAACTTATTGAAAGATGGTGCATACGATTACATCACGAAAGATGATAATACGAAGAATAGAATTTTCAACATCATCCAACATATTCGTGATAATATTGGATTGCAAAAACAAATCAATCAACTCCGTGAGGAAGTGATTGAAAAATATGATTTTGAAAAAAGTATTATCGGAAATAGTAGTTCCATTAAGAAGCTATACTCCTTAATTCAAAAAGCTTGTGGTACTAATATTAATGTTTCTATTACTGGAGAAACTGGTACTGGTAAGGAATTAGTAGCTAAAACAATCCACTTCCAATCGAAACGAAATAAACTACCATTTGTAGCTGTAAACGTGGCAGCAATTCCAAGAGAGCTTATCGAGAGTGAATTATTCGGGCATGAAAAAGGTTCCTTTACTGGAGCAAATGGAAGAAGAATTGGAAAGTTCGAAGAAGCACATAGAGGAACTTTGTTCTTAGATGAAATTGGAGAGTTTGACTTAAACCTTCAATCAAAATTATTACGTGTTTTACAAGAAAGAGAAATTACTCGTATTGGTAGCAATGGTGTTATTCCTATTGATGTTCGAATAATTACCGCAACCCATAAGAATTTAGCTGAAGAAGTAAAAGCAGGACGATTTAGAGAAGATTTATATTATCGATTAATCGGATTACCAATTGAACTAGCTCCACTTCGTGATCGAGATAGCGATGTTTTATTAATTGCTAAACATTTCATGCAAGCATTCTGTAAAGAAAACGGGATCAAGCTTAAACATTTAACACCTGATGCAAAAGAAAAGTTATTAGCATATCCATTCCCTGGAAATATTAGAGAACTAAAAGCAATTATTGATTTAGCAATAGTGATGTCGGAAGACGAATTGATAAACGTAGAAGATCTAACCTTTATGAGAAGCGCTGAACCAGATGACTTCTTGTTAGAAGAATTAACGTTAGATGAATACAACCAAAAGATAATTCAGTTCTTCTTAAATAAAAACAATGGCAATGTATTAACTGTGGCTAAGAAATTAGACATCGGGAAATCTACCATTTATCGATTTATACAAGAAGGGAAAATTAAATTACCTAAATAAGAACCCCATTTTGAGCGAAATTGCTCTTGCATAACTAAATTCAACATTAAATTAATGTTAAATTTTAAATCAAAAAACCTGTTTTGGACCTCCATTGCAGGTTTTTTTTATTTAATCAAAAAAAAATAAAAAAATAGTTAGTGTATATTATACACTTTCACTATCTTGCATTATAATATGCTAGTAAGATGATATGCTAGTATGCTAATAAAGTACTTAGAATTTAAAGAAACATGAAAATAGGAATAAACGGATTTGGCAGAATAGGTAGATTAGTATTTAGAGCTGCTGTAGAAAGAGCAGATATTGAGATTGTAGGTATCAATGATTTAATTGATGCAGAATACATGGCTTATATGTTAAAATACGATTCAACACATGGACCATTTAAAGGGACAGTTGAAGTAGTTGGAAAAGATTTAGTAGTGAATGGTAAAACAATCAGAGTAACTTCAGAAAGAGATCCATCAAACTTAGCATGGGATGCGATTGGTGCTACTCATATTGTTGAATGTACAGGTTTGTTTTTAGATCAAGAGAAAGCATCATTACATTTAAAAGCTGGAGCAAAGAAAGTAATCATCTCTGCCCCTGCTAAAGATAACACCCCTACATTTGTTATGGGTGTAAATCACGAGACTTATCAATCAGACATGAACATTGTTTCTAATGCATCATGTACCACAAATTGCTTGGCACCATTAGCGAAAGTAATAAATGATAACTTCGGAATTGAAGAAGGTTTGATGACAACAATCCATGCAGTTACTGCAACTCAAAAAACAGTTGACGGCCCATCTGCTAAAGATTGGAGAGGTGGTAGAAGTGCTTATCAAAATGTAATTCCATCATCAACAGGAGCAGCAAAAGCAGTTGGATTAGTTATCCCAGAATTAAAAGGGAAATTAACAGGAATGAGTTTCCGAGTACCTGTACCAAATGTATCTGTGGTAGATTTAACTTGTAAATTAAAAACACCAACAACATACGAAGCCATTAAAGAAGCTATAAAAGGCGCTTCGACAAATGGATTAAAAGGAATATTAGGATATACAGAAGATGCAGTAGTATCAAGTGACTTTATGGGCGATCCTCGTACAAGTATTTTTGATGCAGAAGCCGGAATTATGTTAAGTCCAACCTTCGTAAAATTAGTTGCATGGTACGATAACGAGTGGGGATACTCTAATAAATTAGTTGATTTAATGCAGTATATCCACGAAGTAGATAAAAAAGAATTAGTCCTCGAAGCATAAGCAGAGGTAAAAGAAGCTTAGTGTTTGTAGTATAGTAAGGGGATTGGACAGGTGGTTCGTCCCCTTTTTTTTATTCTTGTAAATAATATTAACTTGCCAAAAAACAGCAGAACATGTCAGTAATCATCAAAGGTCTTGGTTCATTTATTCCTGAAAATATCATAACCAATAGCGATTTTTTTAAACATGAATTTTATTCTGAAGACGGAGT
>JBIINK010000023.1:0-34294 GCA_044337515.1 Sphingobacteriales bacterium | reverse complement strand
TATAACCCATTTCCGGGTACACTTGTTCCAGCAAGACTGCGATTTTTATTTAAAATAATTTGACGAAGATCGTCGGCATTGATTTTACCAATCCCATAATCCAATAAAGTGCCTACAATTGCACGAACCATATTGCGTAAAAAACGATTGGCAGAAATATGGAAGGTTATACTTTCATCATGGTTTATTTCCCAATAGGCTTCGGTAATGGTACACAACGTAGTAAAGTGATCGGCGTTCGCTTTGCTGAAACATGCAAAATCATCATATTCTAAAATGATTCTTGCACCCTCATTCATTAAATCAACCGAAGGTTTATTGCGATAATTGAAATAATAACTCAAGTTATCTTTAAAAGGGTTTTTCTTGAAATGCATATGGTACTCATAGCTTCTGCTTGTGGCATCAAAACGAGCATGAGCTTCGTCGGCTACAGGGATGAAACGCTTGGCAGCAATGTCTTTTGGTAGAATGCCATTAAGGTTAGTAATGAGTTCTTCTTTGATTGGGAAGTCCGTATCAAAATGAGCAAAAAAATCACTCGCATGCACACCTGCATCTGTTCGTCCGCAACCCAGCGTATAAACCGGATGCCCACACAACAAGCTAAGTGCCTTATCTAAAACCTCTTGCACCGTAACCGCATTCGGTTGCAATTGCCAACCGTGGTAGTTTGTGCCATTGTAAGAGAGTTGAAGGAAGTAACGCATGCACAAATATAGTAAATGTGCAGATGCGTAAATGCGTAAATGTGCAAATGCGTAGATTTGCAGATTCGAAGATGTGCACATCTACGCATCTACGCATTTTCGCATTTGATATTGTCAACAAATAGCGTAATTTCGCAACATCAAAATATTATAAAAATGAGCGTATTAGTAAATAAAGATTCAAAAGTAATTGTACAAGGATTTACAGGTAGTGAAGGTTCTTTTCATGCAGGTCAGATGATCGAGTACGGAACGAGTGTAGTAGGTGGTGTAACTCCAGGTAAAGGTGGAACGGTTCATTTAGATCGTCCGGTATTTAATACAGTTGCTGATGCAGTAGCAAAAACTGCAGCTAACGTATCTATTATTTTTGTACCTCCAGCATTTGCTGCAGATGCTATTATGGAAGCTGCTGAAGCAGGTATTAAAGTTATTATATGTATCACAGAAGGTATCCCTACAAAAGATATGATTGCTGTGAAAGAATATATCAGTGATAAAGATTGTCGTTTAATTGGTCCGAATTGCCCAGGGGTAATGACGGCTGGTGAGGCGAAAGTTGGTATCATGCCAGGTTTCATTTTCAAACCAGGAAGAGTGGGTATCGTTTCTAAATCGGGAACATTAACTTACGAAGCGGTAGATCAAATCACACGTTTAGGATTAGGTCAATCTACAGCAATTGGTATTGGTGGTGACCCTATCATTGGAACAACAACTAAAGAAGCTGTTGAATTATTAATGAACGATCCAGATACGGATGGCATTATTATGATTGGTGAAATTGGTGGTGGTATGGAAGCGGAAGCTGCATTATGGATTAGAGACCATGGTACTAAACCAGTTGTTGGTTTCATCGCTGGTCAGACTGCTCCGGCAGGAAGAAGAATGGGCCATGCAGGTGCAATTGTTGGTGGTGCTGATGATACAGCAGCTGCTAAAATGAAAATTATGGCAGAATGCGGAATCCACGTAGTAGAGTCTCCAGCTCAAATTGGAGTAGCTATGCAAGCAGAATTGAAAAAAGCGGGACTTATTTAATATGTTAATATGTTAATGTGATAATATGTTAATGTGATATTATACGGCCTCGGGGAAACTCGGGGCTTTTTTTATTTTTACCCTTCGACAATTTCGACTCTTCTACATTTCGACTCTTCGACAATTTCGATACTTCGACAAATTCGACCCTTCGACCCTTCGACAATTTCGACGCTTCGACATTTCGCAAAAAAGTGTATTTTCGTATAAATAAACAACGCCATCATGAAATTACTACAAGGAAAAACAGCGCTCATTACAGGAGCATCAAAAGGTATAGGGAAAAAGATTGCAGAAGTATTTGCTGCACATGGAGCTAATATTGCATTCACCTATTTATCATCAGTAGAGAAAGGTGTTGCGCTAGAGCAAGAATTGTCGGCAGCAGGAACTAAAGTAAAAGGGTATCGTTCGGATGCATCGAATTTTGCAGCAGCAGAAGAGTTAATCAATTCAATTGTTGCTGACTTCGGCACAATTGATATTGTTGTAAATAATGCAGGAATTACGAAAGATGGTTTGTTGATGAGAATGAGTGAAGAGCAATGGGATGATGTAATCAATACTAACTTGAAATCTATTTTCAACGTAACAAAAGCAGCATCGAAGCCAATGATGAAACAACGTTCAGGTGTGTTCATCAACATGAGTTCTATAGTAGGTTTACAAGGTAATGCAGGGCAAGCAAATTATGCAGCTTCAAAAGCAGGTATACTTGGCTTTACCAAATCAATTGCGAAAGAACTAGGATCTAGAAATATAAGAAGTAACGCTATTGCGCCAGGGTTTATCCGTACAGAAATGACGGATGCTTTACCACAAGATGTTGTTGCTGGATGGAGCAAAATGATACCATTGCAACGCATGGGTGAAACAGAAGATGTAGCGAATGTTGCATTGTTCTTAGCATCAGATATGGGTGCTTATGTAAACGGACAAGTAATTTCTGTTTGTGGTGGAATGTTAACCTAATCGTAAAGAAATATGCAAAACAATCGCTTTATCATTCCTTCGGGTATTATAGGATTATCGTTATTAGTTTCGGTATTCGTTTTTTCAATGAATTGGAAATCGATTAAAAGAGAGAACCAAACCATTACGGTAACGGGCTCTGCAAAAAAAGAAATTAAGGCAGACTTGGGAATTTTAAGAGGTGCTTTAAGTGCAACAGAAAGTTCTCAGAAAGCAACAGCTGGAAAAATCGACTCTCAAAAACCTGCTTTGCTAGAATACTTGAAAACAAAGGGTTTTGAAGGCAAGGAAGTTGCATTTGAAACCATAAATATTTACCCACAATATCAATTCATCAACGGAAACCAAGGTGGTATTATTGGATATAATGCAACGCAAAATTTTAAAATCGAATCGGATAATGTGGATTTGATTAAAGAAATTTCCTTAGACATTTCTAGTTTATATGCTAAAGGATTAGAGTTTCAGGTTTTCAATCCGGAGTTTTATTATACACAACTTGCAGAAATAAAAATCGAAATTCAATCGGAAGCAGCTAAGGACGCTATGAATAGAGCGCAGAAAATAGCGATAGCAACAAACTCCACTTTAGGACCGATGCGCAATGCACGCATGGGTGTTTTGCAAATTACTCCTATAAATTCAAACATGGTGAGTGATTATGGAATGAATGATGTGTCTTCAATTCAGAAAGAAGTGACTGCAGTGGTTAATGCATCGTTTGAAATCGAATAATCAATGAGCTTTCAGTTTCAAGAGTACTCTCTTCTATGGTTCTTAGCTTGTTTGATGCTGGGTGTAGGGTATTCGTATATTCTATACCGATCAGAAACGAAGTTCACTAAAAAAACACGAACAATATTAGCAATACTGAGAGGACTTACGGTTTTTCTATTGTCGATGTTTTTGTTTTCTCCATTAATTACTCGAAAACAACATACCCTCGAAAAGCCAATTATACTTTTCGCACAAGATAATTCTCAATCAATTCTTCTTAATAATCAAAAATCATTTTACGAAAACGATTATAAAACGGCACGTCAAAAGTTCATCGATAAATTATCTTCGAAATTTGAAGTTAGGGATATTAGTTTCGGCGCATCATTAAATGAAAATAAAGAAATTGATTTCGCCGATCGGAAATCCAATCTATCTCTGGTTTTGCAAGAATCGATTAATGCATATCGCAATAGAAATTTAGCTGCAATAGTTCTAGCAAGTGATGGATTGCATAATACTGGTCAGGAACCTGCTTCATTCATAAAGCAAATCCAAAGTCCCATATACACGGTACTTATGGGCGATTCTACCCCTAAAAGAGACCTTAGAATCGTAAACGTTATTCACAATGACATTGTGTATATGAAAAACGATTTTATGGTGGAGATGCGCTTAAATGCATTCGATTTGAAAGGTAAAATTGCGAAGCTTCGTATAGAACATAAAAACAAAATCATTTGGACGAGTAATCAGAATATAAATGTAAATGAACAGGACATAAGATTTTCTGCAGTGCTGAATGCTATTGAACCCGGTATACAGAAATATACGGTTAAAGCAGAAGTGCTACCTGGAGAAACTAATGTGAAGAACAACACATTCGATTTCTATATTGAAGTGTTAGAGAACAAGCAACAGATAGCATTAATAGCTGCCGCACCTCATCCAGATTTAGCGGCAATAAAATCATCTATAGAGCATAATGAAAATTACCAGGTTGATTTAATTATGGCTGATGATTTACAGTTTGATCAACTGCCCAAATATCAGTTATTGATTTTACATCAATTGCCGAGCTCGTTTACTAATATGAATAATTTGTTTTCGTACATCGATAAGCAAAATATTCCATCGTGGGTAATATTAGGTAATCAATCATATATCGATTTATTTAATCGATATGACTATGGATTGAAAATCGCAAATTCAAGAGCATCCTCTAATGAAGTACTTCCGGTGTTAAAAGAAGATTTCACTGGATTCGTATTATCAACTGAATGGGGAAGTTTTATTAATGAATTGCCACCACTGAGTGCATGTTTTGGTACGTATAAACCATCAAACGTTTTACAGAATTTAATGGTTCAGAAAATCGGAGCAGTAACTACCGATCAATCATTATTGAGTTTTGGAATTAGAGGGAATAGAAAGTATGCGATTATGCCGGCAGAAGGATTGTGGAAATGGAGAATGGAAAATATGCGAATAAAAGGGAATGCCATTTTATTCGACGAACTGCTATCGAAGATTGTTCAGTACTTATCGACGAAAGATGATAAGCGAAAATTCAGAGTTAGTTTGCCATCGTTTACCTTCGAACATGGCGATAAAATTCACTTTGTTTCGGAGTTATACAACGACAGTTACGAACTTATCAACACTCCGGAAGTGAAATTAACACTAAAGGATGAGCAGAATAAATCGTTTGATTTTGTGTTTTCTCGTACAGAAAAATCGTACGAATTAGAAGTTGAAACCATTGAATCTGGAGAGTATAATTATAGTGCAGAAACAAGTTTAGGGAATAAGAAATTTGAAGTAAAAGGAAAGTTTTCTGTAGTTAAAAATAACTTAGAAGAGATGAATACTACTGCAGATTTTAATGCAATGCGAATGTTGTCGAAACTTAGTGGGGCTAAGGCTTACAAGCCAACAGACTTGGATTTATTGGCAGATGAATTGTTGAATAATAAAAACTACAAAACTGTTTCTTACGAAGAAAACAAGACGGATGAATGGATTAGTTTGAAGTGGATTTTCTTTTTATTTATTTCATTTTTATCGATAGAATGGTTGCTTAGAAAGTATCATGGCTCGTATTAATTCTAGCAATTACTAAATCGACTCAAAAAAATTATTTGCTTTAGAAGTTTAATTTTCAGTACATTTGATGTTAATATGTGGAAAATTATAAAATTGAATATCCTCAATATTATATTTCTTTGTATTAGAAACATAAAACATGAAACCCGCTTGTGGTTAAAAATTAAGGCAGATGATCAAGCGGTCATTTGCCTTTTTTAATTTTAAGAAAGATGTGGCAACGAATTCTTCGATTTTTTAAAAACAAATATTACATCAGCTTATTGGCTTTTTTAGTCTGGATGTTACTATTTGATAGAAACGATATTTTCACTCAATATCAGCACATCTCTAAACTCAATTCTCTTCGTCAGAATAGAGAATACTACATTAAAGATATCCAGAAACTCAACAAAGATATTATTGAACTAAATACCAATCAACTTCTCCTCGAAAAATTCGCACGCGAGAAATACCTCATGAAGAAGGACAATGAGGATGTTTATGTGATTGTGAGGTAGTAGTTCGTCGAACACAATGCATGTCGAAACGAGGACGCTTCGACGAACGGCTACTTTATCACCCCTGGCAAATCCTTCCCCTTCTGCACAAAAATCATCGAAGTAGAATTCACGCAATGTCTAGTGTTTTTATTAGTGAAGCCTTCTCCTAAAAAAACATGTCCTAAGTGACCATTGCAATTACTGCAAATAATTTCTGTTCGCATTCCATCGGCATCATCAACACGAATTACAGCACCTTTAATTTCATCATCAAAACTTGGCCATCCGCAATTCGAATCAAATTTTGCATCCGATTGGTAAAGTGGATTGTTGCATTGTCTGCAGATGTATGTTCCTTTATCTTTGTTGCTAGTTAACTCACCAGTATAAGGGCGGTCGGTGTGTTTATTAATGATAACAGATTTTTCATACTCTGTTAATTTGTTGTATTGTTTATTGTCTTCCATTTTTTTAGGGGTGCTTTGTTGACAAGAACTTACGAGCGGTAAGCTACATACCAAACTGATTATTATTGCAAATGTTTTCATAATTCCTATGTTAACGTAGATGTCTATATACTATTGTAGTTATTGGTTTTTATGTTTTTTTATTATCTTTAAAACGGAGAGAAATCAATGAAACGTCTAATATTATTATTAACAACAATAGGTATAATAAGTTTGGCAAATGCCCAGACTTATAATTTTTACTTTGGTAACTTACATTCTCATACAGGTTACTCTGATGGGAATAATGATGGTAATTCTCCTACACCATCTTCGGCTTATACTTATGCGAAATTATCTACCAATATGCATTTCCTAGGTATTTCAGAACATAATCATAACGAAAGCACTAATATGAGTTTAGCCAATTGGGCTGCTCTGAAATCTCAAACCGCTGCAGCTAATCAAGATGGCACTTTTGTATGCATGTACGGCATGGAGTGGGGGACAATTTCTACCGGCGGGCATTTTTTAATTTATGAATTCGACTCCTTGATCGGATGGAATCCTGGTGCGTATGATATTTTAGTGGCTAAGGGAGATTATACCAGCTTATATCCGATTATCAAATACCATTCGGGTGCATTTGCCACTTTGGCGCATCCAAACGCATCTGATTACGATGGTATTTTTACCGGTACTTATAATTCAGTTTGGGACGATGCAGTAGTAGGTGTGGCAATGCGTAATGGTCCCTCTACTTCAACCAATACTACCTATTCAAATCCAGCAACTTCTACCTTTAACGCACGTTACACTGATTTACTAAAAAAAGGATACCATGTTGGTCCTACAATAGATCACGACAATCACAATACTACCTTTGGGAGAACAACTCAAGGAAGAACAGTTGTATTAGCCACTTCATTAACTAAATCTAATATTGCAGACGCTTATCGTAATATGAGATTTTATGCTAGTGATGATTATAATTTAAAAATCACTTACACCATTGCGAATAAACAAATGGGAAGTATTACTACACAAGTGGGAACCCCAACTATTTCAGTAAGTATTGTTGATGATGATGCAGAAAGTACGACTTCTATTGCTTTAATGACAGGAGTACCAGGGAGTGGTTCTACACCAACTACCTTAACCAGTGTGTCGAGTTCCAACACCCTAACGTATACTGATAATACACTGGCAAATCTGTCAACTAAATATTATTACATCATAGTAACGCAAGCGGATGGAAATCAAGCTTGGACATCTCCAATCTGGTACACTAGAAACGATGCTTCATTGCCTATTGTATTAACTCGTTTTATAGCGAATACAAAGAATGATAAAAGTGTAGAGCTTGCTTGGACAACTGCATCAGAATATAATAATAATCGTTTTGAAATTGAACGATCGGCTGATGGAAATCATTTTGAAATCATTGGTGTATTAGCTGGTAAAATGAATTCCAGAGAAATTACGAACTATACTTTTTTAGATAATAAACCATTTGCTGGGATTAACTATTACCGATTAAATCAAATCGATAAGAATGGGGCCAATACTTATTCGGATTTAATTGCAACGAATATAAAATCAGACTTACTAAAATTCAACAATCATATTTTCAGAGAAGGGCAGGTAGGATTTTCTATAGAATCGCCAATCGCAATGGATGCTACTATACAATTCACAGATATCAATGGTAAAGAAATTAGCAATATAAATACCAAGTTAGTAGTCGGATTAAATACTATTGATTTATATATTCCAGAATTACCGGATGGAATTTACAATGCGATTTTACAAACCTCACTTTCTAGAGTAACTTATAAAATGAAGAAATAAAAAAACCATTCTGAAAAAGATCAGAATGGTTTATATTCATTTTACTGCTTAAAGTACAATTACCAACGACCGCCTTTATCGCCATCGTCACTGCGCTTACGAGGAGCACGATCAGAGCTGCCACCACCAGTACTGCGACTTCCGCCACCGCTACCGTATGATTTACCACCACGATCAGAGCTTCCTGCACCACTACGGCCACCGCGTTCTCCACCACTATAGCTTCCGCTGCGACTTCCGCCACCGCCACCATATGATTTACCTCCGCCGCCACCATAAGATCGGCCACCGCCTCCGCCACCGCCATAAGATTTGCGTTCTCCACCACCACCGTATCCACCACGACTACCGCCACCTTCTTTGCGCTCACGTCCACCGCCACCTTCACCTCGTCCACCGCCACTACTTCTGCGATCTCCATCTTGTGAAATTTCAATACGAACACTACGTCCAGCATAATCTGCACTTTTAAATCCAGTTTGTACTTGGTCTAATACGTCGTTCTCCACTTCAAAGAATGAGAATACACCTTTGATATCGATTCTTCCTACTTTATCACCACGGATACCTGCAGTGTTACAAATGTAACCTAACATGTCTCCACGTGTGAACTCATCTACCGAACCTAAGTTGATAAATAAACGAGTATGTGTAGTTGAACTTTCTCTCATGTTACCACGTTCTGCTCTTGTAGAATCGTCTGCTTTCGCATTCAAATCTGGAGCTTTCTTGTAGTATTCTAAGAACGAATTGAATTCTAATGATGCAAATCTTTTGATTACTTCTTCTTTGCTCATGTCTGTAAATTCAGCATAAATACGAGGTAAGTACTGATCGATTTGTGCGTCATTTACTTCTACACTATGTACACGATGTACTAATGAGAATAATTGTTTTTCGCAAACATCAAAACCATTAGGAACTTCAGCTAATGTGAATTTCTTTCCTACGACTTTTTCAAGTTGACGAATTTTTCCAGTTTCTTTTGATGTAATTAATGCCATCGAAATACCAGATTTACCAGCACGTGCAGTACGACCCGAACGGTGTGTGTAATTCTCCATTTCATCAGGTAAAGAATAATGAATAACGTGTGAAACGTTTTCAACATCAATACCACGAGCAGCTACATCTGTAGCAACTAAAACTTGCAATGAACGATCACGGAAACGTTTCATAACACGATCTCTTTGTTGTTGCGATAAATCGCCGTGCAAAGAATCTGCGTTGTAACCGTCTTTCATTAACGCTTCTGCAATTTCTTGTGTCTCAATTTTTGTACGAGAAAATACAATCGCAAAAATGTCTGGATTGTAATCTACAATACGTTTTAAAGCTGCATATTTATCACGTGGACGAACAATGTAGTATTCGTGTTCGATGTTAACGTTACCAGTATTTTTCGTACCAACTGTTAACTCAAACGGATTGTCCATGTATTTCGACGCAATACGACGTACCTCTGCAGGCATCGTAGCCGAAAATAACCAAGTGAATTTTTCATCAGGCGTAGTTGATAAAATGCTGTTGATGTCTTCTTGGAAGCCCATGTTCAACATTTCGTCTGCTTCGTCTAATACCACGAATTTTACTTCTGAAAAATTTATCGCCTTACGATTAATTACATCGAGCATTCTACCTGGTGTTGCCACTACAATGTGGGCACCGCGTTTGATGTCGCGTAATTGGTTGACGATACTTGCACCTCCATAAACGGCAACAATGTTCACATTGCCTATGTGCTTACTAAAATTTGTTAAATCGTTCGCGATCTGTAAACATAACTCACGCGTAGGGCATAAGATTAATGCTTGCGGACCATTGATGCGAAGATCTATCTGTTCCAACAGTGGGATACCAAAAGCGGCAGTTTTCCCTGTTCCTGTTTGTGCCAGACCGACAAAGTCGCGATCTCCCTTTAATAATACGGGGATTGATTGTTCCTGTATAGGCGTCGGCGAGACAAAGCCGAGTTCTGAAATTGCCTGTACAACTTTCGGACTGACACCCAATTGTTCAAATGGGTTCATAAATTATTATATGTGTTTAAATACAAGCCACTTGCTTGCGGCGCAAAGGTAGATATAATATGCGAGACTAGGAAATGTTTATCGCTTTAGTGCCTTCTCGTACTCTGAAATCCAATCTTTTACACTTACTTTTTGGGCTAATTCGGCGATTAGCTCGTAAGGGATATGCTCTGTTTTCTTAAATCGTACACACCCTTTGCCCATGTCTAATTTGAATTTTGATGCTTTAGAATATTCGGTTTGAAACCAATTCAAAAGCACTTCATTGGCATATAAGCCCATGTGATGTAAGGCAATGTAGTTTTTTTGTGATCCTAAACTGATAAATGGAAGTGCTTGTGCTGGTTTTGCATGATATCCGTTCGGGTAAATGCTATGAGGAACCACATACGTAATCATCCCATAAGCCATCGTGGCTTCAAAACCCTTTGGTAGGTTTTTCTCTAATATACCTAGTAGTTTTATCATCGCATCTTTGCGATCTTCTGGCAAAGATGCGATGTAGGATTGAATGGTGCTTTCTTTTGATTGCATAGTCCTTAGTCCTTAGAAATTGTTCAAATTGACTAATTGTTCAAATTGTTCAAATTAATTAATGATCAACTTCTGCAAATAAGTTACATTATTGTTTTCTACTTTAACAATGTACACACCATTTGGTAATTCATTTACATCAACATTATTCTCCGTTTCTTTTAACGTAAGCGTTTTTATTTTTTGTCCGCTTACATTATAAATACTGCAAAGTTTAGTGCCAGTAAATTGATTTTCTATTGTAAAACTTGATTGGGTAGGGTTAGGGTAAATGGTAATTGAATTCGCTACTGGACAATATGGAATACCAGTTGTAGGGCAATCACTACTGTCAATGCCACCACGAACAACAATTCCTGAATTTCCACACTTCAATACTTTTTCATAAACATACTTCGAAACAAATCGTATGGTAGTATCCATCCACGCTCTCTCTTCTAGTCCAAATCCAGCATAAGGAACATGATCTTTCCCACAATAGGTATAGAAATAATTGTCCTGACCTTTTCTATCTAATGCATTATGTATACTAGAACTTCCATGTACTGTTAATAATGGTATCGAGTTTAATAATTTTATAATGTCGGTGCCGTAAGGAACAGTTCGGTCTGCAGTACCGTGCATGCTAATAACCACTACATCTTTATCCTTGGGTTGTATCCAAGAAGTATCGCCAATTGCACCACATAAATTTACTACTGCTTTAATTCCATTTGAGGAGTTCGGTAAATTATTTGTTGTACCTCTGAAATTTCCTAAACCTGAACTTCCAGAACCATTGTATACACTAGTGTCGATACTAGGTAGTACTTCTTGTGGTTGGTCTAAAAAGGCAGCATGCAATGCGGTAAATCCACCTGCCGATGAACCACCGTATATTATCATATTGGTATCGATATTATATACTTCAGCATTTGCTTTCATGTATCGTATCGCTGCACGAGCATCTTGCATTGCTCTCCATACTGCTCTAGATGCCGATACAGAATTAAACTCTTCCATGCCTGTTCGGTAATCTTGCGACACACATACATAACCACGTTTTGCAAACTCCCTGCATAAATTCACTACATCTCCATCAGCTTTTGTTCCGAACAAAAATGATCCTCCATGTGTGATAAAAAATAATGGACGTTTTTGAAAAGTATCATTTGCTGGTAAATAAATATCTAAAGCTAAATCTAAAGGAATAGATGTGTTTGCTGTAACATTTTGTCCATAAATAAGGTTCATCACCGAATCATATCCAAATACAGGAGTCTTGTATCTATTACCTCCTACGCATTGCGCGTTAGCAGATGTGATACCTAAGATTAAAATGCAAAATGCGAGTAAAGTTTTTCTCATATCTATTTTTTCTTCTTCTTCTTACCTTCTTTAGGTTCGATTATTTTTGTAAAAGTTAATACTGTTATTTTTTGTGATTTCAAGTACAACACATCGTCGTCAACTTCAAAACCATCTACCTTTTTTAAGGTTGCGAAAAATTCATTTTCTATTTCTTGAGTTTCTTTGCAAGCCATTTTTGTAGCAGCAATATTGTCGTTGCATTTTACTTTGCGTTTCCCATCAAACACAAAGTTGCCTGTGAAATTATTGCAAAAACCTTTACCGATAAATTGTCCGGTTGGATTAATTCGCATGTCGCAATTTCCTTGCACTTCAACACTGTTCATGGTTTTTAAATGCCAGTTTTTAGCATATTCAACTTCTTTTTTACCCGAGATAGAGAACAAGCCTATAATTAAGCTTAAGATTAGTAAGTTTCTTTTCATTTTGGTTGTTTGTTAGATTATTAAAGATAATAATAATTTCCAATTCGTCAATAAATCAATGTGCTAATGTGCCAATTGGACAATGTGCCAATGAGGCAATTATATTAGCACATTAGCACATTGACCAATTAGCACATTGACCAATTGGCACATTAGAATTTAATGAATTTAACGCAACTCCCAGGATGCCCGTTTAATCGAATATAGTATACACCATTAGCTAAATGGGATATATTTATATTCATCTCTAAAGATTGAGCAAGCGAGCTCATTTCTAATTGTCCAATTGCATTATAAATATCAATATGTTCGTTTTTTGGAGGGGATGCAAATTTTAAGAAAATAATTTCTTGAGAAGGATTTGGATAAATTGTCAAATAGGTTTCTTGTTTTTTAATTGTTATGCCAACTGTATTGCAATTGTACTCGAATTTGATCAAGGTTGTGTCATATGGGCAATTAGTAATGGGATTGGAGACCTTACATTCATATTTACCATTGCGAGTAATTAATAAAGTGTCTTCATTAATCATAGCGGTTAATAAAGTATCGTTTCTATACCATAGAATATTTTCATTCCCTGATAAAAATCCGTTTATATGCAATACCGCAAAAGCAACAGTGTCGCCTAAGCAAGGGTTACCAATACCATCAAAATAATAACCCGACCATTCTGCCGATTCTGTAAATTGTTGTGACAATTCAGAACAACCATTAATAGTAGAAATTACAGCAAGTCCAAATTGGCCATATTTATTATAATTTGCTAAATATTGTTTTGTTTCTGGAATAAGGTCTCCATAATACAACCATTGATAAGAATCCGCAGGTTGTGTCCATAAGGTATCATACTCGCACACCCAATTATTCTTAGTGTAAATACTAGGTGTGTGATTACAAAATTGCAAAGTAGTATCATTTATGCTGGTGTACATTCCTTGCAAATCGCATTTTGATGTAGTAAGCGTTACAGTATAGTTACCATTAGTTGCATACGTATGCGAAGGGTACGCTAATGTTGAATTGGTCCCATCGCCAAAGTCCCACAAATAGGATTGCTGAATATAAGAAGTAGTTGGTGTGAAATAAACTTCGTTATTTCCTTTCCCCATATAATACTTAAAATTTGAAGCCGGTAGTTTTTTGAAATTCCACAAATTTAGGGTGTTAAACACTTGCAACTTCACTGCATTTCTTATCGTTGAAGCAGTAGTAGAACTTAAACCAAAATCGAATGTAATTAAAGTAGGATCTTTTTTAAAGATACTTACATAAAAACAACAAGCAGCAGCATAAGATCCAGCAGCAGAAGGGTGACTTTCGTCGGCATCATATAATTCAATAGAAGGGTAGTTTTTTCGAATATAATTCCAAACAACTGAAACTGGTGAAACCTCGCCATTTAAATTATTAGTGAGGTATAGATATTTACTTTTCAAAGCACTATCCATCCCTTGGTAGGTGCACATTTCTGGGTAAAGTGCACAGTTCGATGCATCACCATTTTTTCGGCCCCAAGTCATGTAAGTTATTGGAGTTGCACAAGAATTATACTGCTTAATGAAATGATATAAATCGATTCCTGAACCTACAAAATTACTGGTATTGGTTATGGGTTCCTGACTTTGCCCCTGTAAAACAACATAGTCCCAACCACCTGCCGTAATCTTAGCTTTACTTGTTAAATCGTTAAAGTGATTTGCTAATCGATATCCACCTGGAGTATTACTGTCAAAAATTAATGTGTCTCCAGCAGATAGCGATACATCGTGTATTAGCTGAGGCAAATTATTTACAGCAGTATAACTATTCCCTAAAAACAACACAGAACGTTTCTGCTGTGCATTCCCATCCACTCCCAAAATAATTATGAATGAAGTATAAAATAAAAATAGAACTATTTTTTTCATTGGTATTGTTTTGAATGCAAATCAAGATAAGTGTTTACTGCTGAAATTAAAATTAGTTCAAGTAATATTTCTGTTGGAGTAGCACCTAAAAAACATTATACACCTTTTTGATACAATAAAAAAAAGCGTGATGTTTTAACAACAATCACGCTTTTTCTCATTAACATGCTTCGGCTCACTTCGGCTCCGCTCAGTGACCGCCGCTCAGCACAAGTATTATCCTATTAACATAACTTGTCCCGTATCATACGGGATTAACATATTAACAAATTATCCTATTAACATATTAAATTAGCATATCAGCATACTAGCAAATTAGCATATTACAAAGCAGCTTTCAATGCCGAATCAATCTCGTCTAAAAATTCTTCAGTATATAAATAGTGTTCGCCATGGTTAACTTTATTACCGTGGATACAAACTGCTAAGTCTTTTGTCATTTTACCAGATTGTACAACATCGATACAAACTTGCTCTAATGTTTTAGCAAATTTCACAAGTTCATTATTGTTATCTAATTGTCCACGGAAAGCTAAACCTTGAGTCCATGCAAAAATAGATGCAATTGGATTCGTAGAAGTTGGCTTACCATTTTGGTGATCTCTATAGTGACGAGTAACGGTACCGTGTGCAGCTTCTGCTTCCATGGTGTTTCCATCAGGAGTAATTAATGCTGATGTCATTAAACCTAAAGAACCAAAACCTTGAGCAACAGTATCCGACTGAACGTCGCCATCATAGTTTTTACAAGCCCAAACGAAATTACCATTCCATTTTAATGCTGAAGCAACCATATCGTCAATTAAACGATGCTCGTAAGTAATACCAGCAGCATCCATTTTTGCTTTGAATTCATTCTGATAAATCTCTTCGAAAATATCTTTAAAGCGACCATCGTACTTTTTCAAAATGGTGTTTTTAGTTGATAAATATAAAGGCCAACCTTTCATTATCGCTTGGTTGAAACAAGCACGAGCAAAGCCCATGATTGATTCGTCAGTATTGTACATTGATAATGCAACGCCATCTCCTTTGAAGTTAAATACTTCATGTTCGATTACAGTTCCATCTTCACCTTCAAATTTGATTGTTAATTTACCTTTTCCTTTAGTCACGAAATCTGTTGCACGGTATTGATCTCCGAAAGCGTGGCGACCAATGCAAATTGGAGCTGTCCAGTTCGGCACTAAACGAGGAACATTGTTCATTACAATCGGCTCGCGGAATACAGTACCATCTAAGATGTTACGGATGGTTCCATTTGGCGACCTCCACATTTGTTTTAAGTTGAATTCTTTTACACGTGCCTCATCAGGAGTGATGGTTGCACATTTAATACCAACATTATATTTTTTGATGGCTTCTGCCGCATCAATCGTTACTTGGTCATTCGTTTCGTCACGATATTCTATTCCTAAATCGTAATATTTAATATCGATCTCTAAGTACGGAAGGATTAATTTGTCTTTAATGAATTTCCAAATGATTCTTGTCATTTCATCACCATCCAGTTCCACTACTGGATTTGCTACTTTTATCTTGTTCATAATGCTTGTTAAAATTGAAGCAAAGGTAATAATTAATATGTTAAAATGTTAATGAGTTAATATGTTAATTATTGGGCCCGAAGGGCCTATGACTCATTAGTACATTGATTTTTTGTCTGGTGTCCAATGTCTATTGTCCAGTGTCCAAATTCCATTGGCACATTAGCACATTAACTAATTAGCACATTAGTTAATGTCCAGTCCCAACACATCTCTCAAAGTCTGTAGATTTGCGTTTTTAGCCGTCATGGCTTTGAACTTTTCGGAATTAGTATAAGGTGTAGTGTCGAGTTCTATTGAATTCATCTCAATAACGAAATCGATATCATAGTTTTGTAGTTTATCTCTCAAATAACCTGCAATAAAAGGCTTCTCCGATTGGAAAAGTTCTAATTGAACTTTGTTATTAAAGACCAAATGTATCTTATCTTCTTTTAATTCGGGTTGAAGATGGGAGATCATTACATTTGTTGAGGTTTGGTTTTTAGCGGCTACTTGAGCAATAGCTTCATCCCAATAATGTTTAAAATCGCCATACGAAAATTCGTTAGTTGGCAATATTTCTTCATCCTTCTTTTCTTCTTTCTTAAGTTCGAATTTTCCGGATTTAATATCGGCAATACTTGGTAATTTTATACCAGGGTTTTTTGCTGGAGAATTACTTGTTTTTAATGGAGTTCCGTTACTAGGTAATAGTGTGCTTACAACGGGTGGTGGTGAAATGGGAGCAGCTATTGTTTTCTCGGGTGTAACTACAGCCGGTTCATTACTCATTTTTTTTTTACCGCCTGCGAATCGTCAGGAAGTTGAGCAAGATTTAATGCCGATGTGATGTGGCACATCTTCATAAAGGCGAGCTCCACATGTAATCGTTGGTTTTTACTTTGCTTATAGTAGATGTCGCATTGGTTAGCGATGTTTAACGCTGAGAGTAATAAGGAAGCACTACAAAGTTTCGATTGGTCTAAGTAGCGTTGCTTTACTTGATCGCTTACCTTTAGTAATTGAACTGTTGCTGCATCTTTACAAACCAATAAATTTCTAAAATGCTCGCTTAGTCCGTTAATGCAATTGTTACCATCAAATCCATTTTGTAAAATTTCATCGAATATCAAAAGCATATCTTTCATGCTTTGATTTAAAATAGCATCCGTTAACTTAAAGTAATAATCGTAATCGAGTATGTTTAAATTATCAATTACATTTTGGTACGTTAAATGCTGACCGGCAAAAGATACTAGTTGGTCAAATATAGAAAGTGCATCACGCAAAGCACCGTCAGCCTTTTGGGCGATAACGTGCAAGGCTTCTGGATCCGATTCTATTTTTTCACTCTTCGAAATAAAATTCAAGTGGTGAGCAATATCTTCAACTTGTATTCTATTAAAATCGAAAATCTGACAACGAGATAGTATTGTTGGAATAATTTTATGTTTCTCTGTTGTTGCTAAAATAAAAATAGCATATGCAGGAGGTTCTTCTAAGGTTTTTAAGAATGCATTGAAAGCACTCGTGGTAAGCATATGAACCTCATCAATAATATAGATCTTATATTTCCCTGAAGGAGGAGCAAAGCGAACCTGTTCTACTAAACTACGAATATCATCTACCGAGTTATTCGATGCAGCATCAAGCTCGTGAATGTTTAATGAAGTTCCATTTTTAAAAGACACACACGAATCGCATTGATCGCAGGCTTCCATTTCTGGAGTGGGATTAGTACAGTTAATAGTTTTAGCTAAAATACGAGCACACGTTGTTTTACCTACACCTCTTGGTCCACAGAATAAAAAGGCCTGAGCCAAGTGATTATTCTTAATGGCATTCTTTAAGGTATTGGTAATATGCGATTGCCCAACTACTGTATTAAAAGCAGCCGGACGGTATTTACGAGCCGAAACAATGAAATTCTCCACGGCGCTAAAATAATAAATAGTATTGAGTAATGGGTATTGGGTAATGAGATTTTTTAGGATTAGTATCGAGTATCGAGTATCGAGATTTTTTTTCTATTATTGTTTTTTAAACTCACTACACATTACTCACTACACATTACTCAAGAAATGGCATTCGACTTTCACACCGATTGGGACGTATATTTCAACCAACAATTCGAAAATTCTAAGAATTACGTATTGCCTTTTATTGCTGAGCGCAAGGCAATTGATGCGTCAACTCGCGTTATGGAAATTGGCTGTGGGGAAGGTGGTGTATTAAAAGCATTTACGGAATTAGGTTGTAATGTTGTTGGAGTTGATTTAGAACCATCACGCGTAGAGAAGGCGGAGAAATACATGCAAGAATATGTAGATAAGGGTTTGGCTCGCTTTATTGCCAAAAATATCTACGATGTAGATTTCGAGAAGGACTTTGCTAACCAATTCGATGTTATTATTCTGAAAGACTCTATTGAACATATTCCTGAACAAGAGAAAATTATTGCTCAACTAAAAAAATACTTAGCCAAAGGAGGTGTTATTTTCTTCGGATTTCCACCTTGGTATATGCCATTCGGCGGTCATCAGCAAATTTGTAAAAACAAATGGTTGAGTAAGTTGCCTTACTATCATTTACTACCTGCTGGCTTGTATAAGTGGATCTTAAAATCTGCTGGAGAGTCGGAAGCTGCTGTAAAAGAGCTCCTTGAAATTAAAGATACAGGAATCAGCATAGAGCGTTTCGAACGCATATGCAAAAACACTGGTTTCCAAATCATTCATAAAAATCATTACCTGATTAACCCCATTTATCGCTATAAATTCAATTTAGAACCACGTTTACAACTCCCAATTGTACGAAATGTACCGTTTTTGAGGAATTTTGTGACTACATGCGTTTATTACTTGGTAATGAGTAATGAGTAGTGAGTAATGAGTAGTGAGAGTGTAACGGGTATCGGTTATCGAGTTAATCTAGTCATTTTCTATCTATTGTGTTAAGTTGTATTTTATTTAAAATATTGATAAAAAGGATTTTACCCCCTTGCATACTACTCAATACCCACTACCCACTACTCGATACCCATTACCCGATACCCGCTACGATATTTTTTTGGTTGTAACCGAAAAAATATCTATATTTGCAGCCCGTTAAAAGCGGAAAATCAAACAATTAAAAAATTTAAAAGCAAAGTAACACAATGAAAAATTACGAAACGTTAATCGTTGTGACCCCTTTGTTATCAGACGAACAATTGAAAGAGGTGATTGCCAAATTCAAGAAAACGTTAACTGATAACGGTGCCGAAATTGTCGCAGAAGACAATTGGGGTCTGAAAAAACTAGCTTACCCTATTCAAAAGAAATCTACGGGTTTCTATCATTTGACGGAGTTTAAAGCTGACGGTGCATTAATTAACAAGTTAGAAGTTGAGTATAAACGTGATGAGAGAATCATGCGTTTCTTAACCGTGGCTTTAGACAAGCATGCAATTGCATACAATGATCGTAAGCGTAACGGGCAATTAGCTCCACTTCCAAAAAGAGTAAAAGTAGTAGAGGAGGCAAACTAAGATGGCAAAAGATAACATTAGCTACGTAACAGCTCCCAAGGTGGAGGACACACGTAAAAAGTATTGCCGTTTTAAGAAGAACGGTATCAAATACATCGATTATAAAGACGCTAACTTCTTATTGAAGTTCATTAACGATCAAGGTAAAATTTTACCACGTCGTTTAACTGGTACATCATTGAAATACCAACGTAAAGTTGCTCAAGCTGTGAAACGTGCTCGTCATATCGGTGTTTTACCTTATGTTGCAGATTCATTGAAATAAGGAGGAGATACGAAATGGAAGTTATATTAAAACAAGATATCAAGAGTTTGGGTTACAAAGACGATGTCGTTAGAGTAAAAGATGGTTACGGACGTAACTACCTTATCCCAAAAGGTTATGCTGTACTAGCTACAGAATCTAACCGCAAAATATTAGCCGAAAATATCCGCCAAGCGCAATTCAAACAAGATCGTATTAAAAGCGATGCTGATACAATTGCTTCAGGTTTACAAAATGTTTCAGTATCTATTGGTGCTAAAGCAGGTGAAACTGGTAAGATCTTCGGTGCTGTAAATACTATTCAATTTGCAGAAGCATTGAAAAAATTAGGATTCGAAGTAGATCGTAAACGCATCACTTTTGAAACTGATGTTAAATTCTTAGGAAGCTACATCGCGAACGTGAACTTACACAAAGAAGTGAAAATTCAAGTTCCTTTTGAAGTAGTATCTGAATAATTTAGTAGAATAAAATTTTTGAAAAGCCCCTTGAGCAATCTAGGGGCTTTTTTTATGTTCACGCCAGGAATACTTTATGAATATAATTCTGTGTAACAAGTATTTTGTAAATATTAATTTGTAATTATTGTTTTATTGAAATATGTTTGTTTGAAATAATAATAAATATCAATATTATAAACTAAAAACAAATTTATTATGAAAAAGAATCGCTCTCTCAGGCAACTATTAACCTTAATCAGTTTGTCTTCTATTGTCATTATTTCTTGTAACAAAGAAATAGCTCCTTCACCAAGTTCATCACTTACAGAAATTCAGAATGCTGACATTTTGATAACAGAAAATTCTAGTTGGGGAAATTGGTTGCATTTTAATTCAGTTTCTGAATTTCAAGAATATGCAAATGACTTGCATGTGTTATTTTCTGACACTAGTCTTAATGCAGATTCCTTATTAGATTTAAATGATAAATCTTTAGGCTTTTATTCACTAAGGGAATTTTATAATACAAGTAGTTCAGATATGCCGAATAATATAGACTCGAGTTGTTACGCTCCTAAAGTATTATCTGCTATGCTAAATAAATATGGAATCTATCAAATAAAAGATACGATTTATAGAGTTGCCAAGAACAATATTTTCAAAATCAACACTGGAGATGTTTCTTTGCTAAACAATGTTGCAAATTTTTATAATGTTGTAAACATCAATAATCAAGAATTACCTACAGGTGTAAGTATCATAAAACTTTTTGGTAAGTCAACTCCACTTAATGATGTAAAGGCAGTAAATGGTGGTTATAACATTAGGTTTACACAGGCATCAACATTTAGTTCTAAAGGAGAAACATATAAATTAGTTGCTACATTTTCGCTTTATTCAGTACCATACTATACAGAGTTTTATACGTCATCTAAGTTTGAGAATAAGAAGGGCACATCAAGATGGCTGAGTGAATGGGCTCAACCTTTAACGCTATCTTCATCTTGCACTTTCGTAGTTTCGAATACCCCATTTTCTAACGGAACCAAAAGTGCAGGAATCTCTCAATCAGCAGATGGTAAAAGAATAGAAATTATTGATTGGTATTGGTGGGATCCTTATAATCCAACTGTTACAGGTATTGATGTAATAGGTTTACATTCTAACCATACCGCCAGAAGAGATAGGATAAAAGTTACTGAAAATATATATTATTAATTTTAAATTTAATTTTGGGAGGTATTTTTTTGCCTCCCATTTTAATCTTGATTCATATGAAGTTTATTTATACATGTTTTTTATTTTTATTCATTAGTAAAAGTAATCAAGCTCAAGTAGCAACATTCCATCAATTTAATGAGCCATACCAATATCTAAATAATGATACTATACAGTTTGAGAATTTTAAATGGGGAGAGTTGTTTTCTTTTGATATTAAAATTCCGTATCAAATTTCTTTTGATTCTCTGCAAGGCAATCATTTAAATATTCAAGCACATGGTTATGGAACGTTAGCAACACCATTTGATCCTGAAGGTGGATATTTATGGTTGATTCCGTATTTCAGTTTAAATTTAATAGATAGGGCATGGAAGTTAAATTTGCCCAAAGGGATTTCTCCAATTTCTTATAAATATGAAACTATAGGAGGAGAACGTGTTTTAAAAATTCAATGGAAGAATGCCGGTTTCGAATTCGGAAGTATTAACGATTCTTTGAATTTACAAATTTGGCTGTTTGAAAATAGTCAGAAAGTGCAGTACCGATATGGGCCAAGTTATGTTGCAAATTTTGATTCAATTTCTGTTATCGATACAGCTCAAATTGGAATTGAAATTCAAACCAATAGTGTAGATATGTACACCATGCTTTCTGGTACTCCTGCCAATCATAGCTTACAGCATTCGGAGTTTGCTAAATTTTATGGATTACCTCCTTCTGGAACAGTTTATGAATTCAGAAGTTTAATCTCATCAACAAATTTAATAAAGCAAAAAAATGAATTCTCTTATTCAGTGGTGAATGATATTTTATCAATTAAAATAAATCCTGAAAACAAATTATATAAACTAGAACTATTAGATTTAAATGGTAGAAAAATAAAATCTCTTAGCTCAAATTCAATTGATATTACTGAAATTCAAAACGGACTTTACATACTCGTTGCTATAACAAATAATGGAATTTATAAAGAAAAAATAGTTGTCAATAATTAGGCCTCACTTATTGGAAACTTAATGGATACGGTAGTGCCATAGTCAAGTATACTGTGGATTTCTATTGTTCCATTCATTTGTTCGATAAGTTGTTTCGTGATGGATAAACCTAACCCAATTCCTTGGATATTTTCAATAGCCTGGCTTCTATAAAACGTATCGAACACTAAGGGTAAATCTTTCTCTGGAATACCAACACCAAAATCTTGTATGACGATGGTATAGGTATTGTCTGAAAGAATTTCACAATTCACTATGAGTTCTTTGCGCTCTTTGAAGCTATATTTTACCGAATTCGATACAATATTGGAGATAATTTGCAACATGATATCTTTGTCGAATGTGGTTAAAATGGTTTCACTATTACTATGAAATTTAAATGTGAAATCATTCGGGACAAGCAATTCTATATGGTATTTAACGTAAGCTGCTATATCTCCTTCTTCCATGTTCATCTTCGCAATAAAATCCTCCATACGATTCAAACTCTGAACACCTTTAATTAATTTCGACATACGATCTACTTGTAGTCGAATGTTTTTCATGTGTCTTTTCTCTTTGACAATTGTAGCATCAGAAGTACTATTCGCTAAAAGCATGTCCATTAAATCTAAACTCGTAGCTATACCTGTTAATGGAGTTCTATACTCGTGAGATACTAGTCGAATAAATTTGGTCTTTAGTGAATTGAGTTCTTTTTGTTTTCCCAAGTTTTGCAATAGTATTTCTTCTGACTTTAACATGTCTACTTTCTTCGCTTTAATATTTCTTACTCGATTGGTTTGAATCAGCACTAGTAAAAGTAGAGTAATAAATGCAAATAATATCGATGGTATAAACCACCATTCTTTGTAAATTTTTGTTTTAATAATTACAGGTATTTTGATGGTGCTTTGTGAATTAATATCGTCATCATTAATTACTTTCACATAGATGTATTCTGTTCCTCTTGGCAAATAGGAAAGGTTTATAATTGGGATTTTATTGGTACTAATCCAATTCGCATTTTCATCTACTCGATAATAATAGGATAAGCTTTCGTTATGGGCATATTCATTAGTGGTTAAACGAACTTGAATGAAATCATCTTCCAAATCTAGCTCTATTAAGTTTTTGTTATTTAAGCTCATAAATGTATTATCATCTTCCAGCTTAACGATATCTGTAATTTTAATTGTTATCTTTTTATTATCCTGATTAATATTATTAGGCTTAATTAATTGATATCCATTGATACCACCTAGAACAATATTACCATCATTTAACTTACAATATGATGCAAAGTTATATTCATCATTTACCAATCCATCATGCTGTCGGTAATTAGTTAATATTTTATTTTTCGGATTATAAAGTAATACCCCATTATAGGATGGCATCCATAAACGCCCTTCATTATCTGGTATTATAGCAATGACTTTAGTATTAATCCGAAGTGCGCTACTTCGAATGGCAGAAGAAAATGATTTTGTTTTGTTATTGAATCTCTGAAAGCCGTTATCCGTTGCTATCCAAAACTCGTTTTTATTATGCTGATAAATATAGTTTATAGTGTCGCAAATTAAATTTGTATAGCTTGGGCCACTCGACTTATTAATTATTTCCTTGAATGATAAATCCTTATTTAATATAACGATACCTTTATTGCTCGACATCCAGATCTCATCTTTTATAACCACAATATGTCTGTAGGTTAAGTCGAATAAATTGTATCCATAATTCAACTTATATAAGTCCTTCCCACTTGTGTATATTATCAAGGGTGTTAATTTTCCAGAAATAATATCATATACGAATAAACCAGGAGCACAGCCTAAAAGTAATTTCTGATTATCAAATTTGGCTAAGGAAACAATATGTCTTCTATCCGAAAATTGTTTAAGTAAAGTCACATCACTTACTTGGTATGTAGTGGTCGATATTTTTTTTAATCCAGTACCTTCAGTTCCAATGTAAATATCGTTTCCAGCTTCTACTGCAGAATAGAAGTTATAGTTATTATTGTAAATTCTACTAGGAGTTGTTTCTCCTTTTTTGATCAATGAAATATTATTATTATTAATTAAAAATAGTTCTCCAGTTTTTGAATGAATAATGGCTCTTGGTACAACATTTCCAATATTTTCTATACTTATTTGCTCAAATGATTTTGAATTAAATTGAAATGCAATAATACCCTGATTTGTCCCTAAGATTACATTTCCATTTAGAATGTTAATTTCTTCCACATATGAATTATCCGGTGCAGTAAATTCATAATCTAAAAATGAATTACTTCTGAAATCGTAAAATTTGATATTGAAATGATTATAGAGTAAGCAAATGATGGAGTCATTTACTTGTGTTATGCAATTCACTCTTTTGAATTGTGTGCCAAGTATTTCAAATTTATTCGTAGATATGTTGTATTTAAACATCCCTTGGCTATTGGTAAATAACAACCCTAAATGTTTAATATTTTTTAATTCTGATCCTTTATAGGCAACCTCAATATTTTGCAGATTTGATATCTGAAAGCTCATTAAATCGATTTTCCATATATATCCTTTTAATTCATTAAAATAAAGGCTCCCATTAAACTCTTCCAATTTATCAACAACCGCTTGCTCGTAATTTAATTTCTTAATAAGCTTATAATACTTATCAAATAAGTACACTTCACCATTCTCTGCAAATACAACTAAAATATTATTTGAGGTGTAATATATTTTTGAAATTTTACTGCTTAATTTTATAATTGTTCTCGAAACACTTGATTTATTATCAATGGCAGAAATAAAATTTTTACTAGCAGCAAATATGGTAGACTTGTTTTGGGTAATTGAAACTAAATGGTTATCTGGAATTTTGGTATTCTCGAATGTGAAATAAATATAATTGTAACCATCAAATTTTTGGAGGCCTTTCTCCGTTGCTACCCACAGGTAATTGTTTTTATCAATTAATTGGTCTGTAATATGGTTGTCTGTTAGGCCGTTTGAAATATTATATTTTCGGTATTGGTTAGTGGTAGCATGACTATTATCGATGAACGAAAATACTAGAAAGAGGCATAGAATAAAATTTCGAAAAATAGCGTATTCCTTGAGCATTATGATTAGAATTGAATCGTTAAATGCTTAATATTCTTAGCATTTAGCCGTATACAAATAGAAAGATAATTAGCTTAAACTGTGCTACTCGAATTAGTACTTTTACCACTGTGGTTTACCCACGTAACGCATCGCTTTTAGTATTCGATACTGCCTTTTTTGGATATAGGCATTCGGCTTAGACGCCGACCATTTAATAGGGTTAGGGAGTATCGCTGCGATTGCTGCAGATTCACGTTTACTTAGATTGCCAGCGGACTTATTGAAATAGTGTTGTGCAGCAGCTTCGATACCATAAACACCATCGCCCATCTCAATGCAATTAAGGTACACTTCCATGATCCTCTTTTTACTCCAAATGGTTTCAATTAATATGGTAAAATAGGCTTCTAGCCCTTTTCTAAAATAAGAGCGCTGTGGCCAAAGAAAAATGTTTTTAGCAACTTGTTGCGAAATCGTTGAACCGCCTTTTGTTTTTTTGCTTTTCTGATTATGATTATAAGCTTTTTGCATCGCCTCAATATCAAAACCATGATGGTCCATAAAATGCCCATCTTCTGAAGCTATGGCAGCCCTTTGCATAAATGGAGAAATGTGCTCAATAGACACCCAATCCTTTTTTAATTTCACCTTATCACCATCCAACTTTTGCTCCACCATACGTTGCACCATTAAAAATGTAATAGGTGGTGGCACAAAACGATAGATAATAGTTAACCCAATACTTATGGCGAAGAAGTAGAGTAGGGTTTTGGTTATGATGCGGATGATTTTTGCTTTCATGTTTTAAGTAGTGGGTATTGTTTAGTGGGTAATGAGTTAAGTGATTAGTTTTCTCACTACCCATTACCCACTACTCATTACTAGTACTTATTAAGGTGCTTCAAATAAATAATCTCTTCCTTCGTCAACATTCTGTGACGTCCTCGTGGTAAGTCTTTCTTCGATAGACCAGCGTATATAACACGGTCTAATCGTACAACTTCATACCCTAATGATTCGAAAATACGACGAACAATTCTGTTTCTCCCGATATGAATTTCTATGCCTAAGAATTTTTTAGACTTTCCTTCTAAGAAACTGATTTGATCTGGCTTTGCTGGTCCGTCTTCAAGCTCAACACCATTTTTAATGATCTCAAAATCGCTTGTTGTTAAGGCTTTGTCCAGCTCCACTTCGTAAACTTTCTTTACTTGATTACGAGGATGTGCTAACTTATCAGCTAAGTCACCATCGTTCGTTAATAATAATAATCCTGTTGTATTTCTATCTAATCGACCTACTGGAAAAATTCTTTCGCTTGTTGCTTTCGCAGTAAGTTCAATTACCGTTCTACGCTCCATCGGATCATCCATGGTTGTGATGTAATCTTTTGGCTTATTTAGTAGAACGTATACGAGCTTTCCCGGCTTTAAGAGTTTACCTTCGTACTTAATACTATCTGTGTATTTAACTTTATATCCTAATTCACGAACTACTTCTCCATTAATCGTTATCTCACCTTTCTCAATAAGTTCATCTGCCTTTCTTCTCGAACATACACCAGAGTTTGCAATAAATCTGTTCAAACGAATCTCTTCATTTGGTGCAGTTTTCTTTCTGTCGTATCCTTCGTGGCTTTCTGTCGATTCAACTTTTTCTTCACGCTCTCTCGGTGCTCTAACTACTCGCTCTCTACGTTCTGTGCCTTCACTGTTCTCCCTTGATGGTGTTGATGGACTACGTTCTGCATTACGTTCAGTTCTTGCTCGTTCGTAATTTTCTACTTTACGTTCTCTGCTTTCTTTACGCTCTTTCTTTATTTCTTCTTTGATGTTTGGTTTTGCATATCGCTTATCAAACTTATCAAAGGCTCCTGGTTTATGCGGAGTTATTTTATCTGATTTTGTTTTGCGTTCCGGGCGACTACGTTCTGGTTTAGTGTCAAAACTTTTGCTTCTTGGTTTATATCCATCACGTTGTACTTCACGATTTCCATCGCGGTTCTCATCGCTTGATCTTACTGGTCTAGTAGAATAAGATGATCCACGCTCATTAGGTTTTGGTCTGTCTCCGTAAGGTTTGCGTTCTCCACGGTCCGATGTAGGTCTATCTCCGTAAGGTTTTCTTTCACCTCTTTCACCATAAGGTTTTTTATCGCCTCGGTCCCTGAGCGGAGCCGAAGGGCGTTCAGGTCTGTCTGAAGATGTTCTTCGTTCAGGTCTGTCACCGTAAGGTTTACGTTCTCCACGGTCCGAAGTAGGTCTGTCTGAAGATGTTCTTCGTTCAGGTCTGTCACCGTAAGGTTTACGTTCTCCACGGTCCGAAGTAGGTCTGTCTCCGTAAGGTTTGCGTTCAGGTCTGTCCGAAGATGTTCTTCTTTCAGGTCTATCTCCGTAAGGTTTGCGGTCTCCAGCAGGTTTAGAATCTCTTCTTTCTGGTCTGTCGCCATAAGGTTTTTTATCGCCTCTATCGGAAGAAGAGGATCTTCTTTCCGGCTTGTCGCCTCTGGGTGCACCTGCAGTTTTGCGGTCACCTCGGGGTCTCTGTTCATCGTCTCGACGATCTTTTTTAATGTATGCCATTCTGCAAAAATACGCTTAAAAACCCTTTTTCTCCACCAATATGGAAAAAAAAGCAAATTTTTTTAGCATTTCCATTTTTGTACCCATACTGCGTTTAAACTAACTTTTTGAGGCAATTTCAGCACTCAAAACCTACCAATATTCTTACTCGAATTAGGCATCTATTCTAAAACACCTTAATAATGAGTACTTTTGCGGCAGATTTGACAATACAATTCAATTAACTAAACGAAAGGAGAATTTATGAAACAAATCATTAAGTACAGTAAAGTGATATTAAGCTTCGCTTTATTGATGATCCTGACAATACTATTTCAGTTGTTTACTTTTGCGACTCGCCTTGGCGACGATGAGTACAGACAACTCTTTAAATCGAAATACCAAATCTATGCGTTAGAGGTTCCAAAAAACCTATGCTTCGCAGATGAAACGATGCCTTTATATGATGCTGAAGTGTATGAGCGTATGGATCGTGAATTGCTAATAAATACCTATTGGCAAACGCAAACCATTTTAGTTCACAAGCGAGCTAACCGTTGGTTCCCCGTTATTGATCCTATTTTAAAGCGAAATGGTATTCCTGAAGACTTCAAGTATATTCCCGTCATCGAAACGGGTTTCCTTAATCTAACCTCACCAGCTGGCGCTGTTGGCTTTTGGCAATTCATGGAGAACACAGCGAAAGAATATGGCTTAGAAGTTAATGCACAGGTTGACGAACGCTACCATGTAGAAAAATCGACCCAAGCGGCTTGCGATTATTTCAATAAATTATACCGTCAGTTAGGGAATTGGACTCTAGTGGCAGCTGCATATAACATGGGACTTACAGGTGTGCGTACACAAATTGCTCGTCAACGAACCAGCAATTATTACGATTTAGTGCTTAACCAAGAAACTTCGAGGTACATCTTTAGAATTGTAGCCATGAAAGAAATCATGGAAAACCCTGATGAATATGGCTACCGTGTTCGTAAAAAAGATATGTATCCTCAAATACCTACATACTCCGTTAAAGTTGATACTGCTATTTCGGATATTGCATTGTTTGCAATGCGTTTAAAAGTGAATTATAAGATTGTAAAAACTTTTAACCCTTGGTTACGTGAAGCCTATTTAGAGAATAAAGAAAGTAAACCGTATTACATACAAATCCCGAAAGCTGGTGCTTTAGATAAGAGCCCGTTTGAAGGACATTAATCAAAATATTTTTTTTCTTCACAATCCTCTTGAGATAGAAACTCTAGAGGATTTTTTTTGTTAATTTGTTATAGGATATGAAGAAAAAGCCAGAACTGCCGAAAGACCATTCTCAACTTGAAGTTTACGGTGCCAGAGTACATAATTTAAAAAATATTGATGTTAAGTTTCCCCGCAATCAGTTAGTCGTTATTACCGGGCTAAGTGGTAGCGGTAAATCTTCATTGGCTTTCGATACCATTTATGCCGAAGGTCAACGTCGCTACATGGAAACCTTTAACGCGTACTCTCGCCAGTTCCTCGGCGGACTAGAACGCCCCGATGTAGATAAAATTGATGGATTAAGTCCAGTGATTGCCATCGAACAAAAAACCACCAGTAAAAATCCTCGAAGTACCGTGGGTACCATTACCGAGATTTATGATTTTCTACGTTTGTTTTATGCGCGTGTTGCTGAAGCGTATTCGTACAATACTGGTAAGCTCATGATTAAAATGAGTGAAGATCAAATTATCGATACCATAATTAAGAATTATAAAGACAAAACTATTTCTGTTTTAGCACCGATTGTTAAAGGAAGAAAAGGACATTATCGCGAACTCTTTGAACAGATACGCAAACAAGGTTACTTAAAAGTGCGTGTGGATAGCGAAGTGATGGAGTTAGTACCGAAAATGCAAGTAGATCGTTATAAGATTCACGACATTGAAATTGTTGTTGATCGAATTGTAGTAAACGAGAAAGAACGTACACGTGTAGTAAATGCAGTACGCTCGGCAATGAAGCAAGCGAAAGGCATTATAAAAATATCCGACCACGATACAAAAACCGATCAGCATTTTAGTAAGTTTTTAATGTGTGCCGATACCGGTTTGTCGTATGATGAACCTCAACCAAATTCATTCTCATTTAACTCGCCTTACGGTGCTTGCGAACAGTGTGATGGATTAGGCTATGTGTTTGAAGTAGATGAAAAATTATTGATGCCCAATAAAAAGTTGAGCATTGCAAATGGAGGTATTGTAGCCCTTGGTGAATACCGCGAATCGTGGAATTTCCAAATGTTAAAAGCACTTGGAAAGGCAATTGGATTTAGCATGCAAACACCTTTAGAGAAATTACCTAAAGAAGCGATACAAGCAATCTTATACGGTACGGAAGAACCTATCCCTGTGCAAATGCAATACGGTGGACAAATGGCTTCGTATAATGTAACCTACCACGGTATTATAAAATATTTAGATCAACAAAATGATCGCAAAGCCGATGATGATGATCACGACATCGAAGAGTTTGTACAAAAAGTTACTTGTCCAACTTGTGATGGTGCTCGTTTGAAAAAAGAATCCATGTATTTCAAAATTGATGGTAAACATATTTATGATTTAGCATCGATGGATTTAAACAGCTTATCGAAATGGTTCGCAGGTTTAGAAAAAAGATTAACCGATCGTCAGAATATTATTGCATCAGAAATATTAAAAGAAATTAGAGCACGCATCGGATTTTTATTGGATGTTGGCTTAGAATATTTGAACCTCGACCGAGTGTCGAAATCACTTTCGGGAGGCGAAGCACAACGTATACGTTTAGCTACACAAATTGGTTCACAACTCGTGAACGTACTGTATATATTAGATGAGCCATCGATTGGATTACATCAACGCGATAACGAAAAATTAATTCACGCCTTAAAAAATCTACGCGATTTAGGGAATTCTATTCTTGTGGTGGAGCATGATAAGGATATGATTATGGAAGCGGATCATGTTATTGATGTTGGTCCGGCAGCAGGGGTACACGGCGGACAAATTGTTGCACAAGGAACACCAGCAGAAATTCTAAAATCAAAAACCATTACGGCACAATACATCAACGGCGAACGAGCAATTGAAATTCCGAAGAAAAGAAGAAAAGGAAATGGGGAAGTATTGAAATTAGAAAAAGCTTCGGGAAATAATTTACAAAATGTAAACCTTGAAATTCCACTAGGGAAATTTATTTGCATTACGGGAGTTTCAGGAAGTGGTAAATCAACTTTAATCAACGAGACACTTTACCCAATTTTAAATCAACATATTTATCATTCGAAAAGAAAACCTTTGGCGTACAAATCCATCAAAGGATTAGAGCACGTTGATAAAGTTATTGAGATTGACCAAACGCCAATTGGAAGAACACCACGTTCTAATCCGGCAACGTACACAGGTGTTTTCTCTGACATCCGGAATTTATTTGTTCAATTACCAGAAGCAAAAATTAGAGGGTACAAACCAGGGCGTTTTTCATTCAATGTAAAAGGCGGGCGATGTGAAACGTGTGAAGGAGCGGGGATGAAAGTAATTGAAATGAATTTCTTACCCGATGTACAAGTGCTTTGCGAAACGTGTAATGGAAAGCGATACAATAGAGAAACATTAGAAGTACGATACAGAGGAAAATCGATAGCCGATGTATTGAACATGAGTATAGAGGAAGCTGTTCCATTTTTTGAAAACATGCCCCACATCCTTCGTAAAATTAAAACGATACAAGATGTAGGCTTAGGGTATATCACTATTGGGCAATCTTCTGTAACCCTATCTGGCGGTGAAGCACAGCGCGTGAAATTAGCAACAGAGCTTTCTAAAAAAGATACGGGTAAAACCATTTATATTCTTGATGAACCTACCACCGGATTACATTTCGAAGACATCCGAATTTTACTTGGGGTGTTAGATGAGTTAGTGAACAGAGGAAACACTGTTGTAGTCATTGAGCACAACATGGATGTAATTAAAGTTGCAGATCATGTAATTGATATGGGCCCCGAAGGCGGCGCCGGCGGCGGACAAATCATCTTCACCGGAACCCCAGAAGAACTAGCAAAAGATAAGAAGAGTTATACGGGACGCTTCTTGAAGAAAGAACTATAGGTTAATGTGCTAATGTGCCAATTGGTTAATGTGCTAATGCGCAGATGTGCAGATGATAATCAGTTCGTCGAAGCATCCTCGCTTCGACTTTTGCTTTCTACTACAAACGATACTATCAACGCGATAAATCGCGTCGGAGCACACCGTGAAAATTTATTGTATTGATCAATCCCGTATAAACGGGACAAATTTGCTAATTGTCATCTGCACATCTGCGCATTTGCACATTTACTCATCTACGCATCTACACTCCCGATAGCTATCGGGATCACAATTCACCACCCATCTGTAACAAAGGTCACTTATAAAGTATTAATAAATGTGTCAATTTGATATAAATTAATACTTCATAAGATGAAAAAGAGAATTCCACAAATAATACTTTTCGCGATAGTAATTGCGACAGTATTTTCGAGTTGTAAAAAAGACAACAGTATTGTTAGTAATGATATCAATACACAGATCAATTCTTTCCCCAGTGAACCATTAACAAACGATGAAATATCGAGTTTGAAACTAATGCGAGAAGAGGAGAAATTAGCACATGATGTTTATGTTACTTTAAATAATAAATGGAGTGTAAATGTGTATACCAACATAGCTTCTAGTGAGCAAACTCATACCAGCTCAATTTTAACTTTACTGAATAAATATAATATTAAAGACCCCGTAGGAACTAATGCAGTGGGAGTGTTTACTGATACTACTTTACAGGCGTTATACAGCCAGTTAATTGCTGCAGGTAGTGTTTCTAGAGTAGAAGGGTTTAAGGTTGGTGCGACTATCGAGGATTTAGATATTTACGATTTAAAAAATTGGAATACAAAAATTGATAACCAGGATATACTATTTGTTTATCAAAACTTAACCAAAGGCAGCAGAAACCACATGCGTTCATTTTACAGTCAAGTAATTAGTGCTGGTGGAACATACACTGCTCAATTTATTTCACAATCAGAATTAGAAGCAATTGTAAATACTCCGAAAGAAACTGGTTCTTGGTAATAGTTAGTATGCTGATATGCTGATATGATAATTTGAACAATTAGATCAATGTGCCAATTGGTCAATGTGCTAATGTGCCAATTTAAATTTGAACAATGAGATCAATGTGCATCCCGATAGCTATCGGGAGCGAAAATGTGCAGATGTGCAAATTAATCGTTTCTCCATTTTTTTTTCGACCCCAGCGGGGTCGTATATCAGTAGCAAAATTGCACCCGATCCCACCAAAACCCCGAAGGGGTTTAATCTAATATGTTAATGGGATAATATGTTAATATGTTAATTTGAACAATTAGATCAATGTGCCAATTGGTCAATGTGCTAATGTGCTAATGTGCCAATGTTAATTTGAACAATTAGCAAATTTGTTAATTCGACCCTTGGATGCTCGGCTCCGTAGGAGCCATATCACTCTAGTCAAAAGTGCACCCCTGATCCCCCAAAACCCCGGAGGGGTTTAATCTAATATGTTAATATGTTAATGGGATAATATGTTAATTTGTTAATTTGAACAATTAGCAAATTTGAATAATGAGATCAATGTGCTAATTATTTAATGTGCCAATGTTAATTTGAACAATTAGCCAATTTTAACAATTTGAACAATTATTTACACGAAGTGTATTACTCTATAACTGCCTCGTTTTAAAACGAGGCAGAAGAGAACGCAGTTCTCGTGGTGACAAACCTGCACTCATGAGCCTTGAGCCCGGAGGGCTCTACTCGTTAAAGCTTACACCATTGATTGACTCAGCACATTTTCACCTTGTCTTTAGCCGAGGCAGGCATTTTCACATTTTTATTTATAATTTAAAATTTATAATTTACAATTCTAAACGTGAATGGGATTATGCAGGGAGAAAACAAAAGTCATCAATTAGATTTGATAGAAAAATTTAGATCTTTTTTAAGATCGAAGAGGTATAGTGATAACACTATAAAAACCTATACAGAAGCGATAAAAG
>JBIINK010000114.1:0-2917 GCA_044337515.1 Sphingobacteriales bacterium | reverse complement strand
AAAGGCTTTGAAGACGTAGGCATGGTCAATGTTATTTATTAAAATTGTATTAAATACAGATCATTAAAAACTAAAAATCATGTTAGACGGACACTACATTCATTTGTTAAGTAATCATTTTCCAATCATCTTATCATTAACTGGCTTTGCAGTATTAAGCATTGGATTATTAAGACATTTAAAAACAGTAAAGCTTGTAGGCTTATACATTCTACTTGCTGCATCAGTTACTACCATTCCAGCATACCTTACAGGAGAAGAAGCTGAAGAGCGTATTGAAAATTCTATTGGTACTAGTGAAAGCATGGCAGAAGCACATGAAGAAGCTGCAGAACTTGCTTTTATATTAACCGATATTCTTGGAGTATTAGCTTTGATATCAATTCTATTACTTTCTAAGGATCATAATTTATCGTTATGGGCAAACCGATTAACTTGGTTGGCAGCTTTTGTTTCATTAATATTATTATTCAATGTAGGTAAAACAGGCGGACAAATTCGCAGACCAGAATTAAGAACAACTGCAGCAACAGATACAACTCAAACATTAGAAAATAACGAATCAGGAGAAGACAATGACTAAAATTAAATTTACGCTAGGGTTGTTATTACTTTCAATTTTTTCAATTTCAATAAACTCTTGTAAAAACGATATTGATCTATCTACAGCTCCTACTATTAGTTTTAAAGACGACATACAAGCTATCATTTCTGGTAATTGTGCAATGAATGGTTGCCATGGAACCGACAAGGATTCTGAATTTCCTTTAACTACTTTTAACGAAGTAATGAATGAAGGTGGAGTGAAAGCTGGTGATGCAAAAGGATCAACATTTTATCAGGTTCTACTTATCAATTTTGGCGAGAAAAAAATGCCACCTAAGGGACCTTTAACTGATAAACAAATAAAGAAGGTTTTTATTTGGATTGAGCAAGGAGCGCTTAATAATTAAGAATTAGGAATTAGGAATTAGGAATTAGGAATTAACAATTTAGAATTAGGAATTAGCTTGCCTGTCGGCAGATAGGGAATTGACAATTTAGAATTAAGAATTTTTTGAGAATGAAAAAAACAATTTTAATTGGATTAGTACTAATAAGCGGATTGAGTGCTTGTTATTACGACAACTTTGAAGAAATCAATCCTGGTTTAGGATTAACTTGTACTGATACGGCTGGAGCAATTGGTTTTACTGCGAAAGTACTCCCTATCATGACACAATATTGTGGTATAAATGATAATACTTGTCACCAAAGCAGTACTAGTACCGGAGGGTATGTATTATTAAATACAAAAACCTCTGTACAAACAGCTATCAATGATGGATTATTCATTGAATCGATTAGACATGATGTTGGTGTAAAAGCGATGCCGAAAAATGGTGGTAAACTAAGTGATTGTGAAGTTGGAGTAATCGAAAAATGGATGGCTACAGGAATGGCTGACTAATACAATTAGGAATTAGGAATTAGGAATTAGGAATTTAAAAAATTGAGATGAATTTTAAATTATTAAAATATATATTTTTTTTACTTGCGATAGGATTTACAAGTAATGTAAAGGCTCAAGAGACGGATCCAATGAAGTTATTAATGGAGATGGCTCCAACAAATGTTAAAGAACCTGTAACCGCAACGTTTAAAGGAACACGTTTAGTAAACCAACATACCATTGAAGTTGGTGGGAAAAGAACATTAGATTTTAGAATTGCCCATCGTTTTGGACCGTTTAATTCTGGTGCTTATAATCTCTGGGGATTAGATGGTGGCGCAAGTATTCGTATGAGTTTAGAGTATAGCTACGAAGGTAGATTACAATTCGGTTTAGGAAGAAGCTCTACCGAAAAAACATATGACTCCTACTTGAAGTATCGTTTACTTCGTCAGAACAAAAACAATTCAATGCCAGTTAGTGTAACCTTGTTTACAAGTTTGTACTATACTAATTTGAAAGGCTCTTCTGCCCTATTACAAGGAATTAATAAGTTCAACAATTTTAGTTCTCGTTTATCTTTTGCACATCAAATTATGATTGCAAGAAAATTTGGAGAACGCTTATCTGTGCAAATCACTCCTACGATGGTTCACTATAACCAAGTAGATAAAATAAGTGATCAAAATGATACATATGCCGTTGGTGCATTAGGCCGATATAAATTTACGAGAAGAACAGCTGTTACATTTGAATACATGGCAAGAGTAAATAAATACTCTCGTTCAGAAACATACTATGATTCGATGGGAATTGGTTTAGATATCGAAACTGGTGGTCACGTATTTCAAGTACATTTAACAAACTCATTAGGCATTACAGAAAATCAGTTTGTTACTAAGACTACAGACAATTGGGCTAAAGGCGGAATGCGTTTAGGATTTAATATTTCAAGAGCGTTTACCTTGTAAACTAGATGTTAGAATTGAGACATGAGATATGAGATAAAACTATTTTTCATTTTTCTATTTTCGATTTTAATTTCACAAGAAGTAAAAGCACAAGGATATTTTCCTCCTTTAACAGGAAAACAATGGGATACTATTACTCCGGCACAATTAAATTGGTGCAGTGATAGTATCCCATCTTTATTAGATTTCGTTGGAGAAAATAATTCAAAAGGTTTTATTGTTTTAGTAAATGGTAAAATTGCCATAGAGAAATACTACGGTTCATTTACTCAAGACAGTATTTGGTATTGGGCTTCATCAGGAAAATCATTACTCTCCACTTTGGTTGGAATTGCCTATAATGATCAATTAATTGATCTACAAAAATCGAGTTCTTATTATTTATCAAAAGGTTGGACAAGTTGCGATACAACAGCAGAGCAAAAAATAAAAGTGGTTCATCAACTTAGCATGACATCTGGTATAAATGATAATGTGATTGATGTAGATTGTACAACACCTACATGTTTATCGT
>JBIINK010000113.1:0-3018 GCA_044337515.1 Sphingobacteriales bacterium | reverse complement strand
ATGGTTAAAATCTAAAGTACCTGCACATGAATCTGAGCTATCACATACAAATTAGTGGTTTAGTTCAAGGTGTTGGATTTCGTCCTTTTATTTATCGATTAGCCCAATCTCTTGATATTAATGGCCATGTTAGTAATACTAATGCTGGTGTTAGTATTGATGTGTATTGCTCTTCAGAACAAGCGAATGATTTTTATTCAAAAATAATTCAACAAGCTCCAATTAATGCTATCATTCAATCACATAGTATTGAAGAAGTATCAGCATTACCTTTTGCAGATTTTCAAATTAGCAATAGCATATCGAATCATGTTCCATCATTATTATTAACACCTGATATTGGAATTTGTAAAACTTGCAAATCTGAGTTTAATGATGCTAATTCTAGTCGATATCACTACGCCTTTAACAGTTGTTGTGATTGTGGTCCACGCTATTCTATTATCAATGCCTTACCTTATGATCGAGTAAACACTACAATGCACGCACATTCGATGTGCCCTACTTGTCAAAAAGAATATAACGATGCTAGCAATAGAAGATATTATAGTCAAACCGACTCTTGCACTATTTGTGCTATTCCAATGCATTTATATCAAACAAAAGATCAATGCCAAAGTAGCTCACCTGATGTTATTTTAAAAAGAATACAGAACTATTTATACGAAGGGAAAATAATTGCTGTAAAAAGTACGGGAGGATATTTATTGATGTGTGATGCTACTCAAAAGGAAACTATTAGTCGACTAAGACAACTTAAACATAGACCGACAAAACCTTTTGCAATATTATACCCAAGTATTGAAAGCATTGAGAAAGATGTTAAACTAACACAACAAGAATCTGAAGCTTTAGAAAGCAACGTAGCACCAATAGTTTTATGTGAGTTAAAAGCAAAAACAGATAGTGGTTTATGTACAGATTTAATTGCACCAAAGTTAAACAAGCTTGGAGTCATGTTACCATCCAATGCCTTGCTCCTTTCCATATCTAGTAGCATCAACAAACCATTAGTAGCGACAAGTGCCAACATTAGTGGATCACCAATAATATATAAAGATTCCGAAGCATTAGCTGAACTCTTTCATGTTGCAGATTTTGTACTTACCTATGATAGAGATATTGTAGTTCCACAAGATGATAGTGTGATTCAGTTCACAAAAAACAATCAGCAAATTATACTTAGACGAAGTAGAGGTTTAGCGCCAAATTATTTCCCTAATCCGTTAAGCAATAGCAGAACCAATGTATTGGCTATGGGTGCCGAATTGAAAGGCAGTTTTGCACTAACAACTAATCAACATTTATATGTTAGTCAGTTTTTAGGCGACCAAGGTACATTAGAATCACAAGAAAGTTTCAGAAATACACTTCAACATATTTCTTCACTATTACAGTATAAAGCAGAACTTGTGTTGGTTGATAAACACCCGAATTATGCAGTATCTAAATATGGTGAAGAGTTTGCTCAAAACAATGATCTAGATCTCATAAAAATACAACATCATAAAGCGCACTTTGCATCTGTGTTATTAGAAAACAATAAAACAGAAACAGAAAAACCAATATTAGGTTTTATTTGGGATGGAACAGGATTTGGTGATGATGAGCAAATATGGGGTGGAGAAGTTATGCTCTATCATAATTCTGAAATCAATCGAATTACACATCTAGAATATTTTCCTCATTTATTAGGAGATAAGATGAGTAAAGAACCACGCATTTCCGCATTAAGTTTACTAAGTAAAATACCCCATCATCAAGATGAAATTAAAAAACATTTCAACGAAGTAGAATGGAAATATTATTGTCAGTTACAACTTAACTCACAACCCTTACAGACTAGTAGCATGGGAAGGTTTTTAGATGCTATAGCTTGTTTATTGGATATTGTTGGTATAAGTACTTATGAAGGAGAAGCTGCAATGCTATTAGAAAGTTTGGCTGCACAAAGTAAGAATAGAACGAAAGCTTTTTACAAGCTACCCTATTTCGATCATACCATCCATTATGAGACCATGCTCACCGAACTCATTCAGGATAAACACCAAGGAATGCTAATTTCTGATATTTCCTATAAAGTATTTTATTCATTAGTACAAATGATTAAAAACATAAGTATTGAATTAAATATAAGTGAAATTGCCTTTAGTGGCGGAGTATTCCAAAACGCATTATTAGTAGAATTAATTATAGATGAGCTAAAAGAAACTCATCAACTCTATTTTCATAAACAATTAAGTGCAAACGATGAGTGCATTGCCTTCGGACAAATAGCTTATCATACCATTATAAATCAATTTAAAACCGAACAATATGTGTTTAGCAATTCCAGGTAAAATTATTTCCATCACCAATCAATTAGATGAAACTTTTCGATTTGGCAAAGTATCCTTTGGTGGAATAAACAAAGAGATAAATCTGTGTATGGTTCCAGAAGCGAAAATAAACGATTACGTACTTGTGCATGTTGGTGTAGCCATTAGTATTGTGGATGAAAAAGAAGCGAAAGAAACTTTCGAATATCTTCGTCAGCTAGGAGAAGTAGAAGAGTTAAAAGATGGCATAGACCCTACTAATTAAATATATACTTATGAAATTTTTATCAGAATACCGCGACTCTGAAGTTGTGAAAGAGTATTTAGAAGAAATACGAAAAGTAACTACCAAACCATGGACACTCATGGAAATTTGTGGTGGACAAACACATAGTTTAGTTAAAAATGGCATTTTAGATTTGCTACCAGAACTCATTACTATGGTACACGGACCGGGTTGCCCTGTTTGTGTTACGAGTATAAGTGTGATTGATGAGGCTATCTTTTTAGCAGAACAAAGCAATGTAATACTATGCTCTTTTGGCGATATGCTTCGTGTGCCAGGAACTAATAAAAATCTACTAGAAGTAAAAGCCGAGGGAGCTGATGTACGTATACTTTACTCTCCTTTAGAGGCAGTAACCATAGCCAAAGAAAATCCGGATAAGGAAATTGTTTTTTTTGCGGTAGGCTTTGAAAC
>JBIINK010000112.1:0-3098 GCA_044337515.1 Sphingobacteriales bacterium | reverse complement strand
AATGCACCCATTAAATTGACTTCAATGGTTTTGAAAAAATCTTCGGCGGTAAGTTGTTCGATAGGTTTGATGATGCCTATACCTACGGCATTTATTAGAATATCTATACTCGAAACTTGAGTATGAATTGTATTGGCCAATACTTCTACATCCTTGTATTTGCTAATGTCAACAAGGAATACTTGTGATGATGGAATGCTTAATTCTGAGGCTAAAGCATTTAATTTTTCTTCGTTTCGGGCTGCAAGAAAAACATTTGCCCCACTTGCTTTTATTAAACGAGCTGATGCAGCACCAATGCCACCAGTAGCACCGAGGATGAGTACATTTTTGTCTTTTAAAGATTCCATTCCGTATAATTTCCGTTGTAGAAAAACAACATAGAAAAAACAGAATTGTTTTATAAGAGTAAAAAATTAAGAAAGGAGAATTGGGAATTATTCGTTTAAGTTAGCCGTTTTTAGGAGCTCTTTTTGATCTAGAATTTTGATCTTCTTACCCGAAAACTCTACCATTTTACTGGTTTTGAATTCCGATAACAAACGAATTGCTGTTTCGGTTGCAGTACCAACTAAAGTAGCAATCTCCTCACGAGATAAACTCACTGTAAGTGTTACTCCATCTTCTTCTACGCCGTATACTTCTTTTAAGAAAAGTAAAGCTTCAGCCATACGTTCGCGAACTGACTTTTGAGCTAAATGCAAAATTGCACTTTCTGCTTGGCGTAAATTTTTAGAAAGTAATTGTATGATTTGCATCGAAAGATCTTTGTTCTTTTCGACTAATTCTAAGAATACATTTTTAGGTATAAAGCAGATAGATGTATCATCAAGTGCAGTTGCACTACAGTTGTAAGCTTCACCGCTTAATAGAGAACGGTAACCTACAACATCACCATCTTTTGCTAAACGTACAATTTGTTCTCTACCCTCATTACCCATTTGGTGAACTTTAATTTTACCATGGTTAATGCAAAAAATACCGTGTGGATATGCTCCTTCAGTGAAAATTTGTTGCCCCTTGTGAACAGATTGACACCATTTATTTTCATTAACCAAATGAAGGTCTTCTTTAGTTAAATGACAAAAAACGGAATGAAAACGCGTTGAGCAATGCTCGCAGTCTACATGTAAATCTTCTTTCTTCGACATTGGGTGTTTAAGAGTTTAGATAAAGATAAGAATAAATCAATATTGAACGATAAGGCTTGGTAACAAATCTTCAAATAATTATTCAACATTGTTAAGTAATTGATTTTGAATGATTTGTTCTTGTGATTTACGATCTAATAAAGGATTGATTTGCGCATCTACAGCTACTCCTCGTCCGTAATTCGGCACTCCAGGGAAGTAATTAATATAGAATAATGGCAATCGTACGTTGATTTTTGAATTTGGAAGAAGCACTTCAGGGAATGATCTTCCATTATTACCCGTATAAGTTCCACCAGATTCTGAACCGATCACTTCAGCATTATTGTAATATTTCAAATATGCTGCAACTAAACTTCCAGAAGAAATTGTCATTCCATCTGTGATCACTACAATGTGTGGATTAAAATGTGCGGTGTCTATAGTTTTAAATGAATATCGATAATATTTTAAACCATTATCATCCGACCAACGCTGACCTTTAGGATAAACGTCGTATAAAATTTTGCCTAGAATCCATTCTGCTTTTCCTTTCCATGATAAATAAGGAGCAACTTTCGCTTTTCTACGCTCGGTGTACATGTATATATCTTTGTCGATTAGATTTGTCAATAGATAAAACGCATGATCAATATTACCACCTGTATTTCCACGAAGATCGATAACCAATTGCTTTACAGAATCGCGTTTCATCGCGGCGAAAGCATTTTTGTAAAATGTTGTATTAACACGCTTGAAAGATTTCACGCGTAAAACTCTGGTATCTGGTATATTCTTAAGGCGTAATAAACGAATGCCCGACATGGTATCAACGGTATTGGCACCATCCCACTCATAATCCTTGTATTTCGAAGAGTATTTTTTCACACGATCTACAGTCAGTTCTTTAGTCCCTTTATCTGTTGCAATTACAATTGCGCAAGCATCGGGAGTACTATAAAGAACATTGTAAAATGTATTGAAATTTTGAGACAAGAATGCTTCTGCAAAATTCTGATTGAAACCATCTCCAGTTTTAAGCATCATCATGCGATCAATAATTTCTATTGCTGGAATTTTATTGATGCTAATAATTCGAACTAGATTGGTATCTAAAGAATTTTCTTTGATTGATCTAGCATAAAGCTTATGATTATAAATAACTACAGGAAAATTGAATAGCATATTCGACTTTGCTTTCATTGCATTGCTTGCCGAAGTGTGTGCGCAACGAGCAGTAGATACAAGGGTATTCACTAATTCGCCTAAATCTTCTTTAGCCATAGAATCTTGAATACGTGCATCTAAAAATTTATAAATGGTATTGTATTCTTCTTCTTTAGTGTAACGATACAAAGAAGGATGTGCTACTTTTAAAGCATCATAACAAAATTGTAAATCTGCTTTCGCTTGTTCTTTTGATAAACGTTGAGCGAATGAATGGGTAGTAATAGTAGCGAAAAGAATCGCCGAAAAAATAATTTTCTTCATCAATGATTTCAATATAAAATTAAACACCTAAAAGTAAACGTTGTGGATCTTCTAAATATTGTTTCACCTTTACTAAGAAGCCAACAGATTCGCGACCATCAATAATACGATGATCATATGAAAGTGCAACGTACATCATTGGGCGAATAACCACTTGACCATTTATAGCCACTGGGCGTTCAACGATATTATGCATTCCAAGAATTGCCGATTGAGGTGCATTAATAATTGGAGTAGACATCATCGAACCAAACACACCACCATTGGTAATAGTGAAAGTTCCACCTGTCATTTCTTCAATCGTTAATTTATTATCGCGAGCTTTTAATGCTAATTCAGCAACTGCTTTCTCTATACCTGCTAGGCTTAACGATTCTGCATTTCTAATTACTGGAACTACTAATCCTTTCGGTGCAGATACGGCAATTGAGATGTCTGCGAAATCGCTGTATAAAATTTCTTCACCACTAATTTGTG
>JBIINK010000111.1:0-3104 GCA_044337515.1 Sphingobacteriales bacterium | reverse complement strand
GCATTAGAAATTGCAGCATCGAAAAATGAAGATGGTACTGCAACAGTACCAGAGGTATGTATTTACTTCGATTATCATTTGTTTAGAGGTTGTCGTGCTACCAAAGTACATGCAGATAAATTTGATGCATTTAAATCACCAAACTATCCAATCTTAGCGGAAGCAGGAGTAGACATTAAATATAACAAAGACGTAATATTAAGTACACCTACAGAGCCGTTAATTGTACATACTGAATTTTCGGGAGCTTGCGCAAGTTTGAAGCTCTTCCCTGGAATCTCAGAACAATTTGTACAAGCGGTGTTAAATACTCCAAATATTGATGCAGTATTACTAGAAGGTTTTGGTGTTGGAAATACGAGTACGGAACCATGGTTTATCCAGGCTTTAGAAGAAGCAAGTAAAAGAGGAATCATTTTCTTAGACATTACTCAATGTGGTGGAGGAACTGTACAGCTAGGTCGTTATGAAACTAGTAAACATTTATCTGAAATTGGAGTTATTTCAGGACACGATATTACTTTTGAAGCTGCAATTAGTAAAATGATGTATTTGTTGGGAAATATATCTGATAAGAATGAAATCATTAATCTGCTCTCTAAAAATTTAAGAGGAGAATTAAGCTAGCACATTTATTACCTAACTAATAAAATGAAAGTATTAATCATTGAAGACGAATCCTCGATTCGCGACAATATTGTTGAAATGTTCGAACTGAAAGGTATCGATGTTGGCGCAGCCCAAAATGGGGAAGATGCTTTAGAGGTTATCAAATCATTTACGCCTAATATTGTTTTATGCGACTTAATGATGCCAGTGATGAATGGTTTTGAATTCATAGAACAGTTCAAATCAAATCCAGCATTTGCCCATGTCCCTGTAATTTTTGTTTCAGCGCGTGCTGAAGTTTCTGAGCGTGAAAAAGCTATGGATGCAGGAGCAAGCGACTTTATTACTAAACCATTTACTTTTCAAGAAATTTTCGAAAAACTAGCGAAGCATTACCAAGCAGAATAGTGCTTTTCTCAGTTTGCGAGTCTATTTTTTTATCAGTCGTATTATATGTACTTGATTATCAGAACGATGATTTATAAAAAAATAAGAATATCCCATCTATTTTTACCATTTTTGTAGCACAAATACTTACAAAAACACATGGCAAAGTTAGAGGATATTACTGTGCTTAAATCAACCTCTACACGTTTAAGCAAAGAATTAGTAGAACAAAATGAATTTGGCGCTGTGATATCTGATCACATGTTTATAGCCGATTATCACAATCAAGATTGGCATGATGCCAAAGTAATCCCTTACAGTGATCTTTCTTTAAATCCGGCTACATTAGCGCTTCATTATGGGCAAAGTGTATTCGAAGGAATGAAAGCATTCCGTATGAAAGATGGCAAAATCTCGATATACCGTATACATAAGCATCTACAACGCTTTAATCGTTCGTTAGAAAGAATGTGTATGCCTACAGTTCCTGAATATTTATTTACAGAAGCTTTGAAAAAAGTTGTTGATGTAGATCGCAATTGGGTTCCAGAAGGCGAAGGGCATTCGTTATATATTCGTCCATTCGTTTTTGCTTCGGAAGCTCGTTTCGGAGTGAAGATTGCAGAAGAGTATAAGTTTATTATTTTCAGTGGTCCAGTTGGTCCTTACTACGGAACTCCTTTAAAACTTAAAGTAGAAACTCATTATTCTCGTGCTATTAAAGGTGGAACTGGTTATGCAAAATGTGCAGGTAACTACGGTGCATCATTCTATCCAACACAATTAGCAAAATCAGAAGGATATGATCAAGTGCTTTGGACAGACGGTAAAGAACATAAATACATTGAAGAATCGGGAACGATGAATGTGATGTTTGTTGTTGATGGACTATTAATTACTCCAGCAACTTCAGATTCTATTTTAGATGGAGTAACTCGTGATTCAATACTACAGTTAACGGAGATTTTAGGGATGAAACATGAAGAACGCAAAATCAGTGTTGAAGAATTAGAGTCATGGTTGAAATCAGGTAAACTTCAAGAAGCATTTGGAGCAGGTACAGCAGCAGTTGTAGCACCAATAGATCGTATTAACATAGAAGGTATAGATTATACATTACCAGTAGCTACACCAGAAACATTTATGATGAGAGTAAAACATAAGCTTATGGATATTCGAACCGGTGCATCCGAGGATATATTCGAATGGAATACCATCGTATAAATTATATAAGAAATACCATTTAAAATCCCGCCATTGCGGGATTTTCTTTTTATTTTGCAGTTTAATTTGCCAGAATGCTTGATTTAAATATAATACGTAAACCAATAGAGAAAGAACTGAATGACTTTGAAGACAAATTTAAGTCTTCGATGAAAAGCAGTGTGCCTCTATTAGATCGTATCACACATTACATCTACAAAAGCAAAGGCAAGCAAATGCGCCCGATGTTTGTTTTCTTTTCTGCAAAGCTTTGTGGAGGAATTTCAGAATCTACACATCGTGCGGCAGCCTTAGTAGAATTACTTCATACTGCTTCTTTAGTACACGACGATGTGGTTGATGATGCATACGAGCGTCGTGGTTTTTTATCCATTAATGCAGTTTGGAAAAATAAGATAGCAGTGCTAGTTGGTGATTTCCTTTTAGCGAAGGGCCTATTATTATCTGTCGAAAATAACGAGCACCGAGTACTCAAAATAGTTTCTGATGCCGTTCAGCACATGAGCGAAGGGGAACTTCTTCAAATAGAAAAAGTTCGAAGACTAGATATTGTGGAGTCTGTATATTATGATATTATTCGTCAGAAAACAGCATCTCTTATTGCTTCGTGTTGTGCTAGTGGTGCAGCTTCTGCCAATGCTACCGATGAAGTCGTTGAAAAGATGAGACTCTTCGGAGAATATATTGGAATGGCTTTTCAAATCAAAGACGATTTATTAGATTTTGCATTAGACGACATTGGCAAACCTAAAGGAATTGATATTAAAGAAAAGAAAATCACTTTACCATTAATCTATGCATTAAACAATGCAGATAAAGCACAAAAGAGAACAATCATCAACTTAGTAAAAAATCACAACGAAGAACCTGAAGCTGTTCAGCAA
>JBIINK010000062.1:0-11238 GCA_044337515.1 Sphingobacteriales bacterium | reverse complement strand
TTCTCGTTCGTCATACTACAACCTTTACCCAATGGAAGGAACGTGATGAATCAGCTGTTTATGAATGGTTAGACCAAACACTAGTGCCATCTACCACTAAAAAGAATTTAATAATTGATGAGGCTATAGGATTTTATTATAGCATGAATCACCCACAATTTGAATTTACACTTCCCTACTCCTTACATAAATTAAACATGAACGATTATGAGCATGTGTATTATTTAAGTTTTAGAGAAGCACCAAAATTATCTACATTGATTTCTACCTATACCGTTGAAAATCCAAGTAGAATAACAATAGGCGATAAAAAAATATTAACCTACCAAGGATTGAATGTTTATGAGGTTCCCAATCAGGAAGCCTTAAACGAATTAAAAAGAAAGTAATATGATTTTAAAAGGAATCAACTTAAAAAAAACATACGGAAATTTAGAAGTAGTAAAGGGTGTAAGCTTAGAGATTGCTGAAGCGGAGATGGTGGCTATTATTGGCCCATCAGGTGCTGGTAAAAGTACCTTATTGCATATGTTGAGTACACTTGACACCATTGATTCTGGAGAGGTTTTGTATAAGGGCATTTCACTCACTTCATTGCCTACTAAAGAGCTCAACGTTTTAAGAAATAAAACCTTCGGATTTATTTTCCAATTTCATCATTTGCTTCCTGAGTTTAGTGCGATAGAAAACATTTGTATTCCTGCATGGATTGCACAACAATCAAAAAAGCAAAGTACATTGCGTGCTATGGAATTATTAGATAGAATGGGACTTTCGGGTAGAGCCGATCATAAACCTTCAGAACTATCGGGTGGAGAGCAACAGCGAGTAGCTATTGCTAGAGCATTGATGAATAAACCATCTATTATTTTTGCTGATGAGCCAACTGGGAATTTAGATTCAGCCAATGCCGAACAAATAAACAATCTATTTGTGGAATTGAAAAAAGAATTGAACCAAACTTTTGTTATTGTTACCCACAACGATAAACTAGCAAAGCTTGCTGATCGTATTATTAGTATGAAAGACGGAATATTGGCTTAAACTCTTCTTCTTCTCGTCACACTTAAATAATCGAGGAAATACAATACTTTAATGGTAAATGTATTGGTTTGTTTACCAGAAACGGTACCAATAAAACTATCCAACAAACGATCGCCAGTATATTTTTTCACTGTTAAATCGTTCGCGAAAGAATTCACATCGTTTTTCCAAACCAAAATCAAATCACTACCGGGAGCAAATCTCCAACGGTAAATTAAATCGATATTAAAAAAGTTTACGTTGTAATTATTATTTCCAGTATAATTAGTAGTATCGAAACCTAAGTGTCCATCTTGCTGCAATAGCTTATATTCCAATACTTCTACAGTGCTCCAATAATGACGAGCTCTGAAACTCAACGAAGTATTCTTATTCAAAATGTAACTCATATTTAAAGAGTTTACATGGGTACGAACTTCTCTGAAGGCGAAGTAGATATTATCGCCAACCGTGGTAGAATAACCTTGATTCCTATAGTCACGAGAGAATGAATAGTTGTAATTAAATTTTACTTTATCCGAAAAACGAATGAAAGGACCTGCATTAATTTCTTTAAATACACCACCTGCAGTGAAATCTCTGAAATGAGCAATTGATACATCAAATGCAACTTTTTTACGGTAGTCGGTAGAAACACCTGTATTAATACCATACCAATTTGGCCCAATAAATACTCTACCCTCACGTCGAGGTTCGAAGTAATCGTGCTTACCAACGGGAGCAACTCCTACATATGCCCATTGTGTAACCCAATTTTTCCAAGTTTGGTAATAGTTGAAATTCAATTGTGCTTCTTGAAAATTATTATCCTCATAACGATTAGAATAAAATGCATTGAAGTTTCCTCCCCAATTCAATAAATATTTACCAGGGTTGAATTGATTGTATGACAACTCTAGCATATGAGAAGTTTCGTTCGGACTAAATAACAAACCTAAATCATTAGGATTATAGACTTTGCTTTCTACTAAACGATTAATGAGAAACTTGAAATTCCCACTCACTTTTGAAAAGGATACGGTGTACGTATAACCATTGCTACTGGAGTCGGGAAAGGTTTTATGACTCAAGGATGCATTCCCTGCTAAACGATAAGTATCTTTTTTATTTCCTAAGGCAAAACGTACACCGCTTACATTGGCATTATTGGTTTCGCCAGCACGAGTAACATTAGTATTAATAAAACCGATGTAACTATTGTTCTTTAAAGTTTGATTTAAGGAAACGATGTTGTAATTGGTAAAGGGTTCGGTTTGAATTTTTTCTTCGGTGCCATCTAAATGGCGAATGGTTGCATGAGCAGAAGCTGTAATTGCATTGAGCACACCAATACCTAATCCATCGTTGGTTCTACCAGTTACTTTGGTTGCATTTAATAATTGAATTTGCTGAGGATTATCTACCACGGTATTATTAGAATCGGACATAAACTCCACTTCAAAATACTTACTCGGCATACCACCAATTCGACGAGCATAAAATAAACGGTTGAACGAAAACATCTCCGTACCTTCTATAAAGAAAGGACGAAACTCTTGAAACTGTTGTTCGAAAGCCGTTAAGTTTAATACTTTATTGTCCGATTGTACTTGTCCGAAATCTGGTGCAAGAGTCATGTCGAGTGTGAAACTCTCATTAATACCATACTTTAAATCTAACCCGGCATTGTACGAAGTAGAGTAATTACTTTTCCCTGCGACATCATAAGGATAATGACTTTCTGTTAAGCCAACATAAGGAGTTAAGGAAAGACGAAGAGGAGATTTTATTTTCTCAATATTTTTCAAGGTACCGTAATATGATACTACGTTTTGAATATCGGGTGCAATGTATTGCCAATGAGAATATTCACGAGTACGGCGAATGCTACGAGTAAGTTGTAATCCCCACTCCTGAATATCTTTCTCAGGGAAACGAATAGCAGAGTATGGTATTTTCATTTCCACACACCAACCTTTTTCGGTTATTTTTACTTCACTTTCCCAAACCACATCAAATGTTTCGGCACCCGTTTTCTCATCGAATTGTACACCAGCAGCTGTTACACCAAACTCAAATCTATTTTGCAAATCGTGGAACGTATCAAATTGCACACTAAACAGGTCAGTATTTCCGTAATTATCGCGAATAGAGAGTTCTTTTAGAATACTATCTGGTGAAGTGTCGTATAACATCGCCGCTATGTACACCGCTTCATCGTCGTACGAAATCATTACTTCGGTGCGCTGCTTTGAAGGTGTATTGGGATAAGGTTCTATCTGCGTAAAATTTTCGGCTTTGTTAGCATACATCCATGCTTCATCGTTTAAATTTGCATCGATACGAGGAGCTTTTATTACTCGAGAGGCCACCAATGATTTTTTTTCAGCTTGAGAAAAAGCCAATTCACTGATTACGAGAAATGTAAAAATTATTATGAGGCGCATTGAGGGTGAGTGTGTCAAATAAATGTAAACGCAAAATACCAAGATTGTGCCAAAGATTAGAAAACTCGATGTAACAATTATGTTTTTAAATAAACATCTTTTCAATTTGACTCTAATTACCTACTTTTACGGCAAATTCTTACAGAAATGAATATTCACGAATACCAAGGAAAATCAATTTTAAAATCATTCGGAGTGCGCGTACAAGAAGGTATCGTTGCTGAGACTCCTGAACAAGCGATAGAAGCTGCAAAGCAATTACAAGCTGAAACTGGTACAAGCTGGTGGGTTATTAAAGCTCAAATTCACGCAGGTGGAAGAGGAAAAGGTGGTGGTGTGAAATTAGCGAAGAGCTTAGATGAGGTTAAAGAAAGAGCAGAACAAATTATCGGGATGCAATTAATCACTCCTCAAACAAGTGCTGAAGGTAAAAAAGTAAATAAAATTTTAGTAGCTCAGGATGTTTATTATCCAGGTGTTTCTGAAACTAAAGAGTTTTACATGAGTGTATTGTTAAACCGCGCAAGTGGTAAAAATATCATCATGTATTCTACTGAAGGTGGTATGGACATCGAAGAAGTTGCAGAACATACACCTCATTTAATTTTCAAAGAAGAAATTGATCCTAAAGTAGGATTACAAGGATTTCAAACTCGCAAAATTGCTTTCAACTTAGGTTTAGATGGTGATGCGTTTAAAGACATGACGAAGTTTATTGCTGCTTTATACAAAGCATACGATCAAACTGACTCTGCGATGTTCGAAATTAATCCAGTATTAAAAACATCTGACAATAAAATTTTAGCGGTAGATGCTAAAGTGAGTATTGACGATAACGCTTTATACCGTCACCCAGACTATAAAGAAATGCGTGATACGGCAGAAGAAGATCCAACAGAAGTAGAAGCTGGTAAATCAAACTTAAACTATGTGAAACTCGACGGTAACGTGGGTTGTATGGTGAATGGTGCTGGTTTAGCAATGGCTACTATGGACATCATCAAATTATCTGGTGGTGACCCTGCAAACTTCTTAGACGTTGGGGGAACTGCTAATGCGAAAACTGTAGAAGCTGCTTTCCATATCATCTTAAAAGATCCAAACGTAAAAGCTATCTTAATCAACATCTTCGGTGGTATTGTTCGTTGCGATCGTGTTGCTCAAGGTGTAATTGATGCATACAATAACATTGGAAATATTCCAGTGCCAATCATTGTACGTTTACAAGGTACTAACGCTGTTGAAGCGAAAAAACTAATCGACGATTCAGGATTAAAAGTATTCTCTGCAATTGCATTGCAAGATGCTGCTGATTTGGTGAAAGAAGTACTTAATAAATAGTACTAAGAATTGAGATATTAGATATTAGATTTAACCTTTTTCTAAAATCTAACATCTAACATCTAAAAAAGCTTCGATGCGTACCGCATCGAAGCTTTTTTGTATATTTGGCTATGCTTTTAAAGTTATACAACGAGAATCCGAATGAGAAAGAAATCCAGAAAATTGTGGATTGCTTACGTGCTGGTGGACTCATTATTTACCCTACCGATACGGTATACGGATTAGGTTGCGACATTACCAATCAGAAAGCAATAGAAAAGATTTGCAAGATTAGAAACATCAAACCAGAGAAGGCTCATCTTTCTTTTGTATGCTATGATTTAAGCCATCTATCCGATTATATTAAACCCATCGATAACCATACCTTCAGAATTCTTAAGAAAGCATTACCAGGGCCCTTTACTTTTATTTTTAACGCCAGTAGTGCTGTTCCGAAATTATTGAACACCAACAAAAAAACGGTTGGCTTACGTGTTCCCGATAATGCAATTGCTAGGGAGATTGTTAAAATGTTAGGCCACCCCATTGTGAGTAGTTCTATACATGATGAAGATGATGTAATTGAATACACCACCGACCCCGAATTGATTTATGAAAAATACCAAGACCTTGTAGACATTGTGATTGATGCTGGGTACGGAGGAAATGAACCTTCTACCATTGTTGATTTTACAAGCGATGTTCCGGTGATTGTTAGGCAGGGGAAGGGAGATTTTAGCCTTTTTGAGTAGTGGGTAATGGGTAGTGGGTATTGGGTAGTGGGTAATGGGTAATGAGTAGTGAGTAATGGGTAATGAGTAGTGAGTAGTGGGGTCCCTTCGGCTCCGCTCAGGGACCGCTTCGATGAACAAAAAGACTCAGGAGCGGACAGGGACGCTTCGACGAACAAAAAAAATACCCATTACTCAATACCCATTACTCATTACCCGATACCCGATACTAAAACCCATTACTCAATACCCAATACCCACTACCCACTACTCACTACCCAATACCCAACTATGGAAACACGAATAAAACAAATTATTAAACCCTTCACCGATTTTGTTCGCACAAATGTAACGAGTGGTTACTTGTTATTGTTTTGTGTAGTGGCGGCCTTAAGCATAGTAAATTCAAGGTTTTCGGAGGATTATCATCATTTCTTTACCACCAATATTGGTGTAACGATTTCATCTTTTAATTTTACGCACGATATCCATTTCTGGATCAACGATGGATTAATGGCGATCTTCTTTTTACTCGTTGGATTAGAAATAAAACGAGAACTTTTAGAAGGTGAATTGTCTGATGTCAAAAAATCTAGTTTACCTATTTTAGCTGCACTTGGTGGAATGATTGTTCCAGCGCTTATCTACATCATCTTTAATTATAATAGTACTACAACAAATGGATGGGCAATTCCAATGGCAACCGATATTGCATTTGCTGTAGCCATACTTTCGCTATTAGGCAAACGAATTCCTTTATCACTTAAAATATTTTTAACCGCACTCGCTATTGTCGATGATTTAGGTGCCATAATAGTTATAGCGATTTTCTATACCCAAACCTTATCATTCGCTTATCTATTCTATGCTTCCATCGTTTTAATCATTCTGTATTTATTCAATATTTCCAGAGTAAAGTCATTAAGTTTTTATATCCCATTTGGTATTTTATTATGGTACTTCATTTATAAATCTGGAATTCATGCAACCATTGCTGGAGTTCTTTTTGCCTTCATGATCCCTAGTAATAAAGGTGCTCGCATTTCTCCTTTAGAGCATTTAGAACATTTGCTAACTAAACCAGTGGCATTTTTCATTATGCCATTATTCGCACTATCGAATACGGATATTATTTTTAGCACTCAACTTTTTCAATCCTTATCGCAACCTATAGGATTAGGAATTATTTTCGGATTAGTATTCGGGAAAGTGATTGGTATAGTTTCATTCGCTTACTTAAGCATCAAATTAAAACTATCAAACCTGCCTACGGAAACTACTTGGAGACAATTAATTGGCGCTGGATTTTTAGGAGGCATCGGTTTTACCATGTCCATTTTCATTGCACTCCTCTCCTTCCCAGAATTGGAACTACAAGCCGTTAGTAAATTGGCTATTCTATTGGCTTCATTTGCTTCGGGGGTTATTGGGTATGGGTTGTTGCGGAGAGCGTAATGCACCGTTCGTCGGAGCGTCCTCGCTCCGACAATAATTTACATGTCGAAGCGAGGACGCTTCGACGAACACTAAATTAAAAAACTCGTAATTCGATTCACAAAATCTACACTTCTATTTAAGAAGCTAATTGGCAATGAATAAAAAAGCTGTACCGATAACAAGGCGAAAAAACTTGCTTGTGCCCAAAAGAATAGTGACCAAAAAAATGCGGGTAGAAATGTAAAGGTTTGTAGATTTTTAGAATCACCGGCTTTCTTAGGTTCTTTAATAGATAGATAAAGGATATGCCAAGAAGACACCCAAGCATCAATGGATACAAAGGCTGTAATGAATAATGCGGTGTAATATTGTGTTTGCGTTAAATGAAAATAGAAAATGGAAAAAAGTATGGCATTGGTTACGATTAACCATACTAATCCATAAGGATTACGCACCCAAAAAATAATATTGATTACCGAAATACTCATGATTACATAAAGAATAATGCGGTAATGCTCTGTAAATATTAGGTAGGCAAAGAGAAATGAAATGATAGATGAAAAAGGATATCCAGCGATGGAAATAAAAAACTTTGAGAACCACGACTTCGATTTTGTGGTGGCTACGCCTTCTCCTGTATGCAAAATATCAACTGAAACAACTTCCCCAGAAAACAATAAACTCATGAAAGCGTGTCCTGTTTCGTGAATCAAGGTATTAAAGCCTTTAAAAATACGTCCAACTTTAGGTAAATAATTTAATGCAACAGCAATTGAAATAACTAGAAGTATTTCCGTATTTTTAGTTAAGGTTAACATGATTACAAGATAGTAAATGAAAACGCACTTCACAAAGAAAAAAATTAGCAAGCAAGCTAATGAAATAAAGGATACAGGCTTTGGTACTCAAACACCAAGGCAACGTTCTGTTAACACCGATGGTACCTTTAACCTCGAACGTACAGGTTTACCTGTGTTTCGGTTAGACGATGTTTACACCAACCTCATCACCATGAAATGGAGAAAGTTTATTCCATTAGTACTAGTGGTATATGCCATCATCAACATCATTTTTGCTCTGCTATACTACAGCATTGGTGTTAATCATTTAGGTGGTGTAAAAAGCATTACTCCTATCGATCAATTCTTTGATGCCTTCTTTTTCTCTGCACAAACCATATCAACTGTAGGATACGGACATATTAGTCCGGTAGGCTTTATTACAAGCCTTGTGGCCGCGTTAGAGTCGCTACTTGGCGTGTTAGTGTTCGCAGTGATCACCGGTTTGTTATATGGTAGATTTTCGGCTCCAAAAGCAAAAATCTTATACAGCGACAATGCCATCATTGCACCCTTTAAAGATGGACGAGCTTTGATGTTTCGCATTGCAAATAAACGTAAAAATCAATTGATTGAAGTGGAGATGGAAGTTACTGTTGGTATGAACATGATTGAAAATGATGCGGTAATTCGTCGCTTTTTTTCTTTGCAACTAGAAACAAGAAAAATAAATTTCTTCCCTTTAAGTTGGACCATCGTACATCCTATTACGGAAGATAGTCCGATATTTAATTTCACTCAGAAAGATTTTGAAGAAGCCGATGCAGAGATACTCACCTTGTTTAAAGGATTCGACGATACCTATTCGCAAATTGTACATTCACGAAAATCATTTATGTTTGATGAAATCCTTTGGGGTAAACGTTTCGTGAGTATTATTGGACAGAATGATGATGGTAAAACTTCACTAGCTCTCGACAAGATGAATGAAATGCAAAATGCTGAATTACCTTTGCATATTAGCTTAAAGGAGAGTCAGGCTCTTTAGCAAAATGCTTATAAATTACCTTATCTAACAATCGATAAAAGATCTTGCCTGTCCACACAATAGCTTTGCCTTGGAAGGTTAATATCAATTGATGTTTCTTGCGTTTAAGTGCGGTAAGAATATGATCTGCAACTTCTTCAGACGACATCATTTCATTCTCATCTTTTGGTGATTCTCCTTGTATAGAACCATCCTTAGCACGTGCAGAATTTCTAATGTTGGTTGCCGTAAATCCCGGACAAGCGATCATTACATGTACGCCTTTGTGTATATTTTCGATGCGTACGCTTTCAAGGAAACCTTGCATCGCAAATTTAGAGGCAGAATACCCTGATCTGCCGGGTAAGCCTTTATATCCAGCAATTGACGATACTCCGATAATACTTCCTTTAGATTTGATTAGCTCTGATAAAGCATATTTCGTACAGTATACTGTTCCCCAAAAATTAATATCCATCACTTCTTTTAATACAGAAATATCAACATCTTGTACCAACGCTCGCATAGAAATGCCAGCATTATTAACAAGAACATCTATTCTTCCGAACACTCGAACGGCCTCTGAAATCAATTGTGCACAATATTCTTCTTTAGAAACATCCGTCGCTATAGCAATGGCTTTTACCCCAAATTGTGTTTCAATGTCTTGTGCTATTTCGCAAAGTGTTACGTATTGACGAGCGGCTAGAACTAAGTTCGCTCCTTCTTGTGCAAATCTGAATGCTAATGCTTTTCCAATTCCAGAAGATGCACCTGTTATGATTACTGTTTTACCTTTCAACTGTTCCATATGTTCTGCCTAATCTTCGATATCCTCTCCACATTAATACTACATCCTTATCAAGCTGATAATGTTTTGCGTAAAGCAAATTTAAACGTTTAGAAGTGTGTTCGTCCAATGGAATTGTACTTTTCAATCCATCACTCGGATTTAAAATACCTTTCCTGATTTTTGGTAAATGCTTGTTATCAATGGTTGTATTAATATATCCCACCCACGTTCTCTTTAACAATAATACATCAATACAGTTTTTTATAAATTGAAATGGTTTTTTCTGAATAACTAAATTGATGGGTAACAGTACCAACATCAATAAGCTAAAGCCAATATCAAGTATTCTTTTATTTCTACGGTGCTGTGGTTTGTTGATATTAAAATTAATATCGATGGTATATAAATCTCCGGGATTATCAACCGAATTACTACCAATTATGAATAAACTTTCTTCAGGAGCAATCTTATAATCTACATGCGTGTTTTTTACCATCGCCATAGATTGAATAATTTCATGCAGAGGTAAGTTTTTCGTTGAGAAAATAATCTCATCGATACGATATACTTCCGCTATTTCTCCAAGCTGTACAATGTTTCCAAGGAATTCCTCCGTTTTATCTTGATAGATTTTATCGGGATGAACAAAACCAATAAAGTTTACCGATCCAATGGCTTGCTTAATGGTATCAAGCACTCGCTTGCCTTCTTCTTGAGTAGCAACAATAACAATGTTTTTCTCCGTAGAGATACCATCAAGTTTATAATTTTTTAAACCAATTAAATTCAACAATAGTCTTAGTCCTACCGAAGCTATGACTGTCCAGAATGCTCCCAAAATAATTATCGCTCTAGAGAAACGCCATGACTCATTAACGAAAGCATATGTAAAAGTAATGATCAGTGAACCAATAAATAATCCCCTCACTAAACGTGATAATTTATAAGGCTTATCGTATCCACCCATTAACCAAACCGAAAACAACCACGATAGTATATAGGTAGGTACTGCAACCTCCATCAGCTCGCCAGCATAAGGCTTACGTACGTAACGGTGATTGTGTTCCCAATATATTTTGATGATGTATAAACCGATGTACCAAGTGCTCGCATCTAAAAATGGTAACACTAATCGATTAATCATCCGGCTAAAAATAGCAAAGCCCGCTCTAACGTAAACGGCAATGTTTATTAGGAATGAAAAGGTTTTTGCATTTTGTTTAGAGAAGTGTTTCTTCGCGAAGATGATCATTGCATTGTAAAACACAAACACATAATTCACTGAACTTTTTTTCGTGCTTTCTCCTTTGTAATGTATAATGCTGGTATCAGGGAAATAATAATTTTTATATCCACCTAATTGAATGCGATACGACAAATCAATGTCTTCACCATACATAAAAAAGGTTTCATCTAACAATCCCACTTTCTCTAATACGGTTTTACGCATCATCATAAATGCACCCGCTAGCACATCTACTTCGTGTGTTTCGTCATTACTTAAATAACCTAAATGGTATTTCCCGAACAACTTAGATTTAGGAAACAATTTTGCTAATCCAAAAATCTTAAAGAAGGCCACCATTGGAGTTGGCAATCCACGTTTCGATTCTGGTAGGAAATGTCCTTTACCATCAATCATCTTCACACCTAAGCCACCTGCATCCGAGTGCTCATC
>JBIINK010000061.1:0-11250 GCA_044337515.1 Sphingobacteriales bacterium | reverse complement strand
TAATCTACTTTAGCATTTAATAAATCGAGCGTAGAACCAGATCCCACTTCATTTTTATCTTGAGCAATATCTAATCTTTTTTTAGAAACAGCTAATGCATCTTCCGATACTTTTAATTGTTCTTGTGAAGCAACAATTGCATAATAATTAATAACGATATCTGCCAAAACCCCTTGTACCATTGCTTTTGCATTCACCATTCCCATTTTCTCCATCTCTTGAATGCGATCGTAAGAAGCAAACATTTTTAATCCATCAAACAACACCCACGACAATTGTAAGCCAGCCGTTTGCTGAGTAGATTTTGCATTATTGCGTTCTTGTGTAATCCCAGTAACAAATACCTGACGAGTATCCACATTGCTTTTGTTGATGCCAGCATTCGCATCTATTTTAGGAAGTAATGTAGAAATAGCCGCTTCCTTGTTGGTTGTGGAAATACTTTGGTTATTATTCGCAATTTGAATGGAATAATTATTTTTCAAGCCAATTTCAATCGCTTGATTTAAACTCAATGTGTTTTGCGAAAATGCAGTATTCAAACTTAAAATGAATACGGTACTATATAAAATAAGTTTATAATTCTTCATCATTACTTCTCCAATGCATTATAATCATTCGTGTCGAGTGTTTTAGTTCTTGATAATAAAGAATAAACAGCTGGCACAACGTATAGGGTTAAGATTAACGAAAATATGGTTCCTCCAACAATTACAATTCCCATACCTACTCTACTTTTAGAAGCAGCGCCTAGAGACAAAGCAATTGGCAATGCGCCTAAAGCAATAGCTAAACTGGTCATTAAAATTGGACGTAAACGAGCTGCTGAAGCATCACGTATAGCTTGAGCTTTGGACATTCCAGTAAGCTTTAACTGATTCGCAAATTCAACAATTAAAATACCATTCTTAGTTACTAAACCGATAAGCATAATAATTCCGATCTGACTAAAAATATTTAATGTTTGTCCGAATATCCATAATGATAACAATGCTCCCGCGAGAGCAAGTGGTACTGTAATCATAATAATAAATGGATCAATGAAACTTTCAAACTGAGCAGAGAGAATTAAATAAATCAGAATTAATGAAAGTAAAAATGCAAATAATATGTTCGATGAACTTTCAGCGAAATCTCTTGAAGAGCCTGCTAATGCTGTAGAGAAGGTATCATCCAGCACTTCCGCTTTCACTCTGTCCATAACTTTTATTCCATCTCCAATAGTTTTACCAGGAGCTAATGCAGCAGATACTGTTGCCGACATAAAACGATTGTTATGGTATAATTGAGGAGGGCTACTTTGTTCTGTAATATTAACTACGTTATCTAATTGGATTAAATCTCCTTTCGTATTACGAACAAATATTGAAGTTAAGTCGAGCGGCTCATCTCTGTTCGCACGATCGAACTGCCCAACAACTGCATATTGTTTACCGTTCATCGTAAAGTACGAGAAACGTTGCCCGCTTAATGCTAATTGTAATGTTTGTGCAATATCTACAATTGATACCCCTAAACTTTTCGCTTTCTCACGATCGATAGAAACTGATAATTCTGGTTTATTGAATTTCAAATCCACATCCACCATAGTAAACGTTGGATCTTGTGAAGCTTTCTCTATAAACTTAGGCAAGTACTCTCTTAGCTTTTCGAAGTTTGGTGCTTGTAAAACATATTGTACAGGCAAGCCACCACGACGACCGCCAGAAGAAATAGTTTGTTGTTGAATGACAAATGTTTTTGCTTCAGGCATACGCTTTGTCATGCGTGTTAAAGCGTTAGCAATATCGGCTTGTGAACGAGTACGTTCTTGAGGCTCTGAAATTCGCATCCGCACAAAACCAGTATTCGCAGCGCCAGAGCCGGTAAAGCCCGGAGAGGTAACTGTTAGCCCAATTCTCTTTTCTGGAATAGAGTCGTTTAGTAATTTGGTTAATTTCAAAATGAAAAAATCCGTGTACTCAAACGAGGCGCCTTCGGGAGCAGTAACTTGCAATTGCAAAGCACTACGATCATCTAGTGGCGCTAATTCGGATTGAAGATTCTTACCAAAGAACCATATCATTCCGAAACAAAATAATATAATAGGTAAGGCAATCCATTTCTTCGTTAAGAAACGATTTAATGAACGGGCATAACGATCTACCATCCCAACAAAGAATGGTTCCGTCCAATTGTAAAATCTACTTTTCGTATGTCCACTACGCATTAACTTTGCATTCAACATTGGCGTAAGCGTAAGCGATACAAATGCAGATATTAAAACGGCGGAGGCAATCACCACTCCGAACTCTCGGAATAAGCGACCAACAAAACCTTCTAAAAATATAATAGGAAGAAATACTGCGGCTAGGGTAATCGAGATTGAAATTACAGCCATAAAAATTTCATTCGAACCTTTAATCGCCGCTTCTAAAGGCGACAAGCCTTCTTCAATTTTCTTGAATATATTTTCCGTGACAACAATACCATCATCAACCACTAAACCTGTGGCTAGTACAATCGCTAATAAGGTTAATACGTTCACTGAAAATCCCATCAAATACATAACGAAAAACGTACCGATTAAGGAAACTGGAATATCAATAAGTGGGCGAATGGCAATACCCCAATCTCTAAAGAAAAGATAGATAATAAGGATTACTAATATTAATGAAAGTATTAGTGTTTCTGCTACTTCTTTAACCGATTGACTAATGAATATGGTATTATCAAGTGCAATATTTAAATGATAATCTTTAGGTAGTTCCTTTTCTATTTGCGCATAACGCTTATGAAATTCTTTTGCGATATCTAAATAATTCGCACCGGGTTGAGGTACTAAGGCAAGACCAATCATTGGAGTTCCAGATTCGCGAAGAATAGTTTCTTCGTTCTCTGGACCAAGATTTGCAGAACCGATATCCATTAGGCGAATCATTTTATCGCCATCGGTTTTAATAATTAAATTATTGAAATCGTCTTCTGTAATTAAATTACCTGAAGTTTTAACCGTAAGTTCTGTTGTATTACCTGCTATTTTACCAGAAGGTAATTCTACATTTTCTCTATCGAGTGCTGTTTTAACATCGAGGGGAGTTAAGCGATACGATGATAATTTCAAAGGATCTAACCAGATTCGCATGGCGTATCTTTTCTGTCCCCATATTTGAATACTACTCACTCCCGGAATAGTTTGCAAACGTTGTGCAATTACATTTTCTCCATATTCACTTACTTCTAATTGAGATCGTGTATCGCTCTTTAAGGTCATGGATAAAATCGCATCCGCATTAGCATCAGCTTTAGCTACTACGGGCAAGCCATTAATATCTTTAGGTAAATTACTTACCGCTTGTGCAACTTTATCACGCACATCATTGGCAGCTTCATCAATATCTTTACTCAAGTTAAACTCTACGGTAATTACACTAGAGCCTTGGTTGCTGGACGATGAAATATTTTTAATACCATCAATACTATTGATAGCCTTTTCTAAAGGTTCAGTAATTTGTGATTCTATAATATCGGCATTTGCACCAGGGTATGATGTCCTAACGGAAACGATAGGAGGATCAATCGAAGGAAATTCGCGTACACCGAGAAACTTATACCCAATAAATCCAAACAACATAATGAGTATATTCATTACGATGGTGAATACAGGTTTTCTTATACTTCTAGTTGATAAACTCATCGATGGCTTATTTTAATTTTAATGAACTTCCATCTTTTATCGACATGATACCAGAGGTAATTAATGTATCTCCAGCATGAAGCCCATCGGTAATTTGCACTAGTTTAGCAGTACGAATTCCTGTTTTGATGATTACTTCTGATGCCTTATTGTTTTTAGCAACAAACACCTTCTTCCCTTTTAAAATTGGGATGATAGATTCATTAGGAATTAAGATTGTATTTTTTATTTCGTTCATTTCTAATATAACTTTACAGAAAGAACCGGGAGTTAGCATGCCATCATTTTTTGCAATAGCACGAACGCTTAATGTACGAGTGTTTTCATCGATTGAAGGCTCTTTAGCATACACTAAGGCTTTGTATTGTTTTGAATTACCATCGGTACTAAAAACAATCTCTGCATTGGGTTTCATATGTGATGCATATTTTTCTGGGATAGAAAAAGTAATCTTCACTTGATCATCCTTAACAATTTTTGTCACCACATTACTTGAGCTAATAAAATCACCCACTGAAATCATTCGCAAACCAAGGTGTCCATTAAATGGCGCTCTGATTTCTGTTTTCGCTAATTGCGCTTTTAACAACTCACTTTCCGATTTCATTGATTGCAATTCAGTATTGACGATATCGTACTCTTGTTGAGAGATGGCTTCTTTTTTAAGTAGTACACGTTGGCGGTATTCTTGTTCTTCTGCAAGTTTCAAGCGAGAAACGGATCTATTATATTGTGCTTTTAATTCTTCATCATTAATTTTCACTAGCAAATCACCTTGCTTTACTGAGTTACCTTCTTTGAAAATAATTTTTACCACTTTCCCCGACATCTCCGGACGAAGGTCAACCGATTCTTCTGCTTGTATTGTTCCTGTAATTTGAATCACTTCTTTGATGGAAGTATCACGCAAAACGATATAATTCGCAATTTGCGGGGCATTCATTCCTTTTCCCATTTCAGGTTTCTGTTGTTTTTTTGCATCAGAACAAGCAAATAAGGCTAAAGAAATTCCAAAAAACAAAACAGCATTTTTATTTAACATCTTGATATTCATTATATTGATTATATATACTAGATACGGCAAAGATACGCTTATATGTTACAACGCAAATGCAAAACATCTGTTTTCAGAATCTTTTAAGGTCTTTTCGTATTATTGTGAATAGGATATCAATAGAAATATGAAAAAACTTATCACCATAATCGTAATCGGCATGATGGCAAATACAGTACTAGCAGAAAAAATTAGTTATCAATTAACTTTTCCAGAAGCACAAGGTCATTATGTAAATGTAACGATGGAAGTAAAAACGAGCAAAGATGAAGTGGTTGTGAAGATGCCTGTTTGGGCACCGGGATCATATTTAGTTCGTGAGTTCGCTCGCCATGTAGAGGGCTTTAATGCTAAATCGGGTGGTACATCATTATCATTTATAAAAAGAGACAAAAACACTTGGGTAATAAAAAACCCTACCAAATCTGCAATTAGCATTTCCTACAAAGTATATGCATTTGAACTTACGGTTCGTACTAGTTTTATTGACGAATCGCATGCCTACTTAAATGGGACTAGCATTTTTATGTATGTTGATGGTCAATTAAATCAGGCGTCTGAAATAATCATTACACCGAATTCAAATTGGTCGAAAATCTCGTGTGCGTTGCCAAGCGAGAAAAATAATGCTTACCATTTATATGCGGAAAACTACGACATTCTAGCCGACTCTCCAATTGAGATTGGAAATCAAACCATCATTGAGTTTACCACACAAGGGGTAAAACATAGTGTAGCCATGATTGGCCCAGGAAATTATGATGCAGAGAAAATTAAAAAAGATTTTGCAAAAATAGTGGATGAAGCTACTTCAGTTTTCGGAACTCATCCATGCAAAAACTACACTTTCTTTGTGCACAATGTACCTGCGGGCGGAGGTGGATTAGAACATTTGAATTCTACATCAGTTCAAGTGCAACGCTTTGCCTATTCTAACGAAGCTACTTATCAATCATTTTTAGGACTTGTAGCTCACGAATATTTCCATCTGTGGAATGTTAAACGTTTACGCCCGGTAGTACTCGGCCCATTTAATTATGATGTAGAAAATTACACAAGAATGTTATGGGTATCGGAAGGGTTTACAGCATTTTACGACAATTGGTTAGTAAAGCGTGCAGGCTATAACACTCCAGAAAAATACTTAGATATTATTGCAAATGAATATTCTGCTCAAACCAATTTGCCGGGCGATAAAGAGCAATCGGTTGCAGATGCTAGTTTTGATGCATGGATAAAATATTACAGAAGAAATGAGAATTCAAATAATACTCAAGTGTCTTATTATGACAAAGGAAGTATACTTGCTTCCTTGTTAAACCTAATGATTATTGAGCATTCGGGAGCTAAACAGAATTTAGATAATTTAATGAGCTACTTGTACGAAGAGTATTACAATAAGAAAAATACTGGATTTACAGACGAGCAATTTAAAGCGGCAGCCGAAAAATTTACTGGTAAAAACTTGGATGAGTTTTATAAAAATTATGTAAATGGCGTCACCGCGATTCCATATGAATCATTTTTAAAAATTGTAGGCTTAAAGCTGACGGATTTGAATGCAACGAAGAACGACGCTTACTTAGGAGCAAACAGCACTAGTACAAATGGTAAAGTATTAATTACTTCTGTAGTGAAAAATAGTCCGGCGTACACATATGGTATTAATGTAAATGATGAAATTTTAGCAATTGATAATTTCAGAACAGATGATTTAACCAAGGCATTGACTTACAAAAAAGCTGGAGATAAAGTTTCCATCTTGTTGAATAGAGATGGGATGATAAAAACAATAGAAGTAACATTAATCAAAAATACAACTGTTAAGTACAAAATCGAAAAAATGGCTACACCTAGCCCAGAGCAAGAAGCGGCTTATAAGCAATGGATTCGATAATATAGAGAATGGTGATAAATGTTACAGAATAGCATATAGATAAAGAATACCTTTGCAGCATGGTTTTAGTAAAAAAATATAAAATGCAAATTATAGGAACATTAGTAGGTGCTGCATTGGGCTATGCGTACTATTATTTTATTGGTTGTGCGAGTGGCACTTGTGCCATTACTTCTAAGCCATTAAACAGTACACTTTACGGAGCCTTAATGGGACTATTATTTTTTAGCAGTTTTAGTAAATAACAACATGAAAAAAATCACCTACATTTTAATTACATTATTTATTGCAGTAGTTAGTAGCTGCTCAAATGGTAAAGCCGAAAAAACGAATTTAGCACCGAAAGATTTTCAAGCAAAAATAAAGAGCACTGAAAGTGCAGTGGTAATAGATGTTCGTACTGCCGATGAATTTTCAACCGGTCATTTAATGAACGCGTTGAATATGGATTGGAATGATGCGGCAACCGAAGCACAGTTAAAATCTTTAGATCAAAGCAAAACTTACTTTGTGTATTGCCTAAGTGGCGGAAGAAGTTCAGGTGCAGCAAATTTCATGAGAAGCAATGGATTTAAAAATGTGATCGAGCTGAACGGTGGAATGATGGCTTGGAGATCTGAAGGATTGGAAGAAGAAAGCGCAATAGTCGCTAATGCTGGAATGAGCTTAGAAGATTATCAAGCATTATTGAAAAGTGATAAAACAGTGGTGATTGATATATTCGCAGAATGGTGTGGACCGTGTAAGAAAATGTCGCCATACCTAACTGAAATGCAGAATACGATGAGCGACAAGGTGACAATCATTAGAATTGATGCCGACAAAAACCCCGATTTATGCAAAACATTAGGCGTAAATGCTCTGCCAACCATATTTGTTTATAAAGCCAACCAAAAAACCTTTGAACATATAGGATTTTTGGGCAAAGATGAATTATTAAAGGAATTATAAGCCAAAATATTACGTATATTTGCACAAGTTCTTCTTGGAAAGCTAGGTCAAATCACATTCTCTTCGCCTACATCAAGTACAAAAATGCATTTTAGGACAATTTAAACACATTATGGCTAAATCACAGGAAACCTTTAATAAAAAAGAAAAAGAGAAAAAAAGGCTGAAGAAAAAACAAGAAAAAGATCAAAAGAAAGAAGATCGTAAGGGAAGTTCTGTTAAAGGCAAAAGCCTAGAAGAAATGTTCGCTTATGTTGATCATAACGGTAACATCTCCAATACTCCTCCAGATATCACTCTGAAAAAAGTATTTAAAACTGAAGATATCCAAATCGGAATCTCTCGTCAAGAACCTATTGACCCTGCTGATTTAATTAGAAAAGGAACGATTACTTTCTTCAACCAAGAAAAAGGATACGGATTTATTAAGGATCACGTAACTCAAGAAAGTGTGTTCGTTCACATCAACGGATTAACTCAACCAGTTAAAGAAAACGATAAAGTAAGTTTTGAAACTGAAATGGGACAAAAAGGTATTAATGCGATAAAGGTTAAACTAATTTAACTTTAGTATTAAGAATTGAGATGTTAGAATTGAGAAAGATAATTTAGTTCTTGATTTTTAACTTCAATAGATTTTGTATACTAAAAGCAAAAATCACCACTAATAAACATCCTATAACATTTAACCATAAGAACGCGGTTAAATCTTTCCAATAGCATATACATACGATAATTTCAGCGAGTGCAGCCCCATAAAAGGCAGCATTCGCTCCTATTTTTTTGAAGTAAAAAGCTACTACAAAAATTCCTAAAATAGTACCGTAAAACAAGGATCCTAAAATATTAACAGCCTCAATTAAGTTTCCCAATTTGCCGGCATAAAATGCAATTATCATTGCAAAGACTCCCCAAGCAACAGTAAACCAACGAGTAGCTTTTACATAGCTTTCGTCACTCTCCTCTTTCTTTACTAAACGTTTATAAATATCCACAACGGTTGTAGAAGCTAATGAACTTAAGCCTGAAGCGGTAGAACCCATAGAAGCTAAAAAGATAACGGCAATGATTAATCCGATTAATCCTTTCGGCAAATAATGGATTACGAAATTCAAAAACACATAATTACTATCATCTGAATCTTTAGTTGTGTTCGATGCAGTTATAATTTCTTTTGCATTTTTACGAAGCGATTGATAGTGCTGTTCATACCCAAGTAAAAGCGATTCATGCTTCGCGATTTCTGAAGATGAATTTGTTTTGTAAGCATCAGACAATGCGTGAATAGAAATTGCTTTTTGATCAGCAACAAGCAAGGCTGCGTGTTCTACCGAATCATATTGTGCAGCATATGATGATGCTTTCACTTCGGTTACGGCATGCTCATTAAAATAAATAGGTGGTGTATAGAATTGATAGAACACTACTAATAAAGCGCCAATTAAAAGTATGGCGAACTGCATAGGGATCTTTACAATACCATTCATTATTAATCCCATTCTACTTTCGCGTATAGATTTTCCGGCCAAGTAGCGCGCTACTTGAGATTGATCAGTTCCGAAATAGGATAAGGCTAAAAAGAAACCTCCTATTAATCCGGACCAAACGTTATATCGATTATTCAAATCGAATTTAGTATCTATCGTATTTATTTTACCAAGTTTATCCGCAAGTCTATAAGTCTCTTTAAACCCAAAGCCTTCTGGCAACATGTGAATAATCATATATCCAGCAATAAACATTGCGGAGAAAATAATGGCCATTTGCAATAGGTGAGTATAGGATACAGCTTTCGTTCCACCATATACCGTATAAATAATTACAAGTAGCGCTATAATACTTGTGGTATATACTTGTGATATATTTAAGATGGTTGATAATATAATGGATGGTGCGTAAATAGTTATTCCTGTTGAAACTCCACGTTGAATTAGAAAAAGTAGCGCTGTAAATGTTCTTGTTTTTAAATCAAATCGTTGTTCTAAAAATTCATAAGCGGTAAATACTTTTAGTCTGTGAAAAATTGGAATGAACGTAATGCACAGTACTAGCATCGCTATTGGCAATCCGAAATAAAACTGCACGAAACGTGTACCATCAGTAAACCCTTGCCCTGGTGCAGATAGAAATGTAATAGCAGACGCTTGTGTTGCCATTACCGATAGCCCTACATTATACCAAGGCATCTCTCTATCGGCAAGTAAATAAGCCTCCATGCTTTTGCGTCCACGGCTTTTGTAAACTCCGTAAAGTACAATAGTTAATAAGGTTGCCGATAATACAATCCAATCAATACTCGACATACTATTTCCCTTGGCTTATTATGTTTGCAAAAAGACGGTATGCTCCAGGAACACCTGCAGGTAATTGTCTGAAGAACGATATCCCTGTATACGTGAATACCCCTTTACCATATTTACATGAAACTAAAATACCATCGCCAGGTTTTTCATTAGGGTCGTTCGTTGAAAATGTTTTCGAATAGTGTTCATCAACATTGGTTACAAAATACAATCCTCTTTCTTGCACCCAATTTGAAAAATCATTCTCAGTGATTTTATTAGGATAATTTAAAATTAAATCATTTGTATTGATGATATTCATTTTTGCATTTTCATCGGTTACGCGGTCTCTACCTATTTGAAAAGGATATGGGCCAATTTTTGAACTCACTGAACTTATGAAATTATTAGTATTGTATTGTACAACGAAATTTCCACCATTAGAAACATAGTTCATTAGCTTATCATAATACGATTGCATTTTGTCATTCGTGTTATACAAACGAATACCAGCTATGATCACATCATAACTCGACAAGTCTTGTGAATTCAATATATCGTCAGTTAACATCACCACTTGAAAGCCCATATTTTTAAGGGCTTCTGGGATTTCGTCACCTGCTCCTGGGATGTAACCAACACGAGTTCCTATAACTTGCATATCAATTTTTTCAATATTTAACGATGCATTTTTCACTTGCGTTTGCACAGGAATATGGTCGTATTGTATATGCTCAACGGTTAATGAGTAGTTTATATTTCCAACTGTAGCTATCGGGATAATTTTACCCGATTCAGCATTTGCTTGTGCAGAAATTTCAAATTCGAATGTCGATGTTGTTCCTTTTGATTTTTCATTAAACAAAATTTCTTGAGGAGTACAAGTCCAACCAATTGGCATTTTTAATTTAACCGTTCCATTTAAGTCCGATTCATTAGTTCGTAAAATCACTTGAACTTTTTTCTTCGTGTCTTTTGAAGTAAAGATTAAATTTTTTGCATTAAAACTTAATTGCACAGTTGGTAGTACTTCTAGATTTCTATACAACTCTCCTTTTACAGGATCAACCCATTTGTATTTAACATCACGAGTATATTGATATTCTTTGCCTTCAATTGTAAAATAAAATGTAGTTGGCATACTCGGGGTATTATATGCTCGACCAATATTTTGCTGATTCGCAACATGGAACAAACCCTTACTTGGATGCTCTAATAGCCAATAGGGATTAGTGTATGCTTGATTTTTATCGATAATAATTTTTGTAGAATAGTTGAACAAACTATTATTAGCGAGTTGAAGATTGATTGTAGTATCATAGCTATTGGCTACACTGATTCTATTCAGTTTTACATTTGCATTAGAACGATTAATGGATTGAATATTGAT
>JBIINK010000060.1:0-11264 GCA_044337515.1 Sphingobacteriales bacterium | reverse complement strand
GGACGAACTAAATATGCCGGTGCACCTTGTGCAGATACATCTGGTTTAATTCGATTGTCGGATGTTGGTCCGTTTGACGAAAAGCCTGCAATATTTTCTTGTGGTGTAAGTGCTCCAATACTAAATACTTCTTCAGCATCTGCAGGTGCTCCAATAAAAAACCAGGGGTCATTTCCAGAATTTCCTGCTGCATTAACAACTAAAACTCCTTTAGAACTTGCTCTTTTAGCAGCTATACTTACTACAGTGGTATTACCATCCATATCTGCATAGGTGTGGTCTTGTGAGTGAGCATCGAATTCGGTGTAACCTAAAGAGGAGTTGATTACATCTGCTCCAACACTATCTGCAAATTCTGCAGCTGCCGACCAGTTATATTCTTCCACTACATATTCTGTAGCTTCTTCTTCAGAACGTAATAAGTAATATTTTGCATGTGGTGCTGTTCCAATCATAGAATCAGGAACTAAGGCTGCCATGCACGATAGCACACTCGTACCATGGTTACTAAATCCATAAACATTTGATGTATTCGTTGAAAAATCCCAGGTCCCTAATAAGCGATTTTGAAGTCTTAATGAATCGAATGCAGGATGTGTGTTTGCATTAGTAAAACCTGCATCAATAACAGCTATAATGCTTTGTTTACCTGTATATCCAGCGGCATGTAACGCATCCGCATTAATCATTTGTGTTTGATTGAGTGCTCCTCCATAGGAACCAAGAATAGTTCCTTTTTGAACAGGCAAAGTCTCAAATGCAGGTTCTTCGAATTTCTTTTTTGTAGCACCTTTGTGAAGATTAGTGCCAAAAACTTTTACATAATGATGTACGAATGGTAAGGCACCAACATTTATAATTTGTGAAGTATCTGCTTGAACAGTTACAGAATTGATCCAACGTGAACGGTTTAAAATTTTCGCTCCAGTGTTAGCTATTGCGCTTACGTAGGTAGCATTTACAGGTATATCTAAACTGTCAATACTAATGTTCATTGCCGTTCTACGGGCAACTGCACGCTCAGTAAGGAAGGCAGTTGGATTAGAAAATTGATAAGGAGTGTTCGCCTTGTCCTTTATAAATACAATATATCGATCTTGTGAAATAGCAGATAATGAAACTGCTAATAACAAGCAAAATGTAAAAACTCTTTTCATGTTTATGGATTATGTACTAAGGTAACAATACTTCCTGATTTAATTTCTCCTGTAACAAGATCTTTAGAAATTTTTTTGTGATAAGAATAGACAATTCCCAAGCCTTCAGCATACTTTTCTATCCTTTTGTCTTCGGCTATAAGATTGAAATCATTATTCATTAAAACCTGTATTATTTTTCGATTTCCCCCTAAATAGTTTTCATTAGAAATGGATTGAATCCTATAAATTAATTCATCAGCTGATTGATATTGATGGCCATTCCATGTGCTATTATTATCGAATACATTTGGTAGAATAAAATTTTGCTTTAAGTCTTCCATCATTAGAACTCCAGCAGACATACGTGTAATGCTGTAGTTAGAAAAATAGGTATATCCTGTTTGATTCGGATATGTAATATACCGGTCAAACATGTATTTAATTTCTAGTTGAGTTGTATCGATGTCAACTAAACTATCGATATAAAAAAATCGAATACTATCTCGTTGATGTGTAAAATCATTATAGGTAATACTATCACCAGTGAAGTAAAGTACTGAAGCATTAGTGTAGTTGAAAAAGTCGACACTACTAAATAGGGGGTAAGTTGTTTTTTTATCTTCGCAAGAAGTAAATAGAATCATCAATAATATGGCAATGATTAATTTACTTTTCATATCCTTAACTTCTAGAAATGATACCTCCACCAATCAAATCATTTCCTTCGTAAAACACAGCCGATTGCCCAGGAGCTAATCCAGATACAGGTTCAAAGAAGTCGACTAGTATTTTATCGCCAGATTCAACAATAGTACTCATCGTACCTTTGTCTTTATATCTGATTTTAGTTAGTGATTCAATAGGGTCGGGGATAGATGCATATTTAACTAAATTAAACCCACGCACAATAGCTTGTGAGCGATGCAATTCATCTATCTTTCCTAAAACAACACGATTGCTTTCAGGGAGTATCTCTAACACAAACATAGGCTCTCCTAAAGCGATTTCTAATCCCTTACGTTGACCAACGGTATAAAATGGATATCCTTTGTGTTTGCCTATTACAGTTCCATCACGCAGCACAAATTCGCCACCATCTACTTCTTTTTCTAATGTCGGTACTTGATGCTTTAAAAATGCACGGTAATCATTATCGGGCACAAAACAGATCTCATAGCTCTCACTTTTAGCAGCAAGTTCTTGCTGGCCCATATCGATAGCCATTTGTTTTATTTCTGACTTATGGAACTTACCTAATGGTAACATGGTTCGAGCTAAATTAGCTTGCGAAACTCCCCAAAGAACATAGCTCTGATCCTTGCTTTCATCTTTCCCTTTAGAAATTACTTGCCTATTATTTTCAGTTCGAATATTAGCATAGTGACCAGTAGCAATAAACTCGCAATCTAAGTGATTGGCGCGTTTAATAAGGGCCTCCCACTTAATATGAGTATTGCAGAGTACACAAGGATTTGGTGTACGACCAGCTAAATATTCTTCAACAAAATTATCGATTACAAAATTCCCGAACTCCTCACGTATATCCAGGATATAATGCGGGAATCCATAGGATACCGCTAAAGCTCTAGCATCGTTTATAGAGTCTAAACTGCAACAGCCCGTTTCTTTTGAAGAACTTCCAGAACTAGCATAGTCCCACGTTTTCATGGTAATGCCAATTACCTCATATCCCTCTTCATGCAACATCACTGCTGCAACCGAGCTATCCACTCCACCACTCATGGCTACTAATACACGTCCTTTTTTACTCACCTCAATCGAATTATCGAACTATCGAAATGTCGAATAGTCGAATAAATTTAACAATATAATGCTTATTTAGTTTTAATATTTATACCTAAGTTTCGACCCTTCGACGATTCGACCCTTCGTCGTTTCGCGAGTTCGCCATTTCGAAATAGTGCCCTAGACGAGATTCGAACTCGCAAGCCTTGCAGCGCCACCCCCTCAAGATGGTATGTCTACCAATTTCACCACTAGGGCATAAAAAAACCGCTTAGTTTCCCAAGCGGTTGCAAATCTATAATATTTTTTAGTTTTTTTTGCGAAGAGTTTTAACACCATAAGCAATACCTGCTGCTGCTAAAATTCCGATACCTCCATCTATTGGAGCATCAGGGTCACCTCCTGGATCTGGTCCTGGATCTTGCGCAAATGTTGGTATGCTGAAAGCAACTAATAGAGCTGTAAGTGCTAATGTGTGTTTGAATACCTTTTTCATGAATATTATTCTTTAATAAATTTACTTGTGAATGATTTACCTGATTTCTCCGATAAGCTTCGAATCAAATATAAGCCTTTTTCTAAATTACTGATGTCTAAGTTGTAAATTTCTTGACTAGCAACACTTAGTTTAATGATTTCCTTGCCGTTGATGTCGGTTATTTGTACACTATTCATTTCATCCATATCAGTAAATATTCGTATTGAAATATTTACTGCTGCTGGATTAGGGAATAGTGCAATTTGTTCATTATTGTCAAATATTGTTTTTTGTACGATAGGAGATTCTGTAGAATTGTGGTGGTGATTTTTCTTCCACTGAACCGCAATGATTTCCGAATATGTTTTCTTCACACCATTTGAATCTACTAAACTAACTCGGTAATAGTTATAGCCTAAAACCGGATTTGCATCAATAATTGAATAGGCGTTAAATCCATTTCCATTATTGTAAGCAATAACTTGTTTTGGTTTTAAAGAAGTGAATTTCACCTGATCTAAACTACGTTCTACAACGTAATAAGCAACATTTTTCTCTTTATTGGTATTCCATTTTAATTCGATGTTTTTCGAATTAAGTTTTGAACTGAAACTAGTAATTTTTGTTACGCTAGTTGTATCAAGTTTAAATATCAATTTGAAACGATCATTACCTGCTGATGCTGCATTTAAGTCGAGGTTAAATACATAATTAGAGGCCGACTTAAAGTCTACTGTCTGATTAGTATAATTATCTAACAAATACAAGTTCAAATTCTTCGGGAAGCGAATTAAATCTGCTAGTTCAATTGTATAAGTTCCTATTGCTTTAACACCATCTACAAAACTAAAGAAAGATAAAGATATCGTATCATTTGAAGCAGGAGTAGGGTAGTAATTAATTGCTAGATTTCTAGTATCTGTTGAACGTGAATAAAAGTTCAAATTATTATCGTTGAAGAACTTCATCGCATCCGAAGCATCAATACCTGCTTTGTGTGCAGTATCACTAAATACGATTACTAACTCGTCTGTATTTACTGAATCACGAGTTGCTTTTAATTTTATTTTAGAATATAAAGTTGTTGAAGCAGTACTAGCATCACCTCTAAAAAATGCAGGTGCTATTGAAGTAGTTTTTGCTGTTTCTTTAAATATTATCGATGGACTAGCAGCCGTTGTTCTAACAAAGAATCCTTGTGAAGAAGCAATGAAAGGTGAACCACCATTTACGCTAGTTTGAGTGTTTACATCGTAAGTTGCATATGCACCAGATGAAGGATTAATTACATAGATGTAATTTCCAATATTAGTTTTTGTAATATTTGCTGAAGTCCAATCTATTTGCGACATGTATGGATTTCCAACTAAGTTGAAACCATCTGCAGTAGGAGTATTCGAAGTATAAGTAAGTTGTGATGAAATATTGACGTCGCCTTGATTTAAATTACCAGTAAAATCAACAGTTACATCATCTGGTGTTGCCCAATTTAAAAATGGATCTTGTGTAGTCCTGCTACCACGAACAAATACAGAAACACCTTTTCCTACAGGGATGTTAGTATTTAAAACTGATGGGTTAGCCCATCCATTAGATGATGCACCTAAAACTGTTTCGTCATAAGTTCTAGCAGAAGAACTATTGTTTGGAGAATTATCAAAACCATTAACAGAACCACCTGCACCAGTTACCAAAATATCATCTATTAAATGATGATAATTATAGTTGCCTGTAGTGTTTGTTGGTGAAGAGAAAAATCTCCATCTGCGTCTGCCATTACCACCAGCAACAAAACGTTGAGTAATTACTTTTCCTGAAACTGTTCCAGCACTTAAATCATCTACACGAGCAGTTGTAGAAACAGTAGACACTAATATTAATTTATTACTTGTGGTTAAAGTTGAGCTATTTGTTACCGACAAAGTATTGTCGATTTCTAATGTATCTTGAAGAGTTGCACCATTGGCGCGAGTAAGTGTTAAGTTATTTAAACTACGCGTTGCTGAACTCGTTTGATCCATGTAAATAGAAGCGTTAGCAGCTGTACCACCAATTGTTAAATTTGAAGTAGCACTTCCTTTTATGGAACCTGAAGTACGAGAAACAGCACCGTTTAGAGTTAATGTATTTCCATTAATATCAAGTATTCCAGATGTTAAAGTTAACGTTCCTGAAATTGTTAAAGCGCCGTTAATTGTTTTAGTTCCCGAACCGGAAATGTTAACGTTATTATAAGTTGTAGTAAAGAGTGTTTGAGCTCCAGCATTATTAAAATTTACGGAGCCAGTACCTTCAACAAAATCACCGGTTCCTGAAATCGTACCAGAGATGTTTAAATCACCATCATTAGACGTTGCGAAAACAATTGAATTTTCTGTTGATGAACCGTTCATGGTAATATTACCCGTAACATTCAAAACTCCAGTGCTTATGTTTACTATGCAATCTCTAGATCCAGAAGAAGGGTTGTCCATCGTAATGTTACCACTAACATCCATAGTTCCTGCAGAAACGTCTATTTTTTTAGCTCTAGAGTTTGATGTGGGTACTTGAATAGTGACGTTACCAGAAACTGTTAATTTATTAGTAGAAGTAATGGTCATGGTAGTATTAGAACCACCTGTAGCCATTGTTAATGATGCACAAACAGCTGTTGCCGAATTTACAGTACAGGTTGCTCCATTTGCAATGGTTACTGCTGTGCTTGCTGTAGGAATTCCATTATTCCAACGAGCGGCGTCTGACCAATTCCCTGATCCAGAAAAAGTGGATGTTTGAGAAAAAGCAAGGTTAAAAGTAAGAGTAAGGATAAAGAGGAGCGTTAATTTTTTCATAGTTGAAATAGAACTGTAATGCATTGTTTTTCAGTACAAAGTTACTAAAGAATATTTTAATATTGATTGAAAATAGAAATACCCCGATTAAACGAGGTATTTCTGAGAGAGCTCAATTAAATTAACAACAACGATAAGGATATTTCAATCGCTGTGCCAAAATGGAAAATATCGTTTAAATGCATTTAAAGGGCTTTTCGCGAATAGTTTTTTATTGATTTCGGCTCGATAATGGATGACTTTTCCCTAATTGGGAATGTAGTTTTTTTGTAAAAAAACAAATACAAACGGGGTAAATGAAAAAAGTCTCGATATACGAGACTTTTTGTAGTCCGGATAGGATTCGAACCTATGACCTACGGTTTAGAAAACCGTTGCTCTATCCAGCTGAGCTACCGAACCAATTAGGGCGCAAATAAACGATTTTAAGCTGAATTTTGCAAATGTTTCTGAGTATTACCCTAAATTTCTGCATATTAAAATTTATAGATTGAATATCAATCAGATGATTACTTGCTTGATATTTTTTTTGCATAGTAGGGGCTAAATACTATATTTGCGCTTCGTTGGTGAGGTGCCTGAGTGGCCGAAAGGAACGGTTTGCTAAACCGTCGTACCTCAAAAGGGTACCGAGGGTTCGAATCCCTCCCTCACCGCAAGTTCAATCTACTTGACAATCAAGTCGAAAAGGTTAATTAAAAATTATACAAGCAAAAACAAAGTATTTTTACTATTTTTGCAAACCTTAAAAGTTCGGGGTGTAGCGTAGCCCGGTTATCGCGTCTGGTTTGGGACCAGAAGGTCGCAAGTTCGAATCTTGCCACCCCGACTTATAAAATCCTGAGTTCTTCGAATTCGGGATTTTTTTTGTGATAGCAAGTCTAGTGATTCACGTTTCTTTTCATAGATAAATAGAAAATAGAAAATTGAAAATAGTCCAGCGTCCCACTACTCACTACCCATTACCCACTACCCATTCAGAATAAATAGAAAATAGAAAATTGAAAATAGTCCAGCGTCCCACTACTCACTACCCATTACCCATTCAGAATAAATAGAAAATAGAAAATTGAAAATAGTCCAGTGTCCCTAGTCCAGTGTCCAGTGTCTTTTGTCCCTTGTCCCTTGTCCCACTACTCACTACTCACTACTCACTACCCACTACCCATTACCCACTACTCACTACCCATTCAGAATAAATAGAAAATAGAAAATTGAAAATAGTCCAGCGTTCCTAGTCCAGTGTCCAGTGTCTTTTGTCCCTTGTCCCACTACTCACTACTCACTACTCACTACTCACTACCCATTACTCACTACCCATTACTCACTACCCATTCAGAATAAATAGAAAATAGAAAATTGAAAATAGTCTTGTGTCCATTGTCCATTGTCCAGCGTCCCTTGTCCCACTACTCACTACTCACTACTCACTACTCACTACCCATTACCCATTACCCAACACTCACTACCCATTCAGAATAAATAGAAAATAGAAAATTGAAAATAGTCTTGTGTCCCTTGTCTCGCGTCTCACGTCCAGTGTCCAGTGTCCAGTGTCCAGTGTCTCATGTCCTTTGTCCAGTGTCCAGTGTCCAGTGTCCTTTGTCCCATGTCCAGTGTCCAGCGTCCCTTGTCCAGTGTCCCTTGTCCAGTGTCCCTTGTCCAGCGTCCTTTGTCCCCATTTCCGTTGCACAAATCCACTACGAATTCCACCCATAAAATTCACTATTTTATATGATGTTAACAGTCAATTAAACAAGTTAAATGCCTTAAATTCAGCATACTTTTCCCTCCCTATACTATATGGTAACAAATTTGTACTATTTGGCACTAGTTTTGTATATATTTGAAGTCCTATAAATAATTCCAATGAATAAAAGATTTCAAAAACAACTAGTTCTATTAATTTCACTATTAATCATGCTAGTTTCTAATGCTTCAGCAACACATTTTGCAGGGGGTGAAATTACCTGGAAATGTGTGATTGAGGGTGGTGTAAGCAAGTACGTATTTAAAGTAATAGTTTACCGAAACTGTGCTACTCCTGAAGGAGGCACAGCGGCAACAATTGGTAACGTAGGTTCTACTTCGACTATTCAAGTGGATAATTTGAATGGATTGTTAAGTCAAACGCTTAACACAGGTAGAGTATCTGCTGGTGGAGATATTAATATTACCATGACGGAGAAAAAGGACGTTTCTCCTTCTTGTAGTTTCGGGCCAGGTGGACCATTAGATTGTGCTCTACCAGATCAAGGTGCCTTAGAAAAACACACCTTTATTTCACAACCAATAGATTTTAGAGGCGTTTTACCTCCTACAGATGCCAATACTCCATTTATTTTTTCTTGGAATAGTTGTTGTCGAAATGGAGGTATTGTAAATATCGGACAAGGAAACTCTGGAGGCTTATCGTTTTATTTGGTTTCTAAAATGTATCCATTTTTTCCAAATGGATCAACTAACGCTAAACCAGTTGGAGAATGCTTTGATAGTGCTCCAGAATTTACGGAAGCTCCTGCATCGATTTTATATACTACTGGTTTGGATTTCGTGTTTAATAACAATGCGAACGACCCCGATTTAGATAATTTATATTATAATTTTGCAGATCCTGTTGTTAACTTAGATGAAGTACTAAACAGTACTTACGATCCTGCAACTTTATGGACAAATTACCCTTACTACAATGCATCAAACCCAATGGGTTTATTGCCTTCACAATATTCATTCAATAATTTTACAGGAGAATTTACTTTTAAACCCTTAGTGTCTGGTTATTATGTAACAGCTTTTAAGGTGGCATCTTATAAGTGCGATCAAAAGGTTGCTGAAGTGTTTCGTGATTTCCAATCGAGAATTTTAATACCAGATGAAAACCAAAATACGAATCGTTTCCCCGATGTTTTCCCTCCGTTTGTGGGCTCTAATGGGAAACCTTCTAAAGAGTTAAATGTATTGGCTGGCAAAACCTTACTCATTCCAATTGTAGTAAGAGATTCTACCGCTGGGGGATTAGATATTAGTGCACAAAATATTGAGCTTACCGTGAATGGTCTGGCAATGGGTTTTGAAAATGCAGACATTGAGACCGGTTGTCCATATCCTCCATGTGCTATTTTAACAAGAAATAAATACAATTACATATACGGTCCATCTAATCCAAAACCAATTGCCATTGCCAATGTGCCTGGTGAAATTTTTGGTTATGGTTTTGATTTAGGGACCTTATATGGAAAAACTACACCTGATACAGTTTGGTTATACTGGCCAACTACCTGTGCGAACTTAAATAAAACCGACGATTGTAATGGTTTAACTTCTAGTCGCTATAATTTCGTGGTAACTGGTAAGGATAATTTTTGTCGTGTACCTGGAAAATCCATCCGTACTTTTTCGGTTAACTTATTACCACCCGATTTTTATTTATCTCCACCTATTCGTTGTATAACGTATGATCAAAATACACACCATGTTACGTTTAACTGGGGTGTAGCTTCTGGAGATACGAATACCTTTATTCGTTATGAAATTTACAGAAATAATACCCTGCTTACTACAGAGTTTAATAGAAATGTATACTCTTACGTGGACATGTCGATATTTGCTAGTCCAGATTCAACATACTATGTTCGTTCAATAAACTTATGTGGAGTTGAAGATGAAGTTTATCCTGCAAAACCGATTACAGTAGAAGCATTTTTCTACAAAAATAATCAAGCACGATTAACTTGGAATCCAATTAGAACTCCAAATTATAGAACAGCTTTAGGATATAATGTTTATCGTAGTCAAACTGAAAACCCATACAACTGGGTTGAAGTTGTTGATGGTGATGGTGATACTACGAATACAGCGGCGATTGATTTTGTAGATTTATGTGGTGATACTACCTACTATAAAATTGAAGGATTAGATAGTTTAGGATGTGTATCAATATCGAATATAGATACTATTTTCCATCAAGACATTTCAGCTTCATTTCATTCCGACACTGTATGTTTGGGAACTCCAACTCAATTTGTATTAGATAATCTTTCTGGAGGTATTCCTCCGTACTCGACTGTTCGTTGGTTAGGAGATGAAGGATTTAGTGCAGGAAATAATGATACAGTACTTTATTTATATCCTACTTATGGGGTAAAGCATTTCAAATTTACTGTTATCGACTCTAAAGGTTGCCGTATCGATATTGATGATTCAACCTATGTTCGTCAGTTACCAGATTTTGAAATACAAAAAGATTCAGCATGTCCTGGTGCAGTAATCAACTTTAGTTTAGATGTGAAAACTCCAGCGGGTATTGATTCAGTATTTTGGCTAGGTGATTATGATGCAGGTACAGGAGAATATTTATTTAAAAAAGAAGGAAAGTTTTCAAATCTGAATATTCGCTCACCTAAATGGATCTTTGCGTCGAACGGTGGGGTAGGCAGCTTCCCAATTTCAGTAATGATTAGGGATACGTTTGGATGTGAGACAATCATGTATGATACAGTAAAAACTGGTGAACCAACTATTGAATTATTAAATGATCCTTCTTTATGTTATGACACGAAGAAAGATAGTATACATATGTTACCAAAGTTTCTTACTAAACCATTTAATACGGTTCAGTGGATAGATAATAATAATAGTCAAGTATTATACCAAGCCAATGATGGTAAAGATGCATTCCCTTTATCTGTAGTAGCAGGCAGAAGATACATTGATTTACGAGTTCGTATTGAGGATAGTAAAGGATGTAAAGGCGAGGTTACTCAAATTTATACTTTAAGTCCTTGGATTGATTTCTTACCCGATTCATTATGTATTGGTGATGTGGCTAATCTTAGAACAGTTCACAAACCAATAAGTGATACCGCAAATTATAGATATTTATGGGAGTTAGATGCGAATACAGTTGATACTGTTCGTTTACCAAACCATATATATTCGAGTAATGGCCCTAAAATTATCACTCTTTTAGTGACCGATATAGTAACAGGTTGTACAACCTTTATTAAAGATACTTTAACTGTACGCGATCCGATGTCGTTTAAAGTAAACGTATCGCCTAATTGCGCA
>JBIINK010000022.1:0-36264 GCA_044337515.1 Sphingobacteriales bacterium | reverse complement strand
TGTCCATATCAGTCGGTTGTAATAGTTTCCATTATCTTCAATAATTATACTACCCGCAATTGCACAGTTTTTTAATTGAGCCATACTTAACATCCACTGCACTGTAACACCATTCATTTGTTCTGCAAACTCTTTAGAATTCATACTGAATCCTGTACTGAACATTTCTGGTAAAAGAATTAAATCGGTTTCTTCCGAAATGTTTTTGATAAGATTTTCAAACATTTTTAAGTTTTGTTCCTTATCTTCCCAATGTAATTCGGATTGAATAATAGTAATTTTTAAATCTTTCATGTGGCTATATGATTCTCAAAAATAAGGAAACTAGACTATTTATTGTACTCTCTTGCTTTTTTATTGCAAACGCTGTAATTGCTGAGTTTATTGGAGTGAAGATATTCTCAGTAGAGGGCACTTTAGGATTTAAAGAACTAGATCTATCTCTTTTTGGAATCGATCATTTATCCTTAAATATGTCGGCAGGGGTACTTAATTGGCCAATAGTGTTTATCATGACCGACTTAATCAATGAGTATTTTGGAAAAAGAGGAGTGAGGACCTTATCGTACGTAGCGGTAGTTATGATTGCCTATGGATTCTTTACGGTGTATGGTTCGATGAACTTACAGCCTGCAGGTTTTTGGATTAATAAAACATTAAGTGATGGTACGGTGATTAATATGGACCATGCTTATAATAATATACTTGGTCAAGGTCTATGGATTATCGTAGGTTCTATTGTTGCATTCTTAGTAAGTCAGCTAATCGATGTGAGTATTTTTCATTGGATAAAAAAGAAAACAGGGGATAAGGGACTATGGTTAAGAGCAACTGGTTCCACCTTAGTTTCTCAACTCATTGATAGTTTTGTGGTGATATTTATTGCATTTTATATTGGAGGTAATTGGACTTTAGCACAAGTAATTGCGGTAGGATTAGTTGGGTACATTTATAAGTCGATTGTAGCGTTAAGTGTTACTCCAATATTATATGTTGTGCATAATCTAATTGACAACTATTTAGGTAAAGACTTGTCGCATAAGCTAATGGACCACGCAAAAAACGAAGATTAATAGTTTTCCACGTTTAAAACAATTCTCAAATTAATTTCTACTTTTGTAATGCTTTGGTTTCCGATTGAGGTCGGAATTAAAAGGGAATTTGGTGTAAATCCAAAACAGTCCCGCTGCTGTAAGCTCTAAAATAGTTGTTTCATTCTAGCCACTGAGTAATCGGGAAGGCGAAACAAACAGAGTAAGTCAGAAGACCTGCCGTTGCACATACTATCACAGCTTTCGTGGATTGAAGCTCGGTAATCATTCGTTTTTATCAAACGTTTTTTTATCTATTTAACCACGATGCTATATTTATTTATACGCATGAAAAAATGGTTATTGCTCGTATTTAGTTTGCTAATGTTGATGAAAACATCAGCAAATGCTATGCATACAAGCGATACCATATCGGTAAAAGAAGTTGAAGTCAAAACCTTTAAATACTATATTGTTAATACTGCAGATGATTTTGATAGCGCCAGTTTATCTTATGTAAATGCACAAACATTAAGTAGATTTTTACAAGAAAATTCAAGTCTTCAATTTAAAACTTATGGTACATCGGGTTCATCTGTGATGAGTATTCGAGGTGCTAATCCTTCACAAAGTAAAGTAATTTGGAACGGATTAAACATTGGCTCTCCAATGCTCAACATGAATGATATGTCGTTATTGGGGGTTTCGAACACCAATGAAATTAACCTTACTAAAGGTGGAAGTATTACGAAAAACGGGAACAATGCTTTAGCAGGTATTATTGGCTTGTCGAATACTCCTTTGTATAATACTAATAGTTTAAGTTTATCGCTCAATCATTCTAATTTAAATAATACCGATTTTCAATTTAAAATAAATACTGGCGATAAATATTTCAGCAGCCAAACCACTATTAGTTTACTGAAAAATAATAATAATTTCAGTTATAGAAATCGATCTGAAATAGGGAATCCACTTCAGGAACAACTGAATTCAGAGTGGAACCAAATCGCGATCTTACAATCTATTTTTTATCGAAAAAATAAACACCAAATACAATGGCATCAATGGTTTCAAGAGAGCGATAGGGATCTTAGTCCAGCAGTTTATAATAGAACTCGCAGAAATTATCAACTCGATAAATCGTACAGAACGATTGCTAATTATAGTTATCAGTTAAATTATAGAAATAAATTAAACTCGAATATTGGTTTTACTAGAGAGCAGCTTAGGTATGTAAGTAGATTATACATGAATAATCAGAATTTTGTATTATTCAATACCCGTAGCTATTTCGATCAATTGCAATATCAGTTAAATTGGAGCTACTCGAAATTCAACACTAATCTTACCGATAATCGTTTTAACCAAGATGTAACTTTTCAATACATTTTTGATGGGGCATATGTTGAAGATTATTTTCAATATCGAAAGAGAAATAAATACTCCTTATCCAGTACTACTAGATATTCATTCTATGGTTTAATTAGCACCATTTTTAGCAATAGGATAGAGCTTGTTAATAGTAATGTTTATTATGCTTCTAGCATATTTTTTAATGTATTGAAATTTGTAGAAAAGGGTTTAGTTCCGTATGTAAAATTGGCTAAGAATTATAATCTTCCAGGTCTAAATGATTTGTATTGGATGCCAGGCGGAAATCCAAATCTAAGTGCCGAGAAAAGTTGGGAGCAAGAGCTCGGCTTAAACTACAGAAAAGAGTTTAAGAAAATGGAGTTGAAAACGAGCATAGATGTTTATCATTCTTTGGTTAGCGATTGGATTTTATGGCAACCTTCTGCGATTGAAAATGGATTATGGTCGCCTCAGAATTTAGTAGAAGTGAAACTTCAAGGAATTGAATTTGATCAGGAATTCAATTATAAAATTAATTTAAACAACACTATTTACACAAAAATATTCTATGCCTATACACAAGCGATTAACAACAAGCCTGTAAATGCAAACGATTTAAGCGTAGGAAAGCAATTGATTTATGTCCCCTTAGAAAAAATGGGATTCAATATTGCCTATCAATATAAAACCTATCGATTGAATGCTAATTTCCACAGAGTCTCACATCGATATACTACTGCCGACCATTCAGAATTTTTACCTGCATATCAACTCATCGATTTAAGAGTTCAAAAAAGAGTTGAATTCAAGACGAGCAACATACTTGCAGGACTATACATCGATAATATATTAAATCAATCATACGAATCAATACCATTCCAAGCCATGCCGGCAAGAGTGTTTGGAGGAAGTATTACCTATCAATTCATCAAACAAAAAACAAAAAAATAATGACGAAAAAATTACTATTAAACGTTGCCTTGGGAGCAATCGTTTTATTAAGTGCTTGTACTAAAGATCCAATAAATACAACACCTACAATTCCTACTGAAGATTTATTTAAATCAGGCGTATACATCGTAAACGAAGGAGGTTTCGGCTCAAGTAATGCAAGTATCGATTTGTATTACAAAGATTCAAACATTCTATTTTCGAATATTTTTGAGGCAGTTAATAATAGACCTTTAGGAGATGTTGCACAATCCATGAACATCATTAACAATAAAGGCTATATTTTATTAAATGGTTCTGCTAAAATTGAAGTTATTAAGGCTTTAAATGCTCAATCAATTGCAACCATTACTGGCTTTAGCTCACCACGTTTTATGGTGAACAAAGATACCTTAAGAGGTTTTGTTTCTGATTGGGTTTCAAACACTGTTAAAGAAATTAACTTAGTTAACAATACGATTACTAGAAGTATTAATGTTGGTTCAGGACCTGAGGGGATGTGTATTGTTGGAAATAAACTTTTCGTAGCCAATTGTGGTGCATATGGATTAGATTCTACGATAAGCATAATTGACTTAACGACAAACATTGAAACGAAGAAACTAAAAGTAGGTGATGCACCATTATTTATTGAGCAAGATGTAAATGGTATGTTATGGGTGCTTTGCAGAGGAAGTTATGGAGATGATTTCAATAGCTCTGAAGATGACACTCAAGGAAAATTAGTGAAGATAGACCCTAATAATGATCAAATATTAGAAAGTTTTCCAATTGGAGCCTTAGGAGATCATCCTGATAAGTTGAAAATGAATGCAGAGAAAAATGCTTTCTTTTATCTTAGTTCTTATAATTTTTTAAGTGGAGTGTTTAAGTTTAACATTTACGATCAGAATGCTTCTACAACAGCATTAATAGATGGCTATTTTTATGGCTTAGGATATGATAGAGTTACAGATGAATTATTCTTAGCCGATGCCGTAGACTTTAAGCAAAGAGGAGTGATGTACCGTTATAATACTTTGGGTACATTAATCGGTTCCTTCCAAGTTGGAATTATTCCAAATGGTATTCAGGAGCAATAAAAGAAACCAGATTATATAAAAAAAGCGTGATAGGAGATCCTAATCACGCTTTTTTTGTTATATGAGATTAATATTATGCTTTTACTAAAGCTGGAATAGCTTTCTTCAATAATTGGTAAGAACCAAATAATACTCCAGTGAAGAATAAGTCACCCGCTAAGCCATTTGTAAAAAATGGAATTGCAGCTGTATAACACATCCATAAACCATCTATTGATTTAGCATACATATTACCATTTTCGCCCATCCAAACAGCAAAGTTTGTAATAGCGAAGAATATGATAGATGATGCAAGAGATCCAGTTAGGATTGGAAGTGCTTTATTGGTATTTCTTAATGTTAGTCCCAAAACTGCGATTAACGCGAATGAAAAATAAACTGACGGGTTAAATCCATAAGGAATAAACAAATCCGACAAAGCCATTGCAGCGATAGGTAAAATCAGTGCTAAGCGTTTATCGCTTAAACGAGCTGAACCAAATAACGCCATAGCACCAATTGCAGTAAAGTTTGCAGGGTGGGGTAGGAAACGAGTTGCGGCTGCTAATAAAACTAATGCACTAACAGCTATTGTAGATTGAATCGTAAGTTCTTTTTTCATGTTATAATTTTGCATTTCAAAAATAAGAAAAATCCAGTTTCTATTCGGAAAAATTATACACAATTGAGTGTTGACAATTCTGGATGTTGGACACTGGACACTAGACATTGGACAAAGGACACTGGACAAAGGACATGAGACACTGGATAAAGGACAGGAGACATTGGACATGAGACATTGGACTCTAGACGCTGGACAAAAGATGACTCTTCGACAGTTCGACCCTTAGCTACGCTTCGCTCTGCTGAATCGTGATGTTTTCTACTATTTTTCATATTTCATCTTATTGCATCACGATTTCGACCCTTCGCAAATTCGCTAGTTCGCTAATTCGACCCTTCGACCCTTCGACAGTTCGACCCTTAGCTACGCTTCGCTCTGCTGAATCGTGATGTTTTCTACTATTTTTCATATTTCATCTTATTGCATCACGATTTCGACCCTTCGACCCTTCGACCCTTCGACAGTTCGACCCTTAGCTACCCTTAGCTACCCTTAGCTACGCTTCGCTCCGCTGAATCGTGATGTTTTCTACTATTTTTCATATTTCATCTTATTGCATCACGATTTCGACCCTTCGCAAATTCGCTAGTTCGCTAATTCGCTAGTTCGCAAATTCGACTCTTCTAAATAGTGTTTTTTACTGGCATTTAGCCCCTCAGTTTATTTCACTTTGATATCTTATAAAATATTATATAACAAGTAGTTAAATGTATTATACTAAAGTAAAACATTACTTAAACGAAGTTTTATAGGCTTATTTTTCTCAAAAATGCAGTAAATTTTTCTGTTATATTGAATTTATAATTTTAATTAATTGTTATTCAATAAGTTATGTATTATAACTAAATCAAATTTTAATAAACTCGTTACTCAATACCCACTACTCACTACCCATGACTATATTTGCTCTTATGAGAATAATCGCCACCATTCCCCACCCCGAAATGAGGATCAGTGTTTTTAATATGAATCAGAAATACATCTTGAAATTAGAATGGGGTCCGCTAGAACAAGCCTTCAAATGGGATGAATATGACTTTGCCGGATTAGAGGATTTCTTGAATTTTGTGAATTCGTCTGCGATAATTCCTAATTCTGCAGATAGGTTTAGGTTAATGCTAGAGGATCTTCGTAACTCGTAACTCGTAGCTCGTAACTCGTAACTCGTAGTTCGTAACTCGTAGTTCGTACCTCGAAATTCCTAATTCCTAATTCCTAATTGAATGTGTTTCTTCGATAGCTTCTGGAACCTCCAAAACAGCATCACCGCCGAGATAGTTAAGCCCAAGGAAAGTGCTATCCAAATACCCATACCGCCCATTTTAAGGGTAAATCCTAAGTAATACGCCAAAGGAATTGAGATAATCCAATACGCTACAAAAGTTACTATCGTTGGCATTTTCACATCGCCCATGCCTCTTAAGGCTCCCAATCCAACCACCTGAGTTCCATCCGATAGTTGAAAGAATGCAGCAATGATCATTAATCCAGATGCTATTTCTAATACTTCTTCATTATTCATATAAAATAATGGGAATGAAATTCTACCAAGAATCATCACCAATGCCATAATTCCCATAAAGCCTAATACCATAACATAGCCGGTCATTCCAGCTCTGCGTAATTGCTTAAAATTGCCTTCGCCTAATGCATTGCCCACTCGAACTGAAGTTGCTGCACCGATTCCGCTGGCAGCCATATATGTAGCCGATGCAATGCTAATAGCAATTTGGTGAGCCGACTGATAATTAGGACCTAACATGCCCATCATTAAAGCAGCTAATGCAAATGCACCTACTTCGAATAAGTACTGAAATGCCATCGGTATCCCGTAATTAATCAATTCCATCGACGTTTTCCATTCAATGAATTTTACTTTAGCTTGATGTAAATAAGGTTTGAAATTCTTTGATCTAAGTACATAGGTAATCATTAATACTGCCATCAATGATCTGGAAATCAGGTTAGCAATACCTGCTCCTTTAAGTTCCATACGAGGTAAACCCCATACACCATTAATTAATCCATAGGTTAAGAAGATGTTGAATCCATCGGCAATTAACGTGATAATCATGGCCTGCCTGGTGAAATTCAATCCCTCAGCAAATTGCTTAAATGTTAAGAATAACATCAATGGTACCATCGAAAAACCTATAATCCTCAAAAAAGGTAAAGCTTCGGTAACCACTTCAGGTGCTTGTCCGAAATTACTCATTTGAGTGGATAGGGCATAGATTCCTAGAAAAACTACTACTCCAGTAATGCAGTTTATCAATAAGGAGTTAACCAGGTATTTACCGCAAATGTCTTTATTATTGGCTCCAAATTCCCTAGAAATATGTGGGGTTAAGCCATAGGCGATACCAATTCCAAACACCATTAATACAGCGAATACACTAATACCAAGGGAGCATGCTGCTAGTTTCACCGGACCTAAATGTCCGATTAGTACCGAGTCGGTAATGTTCACCACAACGTGGCCAACCTGACTAATAATCACAGGATAAGCCAGTAAGAAGGTTTTCTTGAAGTGTATTTTTCTAGATTCTAAAAGCATTAAGCAGCAGTGTAGTATTCAGTTTTTTCGGTGCTGTGCACTCGAATAACTCCCGAAAGTACTAAATTGACAAGGATTTTTGAGGCTCTTCGCCTAGATATGTTAATTAATTTACAAAACTCTAACAAGGTAATCCGTTCGTTATCGGCTAAATATTCAAGTAATGCTTTCTCTTTAGAGGTATATATGATTAGGTTATTATCGCCCTTCGTTTCTTTTTTCAATACATCAACAACGATTTTACTCGCTAACACACTTTTATCTTTAACTCTAATGTATGCCCACCATTTTTCATCTTCACCTAAGGCATAATGTGGTTTTACTTCACTTTCTTCAATCACCACCGCTAACACAATCTTACCATCAATTTCATATTCGGTAAAAATGGGTTCAATGTTAGGTTTACAGTAGAATGTGCCGGCTTTAACAAGTTGATATTTTTCTTCTTCCTCAGATTTTACACCTTTAATACTTCCATCATCCATCACCCCAACTAAAATCACCCCACCTCTGTTATTGGCAAAAGAAACCATCGTTTTCGCAATTTTATGAACATGGGTTATTGTCTTCTTGAAATCAAGTCGTACACCTTCTCCCTCTAGAATCAATTTTTTAATGTTCATCGCGAAATTAATATGATACTAATTTAATGAGTTGGATACTGATTTACGGATATGAATTATCCACAGAAGTTAAAAGCCAGATAGAGGCTTTTGACTCTCTTTTGTTAAGCGTAAATAAACTTCAGTTTTGGCTATAACATACACATCGCCATCTTTAGATTTGTAGCGTATTTCGTGACTTTGTTTAAATTTGCCAATACTGTTTAGTGATTCTTCCGCTGCTAAAATTTGCTCATCAGTTAATTCAAAATCTAGAAACAAATCTTGGTCGGCGGGACGCATATAGTGAATTTCAGCACTCTTTAACCATGTCTGAATTTTGTATCCTTTGCGTTCAAATATTTGCCAATAGAGAATGGCATAGAATGGATCTGCTGCCGAAAACAAGGCACCTCCGAATGTAGTGCCATTCATATTTCTGTTTAAAAAACTTCGCTTAATCTTCACTCTGCAAGCACGATATCCTTCAGCTATTGAAGTAATACGTATCCTGTTTAGAACGAAAGGTGGATAAGCATTTAATACAAATCGACCGAAAGATTCAGAAAGTTTCATAATACAAAGGTATGAATCACTACCACATTTTTTCAAGAATCATCTCATGATCACTTTCATTCATTGCAAATACTCGTCCTGTTACATTGTTAAGTTTCAGGTTTTCAAGTATTTTAGCTTTGTCAGTTGAAGTAACATTGATCTCTTTTAATCGAATAGGTGTGTTTATGCTTTTAAAGAAATCTTCTAAACGAAGTATAAATTGTTCCGCTTGATGAGCTTCATTTCCTTCACGAACATCAAATACCATTTTGCCTAAGAAAGCTAATTTAGATTCGAATTGAGGGGAGAAATGTTTCATCCAAGCAGGGAAAACAATTGATAAGCCAGCACCATGAGCAACATCATACAAAACACTTAAGGTGTGTTCAAATAAATGTGTTCCCCAATCGCCACCACCTTTACCACTTGCTAATGAACCATTTAAGGCATTAGTAGCTAACCACATCACATTTGCACGTGCATCATAGTTTTCGGGTTCTTTTATGGCAATTGGTCCATAATGTATGGCCAATTTTATGATGCTTGCAATGTAGTGTTCAGATAAAGGAGACTCACCTTTACCGAAGTAAACTTCTAAGCAATGTGATATCAAATCTGCTACACCATAAGCGGTATAGTGACTTGGTACAGAATAGGTTAAAGTAGGGTCTAGGATTGATAATTTTGGAAATATAACTGGAGCTGAATACCCTTTTTTCATACCACCTACAGTATCTTGTAATACGGTTGATGAGTTCATTTCGGTACCCGTAGCGGCAAGTGTTAAGATATTGATTAGGGGCAATGCTTGTGTTGGCTTAGCCTTTTGCAAATAGAAATCCCAAACAGAATGATCAACGTAATAACCCATAGCAATGGCTTTTGCTGAATCAATTACAGATCCACCACCAATAGCGATAATTAAATCAGCTTTGAATTCTTTGGCTAACAGAACAGCTTCATCAGCATCTTCGAAGGTTGGATTTGATTTTATCCCCTCAAACGTTTCAGATTTTACTCCGTGCATGTTTAAAGAGGATATGACACGAGCATATAAACCACTCTTTTTAGCAGAACCCTTACCAATTAATACTAATGCTCTTGAACCAATAGCTTTTGCCTCTGAACCAATACGATCAACTTCATTTTTGCCGAAAATGATTTTGGTGGGATTGTGATAGATGAAATTCTCCATTTGTTATGTTTAGCCTTTTAGACAAATAAAGCGGCTATTTGTTTTTATTTCGATGATTTTCTAACGTAATAAACATTATCATAATCCATATATCCACGAGATAATAGAAGTGTGTCTCCTATAAATTCAACATAAGCAGGTTGTTGATTATTAAATTGTATCGTTAAAGCGCTATCTCCTTGTTGAAACTGGTAATCATTTAATCCTTTACGAAGTTGGTATTTACCTGTATTTGCAACACCTTCTAATTGTGGTTCTCCAGTCGATATATATTCAAATGTGCCATCTGCTTTGATATTCAACTGTTTAGTAATGTTCGAATTCTCTGGAGTAGTCCAAACGCTTGTTCTGCCACAACAGAATGTTTTTACCCAAACCCACTCGCCAACAACTGGTTGTTCTGATGATTCTTCATTACATCCGCCCTTTGCAGATAGTAAAGTAAAGGCTAATAAGGCCAAGGAAAGTGTTTTTAATTTCATCATATCAATGTAATAATTTGATGCACTAAGCTAATAATTTTTGTAAATGATTTATTGGTAGTGGAAATTTAATTAATCTTGCCATAAGAATGTATTAAGTACGATGTATTAAGTACAATGTAAACTGTATTAAGTACAATGTAAATAATACCTAATACTTAATACAAAATACTTAATACAAAATACTTAATTCTTAATACAATTACAGACTACATGGAAAAAGAAACAATAACTACTTGGTTTAAAGAACTTCAAGATACGATATGTAAAGCGATACAAGAAGCAGATGGTGGTGCTGAATTCAAGGAAGAATTGTGGAATCACCAAGAATTAGGTGGAGGAAGAACTCGAATTTTACAGCATGGAAATATACTTGCGAAGGCTGGGGTTAATTTTTCGGGCGTAGGAGGAAACTTAAGTGAAAATATCATAATGGCCTTAGGACTAAAAGAAAGTGAATTCTACGCCACGGGAGTATCAATTGTGATGCATCCAGTTAGTCCGATGGTTCCCATCATACACATGAACGTTCGTTATTTTGAAACTCCAGAGGAATATTGGTTTGGAGGGGGAATAGACTTAACACCTCATTATGTGGTTGATAAGGATGCTCAGTTCTTCCACCAAACCTTAAAATCGGTATGTGATAGAACTGATTCAGCTTATTACCCACGTTTCAAAACCTGGGCCGACGATTACTTTTTCAATAAACATAGAGATGAAACTCGAGGAATTGGAGGTATCTTTTTCGATCGATTGAATGAAACCCGTGAGAAGAAGTCGAAAGCCGAATTATGGCAATTTGTACAAGAAATTGGCTCATCATTTGCGGGTATTTACACCCATTTTATGAAGAATAATTCCTCTATACCTTACACCGAAAATCACAAACTTTGGCAGAACATTCGAAGAGGTCGTTATGTGGAGTTCAATTTGGTGTATGACAAGGGTACGAAATTTGGCTTCGATACTGCCGGTAGAACGGAGTCAATTTTAATGTCGATGCCTCCTCATGCTCAATGGGAATACCAGTTTCAGCCAATTGAAGGTTCTGAAGAAGAGCGTACTTTAGCTCTCTTAAAAAAGGGCATTTCTTGGGCCTAAAATTTTGTTCTTAACTTTTCCACAATCGTACTAAAACAACTGCTTTTTGTTACCTTTACGAGGTTATAAAAATTAGTAAAGAGAGATGTCAGAAAACGAAAGAATTATCCCGATTAACATTGAAGAAGAAATGAAATCAGCTTACATCGATTATTCGATGTCGGTTATTGTTTCTCGTGCTTTACCAGATGTGCGCGATGGTTTAAAGCCAGTTCACAGAAGAGTGCTATACGGTATGTTGGATTTAGGTGTTACCAGTGGTAAACCTTTTAAGAAATCTGCCAGAATTGTCGGGGAAGTATTGGGTAAGTATCACCCACATGGTGACTCATCTGTTTACGATACCATGGTGCGTATGGCTCAAGATTGGTCATTACGTTACATGATGGTTGATGGTCAAGGTAACTTTGGATCTGTGGATGGTGATAGTCCAGCCGCAATGCGTTATACCGAAGCTCGCTTAACCAAAGTAGCTGAGGAGATGTTAAACGATATCAACAAGAATACTGTTGATTTCCAACTTAATTTCGACGATTCATTAGAAGAACCAACTGTTCTTCCAGCTAAAATCCCGAATTTATTAGTAAATGGTACTTCAGGTATCGCAGTAGGTATGGCAACCAATATGGCTCCCCATAACTTACGTGAGGTAATTGATGCCGTTTTTGCATATATCGATAATAAAGACATTGAAATCGACGGACTGATGAAGTTCGTTAAAGCACCAGACTTTCCTACTGGTGGTATTATTTACGGTTATGATGGTATCAAAGATGCTTATCATACTGGTCGCGGACGAGTTATAATGCGTGCGAAAGCAGAGATTGAAACTTATGGCCACGATCGTGAACGTATTATCGTTACCGAAATCCCTTATCAAGTGAATAAGGCAAGTATGATTGAACGTACTGCTGAATTAGTCAATGAGAAAAAATTAGAAGGCATTTCCGACATTCGTGATGAATCTGACAGAGATGGTATGCGTGTGGTTTATGAAATTAAACGTGATGCAAACGCAGGTGTAGTATTAAATAATTTGTTTAAGTACACTGCCTTACAAACCTCTTTTTCAATCAATAGTATTGCTTTAGTTAAAGGTCGTCCGATGATGTTAAATCTTAAAGATTTAATCCATCATTTCGTTGATCATCGCCATGATGTTATTGTTCGTCGTACCCAATTCGAATTAGACGAAGCGGAGAAGCGTGCACACATCTTACAAGGTTTATTAATTGCCTTAGATCATTTAGACGAGGTTATCGCTTTAATTCGTAATTCAAAAACCCCAGAAGAAGCTCGTGAAGGCTTAATGGAGAAATTTGGATTATCGGAAATTCAAGCTAGAGCTATCCTTGAAATGCGTTTACGTGTTTTAACTGGATTAGAGCGAGATAAGATTAAAGCAGAATATGAAGAGTTGATGGCATTAATTGAGCGTTTGAAAGCTATTTTAGCAGATGAAGGCTTAAGAATGCAAATTATAAAGGATGAGTTAACCGATATGCGTGAGCGTTTTGGTGATGATCGTCGCTCTGAAATTGTATATGCTGGTGGTGAGTTCCGTATGGAAGATATGATTGAGAATGAAGAAGTGGTGATTACCGTTTCTAACGCTGGTTATATTAAACGTACTGCATTATCAGAATACCGAGTTCAAGGTCGTGGTGGAAAAGGTTCAATGGGAAGTAACTCGAGAGAAGAAGACTTTATAGAGCACTTATTCATTGCTTCTACCCATAACTATATCTTATTCTTTACGGAATTAGGTAGATGTTACTGGTTGAAAGTGTACGAAATTCCAGAAGGAACACGTACTTCTAAGGGAAGAGCAATTCAAAACTTAGTAAGTATTAGCAAGGAAGATAGAGTTCGTTCAGTTATTAATGTCAATAACTTAACCGACGAAGAATACCTTAAAAACAACTATATCATGATGTGTACTAAGAATGGTACCATCAAGAAAACCTTGTTAGATGCTTATTCAAACCCACGTGTTACAGGTATTAACGCAATCAATATTAATGATGGCGATCAATTACTTGACGTATTATTGACAAATGGTACATCAGAAATCGTGATGGCTTTACGTTCTGGTAGAGCAATTCGTTTCAATGAGAATACGGTTAGACCAATGGGTAGAACAGCGACAGGAGTAAGGGGTATTACTTTAGGCGGACCAAAAGACGAAGTAATTGGAATGATTGCAGTAAATGATCCGGCTACAACAATTTTAGTAGTATCGGAAAAAGGATACGGTAAACGTTCTGATATTGAAGATTATAGAGTTACAAACCGTGGAGGAAAAGGAGTGAAGACCATTCAAATTACCGATAAAACTGGTGATTTAATTGGTTTGAAGGATGTTATCGAAACGGATCACTTAATGATCATCAATAAATCAGGATTAACCATCCGTATGGCAGTTTCTGATTTACGAGTAATGGGTAGAGCAACGCAAGGAGTTCGATTAATTAAGTTAAATGATGATGATCAGATTGCATCGATTGCTAAAATTGAGGATGTTAAAGAAGACGAATTAGCAATTGAATTAGACGAAAATGGTAATCCGATTATAACAGAAACTGATATCGAAACTACTTCAAGTGATGAATCAGAAGATGCTGATAATAAAGACGATAATACAACTAATATAGAGGAATAATTAAACAATATTATATATGAAAAAGTTAAGTTTGCTGATCATACTAGCCGGCTTCGCCTTTGGAGTGAAGGCACAAAATGCTGAGGTAGTTAATGCTTACAATTATCAAAAGTTTAAGGAATACGACAAGGCGAAAATCTCTATTGATAAAGCCATTTTAGATCCTAAAACGGGTATTAGTGCAAAAACATGGTACTATAGAGGATTAATTTATCAAGATATTGAAGAGAGTTTAGATGCCAATGTGAAGGTTCTTGATCCTCAAGCTTTAGATAAATCAATAGAATCATTCATGAAATCTATGGAATTGGATGTTAAGAAGGCCTATTCTGAAGATATTATGAAGCGTTTACCATTCTTACAAAACCGTTATGTAAATAAAGGTATTGAAAGTTATAAGGCTAAACAATACCAAGAAGCATCTGATTGCTTTATGAAATCGGCAACAATTTCTGAAAAGGTATACAGCAAAATCGATACTGGATTAATCTTTAACGCAGCTTTAGCTAATATAAATGCTAAAAATGTAACTGGACAAAAAGAGTTGTTATCACGTTTAATCGACTTGAAGTACCAGGATGCTGAGATTTATCGCTCATTAGCTAATGTTTACATGGCTGAAAAAGACACCGCTAAAGGTTTAGAGTTAATTGCTCAAGGTCGTAAAGCTTTTCCAGCAAATAACAGCTTAATGATTGATGAACTTAATGTTTACATGTCTAGAGGCCAAGCAAAACAAATGATTTCTAAAATGGAAGAAGCTGCTCACGCAGATTCAACTAATAAAACATTATGGTTTGCATTAGGTGCTACTTATGATAACATGGGTAAGAAAGTAAATGCTGAAAAAGCGTATAAGAAAGCAATTTCTATCGATACAGTTTACTTTGATGCTCTATATAACTTAGGTGCAATGCATTATAATGCTGGTGTTGAAGTTTACAATAAGGTAAAGGACTTGCCAATGAGTAAAGAAAAAGAATACAATACTGGTAAAGCAAAGTATACTGCATCATTTAATAAATCATTACCATATTTAGAAAAAGCCTTAACATTAGCTCCAAATGATGTAAATACCTTATTGTCATTAAAAGAGGTGTATGCTAAATTGGATAATTTCACTAAATCTGGTGAGATGAAGAAAAGGATTGAAGCACTAAAAAAGAAATAAGTTAATATGTTAATAGGATAATATGTTAATCAAACAATATGTTAATCTGTTAATAGGATAATATGTTAATGCAATTAAAAAAGGGCTAATCAGAAATGGTTGGCCTATTTTTTGAAATTCTAAATTCTAAATTCTAAATTATTTTAATTCACAACTCACAACTCACAATTCATAACTCATAATTCATAACTCACAATTCATAACTCACAACTATAACTCACAACTATAACTCACAACTATAAGTCATAAGTAGCTAATTAGCAGTAAATTAAGTTGTATTAGTTTGTCCTATAATTAATATTATGTTAAATAGTAAATCAATTAGGAATTATGAGTTAGTAAAATTATGAGTTATTCCCTTTCCATCACTATAGCTATCGAGAACCAGTTACCAGTTACCATTCACCAGTTACTACTAAGGCACACGAACATTTTTTTTAAAAAAATTTGTGAATTTAATTCGATTGTTATAATTTGTATATTATTAACAATTATTTATTTATAATGCTTAAAGGTAAAATTAAATTTTTCAATGATTCAAAAGGTTTTGGATTCATTGTACCAGAAGATGGTAGCGCTGACATTTTTGTTCACACAACAGGTCTTTTGGACAAAGTAAAAGAAAATGATGAAGTACAGTACGAAGTACAGCAAGGTAAAAAAGGTATTAACGCTGTAAACGTACGTTTAGCATAGTTTAAACTACCTTCTAACTAATTTCGCCCCGACTCACCCTCGGGGTTTTTTTTTGCTTAAAATTTTTAAAAATACATCCCTATACGTTCTACAGTTCTTATATTGCAATCGTAATTAATACCACAATGACTGTAAAACGTAATGCTGCGCTCGGGTTTATTTTTGTAACCATTTTAGTTGACGTAATTGGTATCGGGGTAATTATTCCTGTAGTACCTAAATTAATAGAACAACTTACAGGCGCAGGTTTAAGTGAAGCCGCTAAATATGGTGGTTTCCTTACGTTTGCCTATGCCATCATGCAGTTCATCTTCTCCCCAATTATGGGTGGTTTAAGTGATCGCTATGGTCGTCGCCCGGTATTGCTCCTCGCCTTACTCGGTTTAGGTGTTGATTACATATTTATGGCCATGGCTCCAACATTAGCTTGGCTCTTTGTAGGTCGATTAATTGCAGGTATGTGTGGTGCAAGTTTCACAACAGCTACCGCTTACATTTCAGATATAAGTACTCCCGAAAAACGCGCTCAAAACTTTGGTTTAGTTGGTGCAGCGTTCGGACTAGGTTTTATCATTGGTCCGGTGATTGGTGGTATTTCAGCTCAATGGGGTCCTCGTGTACCTTTTATTGTAGCAGCGGTCCTCACCTTACTAAATGTGATTTATGGTTACTTTGTAATACCAGAATCTCTTCTCCCAGAACATCGTAGAAAATTTGAATGGAAACGGTCTAACCCTGCAGGTTCTTTAATGCATCTTCGTAAATATCCAGTTGTTGCTGGATTGGTTTCTTGCTTAACCTTAATATATATTGCTGGTCATGCTGTTCAATCAAACTGGACTTATTACACCATGCTGAAATTCAACTGGACCGAAGCTATGGTGGGTTATTCACTTGGTTTTGTAGGCTTATTAGTGAGTATTGTACAAGGTGGTTTAATACGAGTAATTATCCCAAAAATCGGACAAGAACGTGCGATATATACTGGACTAAGTTTCTTTGCTGTTGGTCTGTTCCTCTTTGCATTTGCAAGTGCTGGATGGATGATGTATGCTTTCTTAATCCCTTATACTTTAGGTGGAATTGCTGGTCCTTCCTTGCAAGGAATTATTGCTAACCAAGTACCCGCATCAGAACAAGGAGAATTACAAGGCGCATTAACGAGTTTAATGAGCGCCACTTCAATTGTTGGTCCACTATTAATGAACGGTTTATTCGCTTATTTCACCAGCAAAAGTGCACCCATCTATTTCCCAGGAGCACCGTATTTAATGGCTTCTTTACTTTGTATGTTGTGTGTTTGGTTTGCGTATTATAACTTGTCGGGATTGAAGGCAGCCCGCAAGCAAGCTCGCGCTTGAAATTCTAAATTCTAAATTCTAAGTTGAAATTATATAATTAACAAATTTATATTTTCGCATTTGCACATCTACGCATCTACGCATTTACGCATCTGCGCCACAACTAGTTCTTCCTCTTGAAACATATTCTCTTCCGGATTTTTACTCGGCAAATCCAGCTGAATGTCCTTTATTTCTTGAAGATTATAGAACAATCCCTTATTTCTCCGGATATCATAAACGATCCATTTTTGCTTCGCATATTTTTGAAGAAGATACTCTTTGAGTAATGGCAAAATATTGTAATTGGGTTCTATGATGTTGTACTTAATATCATTCACCAAAGTCTGAAATCTAATCTTTCCCTTAACCACTTGCTTCTCTCGATGAAGCATTTTTACCACATCGTTTAAGCGTTGTACTACGGGGTGACTAAGATTATCTTCGATATTTTTTTTAGAATCGATTAAGTATTGTACGTAGCGAATAATGGTATGATCTTCTCCACGGATTTCTGATAAATACGCCAATTCGATACGCTCTAAACTGATGTTGCTCGACTTGCGTTTTATACCCGACCATACCCGCTGGGCTTGTGCTTTATTCGACTTTACCTGAATGGTTTGAGCGAACAGCTCTCCTAGCGGTTCTCCTGCCCTAGCCAAGCGAAAAACAGGGATTTTTTGCTCATATAATGTAAAAATACAACACATAAGTCCCTCGAAACTACCATCATACACCAAAATCTTAAACATGCTCATTGTGCTAAATTTATTGGTACTAATATACTAAAAGTTTTAGCATTTACTTGTAGAATTAAGATTTTAGATAGGAGATTTTAGAAAATTAACAACTGCAATTGTTACCTTTGAATACAATGAAAATCACCAAACAACTCCAAAAAGAGTTCTCCAAAATGAATTCCATAAAAGTGTCGCTTATGGTGGGTGCCGACGAGGAATTGTTTGCGGAATTGATGGATTGTATGTTGAGTACTGATAAGGAACTTTCTCGTCGCGCGGCATGGGCCATGAGCTTTTGTTATCGTGAGCATCCTTTCCTATTCAATAAGTATGTGGGAACTTTTGTTGAAAACATGAATAGTAAAACTTACCACGATGCCGTGCTTCGAACCATTACACAATCATTAGAGAATATGGATATCCCCGAAGAATACGAAGGCATGGCTTATGATTATGGAATGGAAATTCTATTGGACCCTCACGCTCCTATTGCTGTGAAAGCTTATTCAATACAAATCCTTCAAAACATTGCCCGAAAATTCCCCGAACTGAAACAAGAACTCGTACAGGTTGTTCAAGATAGGATGGAATTTGAAACTCCAGCGTTTCGCTCAAGAGGGAAAAGAGTGTTGAAAGAATTTCAATTTGCAAATTAGACAATGTGCTAATGTGCCAATATTAATTTGAACAATATGAACAATTAGTCAATTTGAACAATTCACTACTTTCAACTTAGAACTTAGAATTTAGAATTAAATTTTTCAATGAGCACTATTATTTACGACGCCAACTGCAACCTATGCAAAGCATCAGTGAGGTTTTTAACGAAGCACGATACGAAACATCGCTTATCGTTTGTGCCGTTAAATTCTACTGAATCACGTGTTGCGCTAAAAAATGTTGGGGTGAATTTTGTGCAGAAAAATACAGTCTATTTTATCCATCAACAAAAAGCATACGTAAAATCTTCCGCAGTGCTCAAAGCATTGTCGCTATTACGTTTCCCAGTAAATATACTATCTGTTTTTATAGTAGTTCCTCGTTTTATTAGGGACTATTTTTATGGACTTGTCGCTAGAAATCGAACTCGATTTTAGTTGTGAATTATGAGTTGTGAATTGTGAGTTGAACATAGATTTTTTTCTTTAACTCATAACTCAAAATTCACAACTCACAATTTAAAATTCTGTTTTTAGTGATTCCACAATCTCAAAAACCGCTGGGCAATACAGAGTATTCACCAAGGTCACATCTATAATGGTACGGAACTGTTTGTCGCCTGTATGAGGATATCCTCTGCATGCTTCCGGACGAGAAATGTAAACACTACACTTGTTATCGCCCTTTAAAAATGGGCATGGTGCGCCTTTATGAACAAAATCTCCTTCTTCATCCATTTCTAAATAACGCTCCATAAATACTTTAGGTTTTAGACCTAAATGTTTAGATAGTCTGCGAATATCTTCGGGTTCGAAAGTAGGACTAATGGTTTTACAACATCCTGCACAATCAAGGCAATCAATTTTTTGAAAGGCAGCATCGTGTGCTTTATCAACTATTTCTTGTAGGTCTTTTCTACGTGTTTTTTTTAATATTGTGAAGAACTCTTCATTGTCTGCATGTGCTTTTTTTGCCTTACGTGCAAAGGCTTTCAGGTCGATTTGGTTTACCGGCATTATAAGTTTACTCCTAATTCTTTAATGATGTGTTCTGCATGATCTACTTTTTGTGCTACCCATAAAACATAACGGATATCACAACCAATAGAGCGTGAATATAACTCATTCCAAGCAAAGTCGTTAATCGTTGCTTCATATGCTCTGTCAAAATTTACACCAACTAAGTTTCCATTTTCATCTAATATCGGACTACCAGAATTTCCTCCAGTAGTATCCATGTCGTATAAAAATGCAATTGGAACATCTTTTCCATCTTTTGTAGTAAACCTTCCGAAGTCCTTGTTTTTATAGAGTTCTCGCATGAAATTCGGTAAGTAATATTCACCAGAATTTTGTCCTTTTTCCATTAAACCTGTTAATGTTGTTGTAGGCTTGTAATAAGTAGCATCTATAGGAGTATACCCTTTTACGTGTCCGTAGGTTAATCGCAAAGTACTATTTGCATCAGGTATAAAATTGGTCTTCTTAAATAAGATACTTACATCTACAAAATCAGCTAATAGTCTATTTAATTTACCATTACGAACTTTACGAATGGCATTCATTTTATCAACTTCAACGTTTGCACTTGCTGCTAGTTCAAGCATTGGATCTTTAAGTTTCATAAAATCTTTTAATGACATATCTAAACTTGCATAGACTACACTCGGCATTATAAACATCGACTTCGTAAATAGTGTATTCACATACTTCTCTACTCCTACTGCAAGATCTTTTTGTTTCTCTATATTGAATTTTGGTACCACGTTGAAACGCTCTGCAGACGGTAGTTGTAGCCCATCCATGATAGCACGCTTTAATAATCTTTTCTCCGTTTCTATAACATACGTATCGTATTGCGATTCGATTGCTTTTTTAATTCCAGCTTTAGAATCTGCAAATAATTTTTCTTGTTCTTCAGGTTTTGCAGCAGCAATTTTTTTGCGCAAACCATTCATAATATTCGCTGCGCTTAAGGCATTTGAACTTGGAATAAATTGATCGAGCACTAAGAATTTTTTGGCATCAGAAAACACTTCATCATACACCATGTCAATGTTTTTTAACATCGCTCCATATTTTTTATTTAATGTAGCATCGTCTAAAATAAATTTCTGAAGGTCTTTTTCTTGATTGTATTTTTGTTGAACTAACTCAATATTTCTTAAGCCTTTGATTTTACCTTTGTAGTTTTTCAATACATTGGCTTTACGTTTAATACGAGATGCTTGTTTAAGCTCAAGCTCTTTGTTTACAGATGTTTCCTCCATTTGCTTATTTTGCCATTCGTACAAACTCGACATATACGGCAATTGGAATTTCTCTTGGTATTCGATGTATTTAGCTGGGTAGTTTCTAAATGTTCTTCCTGGATAACCTAGGATAAATACAAAATCACCTTCGTTAGCACCGTTCGGATTTACTTGTAAAAACTTTTTTGGTTCGTAAGGAACGTTGTCTTTTGAATACCCTGCAGATGAACCATCTTTAGCAACATAAGCACGCATAAAAGAGAAATCACCAGTATGACGAGGCCATACCCAGTTATCACCTTCCCCACCAAACTCTCCTATTGCTCGCATTGGTACATACACCAAACGCACATCTTTAATAGTTTTATAACGGAACAAAACATAAGTTCTGCCAATAAACATTTCAGAAATTTCTGCTTTAATTGTTTTGTCTTTTCCTTCCTCAGTCTTAATGATTTCAGCAATCTTAGCGTTTATCATATTGATCCTGTCTGAAGGATCCATCACATCTTTTACCGCATCTAAAATTCGAATTGATACATCTTCATAAGAGTCTGTTATTTTGCAAGTCAGGTTTTTTGCAGGAATTTCTTCTGCATAATTTTTCGCTACGAAACCATTAGTTAAGTAATCCTTCTCTGGTGTACTCGCTAATTGAACAGATTCAAAAGAACAATGATGATTCGTAATAATTAATCCGGATTTTGATACAAATGAGCCAGTACAACCACCTACATTTACTAAGGCGTCTACCAAACTTAAGCCATTCGGGTTGTAAACTTCCGATTGATTAATTTTCAAACCAGCTTTCTTTAAGTCGAGTTTAGAAAGTTCACTTAATGGATACATGCCCTCTTCAGGTGCTGGACTAGTAAATTGCATGCTTGATAGTCCTAGCGACAATACTAGCAATGCGAATATTTTGTTCAATTTCATATGGATATAGATTGAATGATTACCAAAAATAAATTTTATCTTCAGATAAACCGAATCATTTATCATTATGTTAGCTTTGTAGTATGTCAGGTGAATTACAAATCGATAAAAATAGTAGTCGCGAAGAGAAATATAAAAGCTTAGTGCCTCAAATCCAGGCCCTCCTTTCAGGAGAGTCGGATATGATTGCCAATATGGCTAATATTTCTGCCGCACTTAAAGAAGTGTTTTCTTTTTGGTGGGTTGGGTTTTACCTGGTTAAAAACAATGAATTAGTTCTAGGCCCTTTCCAAGGACCGGTAGCTTGCACAAGAATTGCTTTAGGGAAAGGTGTTTGTGGTACATCTTGGAAAGAAGCAAAAACGATTATCGTTCCAGATGTTGATCAGTTTCCAGGTCATATTGCTTGCAGCTCTGCTTCACGATCGGAAATTGTTGTTCCTCTGTTAAAGGATGGAAAAGTAATTGCTGTATTGGATGTGGACTCTGAACATTATGATCATTTTGATAAAACCGATGAACAGTATTTAACAATAATTACCAAATTATTAGTCTAATGAACTTCGAAAAGCCTATTATTTATTACATCGCCGGACTAAGTGCCGATCATCGCATCTATCAATTTCTTACGATTGATGGTTATGAAGCAAAAGCGATTGAATGGGCAAAACACGAGGAATACGATACGATGTCGAGTTATGCATCGAAATTAATTACACAAATAGATACCACAAAACCTGTTGTTCTTATTGGAACTTCCTTAGGTGGAATGATGGCCATTGAAATAGCAAAGCAAATAAAAGTAGAGCATACATTTTTAATATCATCCATAAAAACACGTTCCGAACAACCCGCTTATTTTAAGTTTTTCAGAAATTTCCCGATGTACGAATGGTTACCAAATTCGGTTATGGGCAACCCCAATTTTTTCATGAGATTCCTCTTCCCAGCTGGTATGAAAAAAGAATGGAAAGAACTGTTTGCAGATATGTTCAACAAATGGAGCCCTGCATTTTTACGTTGGGCAATGAAAGCCGCTTTAAATTGGACTAACGAAACTAAAATTGAAAATTATACCCATTTCCATGGCGATAATGATTTAGTGTTTCCTCATAAACACATCCAAAATTTTCAATTAATACATGGTGGAACACATATTATGGTGATCACCAAAGCCAGGGAAATAAAAAAATTAATTGAAGAAACAATGAATAAATAATTCTTGTAACTTTAGTTAAACCTTACACCCTCAAAATGAAAAAGTTCTTGCGCTATTTGCTGTACCTATTAGGTGCAATAGTTTCACTTGTGATTCTCTTTGTTTTATTTATTCAGTTTCGCGGTATTCCCAATTATGAAGCTAAAGAAATTGCCATTAATGTAGTATCTACTCCACAACGAATTGCTCAAGGTAAAAAGCTAGCATCGATGTTATGCGTTAAGTGTCATTTGAATACAGAAACTCAAATGTTAACAGGACATTTCTTAGTAGATGCTCCAGAACTTTTTGGGAAAATTTATTCTAAAAATATTACTCAAAGTAAAGAACATGGTATTGCGAATTGGACAGATGGACAATTAGCATATTTCCTTCGCACAGGTGTTCGCCCAAATGGTTCTTTTGTTCCAATGTATATGCCTAAGTTTATTAAAATGGCCGATAGTGATATAGAAAGTATCATTGCATGGTTACATTCTGATGACCCTATGTTAGCAGCAAGTGAATCAGTTACACCTCCTTCGGAACCCTCATGGTTTACCAAATTTTTATCTAATGTCGCTGTGAAACCTATCCCTTATGATGGTGTAGCAATTAATATACCTGATACAACTAATGCTGTAGAGCACGGAAAATACATGGCAACAAGTCAATTGCAATGCTATGCATGCCACTCAGGTGATTTTGCTAAACTAAATGATCTAAATCCTGAAAAATCGTTTGGATTTTTTGGAGGAGGTAATTCAATGCTTGATTATGACTCTAAAGTAATTTATACAGCAAACATTACAATGGATGAAGAAACGGGTATTGGTGCTTGGACTGAAGATGAATTTTTGAAAGCAATGAAAACGATGCAAACCCCACAAGGAAAAATATTGAACTACCCTATGGAACCCTATGCCATGCTCAACGATACCGAGCTTAAACATATTTATGCGTATTTGAAAACGGTTCCGGTGTTGAGGAATCGTGTTGTGAAACGTTAATCCGTAACTTGTATGATTTTTGACACTAGACTGCTGGACTGCTTGATATTTTTTTTGTCAAATAGTCCAGTGTCAAGAAGTCAATTTTTAAATCGTAGCTATGCACTTCAACTCAATCGCAATTGGAGTTGGTAAGCAATTGATTTCGCAAGTGGTACGACAAGGTAAATTATCTTTAAAATACTCTGCATATACTGCATTATATTTTTTGAAATCATCTTTCATATTAGTAAGGAAAACAGTAACATCTACTAGGTTTTCCCATGATGATCCCGCTTCTTCTAAGATCAATTTTACATTGTTAAATACCGAACGGCATTGAACTTCGATATCATAAGAAGTGATGTTTCCATTTTCGTCTAATTCTACACCAGGAATTTTTTTAGTCCCTTTTTCTCTTGGACCTACACCTGAAAGAAATAATAAGTTGCCCACTTTACGAGCATGTGGATATAAACCTACTGGTTCTGGAGCTTTGGATGAGTTGATGATTGACATATTGAATTATGAATTATGAATTTTGAATTATTAGCATATCAGCATACTAGCAAATCGGCATACTAGCATATTAATACCGTATACATACGTTCTTTGCTTCAGTGAAGAATCTTAGTGCTTCCCAGCCTCCTTCTCTACCTACTCCAGAGTTTTTCATGCCACCAAATGGGGTACGTAAATCGCGTAACAACCAGCAATTAATCCAGATGATTCCGCACTCTACTTTCTCCGCCATACGATGTGCACGTGAAAGATTTTCTGTCCATATGGTTGCTGCTAAACCATACTCAGTTGCATTAGCATACATCAATACTTCTTCTTCAGTATCAAATGGAGTAAGTGTTACTACAGGTCCAAATATTTCTTCCATATTGGTTCTGCAATTATAGGCTAAACCCTCAATTACAGTAGGTTTGATGAAATATCCATTTTCACAACGACCAGCAGGTTTAAGTGATTCGCCACCTGTTAAAATGGTACCACCTTCTTGTTTTGCTAGGTCGATGTATGATAATATTTTTTCGTAGTGAGGTTTTGAAACGATGGCTCCTACATTCACATCAGTACTTGGGTCACCTATACTTAAAGCATTTACTTTTTCGATAAATGCCGTTTTAAATTTTTCGTAAATCGGGCGTTCAATAAAAATTCGAGAACCACATAAACAAATTTGACCTTGGTTTTCGAAAGACGAACGAACCGTTGTTTTTAACATCTGATCGAAATTACAATCAGCAAAAATGATATTCGGATTTTTACCCCCTAATTCAAGCGAAAGCTTTTTAAACATTGGAGCTGCTATGCTTGCAATGGTTCTACCAGTTGATGTTCCACCAGTAAAGGATATTGCTTTTATGTCGATGTTTCTACTTATTGCATCGCCAACTTTTTGACCTAAACCGTGAATGATATTCAACACACCTTTTGGTAAACCAACTTCTTTACATACTTCAGAAAGCAAATAAGAAGTATATGGAGTAATCTCAGATGGCTTTGCTACCACACAGTTACCTGCTGCTAAAGCAGGAGCAATTTTCCAAGAAAATAAATATAAAGGTAAGTTCCAAGGTGAAATACAAGCAACCACACCAATTGGTCTGCGTAAAGTATAGTTCACTCCTACGCCTTCCATGAAATGTGATTCGGTAGACGATTGTTGAATGGCAGTTGCAAAGAAACGGAAATTACTAACTGCTCTAGGAATATCAACGTGGCGAGCTAAATTTAATGGCTTACCATTGTCTAAACTCTCCGCTGTAACAAATTCTTCCATACGTGCTTCAATACCTTTGGCAATCGCTTCAATATATTTTGCACGCTTCTCATAATGCATATTTCCCCAAGCGTCCTCAGCAGCTTTAGCAGCATTTACAGCAAGTTGAACATCATCTGCATCAGAATCGGGAATCATTGAAAACACAGAACCTGTAGAAGGATCAATGTTCTCGATGTATTGCTTTTTTAAAGGCTCTATTAATTCACCGTTTATGTAGTTTTTTAGATAAATCATTTTAGTAATGAGTAATGGGTAATGTTCGTCGGAGTGTCCTCACTCCGACTATTATTTTTATTTATTTGTCGGAGTGAGGACACTCCGACGAACGGGGTTTCTAATATCTAACATCTCAATTCTTACAACTATTATTAAAATGCCATCGTTCTCCCCCCATCAACAGCGATACTTTGTCCGTTAATGTATCCAGCGGAAGGTGATGATAAGAAGGCTGTTAAACTTGCAATTTCTTCAGCAGATCCGAAACGCCCAGCAGGAATTTCAGCTAGCATTTCCTTTTCCACTTCATCTACAGCATGATTAGTTTTAGAAGCTTTCCCCTGTATAATATTTTCTAATCTAATTGTTTTTGTAGCACCTGGCAATACGTTATTTACGGTAATCCCATCTTTTGCTACTTCAAAACTTAATGTTTTAGCCCAACCAGCAACGGCAGCACGAGTACTATTAGAAACGCCTAAACCTTTCAGAGGCTGACGAACAGAAGTTGATACCACGTTGATTATTCGTCCCCATTGTTTTGTACGCATATGTGGTAAAACAGCTTGTACCAATACATGATTACATAATAGATGGGATTGATAGGCAGCCATAAATGCGGTAGCATCAGCATCTACGATCGGACCTGCAGGAGGTCCACCAGTATTATTGATCAATATATCTATAGTATTGTTTTCAAGGTATTTTCCAACCTTAAATTGAACATTTTTATAATCAGAAAAATCAGCTACTAAGTATTCATGTCCTGCATTCTGAGGTAACTCAGCCAATACATCTTTTAGTCCCTGCTCGTTACGAGCTAATAAGGTTACTTTGGCTCCTAGATGTACTAATTCCAAGGCAATTGCTTTCCCAATTCCTTGTGTACTACCACATACTAATGCTCTTTTACCACTTAAGTCTAAATTCATAGTCTAAATTTTTATCAAAGATACATAAGTACTGCATACTTCGAAATGAAAAATGCTTGTTTAAATGCTTTGTAATGCATATTCCAAATTGTACATTTACCAAATATAATATTTCAAACCATGGCAATACAAAGACCATTTAACTTTAAAAAGTGGATAGATGATAATAGACATCTATTAAAACCACCAGTAGGTAATCAATGCGTATATAAAGACGCTGAAAATTTTATCGTAATGGTTGTTGGTGGACCGAACTCACGTAAGGATTTCCATTACAATGAAAGCGAAGAACTTTATATCCAATTTGAAGGTAATATGGTGCTTCGTATTATAGAAGATGGTAAGCCTGTTGATATTCCTATCAACGAAGGTGATATGTTCTTATTACCTCCAAAAACTCCGCATTCTCCTCAACGTCCAGAGAATACGGTGGGTTTAGTTATTGAGAAAGTTAGAGATACAGAACTTGATGGTTTCCTATGGTTTTGCGAAAGTTGTAACGAAAAATTATACGAAGAGTATTTCTTAGTAACCGATATCGTAAAACAATTACCACCAGTAATGGAAAAATTCTACTCATCTGATGAGAAAAGAATTTGCAACCATTGCGGAACAGTAATGGCACCACCCGTTAAAAAATAGTTTTGAATTTTGAATTATGAGTTATGAATTATTTCACTCATAATTCTGATGTTCGTCGAAGCGAGGACGCTTCGACAAAATAGTTAGTTCCGACGCGATTTATCGCGTCGATAGTATATTAAAAAAAATGTCGAAGCGAGGACGCTTCGACGAACCACGAGCACACGCACAAATGAAAATAGACATCCATACTCACATCATTCCCGAGCATATGCCTCGTTGGTCGGAGAAATTCGGTTACGGGGGATTTATTCATTTGGAACATCATAAGCCTTGTTGTGCAAGGATGATGCAGGATGATAAATTTTTCAGGGAGATTCAGGATAATTGTTGGGACCCAGAAACGAGAATAAAAGAATGTAATCATCATCATATTGATGTTCAAGTATTATCTACTATTCCAGTTATGTTTTCCTATTGGGCAAAAGCTCAAGATGCATTAGATGTTTCTAAATATTTAAATGATCATATAGCTGATGTTGTTCGTCGTTATCCAAAACGTTTTGTAGGCTTAGCAACTATACCTTTACAAGACATCGATTTATCGGTAAAAGAATTACATCGATGTGTGAAAGAGCTAGGATTAGCTGGGGTTCAGATAGGTTCACATGTAAATGATATGAATTTAAACGATCCTCACTTCTACCCTTTTTATGAAGAGGCTGAAAAGTTAGGTGCTGCCATTTTTGTACATCCTTGGGACATGATGTCGAAAGAGAAAATGCAAAAATATTGGTTGCCTTGGTTAGTGGGAATGCCTGCAGAATCATCATTAGCGATTTGCTCAATGATTTTCGGTGGTATATTTGAAAAGTTCCCTAAACTACGTGTAGCCTTTGCTCATGGAGGAGGTTCTTTCCCAGCAACCATTGGTAGAATAGAACATGGTTTTAATGTTCGTCCGGATTTAGTCGCAATCGACAATCCCATCAATCCAAGAAATTATTTAAACAAAATATACCTTGACACACTTGTTCATGATCCAATGATGATGAACTATTTGTTGGAATTGTTTGGCCCAAATCAATTAGCCCTTGGAACTGATTATCCATTTCCTTTAGGAGAATTACAACCAGGAAGTTTAATTGATAGTATGCCTTATACGGATGATATTAAAGAACGATTGAATAGTGGTACAGCGCTCGAATGGTTGGGTTTAGATAAAGCTAGGTTCTTATAGTTAGTTCCGACGCGATTAATCGCGTCGATAGCATATTGAGAAATGTAGCAGCGAGCCTGCCTTTTGCAGACAGGGACGCTACAACGAACATACATAATACTTAATACTTAATACATATTACTTTTTATAAGAATGAAATTCGAAAACAACATAGAATACGCTCGTTTGCACGATGCTCAAGATCCCTTGAGAAAATTCCGCGACGAGTTTTTATTCCCTCAACATGATGGTAAAGATGCCATCTATTTTTGTGGAAATTCATTAGGATTACAACCTAAACGTACCAAAGAATATATTCTAAAACAGTTAGACAATTGGGCGGAATACGGAGTTGAAGGACACTTCAAATCGGCTACTCCTTGGATGTATTATCAAAAAACAACCAAAGAAAGTTTAGCAAAGTTAATTGGTGCCAAACCAATTGAAGTGGTTGCAATGAATCAGCTTACGGTAAACTTACATTTGATGATGGTGAGTTTTTATCGTCCAACTGAAACACGTTACAAGATTATTATGGAAGGCTCTGCCTTTCCTTCTGATCAATATGCATTAGAAACTCAAGTTAAATTTCATGGCTTTGACCCTAATGAAGCTATTGTAGAATTATTTCCACGAGAAGGTGAATATACCTTACGTGAAGAAGATATTTTAGAGGCCATTGAAATACATAAAGATTCACTTGCTTTAGTGATGATGGGAGCCGTGAATTATTATACAGGTCAGTTTTTCCCCTTACACGAAATTGCTGAAAAAGCACATGCAGTTGGAGCACTTTGTGGTTTCGACTTAGCACATGCTATGGGTAATATACCAATGCAATTACATGATTGGAATGTTGACTTTGCTGTATGGTGTTCTTATAAATATTTGAATTCTAGTCCGGGAGGTATGTCGGGTGTATTTATACACGAGAAACACTCTACAAACCCTGAAACACCTCGCTTTGCAGGATGGTGGGGATATAAAGAAGAAACACGTTTCAAAATGCAAAAAGGATACATTCCAGAACCTGGAGCAGAAGGTTGGCAAATGAGTAACGTTCCTGTGTTAACAATGGCCGCACATCGTGCAGCATTAGATTTATTTGATGAAGCAACGTTAACTGCATTGCGCGAAAAGAGTTTGAAATTAACAGCCTACATGGAGTACATTATTCGTGAAGCAAATAAGAAAATAAGATTCGAAAAATTCATTATTATCACTCCATCCGATCCAACCGCTAGAGGAGCACAATTATCAGTTGTATGTAAAGAAGGTGGGAAAAAAGTTTTCGACGAATTAACTTCTAAAGGAATTATTGGTGATTGGCGAGAACCAGAGGTGCTTCGCTTCGCTCCTGTTCCATTATACAATAGCTTTGAAGATGTGTTTCGCTTCGGTGAAATTATCTCACAATAATGAATAATGTCGAAGCTAGGACGCTTCGACGAACTATAATTAATTTACAATTTAAAACTTACAATTTACAATTTATAAAAGATGTCAAGTAAAAATATTTCACTCGTAGGAGCTGGTTTAGTAGGCTCACTTCTTTCCATGTATTTAGCTAAACGTGGACATAAAGTAACGATTTTCGAACGTCGTTCGGATATGCGTAAAGCGGGTTATGTTGGCGGACGATCAATCAACTTAGCATTGAGTCATCGTGGTTTTAATGGTTTGCGAGCAATTGGTTTAGAAGAAGATATTCGTAAAGTAGGAATTCCAATGTATGGTAGAGTGATTCATCAAGTTTCTGGTGAAGTTCAATATCAAGCGTATGGCAAAGAAGGTGATGCTATATTTTCAGTTTCTCGTGGTGGATTAAATAAACGATTAATGGAACTTGCAGATATGCATCCGAACATCAACATTCAATTTGATGAGCGTTGCTATGACGTCGATTTAGATACTGCTACTTGTCATTTTGAAAATATGTTAACGTATGAAAAACACGAAGTAAAATCTGACGTCGTGATTTCTGCTGATGGCGCATTTTCTGCTGCTCGTTTAGCCATGCAAACGAAATCAGATCGTTTTGAATACTCTCAAAAATACTTAGATCAAGGCTATAAGGAATTAACAATACCAGCAGGTCCGAATGGTGAGTATCTATTAGAGAAAAATGCATTGCACATTTGGCCTCGACATAATTATATGTTAATTGCCTTGCCAAATTTAGATGGTACGTTTACTTGTACTTTGTTTTTCCCATTTGAAGGTGAAGTATCTTTTGCTAGTCTAAAAACAGAAGCTCAAGTGCGTAATTTCTTAACTTCTCAATTTCCTGATGTAGTTAAATTATCGCCTAATGTAGTACAAGAATATATGGCTAATCCGAATGGAGCTTTGGTTACAGTAAAATGTTTCCCTTGGGTTTATTCTGATAAATTAGCATTACTTGGGGATGCTGCACATGCCATTGTACCTTTCTTCGGACAAGGAATGAATGCTGGATTTGAGGACTGTTTTGAATTTGGAAATTTAATGGAAAAACATGGTGATAATTGGGTTGAGCTATTAAAAGAATTCCAACATATTCGTAAAGCTAATGGTGATGCGATTGCTGATATGGCCGTGGAGAATTTTATCGAAATGCGAGATAAAGTTGCTGATCCAAAATTCCTATTGCGTAAAAAAATTGAAGCTAAATTAAATAGACTTTATCCAGAGAACTACGTTTCAAAATATTCATTAGTGAGCTTTAGTACTAAGCCTTATCGTTATGCTTTAGAAATGGGATTCCAACAGGATGCCCTATTTGAAAAGGTTTTAGCGATACCAGGTATTGAAAGTAATTGGGATGATGAGGCTAGTATACCTCAATTAGAGGCATTGTTGAGGGAGTACAAATTTTTATAATTTTGAATTATGAATTGTGAGTTATGAATTATAATTTTAAACTCATAACTCACAATTCACAACTCAAAATTCATAACTCACAATTGTAATATGTTTCAAGAAACTAAACGCTTAGTTTTTAATGAATTTATTCCTAAATGTTTTTCCATTGATGGTATACGTTAGGAAATAGATGCCATTATCTAATAACTCCAAATTCTTAATACAAGCGATATTGTTTATAATCATATAGTTTTCCGAACGGATTAATCTTCCGTCAATACTGCTAATGCTAATATCTATTGATTTTTCGTTCGTATTTTGAAATTGAATATTAACCTGATTGCTAGTTGGATTTGGATAAAGTAATGTTTGTATGTTTTTGTTATTAGATACACTAAGCACAGCGCTTTTTTGATAAACTCTGATATAATCCATTTCTAAAGATCCTTGAGTGAAATCAGTAGCTATATTATTTTGAATCGCAAAATTGATGAGGAGATAAAATTCTGCATCGAAAGGCCAAGTTTCTGAATCCTTTATTGCAGGGTTATAAGTATAATAATCTATAGAATCTACACTAAATACCATTTTCTCATCTGTCCACTCCATAGCATAGATGTGGAATGCTGAAGATGCAGTATTCACTACTTGTCCACCTTTATTTACAGTATTACCATAGCTAGACAATGAATGTATTGCACTTTGAACAAAATTCTGATTGCTTCCCCAATGTTCTAACATATCAATTTCACCACAAGCAGGCCATGATGTAGTTCCATAACCATTATTATCCCAATATGCTCCTGTTTCTTGTATGTTTTTACCTAATAACCAAACAGCTGGCCAAGTACCAAAACCAGTTGGTAGTTTAGCTCTGTACTCAACTCGTCCGTATTTAAATGCATATTTTGAGTTTAATCGTGCAGAAGTATATTCTTTAGTAACACCTTGATCGTTGAATGTTTCTTTTTTCGCAGTAACACGTAAAACACCATTTACTCGTGAAGAATTTTCCGTTCGATTTGTATAATGTTGTATTTCTCCATTATACCATGATCCAGCGATAGGTAACTTTGTTTGGTGAAACCATTTATTTGTATCAACAGTATTATACCCATCGAACTCATCAGACCAAACTAATTGATAAGACAAATTCTGTGAAATAACGTTATTCGAAAATGATAGCAATACCAAACAAACAAACACACTCCGACTTATTACTCTCATAGTCAATAATTAGTTATTTAAAAATTACTCGATACCCAATACTCTCTACCCAATACTCTAAGAAGCAATGGCTTCAATAATATCATACTTCGTAATAATATGGGTATTCCCTCCCATGTCGTTCATAATAACTGCAGGATTGTCTTTGTTGATAAGCTTAGAAACTTCTTCGATAGATGCATTGCCAGAAACCATTGGGAATGGTGCTTGCATAATCGCACTTACTGCTTGATCTTTCACAAAGTTATTATCCAATAAGCAAGCAAATAAATGATTATCGGATATGGATCCTACATATTTGCCTTCTGCGTTAGTGACTGGAATTTGTGAGATTTTAAATTTATTAAGTAATTGACAAACGTCATTTACCGTGTCGTTTTCATTTGCAGTGATTAATTTTAAATCTCTATGTTTTGCAATTAAATCGATTGCCAATTTAGGTTTTTTCGTTTCTAAGAAACCACGTTCACGTAACCAATCTTCATTGAACATTTTACCTAGATAACGAGTACCATGGTCGTGGAAAATAACTACTACTACATCACCTTCTTTGAACATGTGTTTCATTTGTAATAGTCCTGCGATAGCCGACCCTGCTGAGTTTCCTGCAAATATACCTTCTGCACGAGGAATTTCACGAGTCATTAAAGCCGCATCTTTATCCGTTACTTTTTCGAAATGATCAATTACATTAAAGTCGACATTCTCTGGTAAAAAGTCTTCCCCAATACCTTCAGTGATGTATGGGTAAATTTCATTTTTATCAAATATGCCAGTCTCTTTATATTTTTTAAATACCGATCCAAAAGTGTCGATACCCAATACTTTGATATTAGGATTTTTCTCTTTTAGATATCTACCAGTTCCTGAAATAGTTCCTCCAGTTCCAACACCAACTACCAAGTGAGTAATTTTTCCTTCTGTTTGTTCCCAAATTTCTGGACCTGTTTGTTCGTAATGAGCAGCAGAGTTCGAAAGATTATCGTATTGGTTAGGTTTCCAAGAATTTGGAATTTCGTTTACTAAGCGAGTAGAAACAGAATAATAAGAACGAGGATCTTCTGGATCTACGTTAGTTGGGCAAACAATAACTTCAGCACCAAAGGCGCGTAAAGCATCTACTTTTTCTTTCGATTGTTTATCGGTAGTAGTGAAAATACACTTGTAGCCCTTAACAACTGCAGCAATGGCTAAACCCATTCCTGTATTTCCCGATGTTCCTTCGATAATAGTTCCACCTGGTTTTAAGCGACCATCTTTTTCTGCATCCTCAATCATCTTTAAAGCCATACGGTCTTTAATAGAGTTACCAGGGTTAGTTGTTTCAATTTTAACTAAAACTGTTGCAGGAATATCCTTCGTTAATTTGTTTAGTTTTACCAAAGGAGTGTTTCCAATGGTTTCTAGAATGTTATTGTACCACATGCTGCAAAGATAAGTTTTCCCTTTTATGTTAGAAGTATTAATTTGTCATTTGGGAAATGCTTACCTATTTTAGAGCTTTATATAGATATTCAACGATGAAAAAACATAGCATTTTAGGGATTATCGCAATCCTATTTATTGTTGCGTGCAATCCGAATAAGGAAAAGGCATTTATTACTCCCACTCATGTAGCAAAAGTTCGTCAGTTGGATAGCTTGTATTCGCACCACGTGCAACAGCAACAAACAGATTCGTTAAAAACGATCTTGCTTTCTGATGCTATCTTACTAACAGAGAGTGAAGAAGAAACTAAAGGTATTAATGCTATTACCGAATGGTATACTAATGCTTTTGCTTATGGCATGAAAACTATAGATTTTACAGCTACTGATATTTCTGGAGATGATAATCATTTCATCGAGATTGGTAAGGCAAAAGTTGGATTGATGATAGGCGATACAGATACACTGAATTACCAAACCTATAAATACATGCACGTATGGTATAAGCAACAAAATGGCTCTTATAAGATTAGCAGAGAAATGTGGAATAACTGATTTGGTGTACAAAGTACGAGGTACAATGTATTAAGTAAACTGTACACTGTATTAAGTATTATGTACAAAGTATTAAGTATATTTCTTATTATCTAATAAAAATTCCTAATTCCTAATTGATAATACAATAATTAATGAAAAACAAATTAACCCTCTACATCTTCATAGCATTAGTACTCGGAATTATATCGGGTTGGATTTGCAATATTTATGCAACAAGTTCATTTGTAATAGGCTTTGTTGATTATGTACCATTAATGAGTGATATCTTCTTGAATCTAGTGAAGATGATTATTGCTCCCCTAGTGTTTTCTACACTAGTAGTAGGTGTTGCTAAGCTTGGTGATATCAATGCTGTAGGCAGAATTGGTGGTAAGACCCTGTTATGGTTTTTATCGGCAACCTTTGTTTCTTTGTTTCTTGGAATGATATTGGTGAACTTGTTTCAACCTGGTAAAATGATGCATTTGGTTTTACCTCCAGAGAATGCGAGTACAGGATTAGAACACACAGCCTTATCGGTTAAAGAATTTGTAAAGCACGTATTCCCGAAAAGTGTATTTGATGCGATGTCTAAAAATGAAATCCTTCAAATTATAGTTTTTGCCTTATTCTTTGGTATTGGTGCAGCAGCTGTAGGCGAAAAAGCTAATGGTGTTGTAAAAGCGATAGATTCTATTTCACACATCATGCTAAAAGTTACAGGTTATGTGATGAATTTCGCCCCATTTGCAGTTTACGGAGCATTAACAGCAGTAATTGCCAAGCAAGGAGCTGGAGTTCTAGTGAACTATGGCATTTTTATATTCGAATTTTATGGCTCACTCCTATTATTATGGGGAATTATACTCTTAGCAGGCTATGCTGTTATTCGTCAGAAGATTGTTTCTTTAATAAAGCATATCATCGATCCAGTGATTTTGGCCTATACCACTTCAAGTTCTGAAGCGGCATTACCTCAAACGATATCACAATTAGAGAAATTTGGATGTAGCAATAAAATAGTAAGTTTTGTACTCCCATTAGGCTATTCATTTAACCTCGATGGTTCAATGATGTACATGACATTTGCATCATTATTCATTGCTCAATCGTATGGAATTGATCTAAGTGTTCAACAACAGATAACGATGTTATTAGTGCTCATGCTTACTAGTAAAGGTATTGCGGGAGTACCAAGAGCCTCATTAGTGGTAATTGCAGGCACTTTATCTATGTTTAATATTCCAGAAGCAGGTTTGTTGTTATTAATGGGAATCGACCCTATTCTCGATATGGGCAGATCGGCAACCAATGTTA
>JBIINK010000021.1:0-36799 GCA_044337515.1 Sphingobacteriales bacterium | reverse complement strand
GTTCAAATAAGAATCCACAATCGCTAAATTCAAATGCTGTGTACTCGTTATTTTTCGATAAGTCGGGAACGTTATGGGTAGGCACATTCAATGGTGGATTAAATGTTCAAATGGGAGAGCTTTCTCCGTTTGTGTTGAATTCTATTTCATACCCATTGAATAATATTCCATCTGTACTATCTATTTATCAAGACAAAAAGAAGAATATATTTTTAGGTACTGATGGTGATGGATTATTGTTCGTTAACGCAAAAGATATTCACAAAAACACAATAGAAATTTCACAAAAGAAATTTCCGCATCGAGTAATTACTTGTTTAAAAGAGGCGGACAAGGAATCTATTTGGGTAGGGACATTTGCTAGTGGTTTAAGTTTATACCAACCCACTACAGGTAAAACAATTACCTACCAAGCAAACGAATATGATAACAAAGCATTATCACATAATAACGTTTGGGATATTGAAGTAGCTCCTAATGGAAACCTATGGATTGCAACACTTGGCGGGGGAATGAGTTATTTCAATCGCAAAGAAAATATCTTCACTAATTACAAGCCGATAAAAGGAAATAATAATTCTATTTCGAGTTTCCAAATCATCGACGTATTGCTTGATCAAAATAAAAAATATGTTTGGGCTGCAAGTGAGGACAAAGGATTAAATCGATTCGATATCGCTGCTGGAGTTTTCAAACATCATCAAACAGATAAAAAAAATAAAGGGCTATCTAGTAATAAAATAAGATGCCTGTTTCAAGATAAAAAAGGAAATATTTGGATTGGAACAGAATACAACGGCATCAACATTTTAGATCCAACATCAGATAAAATTAAAATATTAACTACTGAAAATGGATTAAACTCTAACGAGATTTATTCAATAGAACAAGATAAGTTTGGAGTGCTATGGGTATCTACACAGAAAGGGGTACAAAGTATCGACCCGGAAACGTATAGCTGCATTGACTTTGGGACTGATGATAATCTTCGTCACAACCAATACAATCCGAAAGCTTCATTTTTAATCAATAGTAATGAAATACTTTTTGGTGGAACAAATGGATTTTCTATCATCAACCCTATTAAAAAACAAATCGAACCTGGTAATCAAAAAATAATTTTTTCGGCTCTTAAATTATTTAATCAAGATGTTAGCATAGGCAATTATAACGACAGAGTAATTTTAGAAAAAGGATTAAATGAAAAAGGAACTATAATTAATTTAGATTATTTAGATCGAGCCATTAGTATTGAATTTACAACTAACGATTATTCGAAACTAAAGAACATAAGATTTGCATATCAATTAGTAGGATTTGAAAAAAATTGGAATGTATTAAGCATCGGAGTGCATTCTGTGTTCTTCTCCAACTTACTTCCAGGAAATTACAAGCTTAAAGTAAAACTCGTAAACATGAACAATACGAGTAGCGAAGAGTTTACACTACCAATATATGTAAAGCCCCCTTTCTGGGAAACCTGGTGGTTTGTAATGATTTGCATATTGATGTCAGTGCTAGGGATTATTTTCACGGTAGTTTATATATTAAACAGGCAAAAAGCACAATACCAATACCAATCGAATTTAGCGAAGCAAGAAATTTTACGTTTGAGGAACGAAAATCTAGAAAATGAAATAAAGGTTACCCAATCGGAACAAGAAATTCTTCAATTACAAAATGATAGCCTAAAACAGAACATTGTTTACGAAAAGCAGGAGCAAGAAATTTTGCGATTAAAGAACAATAACCTTGAACGTGAAATTATTACAAAGAAAACTCAAGAGGAAATATTGCGATTAACCAATGATAATCTTGCCAAAGAATTGGAGGCCAAGCAAACCCGTTTAGCAGTTTCCTTACTTCAGAGTGCTCATAAGAATCAATTCCTGAACGATTTAAAAAGCATGTTGCAGAAAATCGACCCTAAAACAGATACTACAAGTTCCGATGTTAAAAAAGTAATCAGACAAATTAACACAGAGGTTAGTCAGGAGGATTATTGGGACCAGTTCCAATTCAATTTTGATGAAATGCACAAGGACTTTGTGCAGAAAATCAAGGAGTTACACCCGAGTATTACCGTGAATGATCACCGACTGTGCTGTTTCATTTTGCTCGGATTGAGTAATAGAGAGATTGCAGATATCTTACACATCACCATTAATGGTGTAGAACAAAACAAGTATCGATTAAAAAAGAAGCTATTAATCGATGATAAAAGTACTCTAAACGAGTACATTAAGACCATTCAACTGGGTTAATCTAACCCATATTTACGTTATTAAGCTCTCCAATTAGTATCCTAACATTAAAAAATGTTGGCAATGAATAGTATTTGTCAGGTGGTAAAATTTGTAAAAAGCTCTATTTCACCCCTAGATTAGTATTTATTATCGCCGAAAGTTTTGCATTTGTAGAGTAACAACAAGCGTAAAATGTGCGTAATACGAGTAAAAAACCACTATAACTAACAAATAATAGCATGAGAGTAACATTTACATTATTACTATTTCTATTCTCATTTACTGTATCAGCCCAAACAATTCAGGGATATGTCAGTGATGAAAAGACAAAAGAACCATTAATTGGTGCCACTGTAGAGATTAAAAAAGCTAAAAAGGGGGTTGTAACAGACCTTTCTGGTAAATTTAGCATACAGGGCAATGTTGGTGATGTATTAAATATACATTATACCGGATTCGAATCTATCAACATTACAGTAACCGATAGCAAAGAGATTAAAGTTTCTCTTAAATCAGTTGCTGAGCAATTAAAAGAAGCGGTAGTAGTTGGTTATGGTACAAAAACAAGAAAAGATATTACTGGGTCTATATCATCGGTTTCTACAAAAGAGATGGATAAAAGACCATTACCTCGTTTAGAAAACATGTTGCAAGGGCAAGCAGCAGGTGTACAGGTTACACAATTCTCTGGGAAGCCAGGTAATGCCCTTTCAATACGAGTAAGGGGTGCAACCTCAATAAGTGCTGGAAGTGAGCCATTATATGTATTAGATGGAATTCCATTATTAAATGCAGAAGGTATTAATGCTGCAGACATTGCTTCAATAGAAGTATTGAAAGATGCATCAGCATCGGCAATCTATGGGGCTAGAGCGGCTAATGGAGTTGTTCTTATTACAACTAAGCTTGGTGAAGCAGGTACATCACAAGCAAGTTTCAATAGTTATTATGGCTTTAGTGAAGTCACTAAAAAACTATCGATGCTTGGAACACCTGATTACATTGATTTAATCAACGAATCGTATGTGAACTCTAGTCAAGCACCACGACTAGATCCCGCTGCTTATACAGAAAACACTAATTGGCAAGATGAAATTTTTAGAAGAGCTGCCACATCAAATTATCAATTAACTTTTTCTGGAGGCGACCGTAAAAACAGATACTACTTATCAATGAACAGACAAAACCAAGAAGGTATTGTAAAAGGTTCTGATTATGTACGTACTGGATTACGCTTAAAGATGCTTAGTGAAGTGAATCCGAAATTACGTATCGGTACTAACATTTCGGTTAACAATAACAAATATGATAATGTACCAGATAATAGTCGAGTAAACCAAGGCGGTGTAATTTTAGGCGCTTTATCATCTCCTACATTAATTGGCATTTATAAAGCAGACGGAACTTATACTGTAAACCCATTACAAGCTTGGGAAAATCCGGTAGCAAATATTGAAGCACCACTTGACGAAACCAATACATTACGTTTAGTGGGTAATATGTTTTTTGAATATGATATCATAAAAGATTTAACATTTAAATCATCATTCAGTACTGAAACATATTTTAGTAAAAACAATTATTTCTTAGATCCATTCCGCACACAATATGGAAGAAGTTTAAAAGGTATAGGATCTAATAGTACTAACCAAGAATTAGTATGGTTAGCAGAGAATACATTAACTTATAAAAAACAATTAGGAAACCACAACTTAGAATTCTTAGGTGGTTACACTGCGCAAGCATCACGATATGAAAGTACATATGCTAGAGCAGAAGGCTTCCCGAACGCTTCAGTTACAACATTAAATGCAGGTAGTAGAAAAGCGGAAGCAACTTCATACGCATCAGAGTGGGCATTGCTTTCTTACTTAGGTCGAGTATCCTATAAATACAAGAGTGCATACTTAGCAGATTTCAATATGCGTGTTGACGGATCTTCTAGATTCGGTAAGAGCAATCGTTATGGTTATTTCCCTTCAGCATCTATAGGCTGGAGAATTTCTGATGAGCGTTTTATGCCAGAAACAAAATGGGTTGATGACTTGAAAGTGAGATTGAGTGTGGGTGCAAATGGTAATCAAAACATTGGCGACTATGCATCTTATGGTTTATATGCGATGGGTGCGAATTATAATTTTAATGGAACGATTTACCCTGGAACTAGACCATCAACTATTGGCAATGCAAATTTGAAGTGGGAAAGTACTATTCAATACAACTTAGGTTTAGATTACAGTTTCTTGAATTATGCGGTTACAGTAACAGCTGATTATTACATTAAACGTACTAAAGACTTATTGGTTAATGTTGATTTACCATTGAGTACAGGATTTAGCAGTGGTATCCAAAATTTAGGTGAAATAGAAAATAAAGGATTTGAATTAGGCATAAGAACTAGAAATCTAGCTACAAAAGATTTTAATTGGGTAAGTAATTTCAATTTTTCTGCAAACAGAAATAATGTAATTAGTATTGGCGGTGAAGACAAAGTAATTTACGGAGGCGATATTCCTGAAAAAGGATATACTGTAATTGTAAAAGAAGGAATGCCATTAGGTGCATTCTATGGTTACAACAGCGAAGGTGTTGATCCAAATACAGGTAATATTATTTTCACTGATTTAAATGGTGATGGTGTGATAGATGATTTAGATCGTAAAGTAATTGGAAATGCAACTCCAGATTTTATGATTGGATTTAACAATACTATATCATACAAAAATTTCGACTTAGACTTTTTATTTCAAGGTTGCTACGGCAATGAAGTATTTAATGCTACACGTATTGAAACAGAGGGTATGTTTTCTGTGAAAAATGGTAGCATAACAACTTTAGATCGCTGGCAGAATGTAGGCGACCAAACGTCAATGCCAATAGCAATTTTTGGAGACCCTAATAAAAACAGTCGCATTAGTAATCGTTTTATTGAAGATGGTTCGTTCTTGCGTTTGCGTTCTGTAACCTTATCATACCATGTTCCAACAAAATGGGTATCGCGTTTTGGTATAAATCGATTTGATGCTTATGTAAGTGGGCAAAACTTATTTGTAATTACTAATTACAGCGGTTATGACCCAGAAGTAAATAGAGATGGTGGCAATAGTATTTCACAAGGAATTGACTATGGAACCTATCCTCAATCAAGAACAATTATTGGTGGTGTTAAAATCGATTTTTAATATAAAGACTATGAAAAGATATAACTCAATATTTATTTTATTTTTTGCAGCTTCTATATTAAGTGGATGTAAAAAAGATTTTTTAGATCGTGAACCTATTTCCGATTTAACAGAAGGAAACTTTTTCAAAAATGGCAACGATGCGGAATCGGCAATTATTGCAGCTTACGATAATTTACAAACCGAATATTACATTTTTGATTATTACATTAACAATGATGTAGTATCTGACGATTGCTATGCTGGTGGTGATAACCAGAATAATTTTCAGTTAGACCGATTTACAACGACCACAACAAACGGTAACGTAAATCGCGATTGGATTTATTTATATGATGCAATTAGTAGAACAAATGCAGTATTAGATAACGTTGGAAACATCAACTCGCCAGATTTAACAGAAACTAGAAAGCAAGAGATTTTAGGTGAAGCGGCTTTCTTAAGAGCAATGCATTATTTCCAATTGGTAAACTTATATGGTGCTATTCCATTAATCACACACAAGGTAAATTCAACAGACCCTTCAATCGTATATCAAGCAAGAGTTCCTGTAGAAGCTATTTATGAAAGCATCATTACTGATTTGAACTTTGCGGTTAGTCGTGTGCCATGGGTTTATCCATCGAGCAAACAAAGAGCAACCAGAGGAGCATGCTATGCATTACTAGCAAAAGCACATGCACATAAGCCAACACCAAATTGGACTGAAGTGTTAAATGCAACATCAGCAATTACTTCAAGTGGCCCCTATACATTAATGACTAACTATAACTTTTTATGGGATGGTAATCACGAAAATTGTGCAGAGTCTATTTTTGAAATTCAATTTATAGCAAGTGGTAGTGAAGCGAATTGGGGACCCCAATTAACTTTACCACCATCAATCACAAAAGATAGTTGGAGAAAATTCAATACTCCATCAAACGATTTAATTGCAGCATTTAAAGCAGCCGGTGATACCTTAAGATATCACGCTTCAATCGTATATGAATCTGGATTACCTTGGAAAGATTCGTATTTCCCAAATGACACAATTCCTTTTACTTATAAATTAAGAACTGCTTCTGGTTGGGCTAGTCCGAACAACAACATTTTAATTCGTTTGGCTGATGTTATTCTTTTACAAGCAGAAGCAAAAACAGAATTGAATGATCTAAGTGGAGCGATTACAGATTTAAATATTATTCGTACACGTGCGATGTTACCAAACACTCATGCAGTTTCTCAAGATCAACTAAGAGATTCGATAGCATTAGAGCGCCGTTTAGAATTAGCATTTGAAGGACACCGTTGGTTCGACTTGAAGCGCACAGGTAAAGCGATTTCTACGATGAACAATTTGAACTTAGATTATAATGTAACTACTGAGAGACTTTTATGGCCAATACCACAAAATGAATTGGACAGGAATCCGAAGTTAACCCAAAACCCAGGCTATTAATATTAATAAAACCTAAATAATATATACAATTACAAACTTTAAAAAACCCTTATTATGAAAAAAATCTATTTACTTTTTATTGTGATGTTTGCTGCTGTAGTATCTAATGCGCAAACTATTAATGCTACAGTTTCTGTAGACATGACAGGTTTCACTGTACCAAGTGCAGGTGTGCATATTGCAGGAAGCTTCAACGGATGGAATCCAGCTGGAACAGCATTAACTGACAACGGTGGAAACATTTGGAGTGCAGTACTTGTTGTTACTCCAGGTAGCGACGTTGAGTATAAGTTCATCAATGGTGATGCTTGGGGTGCTGATGAGTCGGCTCCTGCTGAGTGTACATCAGGTGGTGGTAATCGTATCTTCACTGCAGAAAGTTCAGATATGACTATACCAGTTGTTCCTTTCGACGGATGTCCAGCATTTACACCGCACAAAACCATTAAATTAAGTGTTGACATGGGTACTGCTGTAATTTCTGCAGATAGTATACACATTGCAGGTAACTTCAACGGATGGAGTTCAGGTGGAACTGTTGTTTTATTAAAGAGCGGAACTAAATATGAAATCACAGCTCAAATTTTATCTTCTATTTTAGTTGTTCAATACAAATTCTTAAACGGTAAAAACTGGGGTACTGAAGAAAACCCAGTTGGTACTTGTTCAAATTCTAACAAGAATCGTTTATATAATATTGCAACTATTCCTTCTGGAACAGCTCCAACTTATATGTTCGGAACTTGTGATTTAAGTGCTAGTTCAGGTATCAACGCTGGAGAGAACATGTTTAACTTTAATGTGTTCCCAAGTGTAACTTCTGATTTCATTGAAGTTAACTTTAATTCAGTAAACAAAAACGATATTACTTTTTCAATTTATAACACAAATGGTTCTTTAATTACTAGAGAAACTATGAGCAGAACTCAAAATACAATTGAAAAGAAATTCGACGTTAGTGGTTTAGCAGCTGGTGTTTACTTATTAGAAGTAATGAACAACGGAAGCAGAAACACTGAAAGATTTATTGTAAGATAATACCCTAACTAACCTAATATTAATGTAGAAATTGAGCCATTTAGATAATATCCGTGTAGTGTTTTTCATATAGTAAATTAGTTGTTGTTTCAGTTAATTTGGATAAAGTCTAAGTGGTTTCAATTTTTATATAATTCATTAAAATGCATAAAGTAATCCGTTGTTTTTTGTTTTGCATCACACTTGTTCATTACAGTTGTAAAGGGAAAGATGTAATTACTCCCAAATCACCTGTAACACCAAATGATGGAACAGTAAAGGTGTGGCGAACAAATCACGAGGGAAGTCTGCTTTTGTATAAAGAGCCACTCAATATAAAATTCAAAGATAGTGCCACCTCAGATTTAACAATTTTGGTGGACCCTTCACAAACTCGACAAGAGATGGAAGGTTTTGGTGCTGCCCTTACCGGAGCTTCAGCATTTGTATTACTGCATCATCTTGATGCATTTCAACGTACAGCCTGCTTAAAGGAATTGTTCGATCCAACTTATGGAATCGGATTAAGCTATTTGCGCTTAACGATGGGAGCGTCGGATTTTTCTGTAGCTAATTTCACATACGATGATATTCCAACGAACCAAATCGATACCGACTTGGTTAACTTTTCTATTTCAAAAGATGAATTAGAAGTAATCCCTGTGCTAAAAGAAATTTTAGCCATTCAACCAAATTTGCAACTAATGGCTTCACCTTGGAGCGGACCAGCTTGGTTAAAAACAAATAAAAAATTAACCAACGGAGGACATGTAAATACTGCTTATTATAAAACGTATGCAGATTACTTTGTTAAATATATTTTAGCTTTTAAACAACACGGCATTACTATTAATGCTATCACCATACAAAACGAACCGCTTTATGCAGCTGCTTATGCTAGTTTAGAAATGTCGGCAAAAGAACAAGCCGATTTTATAAAAAATGCATTAGGCCCAGCTTTAGAAAAGAATAATTTACTTACTAAAATAATTATATACGACCACAACTGGGATCGTCCGGATTACCCATTGGAAGTACTTGCTGATGCTGATGCATACAAATACATATCGGGTACTGCTTTCCATTGTTATGGAGGTAATGTGAGTGCTATGACGCAAGTGTCAAACCGCTACCCAGACAAAGGCATCTATTTTACAGAATGTTCTGGAGGAGATTTCTCGCCAGATTTCGGAAATAACTTAGCTTGGAATACTGAAAATTTAATAGTGGGTTCTCCTCGAAACAATTCAAAGAGTGTGTTGTTTTGGAATTTAGCCTTAGATGAAAATCATGGCCCGAAACTAAATGGATGTCAGGATTGCAGAGGCGTTGTAACAGTAAATTCTACAACTGGTATTGTTGAGAAAAATGTTGAATATTATATATTAGGACACGCTTCTAAGTTTGTTACTCGAGGTGCACAGCGTATTGAAACTGCAGACACTAGAAATGTAGGCATCTCACAAGTAGCCTATATTAACACGGATGGCAGTAAAGCATTACTTGCATATAACCACCTTTCAACAAAACAAACCATTCAAATAAAATTCGGTACACAATCATTTACATACGCAATAGATGCTGGAGCATTAGTAACTTTTGTATGGTAATTAATAATTAAAATATTTAGTACTAATGACGATGCCAACTCTCCTCAATAAAACATTATTGTCAACTATTTTTGCTGTTATTTTCGCACAAACATCCATTGCACAATCGATGAATGCAACTGTATTTGCAACGAGCAAAGAATCTGATCGACGAATTACTCAAACCGAAACACTTACTTTTAAATCTCAAGCTCAGCCTTTAGAAACTGAGTTGTTTATTTATCTTGATAAGAACAAAAAATTTCAAGAGATGGTTGGAATAGGTGCCGCTATTACGGATGCGAGTGCTGAAACATTTGCAAAAATGTCGGCTGCAAAACAGAAAGAAGTATCTGAAGCGTTTTTCACATTAGACAAAGGAATTGGATATTCGTTATTAAGAACAACCATACACAGTAGCGATTTTTCTAGCAATAGCTATACCTACGTAAAGGAAGGGGATAAAGAACTGAATTCATTTTCTATTGCACACGATGAGCAATACAGAATACCCTTAATTAAAAAAGCATTTGAGTTGAGTAAAAACAACATGGCATTGTATGCGTCTCCTTGGAGCCCTCCTGCATTCATGAAAACTAACAACGATATGTTACGCGGGGGAAAACTAAAACCTGAATACAACCAATCTTGGGCGAATTACTACGTAAAGTTTATTGCTGCATACGAAAAAGCCTCTATACCTGTTTGGGGTTTATCGATTCAAAATGAGCCGATGGCTACTCAACGTTGGGAATCGTGTATTTATACTGCTGCAGAAGAGCGCGACTTCCTAAAAAACTACTTAGGGCCAACCTTATGGAAAGCGGGCTATGCCGACAAAAAAATTATTATGTGGGATCACAACCGTGATTTAGTATTTCAGCGCGCTACAGAGCTCCTAAGCGATCCAGAGGCAGCAAAGTACGTATGGGGAATTGGTTACCATTGGTATGAAACTTGGAGCGGTAGTGAGCAGATGTATGATAACATCAAATTAACTCAAGAAGCATACCCTGATAAAAAAATAATTTTTACCGAAGGATGCAAGGAAGCGTTCAATGCTGCAAAATATAAAGATTGGAACATTGGAGAGTATTATGCAACAAGCATGATTAAGGATTTCAATAATGGTGTAGTTGGCTGGACAGATTGGAATATATTTTTAGATGAAACTGGCGGACCAAATCATGTGCAAAATTTTTGCTTCGCTCCTGTTCACTTAGATACGAAGACCGATCAAATAATATACACCAATGCATTTTATTATTTAGGTCACTTTTCTAAATTCATTCGCCCAGGTGCTAAACGAATTTCTTGCGCAACGAGCAGAAGTTCAGTAAGCGCTACAGCATTTGAAAACACTGACAGTAGTATCGCAGTTGTGGTGCTAAATAAATCTGATAATGCTTACCAATATAATCTTATCTTAAACAATCAATCAGTAAGCATTTCTATTGAACCTCACGCTATACAAACTATACAAGTTAAATAGCTGCTTGTGCAGCGGCAGGGTTAGCATTTTGATTAACTAAACGGCTTAATAAATATTCGTGTTCTCGAATAATATTAATGATATCGGCTACCATTGGAATATTCTTTTCGGTATCACTATCTACCAAGGTTACATTGCCTTTAATATGAATTAAGGCCTGTATTTTATTCATTATAATTTGATTGGCATCAGCATCTAGTACTTCTGCAATCTTTTTGTAATTGTCTATCGAAGAATGACAATCAAAATTTTCGATTTTAGAATAAGCTGATTGCGTTACTCCTACTTTAGCAGCAACATAATGCTGAGTTAATCCTCTTAACTCTCTTAATTGTTTTAATGTGATGAACGTGTACATAATGCTAAATTTAATTATTAGGTTGTTGTTGCTAATAATTTACATTACTCGTCTCTATTCTACATTTTACAATATGTATGCCGAAGGCAGACGCAATACCGTTCGTGCCAGAAATGCCAATGGTGTTAAATAGAAAATCACTATAAACGCTAATAAAATATAGGCATTTAGAATAATTAATAGAATAAAACAGTAAATTGTATTCAAGAGATAGAATCCTTTATCCAAACAATTATTCCCAATATGGAACAAACTCGGAACTTTTAGATTACTTTTTGGGACTAACTAAATAGTATAATATTCTGTTGCGTAAAATAACCGAATAGTTTTTTGCGCGTTCATTTGGCTGGGCAATTTTAAAGTAATCTTCAGTTGTTTTGGCTAACAACCGTTTGTATCCGCCGAACAAATCAAAAACAAAAACTCCAATGGATGTATCGCACAAAAATAATTCATCTGCGTTTTCAACCAAAATACTTGGGTTTATTTTTTTTGATAATACTAAGTATAAATCACCTGTAGAAAATTGCGTATTAAATTGTTCTCCAAGTTTAATAATTTTTCGGTTGACATTATCGTACATCCATAATCCATTATTATTAGAACTACCTACGAGTGATATCCAACCATCCGAATAGTTAGAACGTATATCGAATGAATTAATTTCGGTTAAATTAATGTCCAGAAACTTTGCAATTGATTGGCCTTCGTAAAACACTACAATACGTAAGGGATTAGTAACATCAATAGAAGTAATTTTTCCATTACGCATATCTGCGTACCTCGTGTAACGCTTAATCGTAGGCTCGTATTTATTTAATCCGTTTTTAGAATCGACATAATAGACATTCCCAAGGCGATCCGCTTTATAACTCAGTACATCCTCTGCAATTTTAATTTCATCCTGCGCAAGAACTGCGTTGCCAAGAACCAAGGCGAATAGAAACAGGATTATATTTTTCATTTAGGCTTCGAATTTTTTCAGCACAATTCCATCTTCATTCCACTGTGCATAGGTACGATGGTGTACCCATTCTCCTAAATTCACATAAGTGCTTTTATCGTTTAATTTTATTTCTAGCGGTAAGTGGCGATGTCCAAAAATAAAATAATCAAAATGCTCTTTCAACAAAACCTCTTTGGCATAGACCGCTAACCACTCCTGCTCTTCACCTAAAAACTTTTCTTTACTATTGTTTGCAATTCTACTACTGCGCGACCATTTATCGGCAATCCACAAACCTAAGTTTGGATGAATTCTTGCAAATAACCACTGACAAATATTACTAGCAAATACTTTCTTTAAAAACTTATACGAATAATCGCCAGGGCCTAAACCATCGCCATGCCCTATAAGCACACGCATGCCGAAGTTTTCTCTAATGATATTTTCGCGATAAATTTTTACGCCTAATTCTTTCTCAAAATAATCGAACATCCACATATCATGGTTGCCCGTAAAAAAATAAACAGGAATTCCTGAGTCGACAAGCTCTGCGATTTTACCTTGCAATCTTGCAAATCCTTTCGGTATTACTTTGTTGTATTCAAACCAAAAATCAAAAATATCACCAACTAAATAAATCTCCTTAGCATCTGACTTTACAAAATCAAGCCAACGCACAACGGCGTGTTCACGTGCTCTCGACGATTGTTCATCGGGTACACCTAAGTGAAAATCGGATGCGAAATAAATGGATTTAGTTGTTGACATATTATACTTGATCGTCGATCAGAATTACAAAAATTTCTCTAGGTCCATGTGCACCTAGTACTAATGTTTTTTCAATATCAGCTGTTCTACTCGGACCCGTTGTTGTACTAATCATCGTTGGCATTTTATTAGGATAACGCTCTTGTACGATGTTTAATGCATCACCAATATCATTACACAATTGTGAAGTGTATGCAATTACAACATGAATATGTGGGTAGATGGATAATCTTCTTCCTGCTTCCGAAGCATTAGTGATAATAATACTACCTGTACGAGCCACTAGTGCATCGCAAGTGGTAATACCTACATTGGCCTCTTCAAAAGAAGTGTCGTTTACTTCTAAACTCAGTCCATCAACAGATAACCAATCTAATAATGATTTTTCCCAACAGTAAATGTTTGTCCATTTACGCTCTGCAATAATCTGCTTAAGGTCATCAATGCATTGCTCTTTGCTTTCGGCAAATAAAAATTGTCCATTAATTTTAGAGAATTCCTCGGCGAACTGAATTTCTAACAACTCATTGCTTTGGGTAAAGATTGGGCCTATTTCTTCCAATTTAGGATGAGGGTTCTCCGTCTTTTCGATCAGTGCTTTTCTGATCTTTTTCAGCATTCGTTCTTTAGGGGTTGCTTCGCGCATAGCACAAATTTAATAATAAAATAAGAAAGGACGCATAAGCGTCCTTTCAAAAATCAAATTAGATATCCTTATTCGTATCCTCATTCAGAATATCGGGGATCTGCTCCGCCACCACTACATCCTTCTCCTCTGCGATCTCTGCTACCTCTGCGTTTTCTGTCTTCTCTGCTACCTCTGCGTTCTCTGCGCCATCCCCATTCACGAACTCATCATACGTTGTTCTAGTATCAAACGGACGTTTACCTAATAGGTCTTCTAAATCCGATTGGAAGATGATTTCTTTTTCAAGTAATGCTTGAGCAATTTTTTCTAAGTCATCACGGTGTTCAGTTAACATCGCAATGGTTTCATCGTAAACAGTACTAATTAAGTTACGCACTTCAATGTCGATCATCTCAGCTGTTTTATCTGAATAAGGTTTACCAAATCCAAACTCACCCTGAGGATCGTTAAATGAAACGTTACCTACATTTTTATTCATACCATACATGGTTACCATAGCATAAGCTAATTTGGTAATTCGCTCTAAATCGTTTTGTGCACCAGTAGAAATTTTACCGAATACAATTTCTTCAGCAGCTCTACCACCTAAAGTCATTTTAATACTATCTAACAATTGCTCTGTAGTATACAAGTATTGCTCTTTCGGTAAGTATTGCGCATAACCTAAAGCTGCAATACCACGAGGTACAATAGATACTTTAACCAATGGGTCTGCATGTTCTAAGAACCAGCCAGCAATAGCGTGACCAGATTCGTGATAAGCAACGATTCTTTTTTCTTCTGGTGAGATAATTTTATTTTTCTTTTCTAGTCCACCAATCACACGATCAATAGCATCTTGAAAATCTTGCATGTCAATTGCTTGTTTATCACGTCGAGCAGCAATCAATGCAGCTTCGTTACAAACGTTAGCAATTTCAGCACCTGCAAAACCAGGAGTTTGTGCAGCCAATTTTTTAGCATCTACTTCAGGCGCTAAGGTTAATGGCTTCATGTGCACTTTAAATATTTGTTCACGTCCTTTTAAATCCGGACGATCAATAGCAATCTGTCTGTCGAAACGACCTGGGCGAAGTAATGCAGGATCTAATACATCCGGGCGATTTGTTGCCGCCATAATGATTACACCAGAGTCAGTACCAAAACCATCCATCTCCACCAATAATTGGTTCAATGTGTTTTCACGCTCATCATTTCCACCCATGATTTGATTTTTTCCTCTTGCACGACCAACCGCATCAATCTCATCAATAAAAATAATACAAGGTGCTTTTTCTTTTGCTTGTTTAAATAAATCTCTAACACGTGATGCACCAACACCTACAAACATCTCTACGAAATCAGAACCTGATAAAGAGAAGAAAGGAACTTGTGCTTCACCTGCAACTGCTTTTGCCAATAAGGTTTTACCAGTACCTGGCGAACCTACTAACAATACACCTTTTGGAATTTTGCCTCCAAGAGCTGTATATTTTTTAGGGTTTTTCAAGAAGTCAACCACTTCCATCACTTCCGTTTTTGCTTCTTCTAAACCTGCAACGTCATTAAATGTAATCGACACTTGAGATTCTTTATCAAATAAAGTAGCCTTCGATTTTCCGATGTTGAATAATTGTCCACCACCAGCTCCACCGCCACCAGAAATTTTACGCATGATGAAAATCCATGCAGCAATCATTATGGCTAAAGGCAATATCCATGTTAAAAGAAAATCTCTACCCCAATTTGATTTTTCAATAAACTGAATATTTACTTGCTCATTTGGTGGAAAGCCTTTTTGCAATTCACGTAACTGTTCTTTCAAATCACTTACTGAACTTGCTGCTTCAGTAAAATAATAATGTGGACCAGCACCGGCAAGGAATTGGTTCGTGTTAATGTCTTTATACTTATCGTTTTTTAATTTATCTTTTTGAATATAAATTTCAATTACGTAAATATTATTTTGTTGATAGCCTTGAAGTTTTTCAACGTCGTGACTTAATAACATTTCGGTCGTAAAACGTTGGTATGAAATTTCTTTAGCAGAATTTCCAGAATACATTAAATTGAAACCAATAATTCCAACTAATAGAATTCCGTATATCCAGTAAAAATTAAATTTCGGAGGTTTAGGCAAAACTCTCTTCGGCTTGTCTTTTGAGTTTTCTTGATTGACTTTCTTATTATCTTCCATTTGTATATAATTCCATTTTAAATTTATTCCGACTGGTAACTTACCACTTCGGCATCTCCCCACAAATCTTCAATTCCATAATGATCTCTTTTCTCTGTTCTGAAAATGTGTACAACTACACTAGCGAAGTCAATCAAAATCCACTCGGAGTTTTGAAAACCTTCTTTATGCCAAGGCTCTTCTCCGAAAGCTTTGTACACCTCATCTTCTACAGAATCGGCAATTGCTTTTACTTGTGTTGTTGAATCGGCGTGACAAACGACAAAATAATCACTGACAGAACTGCTGATATTTCTCATATCAAGACTAACGATATTTTTCCCTTTTTTCTCTTGCATACCGTGAACGATGGCCTCGGCTATGCGTTTTGATTCTTCAATTGGGTTGCTTATTTGTTTAAGCTGTTTGTTTCTAAGCATTAAAAGCGATTAATTTACACAAAAATAAAAAATATACGTTACTAGTAAACTATGTCTGCATTATTCACAGGTAAAAATCTTGTTCATTTCGACCGCGTTAGTTCTACTAACAATGTTCTCTCCGATATGTTGTCAAATTCCAAGCCATTAGAAGAGGGTTCGGTAATTATGGCAGACGAGCAAAGTCATGGTAAAGGGCAACAAGGCGCCTTTTGGGAGTCCGAACCTCATAAAAACATTACCTTAAGTTTACTCTATCGTCCAGACTTCTTAACGATAGAAGATCAATTTTATTTGTCGATTGCCATAAGTTTAGGCATTTCCGACTTTTTAGATGAGGTATTGCAACAAAAGTCACAGATAAAGTGGCCAAATGACATTTACTTTGCACAATATAAGATTGCAGGCATCTTAATAGAAAATACACTAATGGGTAGTCATTTAAAAACGAGTGTCATAGGTATTGGGTTAAATGTAAACCAAGTGGAGTTCAAAAGTGATGCACCAAATCCGTGTTCAATGAGTAGTATAGCAATGAAGGAATTCGACATTCCGAGTTTGTTACCCTCTCTTTTTCAACACTTAGAGTGGAATTACATGCTGTTAAAAGCCAAACGATTTGACTATCTAAAAGAAAAATACTTGTCGAAATTATTCCTATACCAGCAAGAATGTGATTACAGAATAGGCGGAACAGTTCAAAAAGCGAAGATTGTTGGCCTGGAAACATCAGGTAGACTGAAATTAATTGTTAATAATGAAGTAAAAAGCTTCGATACCAAAGAAATAGAGTTTATCCTTTAAAATAAATTGATATTTTTGAAATCTTATCAATTTTCAACAAACACAAAATGAAAAAAATAATCTTATCGTTACTCATTGCCATTATTAGTTTTTCCGGTTATTCTCAAATACAGAATCCAGTAAAATGGAAATACACTGTTGAAAAAAATGGAACTGAAAATGCAACTTTAGTTATCACAGCGAAAATTGATAAGGGCTGGCATTTATATTCACAGTTTGTGGGTGACGGAGGACCAATTCCAACTACTATTAAATTTAAGTCATCTAACGAATATACTCTAGTTGGTAAAACTGAAGAATCTCCAAAACCACATACTGTATATGAAGAGTTATTTGGGATGAAGGTTCCATTTTTTGAAGGCAATGCAACATTCAAACAAAAGATAAAAGTAACAAGTGCAAAAGATTTTAAAGTAAATGGAACTTTAGAGTTTATGGTTTGTGATGATAAGCAATGCTTACCTCCAGATGAAATGGAGATTAGCTTTGATGTGAAAGGGGCTGCTGTAGCAGTCGATAATTTGAAAATAGAGGAATCGAAAATAGTTAGTAATGATACTGCCAATTCAACTATTGCATCTAATACCCCAACATTAGATTCAGCAAAATCAGATACAACAAAAAGTTTAGCAGATTCTACTTTAGGAAAATCTCCTGAAGCAGACAATTCGATGTGGGGAATATTTTTCCAAGGATTTTTATTCGGCTTTGTGGCTTTATTAATGCCATGTATTTTCCCGATGATTCCACTTACAGTAAGTTTCTTTACGAAGCAAAGTAAATCACGCGCAGTGGGTATTCGTAAAGCATTAATTTATGGATTATCTATTGTTGTAATCTATGTTGCCTTAGGTTTAGGCATTACCATATTATTAGGAGCAAGTGCATTAAATGAATTATCGAGCGATGCCATTTTTAATTTAGTATTCTTCTTCGTGTTAGTGGTTTTTGCTACTTCATTTTTCGGAGCATTCGAAATTACCTTGCCAAGTTCATGGTCAACTAAAGCAGATCAGAAAGCAGACAAAGGTGGATTGTTAGGAATATTTTTTATGGCAGTAGTTCTTGCCATTGCTTCTTTCTCTTGTACTGGTCCGCTTATCGGAACATTACTTGTAGATGCTGCAAATAAAGGACAATACATGGGCCCATTCTTAGGAATGTTAGGCTTCTCGCTTTCATTAGCATTACCATTTACCTTGTTCGCAATTTTCCCATCGTGGTTAAACTCTATGCCAAAGTCTGGCGGATGGTTGAACTCTGTTAAAGTAACTTTAGGATTTATTGAATTAGCATTCGCATTAAAATTCTTATCGAATGTTGATATGGCTTACCATTGGAGAATTTTAGATCGTGAAGTGTTTATTGTTTTATGGGTAATTATTTTCGCGATGTTAGGTTTCTATTTATTAGGGAAATTAAGATTCGCGCATGATAGTGAAGTGAAACATGTTTCCGTAACTCGATTATTTTTATCAATAATCACATTAAGCTTTGCGCTTTATTTAGTTCCTGGATTATGGGGAGCTCCATTAAAAGCAGTGAGTGGATTTTTACCTCACCAAGGAACACAAGATTTTGATTTATACACAAGAACATTTACAAGCTCAAGCAGTGACGCTTCGCATTCATCGGGCACTAAAAAATATGCCGACCGATTACATGCGCCACTTGGTATTGATGCCTTCTTTGATTATGAGGAAGGTTTAGCTTATGCAAAGAAAGTTGGCAAACCAGTATTCTTAGATTTCACCGGACATAGCTGCACCAACTGCCGTAAAATGGAAAATGCAGTATGGCCAAATCCAGAAGTTTTGAAGCGATTGAAAAATGATTTCGTAGTGATTTCTTTATATGTTGACGATCGTACAGAATTGCCTGAAGCAGAAAAATATGTTTCTAAGTACACTGGCAAAAAAGTAAAAACATTAGGAAATAGAAATGTGGATTTGCAAGTTTCTAAATTCAATAGCAATGCACAACCATTGTATGTTATTGTTGATGCCGAAGGAAATCCTTTAACCGTTACACACGGATACAAAGAAGATATCGAAGGGTATATTTCGTTTTTGGATTCGTGGCGGAAGAGGTAACTAGTGAATGGTGACTGGTAATTGGTTTAGTATTTAGTAACTAGTAAAAATTAACAGCTACCAGCTACCATTCACCAGCTACTAGTTTCAGCCTATAATAGAAAGCTTCTGCTCCAGCACTCTTACTTCAAACGGAGCATTTCCTTTTATTTCACCATCAATGGTAAGTTCCTGGATAGAATCAGAGTCTAGGCTAATTGATTTCACTTGTCGGTATTCCAAATATTTAGAGTTTACATGTTTCCCTGAATAGATACTCGGGAATAGCACTAATAAATTTTTCAGTGAAGTTTTACGAACGAGTAAAACATCCATTAAGCCATCTTGAAGATCTGCATAAGGAGCCATCTTCATTCCTTTGCCGGTATGTTTAGTATTAAGAATCAGTACGAACGAAAAATCTTCGTCGTATTGAATGTCATCATCTAATTTTATTTTAAGATGAGAAGAAGGATTAGGAAGCAAACCCAAAACTGCTGAAGCGGTATAGCGAGCTGTTCCAATCCAACGCATGTCTTCGGCAAGGTGACTAATATTATTCACCAAACCCCAACCAATCATATTAAATGAAATGCAAGATTGTTCGTTGTACGTAATTTGCAATAAGTCGATTTCCATTATTCGAAACTGACGAAGGCGATCTGCTGCTTTTTTATAGGTTAGTGAATCGAAATCGTGATTAAACGCATTACCACTCCCTGCTGGGAATAACAAAACTGGGATGTTTAATTTATTGTTAATGTGAAGAGCATTCACTACATCGTGCATCGTGCCATCGCCCCCTAATACCAATACAGCATCGATATCAGCCAGTATGGTATCATCAATAAAACGAGTGAAATATCCAGCACTCTTGCTTTCTAATACTATAAAAACATCATCAGGAAAATCATTTCTGAGCGCAGCTAACATTTTTGCAGCCTTATGAGTACCCGATTTCGGGTTCATTGTACATAAAAATTTCTTACTCATATTAAGTGATTATAATACAATATAAGAAAACTTGCTTATTTTCACCAAACCACAACTCACAACTCAAAACTCTTAACTCTTAACTCACAACTCAAAGAAATGTTCAGTTATTTCCTAAACCCAAACCGATTACTGTTAAGTGCATTACTTTTATTATTATGTTCTTTTTTTGTCATTCCAATTTCTAGATTCGACACACATATTATTTTTCTACTGTTTTCTACTTTTTATTTCATTGCCTATTTCAAAGTAAGAAAAAATGGAATTGAATTTTATGCGAACAAGATTAGAGAAAACAGAAATCTACTCATCGTCATTTTTACGTATTGTATAGTAATAATACTATTCGATTTGTATCGAATTAAAACCGAAAATGAAAACACTACAGTACTAATTCGAACTGCATTGTTTACACCTCTTGCTTTAATAACTTCCTTTTTCTTCTACAAAGTATTCTTGAAGAAATAACAGGGCTAATTCTGTTTTCGACTAACCATATACCCAAACAAAGCAGCAGTAAAAAACATAATCAGGCTGTAAACGGCTGGCGGTATGCTCATCGCACTATTTCCAATTACACTTAGCGCAATATATATAGCTAAAGTTCCATTATGTATTCCAATTTCCATGCCTATAGCAATGGCTTGTTTCTTGCCGATATTAAATATATAAGGAACATAATATCCCATAGCCATACTTAATATATTAAAAGATAAGGCTGCTAAACCAACTTGTTCAAAATACAAAGCGATTTGACTTTTCTCTTTTATAATTGTTGCTGCAATGATTAACACTAAAAATAAAGCCGAAATTATTTTTACAGGTTTGTCTAGTTTCTGTGCTATACTATTTGATTTATTTCTTACCAGCATGCCAATAGTTACCGGCACCAAAACAATAGCAAATACTTCCATTACTTTTTTAAATTGCATTGGTATTGCTTGTCCGCTTTCTAAAAAATAACCAATAGAAATATTAACAATTAAGGGCAAGGTAAAAAGTGTTAGCAAACTATTTACAGCTGTTAAACTTATATTAAGTGCTACGTCACCTTTAGAAAGATGACTGTATAAATTTGCAGTAGCTCCTCCTGGCGAAGCTGCCAATAGCATTAGTCCAACGGCTAGTTCTGCTGGTAATCTAAATGATATTGCTATAACAAAACATATTATCGGCAGTAATATCATCTGGCAAAATAGCCCGATAACTATTGCTTTAGGATATAGTACAACTCTTTTGAAGTCATCCATTGTTAACGATAAGCCCAACCCTAGCATTATAATGCCAAGTGCTAGTGGTAAAAAAATACTTGTAAGTGCTGAAGAATCCATATGGGTGAGTTAGGTTTAATCTAATATAATGAATTTATGATAATTAACATACTATCATATCAGCATATTAGCATATCAGCACATTAGCATATCAGCATACTATTCAGCTCCAGGTGTCTCTATCCAAGCTCCTATAATGTATCGCTTCCGATAGGTGTTCTATTTTGATGTCTTGTGATGATTCCAAATCAGCAATGGTTCTGGCCACTTTCAAAATACGATCATAAGCACGAGCAGAGAGTCCAAGTTTTTCCATTGCATTTCTAAGAATATTATTTCCATCTTCAGAAATTTTACAAACCGTACGAACTTTTTTAGTGCTCATTTGCGCATTGCAGTGTACGAGTTTATTTTCTTTGAATCGTTCGGATTGTATGGCTCTAGCGTGAACCACACGTTCGCGAATAGTTGCACTTTTTTCTGATAAACGTTCGTCCGATAATTCATTAAAACTAACGGGTGTTACTTCAATATGAATGTCGATACGGTCGAGCAATGGACCCGAGACTTTGCTCATGTAACGTTGTACTACTCCAGGGCCACAGGTGCAATCTTTATCGGGGTGGTTAAAATACCCACATGGGCAAGGGTTCATAGAAGCAATGAGCATAAAGCTTGCAGGGTATTCAATAGAGAACCTCGCTCTAGAAATGGTGACCTTTCGTTCTTCTAAAGGTTGCCGCATCACTTCTAAAACAGTGCGCTTAAACTCGGGCAATTCATCTAAAAATAAAACACCATGATGTGCTAAAGAAATTTCTCCAGGTTGAGGAAAACCACCGCCACCTACTAGTGCAACATCGGAGATGGTGTGGTGTGGGGATCGAAATGGTCGTGTAGAAACTAAGGCGTCGTTCGATTTTAATTTCCCTGCTACAGAATGGATTTTTGTAGTCTCTAATGCTTCGCTTAAACTTAATGGAGGCAGTATCGTCGCTAAGCGTTTTGCGAGCATTGTTTTTCCTGCACCTGGCGGACCAATCAGTATCACATTGTGCCCACCGGCAGCAGCAATTTCCATAGCACGCTTAATGTTCTCTTGCCCTTTCACATCCGAAAAATCAGTATCGAAATCTTCTGCTTTCGAAAAGAAATCCTCCCGAGTGTTCAACTGAAATGGCTCAACCACATTCTCTCCTGTAAAAAAACCAACGACCTCTGAAATGTTATCCATCCCATACACATTCAACCCACTAACAATTGCAGCTTCTCGTTCATTTTTCTTAGGCAGAATAAACCCTTCGAATCCCTTTCTCTTCGCCTCAATCGCAATTGGCAAAGCCCCTTTAATCGCTTTCAAACTTCCATCTAAGGAAAGCTCGCCCATGATTAAATACGTTGAAAGTTTCTCCGACGGAATCTGTTCACTCGCAGCTAAAATTCCCATTGCTATCGTCAGGTCGTAAGCCGATCCCTCTTTGCGAATATCTGCCGGCGCCATATTCACCACAATTTTCATCCTCGGCATTACCAAACCCACATGCTTCAAAGCTGACTCTATCCTCAGATTACTTTCCTTTACCGCACTATCTGGCAAACCAACCAAATGATAATCGACACCCGATACAATGTTTACTTCTACTGTGATGAGAATCGCGTTCACGCCGTGTACTGCGCTTCCATAAGTTTTAACTAACATGATGTAAAATTACGGGCGAACTTTTGCGTACACAACTGCATATATGCAGGTTCTTTTATGCAGGATGATATATCAGCGGAATAAACTATTATTCGGCTAGTAAATCATTCAATTCTTCCATCTGTTCCTCAGATTCTGGAATAATTTGCAAGGAATCTACTACCACATAATTACGCGCAATTCCGCGTAAAACTACCGAGTTGAAAATGTTTACCGTGTCTGTTGCTGGAACTTTTCCGCGCTTCACCATAAGGTTGCCGATGAATCGGAAATAGTTGTGCATATAGGGCTTTAGCGTGCCGTCAGGCATAAATGAATATTTGAATTTCTTAGGTTTCGGTACGATGCTCGCTAAGAAAATACTTTCTCCTAAATTTAATTGTGCAGGGCGTTTGTTAAAATAAAATTGAGATGCTTCTCCAATGCCATATACGTTCGGCGCCCATTCAATAATATTCAAATACACTTCGTACATGCGTTGCTTCGCACTCAATCTGTTGTTCTCTATCAACCACACTATAATCATTTCTTCGAGCTTACGGGCTACCGTTTTATTTCTACTTAAGAACACATTTTTAACCAATTGCATAGAGATGGTACTTCCTCCTCGCTTAAATCTTTTCGCCACAAAATTAGTAGCGATAGATTGTCTGAATGCTTCTTCGTAAAAGCCATGGTGACTAAAGAACAAAGGATCTTCGGTGGTTAGTAAAGCATTTTTTATGTAGTCGGAAATTTGATCGTACGGTGTGAAATTAGGATTCGAAGCACTCACCGTAATGGTGCGCATCGGTTTGCCAAACTCATATGGAGTGTAGGCAAAATCTCCATTCATTTTTTGGAAATTCGTTTCTCCGAATTGTAAAATTCCGAAATCTTTTTTCTTCAACTCAGAATCAAACTGACATTTCCATGGAGTCTTTGCATCGATGTAAAAGTTTAAATGATACGCTAATGAACCTTTCACTTTTATACCTTCTAGAGATGCAAATAATCCTTGAGGGAAAGAGTTGAAAAAATCTTGTGCAGGCAATTCTTCTGAGTCGAATTTCAACTCGTATATTTTTGTAGGTGCAATGGTATATTTTATAAATGGTCTGGCCTTTATGTTTCCTAAATAAGCAATAGAAGAGCTATCAATAGAAATCGATTTTTCTCCAATAAACATATTGCAGTCTATTGATGCATTTGGAATCACCACATCTTTCTGCGAAATTTTAGGATGATTAACGAGTAAATTTTTCATTGACCAATTGCCAAATATTTTCAACTCATCAGCACTGTATTCGATATTATCCATGCGAGTAGATATTGTATCAAAGTTCAATATCAATCCTAATTTTTGTTCTAAGTATGGAAGCTCTACTTTCTTCCCTTCGGCAAAAAATCGAACGTTTAATTTTTTATCTGATGGATGAATACTTCCTTCCATATGCCATACGGATTCGTTATTGTTCAATACAAATCGTGAACGCAATTGATGGTCATCAATGTTTATACTTTCTGCATTCACCGAAAAATTCAAATCGTTATCGATAACATTCAATCGACAATTGGTGATCGACATGTTGTTCGGCACTTTGTACAATAACTCATTAATTACATTATCAGCAAGTGCTGCTAAATCTAAACCCGACTGGTCTTTCTTAACCGTATCGGTGCTGTCTTTTTTGGTGAAAAGAAAATCGAAATTTCGAACACCATTTTTATTCACGATGCTTAATACAGCATCTGAAGTAATGAGTTCATCGATTTTAATATGCCCTATAAAAAGCGGGAAAATAGCAATACTAACTTTAAAATGATTAACGCGTAAAAGTGTATCGCGATTTTCGGGAACCACACTCATCCCATTCATCTCTACTGTTGTTAAGGCAACGAAACTAGCATTCTCAATTTTAATTGTTAAGCCGTGTTTTCTTTTTTCAGAAGTAATCACCTTTTCGATCACCTTTTTTAAGATGCTCTCTCTAAAGGTTAATATCAGTATAAACCCTAAAACAAGAATACCGATAAAACTATAGATGCCGATGCGTACTTTTTTCATATTCAGAAAACCCTAAGTGAATTTACTCGTTAAACTAATAAATGACGAATATAAATGATTTTTTGGCACGAACTTAGCTCGTATATCGATATGAAGTATTTTAAATTATCAGCTTTCCTTTTGCTCTCTGTTTCAACTGTATTAATTGCATGCGATGAAGGCCCCGTTGAGCCTAAGGACAAAGAATTGCCTGTAATTACAAAAGTGCTCCCAGCCATTTTGCACCAAGCGTACGATTTTGGCGACACTGCCTTTTTCAGAATCAACATTAGTGATAATCACCAATTAGCTGATATCTCACTTCGCTTAAATTTAGCGACTGATGAAACCGTTCTATTCACTCAACAATTCCCTAATGCTAGTGAGGCTAGTATAGACACCTTTATCGTAATGAACGATATCCGTTTCAGCGACTTAGACTTTACCATCCGTGCTGTGGATGCTTCAGGAAATGTAGCCTTACAAAGCAGTCATATCCATTTGAAATAAGCCATAAAAATTCAAACAAATACGGTTTGCTTTGGGTTCTTTTGGTACATTTGCAACACTATTTATAGGATATGTATACCAAAGAAGAAATACTTAAAGCATTAAGCTACGTAGAGGAACCAGATTTAAAGAAAGACTTGGTGACTTTAAACATGATTGAAGATGTAAAGATTAACGATAATGAAGTTTCATTCAGCGTAATTTTAACAACTCCAGCTTGCCCTCTAAAAGAAATGATTCACAATGCCTGCGTAAATGCGATACACCATTTTGTAAGCAAAGACGCTGTTGTGAAAATCAACATGACTTCTAGAGTAACTCAAAAAGAAGGATTAAATAATTTCCCTAATATTAAGAACATCATACTTGTTGCCTCAGGTAAAGGTGGTGTTGGAAAATCTACTGTTGCGGTAAACTTAGCTATTGGCTTAAGTAAGCAAGGCGCAAAAGTTGGTTTAATTGATGCCGACATCTACGGACCATCTATTCCAATGATGTTTCACCTAGAAGGTGCTCGCCCAGCTGCAGAAAAAGAAGGTGAAAAAATTAGCTTATTACCAATTGAAAAATATGGTGTTAAATTATTGTCGATAGGATTCTTTACCGACCCAAACCAAGCTATTCCTTGGAGAGGACCAATGGTAACTACAGCCTTACGTCAATTATTTCAAGATGCAAATTGGGGTGAATTGGATTACCTAATAGTTGATACGCCTCCAGGAACTGGTGATGTACACATTACCTTGGCACAAAACTTCCCTATTACAGGAGCAGTTATTGTAACTACACCACAAAATGTAGCCTTAGCCGATACCCGTAAAGGAATTTCGATGTTTAAAATGAAAGGTATTGAAGTACCTATTTTAGGTATTGTAGAAAACATGGCGTATTTCATTCCAGAAGAAATGCCAGATAACAAATACTATTTATTCGGTAAAGAAGGTGGCCGTAAACTCGCTCAGCAGATTGAAGTAGCCTTTTTAGGTGAAATTCCATTGGTACAAGCTGTTGGTGAAGCAGGGGAAATCGGAGAACCTATCATCTTAAATGATGCTCACCCAACTGCTAAGGCATTCCAAAGCATCGTTTCTGGTGTTGCTCAACAAATTGCAATATTAAATTCTACATCAAGAGAAACCGTTCTTAATTAGAATTGTTATAAATAATATTAACTTTGAATAAAATATTTAAAAATGAGTCAAGTAAACACAGAATTAATCGAGCGCATTGAAAATGCACTTGATCAAATCAGACCATATTTAGAAGCTGATGGTGGCAATGTTGCTTTACATGAAGTAACTGAAGACATGGTAGTAAAGCTTAAGTTATTAGGTGCTTGCGGATCTTGTCCGATGAGTATCATGACTTTAAAAGCTGGTGTTGAGCAAGCATTAAAGCGCAGTATCCCTGAAATTAATTCAGTAGAAGCGATCAACATTACAGATATGGATGATCCTAACGCTATATTGCCTGAAAGACTAAGAAGCTAATTTTAGCGTTTCAGCTCTATTTGCATGTATTACTTTATGAATAAGAAGTTTTTCTTCCTGCTTTTTTTTGTTGTTGCGGTTAGTATTTCAACATCGTCTGCACAAGATAAAAAGTTAGTGCAGTTTTCAGGAATGGTAATACATGCAGATAGTTTAGAAGCTCTCCCCTTCGTAAACATCATTAACATTTCTAGAAAATACAAAGGCACTTATACCGACATGAGAGGATATTTCTCATTAGTGGTTAGTGTTGGAGATACCATTCAAATTTCTTGTTTAGGTTATAAAAAACAAGAACTCATTATTCCCGAAAATCTACAAGGCAATTCCTTAAGTGCTATCTTCAAATTAAAGATGGATGCCATTAATTTGCCAATGATTTATATTTTCCCATACGCTACCATTGAACAGTTTAAGCAAGCGTTTATAAAGCTGCGATTACCTGATGATGATTTGATGATTGCAAAACGCAATTTAGATGAAAGTTTAATGATGGCATTAAGTTCTGCCATGACATGGGATGGCGCACAAAACACAAAATATTATTTCCAACAACAGTCTGAAAAGCTTTATTGGAAAGGGCAAGACAGGTATAACCCATTACTCGATGTGGTAAAAATAAATCAGTTTATGCACCTGTTGAATCAAGGGAAGATTTCGTTTAAGAATGATCCCTACAAATAATGTGCTAATGTGCTAATGTGTCAATTAGCCAATAAACATTGGCACATTAGCACATTGACTAATTAGCACATTGGCACATTATTTCCGTTTTTTCGAAACCGCTGGATACTTCATTTTATAATCTGGTTTCACCATGCCACGAGTAATGGCTTCTAATTTTTTAGCAATTAGTCTTTTCTTTATTGGTGAAATTTTATCGACGAATAGTTTACCTTCAATGTGATCATATTCATGTTGAATAATACGAGCAAGAATTCCTGAATAGTCTTCTTCGTGAGACACAAAATTTTCGTCCTGATAAGTAATTTTAATATGAGATAAACGATTTACATCTTCTCTGATTTCAGGTATACTTAAGCAACCTTCGTTGAAAGGCCATTCGTTTCCCGACTCGTCGGTGATGTAAGCGTTAATGAATATTTTCTTGAAATTTTTAAGCTCCGGACGATCGTCTTCATCATCATCAAAAGGAGAAGCATCGATAACAAACAAACGAATATCTAAGCCCACCTGTGGAGCTGCCAAGCCAACACCTCTAGCGTGGTACATGGTTTCAAACATGTCGGCAATTACTTGCGATAAATGAGGATAATCTTTATCGATATCTCTTCCTACTTTTCTTAATACGGGATCGCCGTATGCGATAATTGGTAAAATCATATGCTTATTGGTTCGACATCATATAAGACTGCAAAATAATGGTTGCGCTTACCGTATCGATTAATTCTTTTTTTTGTCTTTCTTTTTTTGTCTTTCCACTTTGTGCAATTACTTGCGAAGCCATTTTCGAAGTAAAGCGTTCATCTACCCGATGAATATTGATGCCTGCAAAAGCTTTTTTTAACTTTTCGATTTCCTTGTTAATCATGGCTGCCGATTCTGATGGAGAATTATCCATTTGTTTCGGTTCGCCAACCACAACGATGTCGACCTGCTCGGCAAGGAAATAGTTTTTCAAAAATGGAACTAATTCTTTAGTCGGTACGGTGTCTAAAGCAGTTGCTATAATCCTCAACGGATCGGTTACGGCTATCCCTGTTCTTTTCGACCCAATATCGAGTGCTAACCATCTTCCCATTTTACAAAGATAAGGGATGGAAACGAATTTTAAATTTTATAAATTGCGACATGTTATTTAGTGAAATACCAGGACATGCAGAGGTTAAAGAAAGACTCATTCGTTCCATTAACGAAGGGCGTGTAAGTCATGCGCAATTATTTCTAGGTCAGAGTGGTAGCGGAAGCTTAGCCCTTGCAGTTGCCTATGCACAGTACTTAAATTGCACCAACAGAATTAACAATGATTCCTGTGGCGAATGCCCATCTTGTCGTAAATACAATAAATTAATACATCCCGACTTACATTTTAGCTACCCGTTTATCACAAAAAAAGCGGATGAGGTAAGTACGGTATATATAAAAGAATGGAGAGAGGCCTTATTAGCTTCTCCATTTATGGGTATTGATGAGTGGACAGACCATTTGCAGGCGGAGAATAAGCAGCCTAACATCAATATTGCCGAATGCCATGATATTATTAAGCGTTTAAGCTACAAATCATACGAGGCAGATTTCAAAGTACTTATTATGTGGTTGCCCGAATACTTAGGAGCCACTGGGAATACCTTATTAAAATTAATTGAAGAGCCACCTGAAAAGACTTTATTCATTTTGGTGGCAGAACAATATGATCAAATTATCAACACCATTTTATCGCGTACTCAATTGGTAAAAATTGGGAAGTTTACCGATGAGGAGATTAAAGCGTATTTATTGGCGAAGGACTGCGAAGAGCATGCCGCAGCGCGTTATGCTTATTTAGCAGACGGAAGCATGCAAGCTGGCATTAACATGATGTTGTTAGAAGAAAACAACTTAGAGGAGGTTTTTGTACAATGGTTCCGACTTTGCTATGCACGTAAAGGGATTGAAATTCAGCAATTGATTGACCAGATTGCCGTCGCAGCATTTGGCAGAGAGAACCAAAAAAATATGTTGAGGTTTGGCTTGCAAGTTATTCGCGATTGCTTAACCTATAATGCATCAGCAACAGAAATCATCCGTTTTGAGAGCAAATTCTTCGAATTGCCAAAGATGGCTTCTATCCTTAATACTACGAATGCGCCCTATATTATTGGGCATTTAGAGAAAGCGATTTATCATATCGAGCGAAATGCGAACCCAAAAATCGTATTTTTAGACCTTTCCGTACAAGTGATGAGGGATTTGCAAAGAAAAATGTAAATTCGCATATTAAACAAAAATTGAAATTATGGGATGTGGATCATGTTCAAGTGGTGGGTGTGTGCCGGCAGGATGTAAGAGCAATGGTTCTTGTATGACGGGAGGAGGATGTAGTAAGCTAGATGTATACGATTGGTTTTCAAACGTAGACATGCCTGCTAACTACAAAGCATTTAATATACTTGAAGTGAGATTTAAAGGCTCACGTAAAGATTTTTATCGAAACACCGACAATATATATGTAGAAGCAGGCGAGTTAGTCTGTGTCGAATCGGGAACCGGAGGCTACGATGTTGGCCACATTACAATGACCGGGGAATTGGTTCGAATGCAAATGAAAAAGCGAGGTGTGGCGGTAGATGCTCCCGAAATCAAGAAATTGTATCGCAAGGCTAGCACAGTAGATGTAGAAAAATGGAAACTAGCCAAAGGCTTGGAGTACGAAACTATGCATCGTGCCCGCAAAATTATTATCGAGCTAAAGCTTGATATGAAATTAAGCGATGTCGATTATCAAGGTGATAAAACAAAATCTACTTTTTACTATACAGCAGAAGATCGTGTCGATTTTCGTGAGTTGATTAAAAAACTTGCTGAAGAATTTAAAGTACGTATTGAGATGCGCCAAATTGGTATGCGCCAAGAAGCAAGTCGTTTAGGTGGTATCGGTTCATGTGGTAGAGAGCTTTGCTGTTCTACCTGGTTAACTGATTTCAAAACGGTAAGCACATCGGCGGCTCGTTATCAAAACCTTTCTTTAAACACGTTAAAACTTGCCGGACAATGTGGTAAGTTGAAATGCTGTTTAAATTATGAGTTGGATACTTATATGGATGCGTTGAAAGATTTCCCAGATGATATCAAAGAAATTAAAACTAAACGAGGTTCAGCATACTTGCAAAAATCCGACATCTTTAAAAGGATGATGTGGTTTAGCTATCGTCATGATGAAGCGTGGATTCCATTACATGTAAGTAGAGTGAATGCTATTATTGCCATGAATAAAAACAATGAATACCCTGAAGATTTATCAGATGTAATTATTGTTCCGAAATTGGTTGAGAAAGTATTGGATTATGAAAATGTTGTTGGTCAGGATTCCTTGACTCGTATGGACGAACGTAATCGTAAGAAGAAAAGCAATAACAACAACCGCAACAAGCGTAATAACAATAATCGCAAACCAAATAATCCTAATACTGCTGGAGGAACTGAAGGAACTGTTAATGTGAGTGCACCTAAAAATAACGAAGGTGGAAATCCAAACAATCCAAACAGACCACCACAAAATAATAGACCAAAAAAATAATGAAACGTAGCGCTTACATATTGCTTTTTATCTCCACGTTATTTATTACAGCGTGTGATCAGAAGCGTGTGTTTGAAGATTATCAAAACTTAGAGAACAATGCTTGGCACATTAATCAGAAGCCTACATTTTATTTAGAAGTTAACGATACGACTACGGAACATACTGTTTATTTCAACATCAGACATACAGGTTTGTACAAATACTCAAACCTGTTTGTTCTGTTTACCATACAAGGCCCTAAGGAAAAAGCAGAAACACAACGATTAGAATTTAAATTGGCAGAAGCCGATGGAAAATGGTTGGGATCTGGCTTAGGAGATATTTTCTCGAATCAAATAAAAGTGATGGAGAATGTGAAGTTCCCTCGCAAAGGAGTTTACTCATTTAGCGTCGAACAAAACATGAGAGATAACCCGTTATTGGGTATAGAAGATATTGGTGTTCGCGTAGAGAAAAGATAAGTTCAATTACCCATTCAATTCGCTCGTTAATAATTCGAGCTTCATTCCTCTAGAACCTTTAACTAAAATCATACTGCTTGTTGGTTTGTTTTGCGATAGATAATCTTTCGCTTCTTCCGTAGTTTCGAAAAATTGAAATTCGTATTTCTTGCAAGCATAAAAATCTTTTCCAACAAAAATAACATGTTCAAATTTTAATTGATGAACAAGTTCTATCATTGCTAAATGTTCGCGCATACTCTCCTCTCCCATTTCAAACATATCGCCTAAAATCATGACTTTATTTGAAGCATTTAGTTTTACGAAATTCTGAATGGCTGCACTCATGCTACTCGGATTTGCATTGTAGGCATCGAGTATCACATCATTACTTCCCATTTTTACAGCTTGCGAACGATTGTTGCTTGGTGCGTAAGATTCAATACCAGCAATCATTTCAGACAATGGCACTTCAAAATAATCTCCAATACAAACGGCTGCTAAAATATTATTCAAATTGTAATCGCCTACCAGTTGTGAGTTGATGCTTGTAAATTGCGCATCGTTTTTTAATTTTATTTCGATTGATAAAAACGGATCTGACGATACAATTCTTCCACTCACACGTGCATTAGCATTGGATCCGAAATATTCTTTCTTATCCACAGTTGCGCTCATCTCCATTAAGTTTATATCATCGGCATTTACAAATGCAATTCCATTGTGATTGCGAATATGATCGTATAATTCTTTCTTCGTTTTTTTCACACCTTCAAAACCACCCATGCCTTCTAAGTGTGCTTTGCCAACATTACATATTAAACCGAAATCTGGATTAGCAATATTAGATAAGAATTCTATTTCGAGTTGATGGTTTGCACCCATCTCGATAATCGCCATTTCAATATCATTGGTAATACTTAAAATGGTTAGCGGTACACCGATATGATTATTGAGATTTCCTTTTGTAGCAAGCGTTTTATATTTTCTACTCAACACAGCGTGCAACAATTCTTTTGAAGTTGTTTTTCCGTTAGATCCTGTAATGCCAATAAATGGAATGTTAAGTTGAGAGCGATGATGTTTTGCTAAGTCTTGCAAAGCAGTAAGTACATCTTTCACTAAAATACAACGCTCATTTAATTGATACTCTTTTTCATCAACCACTACATATGCCGCACCTGCTGCCAATGCTTTTTCAGCAAAAGTATTCCCATTAAAGTTTTCACCTTTCAAGGCAAAAAAGATAGAGTCTTTTGCAATACTTCTAGTGTCGGTAGAAATGAGTGGGTGCGATTGGTAGATTTCGTATAAATCCATGATTCGTAATTCGTAGTTCGTAACTCGTAGCTCGTACAAAATAGAAAAAAAAATCGAAAATGAATAAATAGAAAATGGTATTACCTATTAAATAAAAAGGGAAGTCTGCCTAAACAAACTTCCCTCTAAATATTATATCGAGTTACGAAATACGAACTACGAGCTACGAACTACTGTCCTTGTTTCTTCTTCTGATTTCTTTCGATCTCCGTTAAGTAGATTTTACGTAAACGCATTGATACTGGAGTAACCTCTACGTACTCATCTGCTTGGATATATTCCATTGCTTCCTCTAATGAGAATTTAGTTGCTGGAGCGATACGAGTTGCATCATCCTTACTTGTTGTACGGAAGTTGGTTAATTGTTTTCCTTCGGTGATGTTCACGGTCATATCAGTTTCTCTACTGTTTTCACCGATGATCATTCCTTGGTAAACTTCTTCACCTGGATTCACAAAGAATCTACCTCTATCTTGTAATTTATCAATACGGTAAGCTGTTGCACTACCTTTATCCATTGAAATTAATACACCACTCATACGTTGTGGAATATCACCTTTCCATGGTTCGTAAGCTTTGAAACGGTGAGCCATAATCGCTTCTCCAGCAGTTGCTGTTAATACGTTATTACGCAAACCGATAATACCACGAGCTGGAATTTCGAATTCTAAATGTTGTAAATCGCCTTTAGGTTCCATTACTAATAAATCACCTTTACGTTGAGTTACTAATTCAATAACCTTACCTGCTACTTCACCTGGTACGTCTACAATTAATGTTTCAACTGGCTCACATTTCTTACCATCAATTTCTTTAATGATAACTTGAGGTTGGCCAACTTGCATTTCGTAACCTTCACGACGCATCGTTTCAATTAAAACTGACAAGTGAAGAATACCACGACCGTAAACTAAGTATGAATCTGGAGAACCCGACTCTTCAACGCGAAGGGCTAAGTTTTTCTCCATCTCTTTCATTAAACGATCACGTAAGTGACGAGAGGTAACAAATTTACCTTCCTTACCGAAGAACGGAGAGTTGTTAATAGTAAACAACATGTTCATCGTAGGCTCATCAATTTTAATAACTGCTAATTGCTCTGGATTTTCGAAATCGGCAATTGTATCACCAATATCAAAACCATCAATACCAACAACAGCACAAATATCACCGTTATGTACTTCTTCCACTCTCACTTTTCCTAAACCTTCGAAAGTATATAATTCCTTAATTCTTGATTTTACAACTTTGCCATCTTTTTTCATTAATGAAACTGGCATGTTTTCTTTAATGGTACCACGCGCTACACGACCAATAGCAATACGACCTACGAAAGATGAATAATCTAATGAGGTAATTTGCATTTGTAATGTACCTGGGTTTTCTACCGGCTCTGGGATAAACTCTAATACAGCATCCAATAACGGAGTGATGTCTTCAGTAATATTATTGAAGTCGGTACTCATCCATCCTTGTTTAGAAGAACCGTAGATGGTTGGGAAATCCAACTGATCTTCTGTAGCTTCTAAGTTGAAGAACAATTCGAAAATAGATTCCTGAACTTCTATTGGACGGCAATTTTCTTTATCTACCTTATTGATAACCACAATTGGCTTCAATCCTAAGGAAAGTGCCTTTTGAGTTACGAAACGCGTTTGAGGCATTGCACCTTCAAAAGCATCCACCAATAATAATACCCCATCAGCCATTTTCAATACACGCTCTACTTCACCGCCAAAGTCGGCGTGACCAGGAGTATCAATAATGTTGATTTTGTAGTCTTTATAACGTACCGAAACGTTCTTTGAAACGATGGTAATACCACGTTCACGCTCTAAATCGTTGCTATCTAAGATAAGATCGCCAGTTGCCTGATTATCTCTAAAAAGGTTCGTTTGATGTAAAATTTTGTCCACTAAAGTGGTTTTCCCGTGATCGACATGGGCAATAATTGCTATATTTCTTACTTTTTGCATGATGCCGCAAAGGTAAGGATAATATGTTAATATGTTAATGTGTTAATCCGTTAATGTTGGGTTAAATCTCAATTGTTGAGCCTATTTCCATTAAATGCAATGTTTTGTTACGGTTTTCGAATTTACGAATGGCTTCCGAATGGTTAATTTCAATATAACCGAAGGTATCGAAGTGCATTCCGATAATTTCATTGCATTGAATAAAGTCGGATGCAATAATAGCATCTTCCACATCCATGGTAAAATTATCGCCAATAGGCAATAATGCAACATCGGGTGTCCAATACTCCCCAATAAGCTTCATGTCCTGATTAAGGCCAGTATCGCCAGCATAATAGATACGCTTGCTATCTGCCTCTATGATATACCCAGCAGCCACACCACCATAGCTTCCGTCGGGTAGGGAATTGGAATGTGCGGCAAACACCATTTTTACCTTACCGAAAGGTAATGTCCAAGAACCACCAATGTTCATCGGGTGAACATTTTCAATTCCTTTCTTTTTTAGCCATTCCGTAATTTCCCATGAAGATACCACCATGGCTCCTGTCCTTTTCGCAATTCCTGGTAAATCCACAAAATGATCTACGTGCCCATGCGATTGTAAAATGTAATCTGCTTCAATTTTATCTACATCAATATGCTTCGCGCGCTCGTTTGGTGTAATAAATGGATCGAATAAAATTTTCGATGTTGATGTTTCGAGTAGAAAGCACGAGTGGCCGAGGAAGGTTAGTTTCATAGTTGGGTTTTTATTTCACGCAAAGGTGCAAAGGAGCAAAGTTGCAAAGAGACTTATATTTTATTTACTACTCTTTTGATTCCATTTTTAAGTAACGATTCATTAAAGTTAATAAGCAAGCCTAATTTAATATTTAATAATTTAAGATAAGAATAGGTTTGGGTAAAGTAAATGTCATGCAATTTTTCAGCTGATTTTAGTTCAATTAACACACAATCCTCAACTAGTATATCTGCCTTAAATGCAAGACCCATATTTTCCCCGTTGTAAATTAAGTCAATTTTTTTCTGCCGTTCAATTTTGAGATTTAAATTAGAAAGCTCTTTACATAAACATTCTTCGTATACAGATTCAAATAAGCCTGGCCCAATCTCTCGATGAACTTTAATTGCAGCACCAATAATTAAATTCGATAATTCATTTTCATTCATAATGCAAAGATTACATTAGATAATTGAAAATAAAACTGCATATATGCAGGTTTTTTTTAATTAATAAAGTATTCGCAGAATGTTTAAATGCATCACGAAACTCTTTGCACCTTTGCTTCTTTGCACCTTTGCGTGAAAAAAACCTATTTCTGAATTGCAGAATCTAAAAACGAAACAAGCGGTTGCAGAGCAACGATCGCATCGGCGATAAGCTTAACTGAAGACTTCTCTTGAAGTTGAGCATCACTCAATGAATGAAAGCATACAAAACTTTTAAGTTTTAAGAGTTCAATTTCAGGATGATCTTTTGGATAATCTTTTGGCGATGTTTTTAATTTATCTTCTTCACTCAATCCGTCGTAGAATTTTTTGAAAGATTTTGCATTTAAAATTTTCTTGAAGTCTTCCGCGTTGTAATCGATTTCCTGACGAATCATTTTCAATGTTTCGCCTTGTGGCATCCAATACCCACCACCAATAAAACAACCACCTGGTTGTATAT
>JBIINK010000059.1:0-11656 GCA_044337515.1 Sphingobacteriales bacterium | reverse complement strand
GATGGGTAATCCAAAGTCAGCTCGTAAAGGAAATTTAATCGCCGCATTCGGAATGGTTGTTGCCATACTTGCAACAATATTCTTATACAATAAAGTAACAGAAGAAGGTATCGTACTTACTTCTCGTGAAGGATTAAAAATGGCATTAATTTTTGGTGGTATTGCCATCGGTACTGTTATCGGCTGGTTAACGGCGAAGAAAGTACAAATGACAAAAATGCCAGAGTTGGTATCCATGTTCAACGGTATGGGTGGTGCTTGCGCAGCCTTAATCGGATTAACAGAATACGAGCATAATGTTGGACATGTTGGTTCACTTTCATTTATTGTTGCAGGTTTAATTATTGGTAGCGTTTCTTTCTCAGGAAGTATCATCGCTTACCTAAAATTAAATGGTGCAATGGGTAAACCAATTCGTATCCCTAAATACAATATCATCAACACCATCATCTTAATTGGCTTAGCCATTTTCGGTATTTGGATGGTAACTTCTGGAGTTGATAGCTTAACTATTTTATATGTATTATTCGCTGCTTCATTAATTTACGGGGTGTTATTTGTAATTCCAATCGGTGGTGCAGATATGCCAGTAGTTATTTCATTATTAAACTCATTCACAGGTTTAGCTGCTGCATTCGGTGGTTTCTTGTATGACAATAAAGTAATGTTAACCGGTGGTATCCTTGTAGGTTCTGCAGGTACATTATTAACTATCGTAATGTGTAATGCAATGAACCGTTCATTGTTCAGCGTAATCTTCGGTGCCTTCGGTGCCTCAGCAACTACTGGTGCTGCAGAAGATCCTAAAGGTTCTATCAAAGATATTTCAGTTTCCGATTTAGCTGTATTAATGAACTACTCGAAAAAAGTAGTAATTGTACCTGGTTACGGATTAGCAGTTGCGCAAGCACAACACGTAATTCACGAATTAGAATTATTATTAGAAGAACGTGGTGTTGAAGTGAAGTATGCAATCCACCCAGTTGCTGGTCGTATGCCAGGTCACATGAACGTATTACTTGCCGAATCTAATGTTGATTATGGTAAGTTAATTGAGATGGAAGAAATTAATTCGGAGTTCGAACAAACCGATGTGGTTTTAGTAGTAGGTGCTAACGACGTTGTTAACCCTGCAGCAAAATCAGATCCTTCCTCTCCAATTTATGGAATGCCAATTTTAGAAGTTGATAAAGCAAAACATATCATCATTAACAAACGTTCTATGAACGCAGGTTATGCTGGTATCGATAACTTGTTATTCTACGATCCAAAATCTTCAATGTTCTTTGGCGATGCTAAGAAAGCATTGACAGAGTTGGTTGCAGAATTGAAAACAATGTAAACAGTTGTAAGTTGTAAGTTGTGAATTGTGAGTTAAAAATAATTCACAACTCACAACTCATAATTTACAATTTAAATTTATGAAGAAAGCAAAACTAATTCTACTAGCATTCGTATTTCTTACTTCAACTACCATCGCCCAAACTAGGCGTCCTTTTTTCTCCGATACTCTTCGTACTGTTACTATTGATTCTGCATTAACCGTTACGGCTAAGCGTGGCTTAAGTATGGACGATTTTGTAGAGGTGATGATGAAGGATACCGCGTTCTACCAAGCCTTTCACGACCTTCGTAAATATTCTTTTGTAGCGAATAATCTCATTAAAACATACGACGAGGATAATCGAATTCTTGCAAAAATTATTCGAAAAGTATCACATGACAATTCAACTCCGAATTATAAGCAAACACAATTATTGAAAATAGATAGCGGTAAAGTATTTAGGCGTAATGGCGATTTCAATTTATACACCGTAAAAATGTTTTCTTATATTTTTATGAATGATCGGAATACCGACTTCACTGCAACTAAAAAAGTGGCTGGCTCACAATCTGATGAAGAAGGGTACAAACAAAAACTAAAGACACTTATTTTTACGCCAGGCAAACCCGTACATGGTATTCCTTTAATAAGCGACAAGACCGAAATTTTTGGTCCGGAGCTAAGCAAATATTACACCTTTTCTTTTTATCATGCTACCTATCAAGACTCCATTCCGGTATACTATTTTAAGTGTAAAACCAAAGATGGACTATCATGGTGGAAAGAAGGCGATACGATGATAAAAGAGCTTACCACCATTTTTGATGCACGAAATTTAACTATTTTAGGGAGGTTTATTGATATGCGTTACAGTTCCGTTCCATTTGATTTTAATGTAAAAATGAATATCGAATTAAGTTACGTGAGCGAGGATAAGCTAGTAGCAACGCATATTTCGTATGATGGCGATTGGGATATACCTTTTAAGAAAAAGGAAATTTGTACATTTGATATTCATCATTCAGCTTTTAAACCAGGCTATAGTATTGCAAAATGATTCTTAAAGAAAGCATAGATCGTATAATGGATGCCGCTCAGGTTGAGGAGGTAGTTGGCGATTTTGTGAATCTTAAAAAACGTGGATCTAGTTTATTGGGCTTATGTCCTTTTCATAACGAAAAAACACCATCCTTTAACGTATCATCAGCAAAAGGAATTTACAAATGCTTCGGTTGTGGCAAGGCAGGCAACTCCGTGAACTTCATTATGGAGCACGAGAAACTTACTTACCCAGAAGCCTTACGTTACCTTGCTAAAAAATATAACATTGATATTGTAGAAGATGAAATCTCTACAGACGAAGATAAAGAAGCAGCACACAAGCGAGAAAGCTTAATGCTCGTAGCCGATTGGGCTAAGAAAGTTTTTGCAGAGAATTTATGGGAGAATGAAATGGGTCAGGCTATCGGCTTGAGTTATTTCAAAGAACGTGGCTTCCGCGAAGACATCATCAAAAAATTTGAACTCGGTTACAGTTTAAGCGAGTGGAGTACCTTAACCGATAGAGCAGAAAAAGAAGGTTTTCAAAAAGCTTTTTTACTTGAAACGGGTTTAAGTATTTTCAATGAAACAAAGAACAGCGTTTACGATCGTTTTCGTAATCGAGTAATGTTTCCAATACACAGTGTATCCGGTAGAGTAATTGCATTCGGTGGTAGAATTTTAAAAACCGAACCGAATAGTCCGAAGTATGTGAACTCGCCAGAAAGTGAAATATACCACAAGAGTAATGTGCTTTATGGTTTGTATTTCGCGAAGAAAGCAATACGCGATTTAGATAATTGTTTTTTAGTTGAAGGATATACCGATGTGGTTTCTCTACATCAATCAGGTATTGAAAACGTAGTAGCTTCTTCAGGTACATCACTTACCGTGGAGCAAATAAAATTAATTTCTCGCTTCAGTAAAAACATCACCATACTTTATGATGGCGACCCTGCGGGAATAAAAGCATCCTTGCGTGGTATCGATATGATTTTGGAAGAAGGCCTCAATGTGAAAGTGGTGTTGTTCCCTGATGGTCACGATCCTGATTCGTATGTAAGAGAAGTAGGCAGTACTAAGTTTACAGAATATGTTGATGTTGCGAAAAAAGATTTTATCGTTTTCAAAACAGACTTATTATTAAAAGACGTAAAAAACGATCCGATTAAAAAAGCGGATTTAATCAAAGATATTTTAGAAAGCATTTCAAAAATTCCTGATCAAATTAAAGCATCACTATTTGTAAAAGAGTGTAGCTCGTTATTGGAAATGGAAGAGCGAATCTTATTGTCTGAACTCAATAAGATTAAGGTAAAAAAGATTAAGAAAGAAAATAATCAAGAAGACTTATCTGTTCATACTCCCGAAGAAGATTTTATTAAAGAGCAACCCCGTGTTGATCATAGTAATGCTAATCAGGAAAAAGAGATTATTAGAATTCTAATGCTTTATGCCAACATCGATTACAAAGATGAAGATCAAGGTGTCGATACTACTGTTGCACAGCATATATTATCCGAAATTGAGAATGCCAGTATTAATTTTCTCAATGAGCCTTATGTGAGCATGCTCGATTTATTTAAGAAATCGATACAATCGAATTTCATTCCCGATGAAAAGTTTTTCACGCAACATCCCGACGCGAGCATCAGTGGTACTGCTGCAGAATTACTAAGTACTCAATATGTGTTGAGCGAAAAATGGAAAGACTTTGATATACATATTCCTAAAGAAGATACCATTGTTAAAAAAGTAGTGGACAATGCCATGGCACACCTCATACTTAAAAAAATGATGACAGTATTAATGGAGATTCAAAACCAATTAAAAGAAGTGAGTGATGAAGTGATGCAAATGGAATTATTGCAATTGTATCAACAAACTAAAGCGCAGGTTTCGTTCCTAGAGAAAAAACTAGGTGTTGTAGTGATGAAATAATTAACCAATACACCAAGTTAACATATACTCCCCAAGTTTTAAATATTCTATTTTATATTCACATTTAAAATCCGGCAAATTTATTCGAGCTATTGCAAAGCCTTGTTTTTTATAATCGAACGGATCAATTTCTATTCCACCAATAAAAGGCAGATTACCTTTACCATATAATTTATAAAGCGTTTCTTTAATTCCCCAGCAAGCATAGAGTTGTTCTGTTCTATTTTCTTCAGAAATATTTTCTAATTCTTTTTCGCTTAAAAAACGTTTTGCAATGCGCTCTATTTTATCCGATATTTTTTCAATGTCCACTCCAACCGCTTTCTTTTTGTAAATAATTACAGCGGCAAAATCATTTGAATGGGAAATGGAAATCTCATAAGGGAAATTCACCAAGTAGGGTTTGTTATTCCCATCCAACTGGCAATCGATGTATTCGGTAGTATTGAGCAAGGTACGTAACAGCACACGACTGCCCAACCAATGCATATTACGCTTACCAGCATGCAAAGAATCGTAAAAAGACTTCTCTGCAGCGTTTAGCTGTAGCTTGTTGTATAAGTCATCGGCCACCTCGTTAATGTGCCAAACCGCTAGCTCTCCATTTTTTCCAAGATGTTTCGACCAAATGATGGGCATTTTTATTTTAATTGTTTATTTTAGTCAAAAGTAACTATTCAAACGATGATTTTATCCGACCAACGAATTTTAGAAGAAATAGAAAAGGGAACCATTGTAATTGAGCCATTTAACAGAGAATGTTTGGGCACCAATTCTTACGATGTGCATTTAGGAAAATACTTAGCAGTATATGTAGACCGTGTGCTGGATGCTAAGAAGCACAACCATATCGAACATTTTGAAATCCCAGCAGAGGGTTTTGTCTTGCAACCAAACACTTTGTATTTAGGAGTAACATTAGAATATACGGAAACGCATGCGCATGTTCCTTTTTTAGAAGGCAAATCAAGCACTGGCCGTTTAGGAATTGATATCCACGCAACAGCGGGTAAAGGCGATGTAGGGTTTTGTAATACTTGGACATTAGAAATTTCGAGTACGCAACCTGTACGTATTTATGCGGGCATGCCAATCGGACAATTAATTTATTTTGTTGTAGAAGGTCATATTGAAATCATGTATAACACTAAAGGCAATGCAAAATACAATAGCAAAACAGTGAAGCCGGTAGAGAGTATGATGTTTAAGAATTCATTTTAATACGCATAGCGCCCTTCGGCTCCGCTCAGGGACCGATACATTTAAAATGAATTGTATCAAGTACATTGAAAATTGTATTAAGTACATTGAAAATTGTATTAAGTACATTGAAAATTGTATTAAGTACATTGTATTAAGTATTAAGAACAATATTACATATTACATAATACTTTGTACATAATACATACTACTTAATACTTAATACTTAATACATTTTACATAGTACATAATACTTAATACATATTACATAATTCATAATACTTAATACATTTTACTTGATACAATTATTCCTATGAAAAAATTACTAACTCTTTTCATCATAATAATTGCACTGCAAGCTTCAGCGCAAATAGGCACCTACGATGGCAAACCTCGTTACTCGATTTTAACTAAGCGAGCTGGCGTAACGATTGGAGCAATAGAAATTGAACTATACCCAACGATTGCACCTATGCATGTGCGCAATTGGGATAGTTTAGTAGTAGAACAGTTCTTAGATAGTACTTTATTTCATCGTGTAGTTCCAGGTTTTGTAATACAAGGCGGCGACCCTAATACTAAGCACGGACCTAAAAGCACTTGGGGTATCGGACAAGCATGGCAAAAAAATGTGCCAGCAGAATTCAATCCGATATCGCATGTAAGAGGTGCAATTTCAGCAGCACGCGATAATGATATTAATTCAGCAAACTCACAATTTTTTATTTGCACAGGATCTCCAACTTATTTAGATGGTCAATATACCGCATACGGTAAAGTAACGAATGGTATGACATTCGTAGATGATATTGTAGCATCACCAAGAGATGTAAATGATGTTCCGAATCAGAATATAGCGATGTACATAACACGCATTGCCGACGACACTACCAAATTGCAAACCGCTGTTAATATAATTCAACCAGCAAATCAGGCAGCAGGAATTTCATCGAATTATAGTTTTAAATGGGACGCTTTAGCAGGAGCATTAATTTATGAAATTGAATTTTCTCGCGATGCTAATTTTTCTACAATAGATACCGTAATCAAAACAACAAAAACATCAGTTGTTGTTCCTTCATTAAAATCAGGTACCATACTTTATTACTGGAGAATATTAGCGAACAATGGTGGATATAAAAAAGCAACTCTTACAAGAACATTTACCACAGGCACATTCCCACCAACTTTACAATCACCTGCACAAAATGCAGTTTTGTTAAACAACCTAGTTGATTTTACTTGGGAAGTTGTGCCATCAGCAGGAAGTTATAAAATTCAAATTGCTACGAATCCTAATTTTACATTAGCATCTATACAACAAGAAATTGATAGCATTAATGCAACATCAATTAGCATAAAACTAACAGCAAACAAAAAACATTTTTGGAGAGTGGCTTCCGAGGTAAATGGGATACCAGGATCTTATTCTGCTTCACGCACTGTAACTACTGGTGCTGCTGTGGGTGTTAATGTAGAACAAGCGAATGCTATTTCAATCTATCCGAACCCAGTTTTAGAAAATGGACTATTGGACATTGGATTACTGGACAAAGGTCAATTGAATTTTCCATATTCAATTACTGATATAAATGGAAGGGTGGTTCTAGAAGGAAAAACAAACGGCAACCGCATTGATGTTTCTAAACTTCCTGCGGGAACGTATTTTCTAAAAACAAATTCTGGCGTCGGCAATTTCATCAAACAATAACCCAACCATTTCATCGGCGGTTATTTATGGGGAACCCCTATTTTATAGGTAACCCCTTCGGGGTTCGACGAACACAATATACACATCTGCACATTTGCACATTTGCACATCTGCGCATTTGCACATTTGCACATCTGCGCATTTGCACATCTGCACATTTGCACATTTGCACATCTGCACATCTGCACATCTGCACATTTGCACATTTACTATTTACTCACCCTTCTCAACCCTGCCTTGGCTTTGCTCTCAATGCTGTTCTTATATTCTTCGTTAGGAAGATTCATGCAGAGTTCGTATTGTGTAGCGGCTTTAGAAAATTGTTTTCTTTTTTCATAAATGCTACCTAAGAAAAAACTGGAACTCGCAGCATATTGGTATTTTAATTGAGAGCCTTTTGCAATGCAAGCATTGAAAAAAATAATGGCTTGCTCATCATTATTTAAAGCAAGTTGAATTCGTCCCATGCGAAATAAATATTCCACCTTGTCTTTTGTTAATGGAATACTTTCTAACTTTTTATCGACAATAGCATCGTATGCTTTTTTGTAATACCCACCATCAAAATAAAGTCGTGATCGCAACAAACTTATTTCTGGAGCGTGAACTTCAGAAGCGAGGAGCACAGCGGCTTTATCTTTCTCTGAAATGGCACTACCTCTAATTTTACAAAGCGCTGTGTATGCATTATACTTATCAATATTTCCTTTCAGCAAATAGTACCAAGCAATTTTTAAATAGGAATCTTTAATGTTGAAATTACCGTTATAGTTTTTTAAATAATTTTCGAAGTAGGTTACTGCATCACTATCAAACCTGCATTGCTTAGCACAACCTAACATGTAATCGAGGTGAATAAACTCGCAGTACGCTGCAGACTTTGGGCGATTGCTAAGTAGATCAATAGCTTCATCGCTATGCCCTGTTCGTAGTGCCACTAAAGAGCAGATGTAAGCTTTTAGCAAACTTTGGTTACTAATATTCGCAGTGTTTTTAGTCACTACATCAAAAATATTCGGATTGTTATCTATGGTGAGTTGTATGAAGCTTAAAAAATAAATAGCTTCCGGTTGGAAGTATGCGTAGCTAGAGTTCGGCAGTTTTGTTTTCAACTCTTCGAGCATCACTATTCCTTCTTGTACATTTCCTTTTAAGCCTATGGTTGATAAGGCCCATTTATATTGTTCAGGAACTAATCCAATTAAACCGTAAAGTAGCGCGAAACTTTTTTGGTTGGGTAAAAAATTGGGGAACTTCCTTTTATTCTCTTCTAATAATTTATATGCCTTTTGTAATTCATAACCACCAGTTACAAATTCTTGATACTTCAATCGGTTAATGCAACTTTGTAAATTTATTTCAGCAAGCGCGTATAAATACCATGGAGAATTTTTTTGTGGATCGTCTTCAATAATATCTATTCGAATACTTTTATTTTGTTTGAATTTTTCGAAAGACGCATCGGTTTCTGAGGTGAGTACTTTGAAAAAATCAATGTAGTTTTCGAGCAAAACAGGGATGTTATTTTTAGGGTTTGCTTTCTTTTCTATATTGAGGAGTTGCTGCCCTTCTTGCAATCGTAAGTTGATAATACTTTGATAAGCTTTGATGCAATTTTCGTTAAACAAGAAATCTGCTTTTACCAGAGATGGTAAAAAAAGGCCAATAAATAGTAAGGTTTTTACCCGTGCAGACATAAAAAAAACGATTCCGTAAAGATAGGAATCGTTTTTTATTTAGAATGATTAATTTAAGATTAAGCTTCTGCTTCTTGAGGCACGAAGTTATCATCAACTAATATACGTCCGCAATGTTCGCAAACGATAACTTTTTTATGCTGACGAATGTCAACCTGACGTTGAGGTGGAATCTGATTGAAGCAACCACCACATGAATCACGTTGGATGGTAACTACTGCTAATCCATTTTTAGCATTTTCTCTAAGTCTGTTGTATGCAATTAACAAACGAGCATCGATATCTTTTTCAGCTTTAGTAGCTTTCTTAGTTAACGCTTCTTCGTCTTTCTCTGTTTCTTTGGTGATTTTATCAAGCTCAGCCTTCTTAATTTCTAGGTCGCCTTTACGTTCTGTTAAAGCTGTTTGAGCATTTTCTAATACCTTAGCCTTGTTTCCAATTTCGTAAGTGTATTCTTTGATTTTCTTCTCAGCAACTTGTATTTCTAAACCTTGGATCTCGATTTCTTTTGTTAAAGCTTCGAATTCACGGTTGTTTTTTACGTTGTTTTGTTGCTCCTCGTATTTTTTAATTAACTGAGTAGCCGATTTCATCAAAGCTTTTTTGTTTGTGATGTTATCTTCAAACTCGTTAATCTCTTCTTTAATTTTTGATATACGAGTCTCTAAACCTGCTACATCATCTTCTAAATCAGCCACTTCCATTGGTAATTCACCGCGAATCGTTCTAATCTTGTCGATCGAAGTGTGGATAGTTTGTAATTCGAATAATGCTTTAAGTTTTTGTTCTACAGTTGTTTCCATTTTGTAAATCTATGTCTATACCCTTTAAATACTATAAAATACCGGATTGGTGTTGCATTTTGTCAGGCAGATGGCAAAGGTAGGAAATTTTTTTTGAATTTTTTCCAATAACAAATCCATCGTAAACTGCTCACTTTCATAATGTCCAACGTCTGCAATAAGGATTTTACCTTCCGCATCGAAGAATTGATGATATTTATAATCAGCTGTAACAAAGGCATCGGCACCCGCTTGAAGTGCATTTTTCAGCAAAAAGCTACCAGAACCACCGCAAAGCGCTACTTTTTTGATGGTTTTGCCCAGGGTTTGAGTATGTCTAACCACTTTGGTTTGTAAGCCAGTTTTTAATAATTGAAGAAAATCTGCTTCAGAAAGTTCTACTGGGAATTCTCCTATAACTCCAGAGCCCACTTCCTGGTGAGTGTTTTCTATACGAATTAGCTCATAAGCAACTTCTTCGTATGGGTGAGCCATAAAAAGGGCTTTTAATATTTTTGAAGTTAGTCGAGTTGGTAAAACCACTTCCACTTTGGTTTCGGGTTCGGTATGTAAAACATTTTTCTCGCCGATGTAGGCATTGCTTTGGTCGTTACCCATAAAGGTGCCATACCCTTCGCTATTAAAACTGCATTCGCTGTAATTTCCTATATGTCCGGCTCCCGCTGCAAATAAGGCATCACGCACTTCTCCTGCTTTATCGTGGGGAACAAAAGTTTGAAGTTTACTCAGTAATCCAGTTTTCGGTTCTAATACCTGTACATTCTCTAATCCCAAACGCTCGGCTATTTTACCGCTTACCCCATGTCGTACATTATCTAAATTGGTATGTATAGCATATAGGGCGATGTCGTTTTTAATGGCCTTCATCACTACCTTTTCAATATAATTACTACCTGTAAAGCGCTTTAATCCCGAAAATATAATAGGATGATGGGAGATAATAAGGTTAGCCCCTTCACGAATCGCTTCATCCACCACATCCTCAATACAATCTAAACTCACAATAGCTTTACTCACCTCCATATTCGGATCACCCACTAACAAACCAGAATTGTCATACGATTCTTGGTAAGCCAGCGGAGCAATAGATTCGAGGTAAGAGGTGATTTCGGATAATTTCATTTTATTCAATTAGGAGTTGTGAATTAGGAATTAGGAATTAGGAATTGTGAGTTATGAATTGTGATTAAGCAAATTAAGATATTTTTTTTAATAAATTGCCTAACTTAGAACCTAAATCCTACTATTTAAACTTAGAATTTAGAATTTAGAATTTAGAATTTTTTGCTATGATAACAATTGCAGTATACAATCTAAAAGGTGGAGTTGGCAAAACAGCCACTTCAGTAAACATGGCAGCTCTTGCAGCATCAGAAGGCGATAGAACCCTGTTGTGGGATTTAGATCCTCAAGCATCAACCTCTTTTTACTACCGTGTAAAATCAAAAGTAAAAGGTGGAGTGAAGAGTTTAATTGGGCAACATTCAGAAATTATTGAAGCCGTTAAAGAAACGGAATATGAGAATTTAGATCTTATCCCAGCGGATCTTTCTATCCGCAATATGGACATTCATTTGGGTGACCAAAAATCATCAAGAAAAAAATTAGCAGAATCATTAAAAGATTTATCGGCACACTATGATGTGTTATTTATTGATGCGCCTCCAGGAATTTCTTTGCTATCAGAAAATTTATTTCATGCGGCCGATATCATTTTAATGCCGATGATTCCAACGGTACTATCAATACGTAGTTATGATATGATTATGGAATTTTTCAATGAAAATAATTTAGATAAAAATAAAGTGTTTGGATTTTTCTCGATGTACGATGCACGTAAAAATATGCACAATGATATTGTTGAAGAGTACACCAAGAAAAAACATATTCTTAAAACAGCTATACCATATTCAAGCGATGTAGAACGTATGGGAATTTA
>JBIINK010000110.1:0-3359 GCA_044337515.1 Sphingobacteriales bacterium | reverse complement strand
TATCCGCCATAGTTTACTTCTACTTTTCGTTTTTTATTTTCAAGATCGCTGAGTACAATACTTTGAGTTTTATAATCTTCTTTCCTGATGTTCAAATTGTAATTAATTGAATTTAACTGCCCAGAAAATAGGTAGCTGGATTCACTCTGCATTAAACTAGATTCTTGATAATTGATTCCTCGAGGGGCTTCACCAAACATTAAATCTTGGAGCAAATAAAAATCAACAGGTGTTTTTAAAAGTTCAGATAAGTACTGGTAATCTTTTACTATGTATTGTTTGTTAAATCGATCTAGAATACGTACACTATCTTTATTCATTAGTACTCTAGCCACTTCTATCCCGCCAATCGCATTGGCAGAAATCCAAATTTGTTTATCTTTTTCTGATCGTATGTTAAATGTTAAAGAGAAATCTTTCCCTTCACGAGTAACTTTAACCTTTGCTTTTGCTGTTAGGAAATGATAATTAAATCCGGCAGTAAATAATTTAGAAACAATAGACTTTTTAAATAATTCTTCTTCAGAAACTTGCTCAGTTGTTTGATTCGGCAAGCTAGTTACTTTCTTTACTCTACAAGAACTAATAGATAGTGCAATAGAACAGATGAAAATTAAAATAATCTTATTGCTCATGGTATTGTTTCGTATTAATTTTTCTCTTTAATAATTCTGATGGCTCAGCCATTTTAGCTGCCTTGTTCCATTCTTCAATTGCTTCTTCAGTTCTGTTGAGCTTAATCAATACATCCCCTCTATGTTCTATTACTGTTACACTTTTAGATCCTCCAGCAGTAATTGCTTTCTCAATCCATATCAAGGCATCATCGTAACGTGCTAGACGGAAAAGGATCCAAGCGTAGGTGTCTAAGAAAGACGCATTACTTTTCATCAAGTCGTTCGACTTCTGCGACATGCTTAAAGCTTTCTCAAGATTAATGTTTCGAAGTGATAAATAATAGGCAAAGTTGTTCAATACATATGGGTCATCCGGACGAATGCTCAATGCCTTGTCATATGATTCATCAGACTCTGTATGTTTTTTCAAACTATGATAGGCATCTCCCATGCCTGCATGTATTTGAGCTTCAGTTTCTGGATTATTAACACTTAATGTTAATGCATTTTGATAAGACACCAATGCCCCTTCGAAATCTTTCTTTTGTGCTTTCGCCACTGCATTTAAGTAATGAACAATTTGTTGTGCAGGGAATAACTGAATGGCATCACCACTTGTGTTTAATAGAGCGGTGTAGTCCAGCAATTCAATTTCGATAAACATTAAATTCTGCCAAACTGCAAAAACTTTTTTATCTAAACGTATCGTATTTTGGTAAGCAGACATTGCTGAATCCAATTGTTTATCTTGATATAAAAAATCGCCATAAATCGCATAAGCCTTAGCTTCCATTGGATGCGCAGTGATGCATAAACGTGTAAGATCGAACGCTCGCTCTTTTATTGAAGGAATACTGAATGCCGAAAAGTAAGGACTTAATATTCTTATTTTCTGATCAATGTTTACGGTTGGATTGGCGAATGCCAACTTTAAATATCGATACGAAGATTCATCATCTTTTTGCTCTCTATAGTAATCGGCTATTGCTAATTGCGCGAAACCATTGTTAGGCTCTATTGCTAATATATCTGCCAATACTCGTAAGCCTTTGGCAGACTCGTTATTCGACATGTATACTTCTGCAAGGTTAATGCGGTAGCGCATTTCAGCAGGTTGTGCATTTACTAACTGCTGTGCTACTTCTGCAGCTTTATCAACCTTCCCAAGCTTCAACCAAATCTTCTGGCGTTGCATGGAAACATCTTCATTGATTCCAATTTTAGATTCGATAATAGAATAGACTTTAATCGCGCCCTTGAAATCATTTTGGTAAATCTTTACTGAAGCTAAATCAAAATAAGTTTCTACTTTTTCCGGAAACATTTTAATGATATCAGAATACAATTCTTCTGCTTTTTTATAATCACCAATGTTTTCTTGAGCGTTGGCATTATTTAATAAGTACCACTCATTCGTCGGACTTATATCCGCCGCTTTTTGGAAAGAAACTGCAGCAGCATTTAAATTCTTTTGTTTGGTATAGAGTAAACCTAATTCATAATGCGCAGCATCATTTGAAGGATCTATTTCTACTACTTTAAGGAAACTACGAATAGCAGCCTCATTATTGTCGATATTTTTCTGTCGAATACCTTCGAAAAAATAGGTGTCTAATTTTTCTCTATTTTCTGCTGATATTTCTACAACTTTACCTTTGGATTTTTTTTGAGCAATAGCAAAATTGCTTAGCACTGTAATTGCTAAGAAAAGAAGTAAGAAATACCTTAGTTTATAACTAGTTCGGTTGTACGGTTGAGTAATCACTGATACTGTAAGTTCCATTAGCTCCTTTCAATTCGGCAAAGTGACCAATCATTGAATTGGCAATAACACACGATGCTGCTTTTACATTTGTTTGAATAATACTATTACTGATAACGGAGTCTGTAACCTTTGTATTGCTACCAATCGAAACATGAGGACCAATTTTCGAATTCTCAATGTGAACATTTTCGCCAATAAAACAAGGCTCAATAATCTCTGAATTTATAATAGTTGCTGAACCTGCCTTTAATTGCTCTTTATCTTTTACATTTTCCAATACACGTTGATTGGTATAAACCGTAGCGTCTTTGTTACCACAATCTAACCACTCATCAACTTTACCAGGTGAGAATTTAGTGCCTTTTTGTTTCATATTCTCCAAGACATTCGTTAATTGATATTCTCCTTTTTCGCGAATATCATTATCGATTATATATTCAATTTCTGATTTAAGGTAATCACCATCTTTAAAATAATAAATACCGATGATCGCTAAATCTGAAATAAACTCTTGAGGTTTTTCTATAAAATCTGTGATCTCATTATTTGCATTCACTTTTACCACACCAAATTGGCGAGGATCAGGAATTTGCTGTACCCAAATGATACCATCTTTCTCTGCATCAAGGATAAAATCAGCTCTAAATAGTGTATCTGCAAAGGCAACTACGACTGGGCCTATTAAGCTATCTTTAGCACAATGTATAGCATGAGCTGTACCAAGCGCTTCTTTTTGATAGTAAATAGTACCTTTTGCACCTAAGCTTTCCGCTACTTTTATTAAATTATCTTCCGCTTCTTTACCAAAGTCGCCAATGATATAGGCAATTTCCTCTACTTTTTGTCCGCAAACTTTAGTGATATCTTCTACCAATCGTTGTACAATTGGTTTACCTGCTACTGGAATTAATGGCTTCGGAGTTGTTAAGGTATGAGGGCGCATTCTTTTGCCCATTCCTGCCATTGGCACGATTATT
>JBIINK010000020.1:0-38851 GCA_044337515.1 Sphingobacteriales bacterium | reverse complement strand
AAGTATATTAAGAATATTAGACCGATTAGGGCCAAAGAAAATAATTATTGTTTCTTCAGCTCCACAAATTCGTTACCCCGATTGTTACGGTATCGATATGTCGAGAATGGGAGAGTTCGTTGCATTTAATGCAGCTATAGCTTTACTAAAAGATCAAGGCAAAGAAGATTTAATTCAAGATGTATATGAGCGATGCAAAGCGCAAGTACATTTACCATTAGATAAAATCGAAAACTTTGTAAAAGATATTTATCGTCCGTTTACCGCAGAAGAAATCTCTAAGAAAATTGCAGAGATTGTTCGTCCGGAAGACATTAATGCAGAAGTAGAAGTAATCTACCAAAGCTTAGAGGACTTACATTATGCTTGCCCTGGAAGTGCAGGAGATTGGTACTTCTCCGGAGATTTCCCAACACCAGGTGGAATGAGAGTAGTGAACAATGCGTTTATTAATTACGTTGAGGGAAGTAATAAGCGCGCGTACTAAATGTAGTTGTAAGAATTGAGGTATTAGATTTTAGAAAGTTGCTTTATCATAAATTCTAAAATCTAATATCTAAAATCTAATATCTAAATTCTAATTTCTCTTAATATTTTTGTGAGTTTCTCAATTCTAATATCTCAATTCTTAGTACTAGAAAAAGAATACTTTTACGACCATCACTAAGGCAAACACAATTAACGCGGAGCCTACAATTCTGTTCATCCACATAATTACTTTCATGCTGAATAAGTGACGAACCTTGCTGGCGAAGTATGCTTTGGCTAGATCGGTACTCAGTACTGTAGCCATAGAACAAAAGATAAAAAGTTTGATATTATCTGAGCTGTATTCCGCATTCGTACCTAAGTAACTTACTAATCCAATCCAATAGAATAACATTCCAGGATTAAGCAAATTCATGAATAATCCTTTGAAGAAATAACCCATGTTTTTTAATCGAGAAGAAACGGCAACTTCTTCCTCTTTTTCTTCTTCTACTTTTTTTGTTAAGTAACGATATCCAATAACGATGATGAATAATCCTCCAATAACAGCAATGTATTTTTGATTTTTTTCAGCAAGTGTAATTAAACTTGCACCCAAGAAGGTAGTGGCAACAAAAAATGTATCGGCCATGAAAACGCCTAATGCAAACAAGGCTCCCGAAAGAAAGCCCTTATGTATACTTGTTCGTATTAATGCAAAAAATGCTGGCCCAGTCATGAACGTCATGATTAACCCCGCCGTAATACCACCTATAATTATGTTCAACATTTCTGCTAAATTGCAGAAAAATATTTCAAGTTACAAGCACATAGCGAGGCAAAAGAGTGGTTTTTTGATTATTATTGCATTTGTTGAGTAATGAGTAATGGGTAATGGGTATCGGGAAAATTCTAAATTCTAAATTCTAAATTCTAAATGGATGCGTCCTTCTTTCGATAGTATATTCATGAACCTCGCTGGAGAATTAGCGCAGCGTTCGCATTGCATTAAAGCACAGGTGGGTGCGGTATTAGTAAAAGATACACGTATTATCTCCATTGGATATAATGGTCCACCGGCGGGTACGCACAATTGCGATGAAGAATGGCCAGAGCATGGTTGCCCAAGAGATTCTAAAGGAAGTTGCTCCTTGGCATTACACGCCGAAGAAAACGCCATCTTATTTGCAGCAAAAAATGGCTCAACTTTAGAGGGAGCTACCTTATATACAACACTTTCACCTTGCATATCCTGTGCTCGTTTAATCTTCTCTTCAGGAATTAAAAGGGTATTCTACCAAAAATCGTATGCCGAGTACAAAGGCTTGCCTAGCGACGAAGGAGTAGACTTTCTTCTTAAGTTCGGAGTAGATATAACGAAGTATTAAGATTTATTTTAATTTTCGCACCTGCACATTTACGCATTTGCACATTTCTGTTAACTTTGCAACATGCCTGAAAAAATTATTATCCTCGATTTTGGCTCTCAATACACACAATTGATAGCCCGCAGAGTTAGAGAACTGAATGTTTACTGCGAAATTCACCCTTATAACAAAGTCCCAAGTTTAAATGCTGATGTTAAAGGTGTTATTTTATCGGGTAGCCCGCACTCTGTACGTGAGGAAGAAGCACCAGAGGTTGACTTTCAAAGCATAGCAGCAAATTACCCTCTTTTAGGAGTTTGCTATGGCGCACAACTCATCGCTCAGAAATCGGGCGGTAATGTAATGCCATCTAAAATCAGAGAATACGGTAGAGCAAACTTAAGTTTTGTGAACCACGATAATAATTTATTGGCAGCCGTAAGTCCAAATTCACAAGTTTGGATGTCGCACGGTGATACCATTTCTGAAGTACCTTCAAACTTCGAAATTATTGCGAGTACCGACTCTGTAAAAGTTGCAGCCTTCCATGTTAAAGGAACTAATACCTACGGAATTCAATTTCATCCAGAAGTAACACACTCTATAGATGGTAAGCATTTGTTGTTTAATTTCTTAGTAGGAGTTTGCGGATGTAAACAAGATTGGACACCAGATTCTTTTATCGAATCGACAATTGAAGATTTGAAAACTAAAATTGGTGATGATAAAGTTATCTTAGGTTTATCAGGTGGTGTAGATTCAACAGTAGCAGCAATATTATTACACAAGGCGATTGGTACAAACTTGCATTGTATTTTTGTAGATAATGGATTACTTCGTAAGAATGAATTCGAAGAAGTATTAGAATCGTACAAACACATGGGCTTAAATGTTCGAGGGGTGGATTCTAAAGAATTATTTTATACAGCTTTGAAAGGATTATCGGATCCTGAATTAAAACGTAAAGCTATAGGTAAGGTATTCATTGATGTATTCGACGAAGCTTCACATACAATAGAAAATGCAAAGTGGTTAGGACAAGGTACCATATACCCCGACGTTATTGAGTCGGTATCGGTTAAAGGTCCTTCGGCAACCATTAAATCACATCATAACGTTGGTGGTTTACCAGATTACATGAAATTAAGTGTGGTTGAACCTTTGAATACATTATTTAAAGATGAGGTTCGTCGCGTTGGACATAGCTTAGGCATCGATCCAAAAATATTAAATCGTCATCCTTTCCCAGGTCCGGGTTTAGCCATCCGAATTTTAGGAGAAATTACCAAAGAGAAAATCGCTACCTTACAAGAAGCCGATGCTATTTATATCGAGAACTTGAAGAACTCAGGTTGGTACGATAAAGTTTGGCAAGCAGGTGCAATATTTTTACCAATACAATCAGTAGGAGTAATGGGTGATGAGCGTACATACGAGCATGTGATTGCCTTAAGAGCAGTGGAGTCGCTTGATGGTATGACCGCAGATTGGTCACATTTGCCTTATGATTTATTGGCTAAGATTTCGAATGATATTATCAATAAAGTAAAAGGGGTAAACCGCGTAGTATATGACATTAGCTCGAAACCTCCTGCAACGATTGAGTGGGAATAAGCAATTTATTGTAAGTGTTTTTATTTTCTTATGGAGCATTACTCTTGTAAGCGCTGCCGATAAGCATTTGAAAATTGCATTGCTATTGCCATTGAATTTTCAAAGCATTGATGAGGCTTCCTTAATCGATCAGAAATCTTTTGAGTTTTCTAACTTAGGAATCGACTATTACCGTGGATTTAAAATGGCCGTTGATTCGCTGAGCAAAGAAGGCTATACTTTTGATATCAAATTATTCGATACTCAATCGGATACTAATCAAATAAAAAACTTTGCTATAGATCCATATTTATTAACTTCGGATTTAATCTTCGGACCTGTAATGCCTAATGAAATAGAGGTGTTGCTCAAGAAGAATCCTTTATTGAAGGGTAAAATAATCTCTCCGATTTCTCCATTGTTGGTCACAAAATCAAAGCCATCGGATATTATTATGGCGAACAATACTTTAGAAAACCATGCCCTAAACATGGCGAAGTATTTTAGTTCAAAAAAGCTGAGCACTTCAATTCTTATTGTACGAAATGGATTACTCGCAGAAACCCGTTATTCAAAAACCTTTGAGAAGTATCTAGACAGTGCGGATAAAAAGATAATCAGGAAAGAACTGTTAACAACTCAAAAAGGCTACGGACAAATTGAAGGGAATTTATCGAAAACAAAAGAGAACTATTTGTTGATTCCTTCGTCAGACCAAGCCTTTGCAATCAATCTTTTTAAGTACTTGGAAAGCTTGAATAATCAATATCCTATAACGTTATTGGTTCACCCGAAGTGGTTAGATTTTCAAACCATCGATCCAGATTTGTTTGTGAAATATAAAGTTTGTTTAAGTACATCTTATTTTGCGAACTATGAGAATGAAGCATTGAAAAACTTTGTAGCACAATACCGTTCAACTTATTCTACAGAGCCTACAGAAATGTCGATACGCAGTATTGATCAAACTTTGTTTTTTATTAAAAACATCGACGTACATAAAAAAAGCATTCATAAAATGGATGCACCGTATTACGGATTAGCTACCATATTAAATTACAATAGTAAATCAACTCCGAATTATAATAATCAGGTATTCATCTTGAAATACGATGAAAATGGATTAAGCGTACAACCATGATTCATCAAAATAGATTAAGAATTTTCCTGACTTGTTTAGAGAACTACAAACACGACTTTCCATTGTCGCGTTACTTGAAAGAGTTTTTTAAAATGAATAAGCAAATGGGCTCGAAAGATAGAAAGTCGTTGAGCCACATGATTTATTCATACTTCAGAATAGGTAGAATTTGCTCGGAGCGAACTTACGAAGAACGTTTAATGATTGCGCTTTTATTGGTCGATCAAGATCCCTTGAATTTGTTGGGCATGTTTATGCCAGACTGGGTTGATGTTCAATCAAAATCATTAGAAGAGAAAGTGGAATTCTTAAAAGGTGTTTATCCAGAGTTTGATTTAGAAGAATTATTTCCGTTGAAAAAGGAAGTGACCAATAAAATTGAGCTTACTCCATTTTTACATTCACACTTAACACAACCTGATTTATTTATAAGAGCAGTTAAAGGTAAACACGAGCAATTGAAATTATTCCTCGACAATCAGAACATCTCGTACGTACAAGAAGGGAAATGTTTTCGATTACCTAATGCTACAAAAATCGAAGAGCCTACAGAATATTTATTTGAAGTTCAAGATAAATCATCTCAAAGTACCATCGATTATATCCACCCAGAAGTGAATGAGTATTGGTGGGATTGTTGTTCGGCAAGTGGCGGGAAAAGCCTGTTAATAAAGGAGAAGCAGCCCGATGCGTATTTAATGTGTTCGGATAATAGGGATAGTATTTTAAAGAATTTAGATGAACGATTTGCCAAAGCAGGCATCACCAAATACAAGCGAAGATTAATCGATTTAAAAGCAGAAATCCAATCGTTCGAACCCGAAACATTTGATGGTATTGTAATGGATGCACCTTGTACCGGTTCAGGAACCTGGGCTCGCACACCAGAGCGCATGGTTCAAGTGGATGAAAAAATGGTTCAATATTTTTCCGACTTGCAATTTGAAATGGCGAATAATGCTATTCAGTTTTTAAAGAAAGGAAAGCAAATGCTTTACATTACTTGCTCTGTATTTGCAAAAGAAAACGAAGAAGTTATCGAACGCTTACAAAAAGCTCACAACTTAAATGTTGTAGAGATGAAGTATATCGAAGGGTACAATGATAAGGCGGATACGATGTTTGTCGCCCTCATTAATGTGCCAATTGGTTAATTTGCTAATGTGCTAATTGTTCAAATTGGCACATTAGCACATTGTCGAATTGTTCAAATTGTTCAAATTGTTCAAATTGGCACATTAGCACATTGTCGAATTAGCACATTATTCAATTGGCACATTAGCACATTGACCAATTAGCACATTATTCGATCTCTTCCAAAAGGTACATCTCATCAATTTCCGCAGCGAATTTCTTTTCTACAATTCTACGTTTGATTTTTAGAGTAGGTGTCATTTCGCCATCTTCGATGGTAAACGGATTACGTTTTAGGATGAAGTTTTTAATACGTTCAAATTTTGCGAGTTCCACAGAGTATTTACGAACGTGTTCATCAACCCATTCGGTAAATTGTTCATCATGGATAAACAAATCATTATCTTGAAAAAACGATTCTTTCAATCCAAATTCTTCCATCATATTTTCTTTAGAAGGAACGATAATCGCAGTAATGTGTTCACGTTTATCGCCGATTAAGAAAATTTGATCGATGCGATTACTTTGTAGGTAAGTGTTTTCGATAGGAGTTGGGTACACATTTTTACCAAATGAGTTCACCAACATATTTTTAATACGGTCGGTGATTTTTAAATTCCCTTTATAGAATTTACCGACGTCGCCAGTGTGGAACCATCCATCGGTATCTATTGCTTGCGCAGTATCTTCGGGCTTATTCCAATAGCCTTGCATTACATTGTTTCCACGTAAAATAATTTCACCTTCAGCACTTTCGAAATTCTGATCGAAGGTGTCATACGTTTGTTCGGTGATGATGCGTTTCGTATCAGCATCTTGAATGCCAATGGTTACTTCTGGAATAACTCTACCTACTGTACCGTAAATCTGACGATCAAATTCCGTAACCGCCATTACAGGTGAGGTTTCGGTTAATCCGTAGCCTTCTAATATTTTGATTCCTAAGTTTCCAAAAAATTCTCCGATGTTTTGAGGTAAAGCAGCACCACCAGAAATGATGAACTTTAAGTTGCCACCAGTTTTCTCCTTGATTTTTGAGAACACTAATTTTTCTGCAATATTTCTTTGCATGCTTAATAAAAAGCCAGGAGATTTTCCAGCTTCAATTACATTACGATATTTTGAACCGGTAGCAATCGACCATAAAAATATTTTCGTTTTTAATCCACCAGCCGAAGTACCATTTTTCATGGCCTTCTCATTAATCTTTTCTAACAAACGAGGCACCACACTCATTACAGTAGGGTGAACCTCCATCATGTTCTTACCTAGTAATTCTAAGCTTTGTGCGAAAGCAATTTTGCTTCCTTGTGCACAACAGATATGGTAGGTTGCTGTTCTTTCGAATACGTGTGATAATGGTAGAAATGATAAAAATGTTTCTTCGGAAGTGATATGAGGAATCTGCATTAAGCAGACTTTAACGTTATGACAAAAGTTCAAGTGAGATAACATTACTCCTTTTGGAGTACCTGTTGTTCCTGATGTATAGATTAATGAAGATAAATCAGATGGTTTAACTTCATCACGCATTTTGTTAATCGTTGCACTATTGTGCTCTAATGTTTTCTCCCCTGTTGCGATAAGTTCATTTAAGCTCAAAATGTGAACATCACCAGAATAGGTTTGAGCCATCTTTTGGTAATCATCGAATTTTGGAACAATATGAGTAAGGGTAGGACAATTCGGAGCTATTTTAATTAACTTTTTTAGTAAGAAATGAGTTCCTACTAGAATCATTTTTAATTGTGAATCGTTAATGATGTATTCCACATCATCATCAGATAGCGTTGGGTAGATGGATACGTTTACACAACCCAACTGCTGTAAGCCTTGATCAAAGAAAACATACTCAGGGCAGTTTTCAACAATAAAACCCATGCGATCACCTTTGTGAATTCCATTCTCTAAAAAGAAAGAGGAGATTCTGTCGGCATTATCTAAAGTTGTTTTATAAGAAATAGGATGGTAAGTATCTTTTACCTTTTCAAGCATAAAAGTATCCGTTTCAGGATGTATGTACTTGACAACATTTCTTAATAGTTGAGGTATTGTAGCTTGGTCTGTTAGTTTCATATCGATTCAAAAAAAAAGGTCTCCTCATTACTGAGAAGACCTAAATTATAAAAAAAATATTATTTAAACTGAAAAACTTTCCCCACATCCACAAGTTCTTGAGGCATTAGGGTTGATAAAGTTAAAGCCTTTTCCATTCAATCCGTCAGAGAAATCTAACTCAGTACCAGCTAGATACAAGAAACTTTTCATGTCAAGCACTACTTTTTCTCCCTTGTCTTCAAATTCTTGGTCACCAGTTCTAATTTCGTTGTCGAAATCCAATTTATAGGATAAACCAGAACATCCTCCACCAGCAACGGCTACACGTAGAAAGTAACTATCATCCAGATCAGCATTCTGCCTTAAATCTGTGATTTTCAATTTTGCTTTGTCGGTAATTGTTATCATTCTTTTAGTATTGAGTAGTGGGTATTGAGTAATGAGTAAAAGTATTGAGAAATATTCTCATTACTCACTACACAATACTCACTACTATTATTAATGATGATTTTTCTCTGACTCAATAGGAGACATTCCATTTTTTGTACGGTAATCGTTAATTGCTGCTTTAATAGCATCTTCAGCTAATACTGAACAGTGAATTTTCACTGGTGGAAGAGCAAGCTCTTCTACGATGTCCATGTTGTCAATTTCCATTGCTTGGTCGATTGATTTACCTTTCAACCATTCAGTCGCTAAAGAAGAAGAAGCGATTGCTGATCCACAACCAAAAGTTTTGAACTTCGCATCTTGAATAACGTTGTTCTCATCTACTTCGATTTGTAAACGCATCACGTCGCCACACTCTGGTGCACCAACTAATCCTGTACCTACTGTATTTTTACTTTTATCCAACGTACCCACATTTCTTGGGTTGTTGTAGTGATCAATTACTTTATCTGAATATGCCATGTTATTAATATGTTAATATGTTAATGGGATAATATGTTAATATTTCGACACTTCGACGTTTCGACACTTCGACGTTTCGATTAATGCTCCGCCCACTCTACCGAATCCATGTCGATGCCATCTTTAAACATCTCCCATAAAGGACTCATATCTCTTAATTTGTTTACAGCATTGCGAGTACACTCAATTGCGTAATCCACTTCTTCTTCTGTAGTAAATCTACCTAATCCGAAACGAATTGATGAATGTGCTAAATCGTCATTCAATCCTAAGCTCTTTAATACATACGATGGCTCTAAAGAAGCCGATGTACAAGCTGAACCAGATGATACCGCTAAATCTTTCATCGCCATCATCAAACCTTCACCTTCAACATATTTGAAAGAGATGTTTGTTGTATGTGGCAAACGATGTTCTTTATTTCCGTTTACGTATGATTCTTCCATTTGAGATAAAGCACCTTCTAATTTATCGCGTAAAGCTGATAAACGAATGGAATCTTTTTCCATATCTAACATTGCAATTTCGCAAGCTTTTCCGAAACCTACAATACCTGGAACATTTAAAGTACCCGAACGCATTCCACGCTCGTGTCCGCCACCATCCATTTGTGCTGTAACTTTAACTCTTGGATTTTTTCTACGTACATATAATGCACCAACACCTTTTGGTCCGTACATTTTATGTCCAGAGAACGACATTAAGTCGATACCATCTGTTTCTACGTTTACTGGAATTTTACCAACCGCTTGTGTCGCATCGGTATGAAATAACACACCATGCTTACGAGCGATGTCAGATATTTTCTTCACTTCTTGAACTACACCAATCTCATTATTACCATACATAATAGATATTAATATAGTTTTTGGAGTAATGGCTGCTTCAAGTTTAGCTAAATCAACCATACCATCTGCTTGAACATCAAGGTAAGTTACTTCTGCACCTTGTTTTTCAATATGGTGACAAGTATCTAATACCGCTTTGTGTTCTGTAGTAAGGGTTATAATGTGATTTCCTTTTTGAGCGTACATTTCAAATACACCTTTAATAGCCAAGTTATTTGACTCTGTAGCACCCGAAGTAATAATGACTTCTTTTTCAGTACAGCCAATTAACTTAGCGATTTGCTCTCTAGCGTAATCTACCGCTTCTTCAGCTACCCAACCAAAAGGGTGGTTTCTGCTGGCTGCATTACCGAATTTTTCAGTAAAATATGGCAACATTGCCTCCAAAACACGTGGGTCCATAGGAGTGGTTGCATTGTTGTCGAGATATATGGGAAGTTTTACCATCTTTATTTAGACTTTATATAAATTACATACAAATATAGCCAAATTATTAAAATCAAAAGGTATTTTTGAAAATGAATAAAATTGAACACATAGGAATTGCTGTTAAAAACCTTGATGCATCAACAAGCATTTTTGAGAAATTGTTTGCTCAAAAAGCATATAAAAGAGAAGAGGTGGTATCGGAGGGTGTATTGACGGAATTTTTCCAGATCGGTCCGAATAAAATTGAATTATTAGAATCGACTAAAGCCGATAGTCCGATTGCAAAATTTATTGAGAAAAAAGGAGAGGGTATCCACCACATTGCCTTTGAAGTGACCGATATATATGCCGAAATGGCTCGATTAGCCTCAGAAGGCTTTACTTTGCTAAATAAAGAGCCTAAAAAGGGTGCTGATAATAAATTAGTGTGTTTTGTTCATCCAAAAGATGCTAATGGAGTACTAATTGAGCTCTGCCAAGAAATAAAATAAAAGAAAATTGAAATACATTTGCATATTAAGCAATGCTTTTCTACATTTGCAATCCGAAATTTAAGAGAAGATGAAAGCAGAAATACATCCTAAAAACTATAGATTAGTCGTTTTCAAAGACTTATCTTGCGACTATTCATTCATGACTCAGTCAGCGATAGAGACCAAAGACACAGTTGTTTGGGAAGATGGAATTGAATATCCTTTAGTAAAATTAGAGATTTCACACAAATCTCACCCATTTTACACTGGTAAATTGAAATTGGTTGATACAGCAGGACGTATCGACAAGTTCAAAACTCGTTACGCAAAGAAATAATTTAAGCATAATATATGTTTTTATGGAAAGTCTGACCTTCGGTCGGACTTTCTTATTTTACAAGCGTTAGTAATTTTCTCCTTAATATGTTCTGCAGGCTTATATCTTTGCTAAATGAACATTATTTTATTCGACGACTCGAGCAGAGGGCAGCTTTTGCCCCTTACATTCACCCGTCCGGTAGCAGCTATCCGAATTGGAATGTTAACGATTTTAGAAAAATGGCAACATTATTTCCCAAATGCTACCCTTTCTGTAGCAACGGAAGCCTATCTCCAAGAAAAATATCCACAAGTACAAGCCTCACAAAATATTTGGATTAATGCTTCGGTATTACCCAATGCTGATTTTGTATCCACTATCAAATCATTGACCTTTTCGGAAGCGATCGTTGATGGGGATAAAACCTTAGTGAGCTTTTCTGAAGGGACTAACTCAGCCACTACTATGAAATCTTGTTCATTTGAATACGATTACTTAGATGCCTTACCAAAGATTTTTTCATTGAACGATAAGGAGTCTAGAAAAGATTTCACTCTATTAACCGCTGGTAAGAAAAGTCTTTCAGCATCATCAACCACCACCATCATCGGCGATCCTTCACAATTGTTTTTAGAAGAAGGTGCACAAATTCAAGCATCCATTATTAACGTGAGCACTGGTCCGGTTTACCTGGCTAAGGATGCCGAAATTATGGAAGGCTCAATGATCCGTGGTCCGTTTTATTTAGGCGAGCATTCGCAAACGAAAATGGGTGCTAAGATTTATGGAGCAACTACTATTGGTCCGCACTGTAAAGTGGGTGGGGAATTAAATAATGTTGTGGTATTTGGATATAGCAACAAAGCACACGATGGTTTTATAGGCAATGCCATAATTGGTGAGTGGTGTAATATTGGTGCCGATAGTAATAACTCTAATTTGAAAAATAATTATGCAGAAGTAAAACTGTGGAATTATCAAACGAATAATTTCAAACGTACAGGTTTACAGTTTTGTGGTTTAATTATGGGCGACCATGCGAAGTGCGGAATCAATACCATGTTTAATACAGGTACCGTTGTAGGTGTAGGAAGTAATGTGTTTGGCTCAGGTTTTCCACGTAATTTCATTGCCGATTTTTCTTGGGGTGGAGCACAAGGCATGGAAGTATTTGCCATGAACAAGATGTTTGAAGTAGCTAGTAAAGTATACGAACGCAGAGGACTAGAATTTAACGATATCGAAAAAAATATATTAAATACGATTTTTGAACAGACAAAAGAATATAGAAAAAGTTATGAGTAGAAAGAAAATTGTTGCTGGTAATTGGAAGATGAACAAAGATTACCTCGCTGGAATGGAATTGATTTCAGAAGCAGTGTATATGATTAAGGATGAATTACACAAAGAGGTAACCACCGTATTTGCAACACCATACATTCACTTATCATCGGTAAGTAAATTAATACAATCAGAAACGAATTTCCATGTGGCAGCACAAAATTGTCACCAAGAAAAATCGGGTGCGTATACTGGTGAAATATCTGCAGAGATGATTGCTTCCTTAGGTGTGCAATATGTCATCTTAGGACACTCGGAACGTAGAGAATATCAAAAAGAAGATTCAGCATTGTTGGCTAAAAAAGTAAACATCGCTTTAGAAAATAAATTAACTCCAATTTTTTGTATTGGCGAAAAATTAGAAGAGCGCGAATCAAACGTTCATTTTAAAACGGTACAAAATCAAATTGAAGAATCATTGTTTCATTTATCTGCAGACCAAATGAAATTAATTGTTCTAGCCTACGAACCCGTATGGGCAATAGGTACTGGCAAAACAGCTAGTCCGGAGCAAGCACAAGAGATGCATGCTTTTATTAGAGGCATTGTTGCCGCTCAATACTCAACAGAGATTGCAGAATCGATTAGCATTTTATACGGCGGAAGTTGTAACCCAGGAAATGCTAAAGTACTTTTCTCACAAAAAGATATTGATGGTGGTTTAATTGGTGGAGCATCATTAAAATCAAGAGATTTTACCGATATCCATATTGCATACAATACATTGTAACATGACAGGTAATTATATTGAATTAGTGTTTACCACTGCAGCCGATGAGGATTTTGTATCGGATATTTTGATGAATGAATTGGCGGAAGTAGGGTTTGATTCTTTTGATAAAAACGAAACAGGTTTTCGTGCCTATGTTCCTTCGCATATTTATTCGGAAGAAAAGGTAACAGAAGTTTTATCTGAATATAAAGAGCAATTTAATTTTGAGTATGTAGTAAATACTATTCCATATCAAAATTGGAATGAGGTTTGGGAAAGTAATTTTCCATCGATTTCCATTAAAGATCAATTGTATATCTACGCTGATTTCCATGAGCGTAAAGAGTATCCACATCAAATAAAGATGCACCCGAAGATGGCCTTCGGTACTGGTCACCACGAAACTACGTTTCAAATGGCGGAGGTAATGTTGGATATTGATTTCGAAAACAAAGTGGTATTGGATATGGGTTGTGGTACAGGAATTCTTGCCATTCTCGCACATCAAAAACATGCGAAACACATTACTGCCATAGATAACGATCCCATTGCTGCCGAAAGTTGTGAAGAGAATGCCATGTTAAATGGGATGAACGATGCCACAATACTTTGCGGTGATGCATCTGATTTAGCAGGGAAACATTTCGATATTATTCTAGCGAACATCAATAGAAATATTTTATTGAATGATATGGAAGCCTATGCGAATTCATTGAATGCAGGGGGAACCATCTTGTTCAGTGGTTTTTATACAGAAGATTTAGACATGATAAAAGCATCTGCCGAAAGTCACCATATGTTTTATCAACAACATCAATCAAAAAATAATTGGGTAGTAGCCATATTTAAGAAGAGTTAGATCATTGAGAATGAGATTTTTTAAATCATATAGTTTAGTAGTCCTTATTGTATTCCTATCGTTAAGTGCTTTCGCTCAACCGAAGAGTTTCTCTAATAATCCAGAGAAATTTATTGGAGAGATGGAGGCGTATTTCCGCGATACCAAGGCCGATGAAGATACACGTAAAGCACTCAATGCTTTTCAAAAGATATACGAGTCTCCAGCGTATTCTATAGATCAAAAAAACTTAATCATACTTACTGCCAATAAAATGGCAGATCGTAAAATGAAGGCCGACCAAGAATATCAAGATTACCTGAATGCCTTGATTTTCATACAAAAATCGTCGAGAGCGATTGATAATTTTACAATTGTACATTCTATTTTAGAAACAAGTTTAAAAAAGAAAAATAGGGAAGCATCTTTATTCCTAAATTTCGCTTCGCGTTTTTTTGATGGCAATATTCTTTACGAATCGAAGTCGACTAAATGGTATTTGCCGAACGATAATTATGAATTAAAAATGGATTCTATTCCGGTGCTAAAAGTGCTGGGGAATACCAATATCATTGGGGAAGCGAGAGGCGACCATTCGGTTATTTACAATACTACAGGAACATATTATCCTACAAAACGTATTTGGAAAGGTAAGGAAGGAATTGTTAACTGGACACGTGGTGGACAAGATTCTACCGTTGTGTATGCGAAGCTTAAGAAGTATCAAATAGATTGTACAAAATCCGATTTCAGTGCAGACTCTGTACAATTTTATCATACCAAATTATTTAAGACCGCATTAGTTGGTCGTTTAGAAGATCGTTTATCCACGAACAATAAACCAGAGAATGCGACCTATCCAAAGTTCGATTCATACCAAAAGAAATATGAGATTAAAGATTTCTTTACCAATGTTGATTACCAAGGTGGTTTCAGCATGGTGGGAAGTAAATTATATGGTATTGGTTCGGATGATGAAAAGGCAAGTATTACTATTTATTCAAATGGTAAAGTAATTTTAAAAACTTATGCCAATGCTTATGTGCTTCAATCAGACGAAGTAGTTTCTTATCCAGCAGAGATTTCTATTTACTTACAGAAGGATTCCATTTACCATCCGGGTGTGGAGTTTAAATTTAATGCAGCCAAACGTACCATGGTACTGCTGCGTAGAGATAATGGAATTGGTAATGCATCATTCTATGATTCATACCACCAAATGTCGTACGAAGTAGAGCGCATGGAATGGAACATTGATAAGCCTGTTATTGAAATGGGGATGATTAAGGGAAGGTTCCAAAAAGAATCCTATTTCGAATCGAAAAACTTTTACAAGGAAGAAAAATTCAGAAAAATATCTGGCATCGCCGAAACAAATCCATTAACCATTTTAAAACGTTTGTCGAATAGGGAAGGCTCAAGGATAATAAACATTAGCACCTACGCTAAAGAAGTAAAGTTAAAAGAGCAAGATGTTTTAGGTTTATTAAGAAGCTTGGTGGAGTACGGATTTATTGGATTGAATGAAAACAAAGGATTGATTTATGTGAAAGAGAAAACGTTCAACTACATCAGTAATGAAGCGGGTAAATTAGATTATGATGTAATTCGTTTTGGCTCGATGGCCGATTCGAACATCAATGCGTTTTTAAATATCAACACTAAAGATTTAGAGATACAAGGAATTGAGCAAATATTTTTGAGCGATTCACAGAGTGTAAACATTAGACCATACGCTGGGAAAGTTAAAGTAAAACAGAACCGCGATATGGAGTTTGGTGGTAAGGTGCATGCGGGTACCTTAGATTTTTATGGAAAGAATTTCAGTTTTAGTTACGATAATTTTAAAATCGATATGCCTAAAATTGACTCCCTGAAAATAAAAGTATTGAGTGATGCCAACATTAATGGATATAGACAATTGCTTAGTTTGAAAACAGTGTTGAGAGACATCAATGGTAAGTTATACATTGATGAACCTAGCAATAAATCGGGATTAGAAAATCATCCTCAATACCCATATTTCCAATCGCTGGGAGAATCGTATGTGTATTACGATTATGCATACATACAAAACTCGGCATATCGAAGAAGTGATTTCTGGTTTAAGATTGAGCCTTTCATTATTGATAGTTTAGATAATATTAGTTCGACCACAGGATTGGCATTCCCAGGTTTAATGCACTCGGGTGGAATCTTCCCAGACTTCCAAGAAACATTGACTTATCAACCGGATACTTCTTTGGGTTATGTAACTCGAACACCAGTGGATGGTTACCCGATGTACAAAGGAAAGGCAAGGTACTTCGGTAAAATTCAATTGAGCGATAAAGGATTTTTTGGTTCAGGATCGATAAATTATATTTCATCCATCACGCAATCGAAACGCTTCTTATTCTTGTTGGATTCTACCGATGCGATAATTAATACCTTCGATTTGGAAGAGCGACCTAATCATCCATTAGCCATTTCACGAATGTCGTATTTCCATTGGGAACCATACGAAGACAGTATGTTTGTGAGTAGCATGAAAAACTCTACCAATCTTTATAATGGTAAAAATGATTTCACAGGAACGATTTGTTACACTCCGCTTAACTTAACGGGTAACGGACGATCGCATATTGAAGGGGCAGATTTATATTCACGCCGATTTGTATTTAATAACAAGACTTTTGAAGCCGAACATAGTATTGCAAAAATATATGCTGTGGATACTACGAAGTTGGCCATTGAAGCAGGCGATGTAAAATCGAAAATTGATTTTGTTGCACGACGTGGAGATTTTGTAGCCAACAATCCGAACGAGTTAATAACATTCCCATACAATTTATATGCGACCTCATTACCTGTATTCACTTGGTTCTTTGATGAGAAAAGAATGGACTTCTCGATGCCAATATCAAGCACATCGAAATATAAATTTGTATCTATACATCCATCACAGGATTCATTGAATTTTGAAGCACAGAAAGCTACATATGATTTAGTACAAGAAGATATAAAGATTGATGGGGTGCCTAAAATTCTAGTTGCCGATGCCGAGATTAAGCCGGTGGATAAGCATGTAGAGATTTACGGGCAAGCGATTATGAAACGCCTAGAGAATGCTCAAATCTTTGCGAATACAAAAACACGCTACCACCGTTTGTATAATTCGAAAGTAGATGTGTTTGGTAGAAATAAATATGCAGCCAATGCATATTATGATTACCGAACTAAATCGGATACCCTTGCACAAAAAATACATTTTGAATTTACCAAAGTGGACACTACTTTTCAAACATTTGCGAAAGGAACCATCACCGATAGTATGGAATTCTTATTGAATTCTAAAGTAAGGTATAAAGGTGATGTGTATTTAAAAGCAGCGAATCGATTTTTAGATTACGATGGTTTCATCAGAATGAATCATACCAGTAAGTTTATTAATTCACAATATTTCAGATACAAAGGTTTTGTAAATCCGGATACGGTGGCCTTAAGCCTAATAGATCCAAGGGATGAGAACAAAAACAGATTGTTTAGTGGTATTCATATCGGCATTACCAATTACGAAGCTTACGGAACGTTCTTAAGTAAAAAGTTAGAGCCAAATGATGTGGATGTGATTAACGTGGAAGGGAAGTTAATATACGACGAGAAGAATAAACTCTTTAAAATTGGAGATGATAGTAAACTGTTCGGCAATGGAATGACGGGTAGTTACATGACCTTTGATGATAAGAAAGAATTTTTATATGCCGAAGGTAAATTGAATTTAGGAGTTGATTTTGGTGATAAATTCAAAATCAGTACTGCCGGAAATGTAAGTGATTTTATTGAGAACGATAAGGTAGTGTTAGATATGGTGGCTTCGCTTGATTTCGAATTCCAACCGGATGCTACTGCCTTAATGTTGAAATTGATTGATTTAAATGGTTTCGATATTAATGGCGATAATAAAGACCGACCAGTATTTGAAAAAGCGATGTACGAATTGTTCCCAGAAAAAGATGTGAAAAACGTAATCGGTGGCATGATGGAAACGGGCTTATATAAATTACCGAAGTCGATGGAAAAAGGATTTGTCATCTCTGGAGTGAAGCTAGCATGGGATCAACAGAAACGTTCATGGCGCTCGGTTGACAATAAACTAAGCATCATGTCGGTGTATGATAAGCAAGTAAACAAAGAGTTTAGAGGGTATATGGAAGTGGTGAGAAAGCGTAGTGGTAATATTGTTAATATTTATTTTGAAGTAAGTGGGGAGTGGTTCTTCTACACTTATCGTCAGGGACAAATGGAAGCTATTTCGTCGGATGAATCATTTAATAAAGTATTGACAGAAAAAACCAAAGCTAATTCACCGTATAGCATATCTGCCATAAAACGTAAATTAGATTTTGTTAGAAGTTTTCAAAATAATTAATCAATGAGAGTACACTTTATATCGATAGGTGGAAGTGCCATGCATAACTTAGCCTTGGCATTAAAAGAAAAAAATTACCTCATCTCTGGTTCGGATGATGAAGTGTTTGAGCCATCGAAAACTCGATTATTCAACGCAGGAATTTTACCAGCAGAAATGGGTTGGTTCCCCGAAAAAATAACAGCCGATTTAGATGCTGTAATTTTAGGAATGCACGCCAGAGCAGACAATCCTGAATTACTTCGTGCTAAAGAATTAGGATTACCAATCTATTCATATCCCGAATATTTATACGAACAATCAAAAGAAAAAACCAGGTTAGTTATTGGTGGTAGTCATGGTAAGACATCCATAACTGCTATGATTTTGCATGTACTCCAATTAGCGGAGATGCCTATCGATTATATGGTTGGCGCACAGCTCAGTGGTTTTACTACGATGGTAAAATTATCGGAAGAAGCAAAGGTTATGGTCTTAGAAGGAGATGAATATTTATCATCACCCATAGATCGCCGTCCGAAATTTCATTTATACAAAGGGAACATTGCCATACTGAGTGGTATTGCTTGGGATCACATCAATGTATTTCCAACATTCGAAAATTATTTAGAGCAGTTCAGTATTTTCATCGATACTTTAGAACCAAATGCGGTTTTAATTTATTGTGAAATAGATGCCGAATTAAAGAAACTTGTAGAGACTCATCCAAGAAAAGATATTACAAAAATTCCATACCGAGCGCATACACATCATACGGTAAAAGGAGTAACCTATTTAGATGAAGACGGTAGTGCTATTCCTTTATTAATATTCGGTAATCATAACATGCAGAATTTAATGGCTGCGTATTATGCGTGTAAAGAGTTAGGTATTACTGATGAGCAATTTTATACGCACATACAAAGTTTCAAAGGGGCAGCCAAGCGATTGGAATTAATTGCGAAGAGCGATACTTCGAGAGCATTTAAAGATTTCGCTCATTCGCCATCTAAATTAAAAGCGACATTAAACGCGGTGAGGGAGCAATTTGGTGATCAACGACTGGTTGCTTGCATGGAATTGCATACGTTTAGTAGTTTAAATAAAGAGTTTTTACAAGAATATAAACACTGTATGGATGAGGCGGATGTTGCTATTGTGTATTACAATGAACATACCATCGAGCACAAACACTTGGAGTATATTAGTCCAGAGGAAGTGAAAGCTGCCTTTGCCAACGAAAACATCCTCATATTTAACGAATCGAGCGCGCTGAAGAGCTGTTTAGAAAGTATGGATTGGAGCAATGCTAATCTATTGCTCATGAGTTCAGGCAATTACGATGGGATAGATGTGGATATTTTCGCAAAAAAACTTTTAGAATAAAATTATATTTGCATATTAAGCAATAGAATGGCCAACAAGTTAAGATCAAACGTAACAGCAGGGAATACAGATACTGAAGAAGAGGTTATTGAAAAACCAGTTTCGAAGTCGAGAGAGAAGAACTCCCCAAAGAAAGAAAAGAGAGAAAGTGAACCAAAAACGAAACGTTCACTCGATGGCCGTATTGTTAAAATTACGGGCTTGCTACTTTTATTATTTTCGTTGTATTTATTCGTTGCCTTTTTCTCCTATTTATTTACATGGGATGAAGATCAAAGTGTAGTTAATGGAGCGAACTTCAATATTATTTTTGATGCTGCCAATCACAAAGTAGAAAATTGGTTAGGAATTTTAGGAGCGATGGTCTCCCATCTGTTTATGTTCAGATGGTTTGGCGTATCCTCTTTCTTAATTGCATTTTGTAGTTTCTTAATTGGATACCGCTTGCTTTTTAAAGTGAGCATTATGAAATTAGGAAGAACCTTAGCCTATTCATTATTCTTTTTAATATTCATTTCAATAGCTACTGCATTTGTCATCAGTTTTGTAAAGACTGATTTGTATTTCCTTGCAGGAGCATACGGAATACAAATGAACGAATGGTTCAATCAAATTGTAGGAAGAACCGGAACAGCAGGTTTATTAGCCTTCGCCGGATTATCATGTGCGATTGTTGCTTACAATGTTGAATTCAAATCGCCCATCAAATCTCAAGAAGAACGAGACGAGCAAGCGAGTTTGGAATTAGATGAATTGATTCCTGTTGAGGCGAATCGCAAACCTGAAATTATTATTCCTACATCCGACTTCGAAGCAAAACCTAAATCGTTTGAATTGCCTTTGCGTAATCAACCCTTAGAGGAAGAGCGTATGCCAACGCTTTCGAATAAACTACGCGAATCGGATTCATTAAATGAGGATGAGATTGAAATTGCTGCTGATGAATTAGTAGATAATTACCAAGAAGTAAATACCGATACGGAAGAGGAAATAGAAGTTGTAGAAAGTACAGTGAAGTTAGATGATGATGGATTCGAGAAAGTAGAATTCGTTAAAGTGGATAAGCAAGATTCTACGTCCGACTTAACCTTGGAGATGGCAGAGCCAGAAGAAGAGAATGTGGTGGTAGCAACAACAAGCACTGGTGAAATTACTTCAGAAGACTTAGTACGTGAGTTAGGAGAGTATGATCCGACTTTAGATTTATCATCGTATAAATATCCACCACTAGATTTATTAGAGAACTATGGTAGCGCTAAGATTACCGTAAACACAGAAGAGTTAGAGCGTAATAAAAATAGAATTGTAGAAACGTTAGGGCATTATAATATTGAGATTGCTAAAATTAAAGCAACGATTGGCCCAACAGTTACCTTATATGAAATTGTTCCGGCAGCAGGTGTTCGTATTTCGAAAATCAAAAATTTAGAAGACGATATTGCCTTAAGCTTATCGGCCTTAGGTATTCGTATTATTGCCCCTATACCGGGTAAAGGTACCATTGGTATAGAGGTTCCGAACCAAACTCCAGAGATGGTATCGATGCGATCGGTATTAGCGTCGGAGAAATTCCAAACGGCACAAATGGATTTACCAATTGCTTTGGGTAAAACTATTTCTAACGAAGTGTTTGTAGCCGATTTAGCGAAGATGCCCCATTTATTAATGGCGGGAGCTACCGGTCAAGGTAAATCTGTTGGTATAAATGCATTGTTAGTTTCCTTGCTTTATAAGAAACATCCATCGCAAATAAAATTCGTGATGGTGGATCCGAAGAAAGTGGAGCTTACCTTGTTTAGAAAAATTGAGCGACATTTCTTAGCGAAACTTCCAGGTGATGGTGATGCCATTATTACCGATACGAAAAAAGTAATCCATACCTTGAACTCCTTGTGTATAGAGATGGATCAGCGCTATGAGTTATTGAAAGAAGCGCACGTACGTAATTTAAAAGAATACAATGCGAAATTTATCGCCAGAAAATTAAATCCAAATGATGGTCACCGTTATTTGCCATTCATCATCTTAGTGATTGATGAGTTTGCCGATTTAATGATGACTGCCGGGAAAGAGATAGAAACTCCAATTGCACGTTTAGCGCAGTTAGCGAGAGCGATTGGTATTCACTTGGTGATTGCTACACAACGACCATCGGTGAATGTTATTACTGGTACGATTAAAGCAAACTTCCCAGCACGATTAGCGTTTAGGGTGAGTTCGAAAATCGACTCGAGAACTATTTTAGATGCAGGAGGAGCGGAGCAATTAATCGGACGAGGAGACATGTTGCTATCATTAGGTAGTGATATTATTCGTATCCAATGTGCCTTTGTAGATACACCTGAGGTGGAGAAAATTACCGACTTTATTGGTGCGCAACGAGCATACCCAAGTGCCCATATTTTACCAGAGTACGTGGATGAAAATGCAGAAGGTGGAGGATCGAGAGAGATGGATGTAAACGAACGCGATGCACTATTTGAAGAAGCAGCACGTTTAATTGTTATGCATCAACAAGGCTCAACCTCGCTAATACAACGTAAATTAAAATTAGGATATAACAGAGCTGGAAGAATTATCGATCAATTAGAAGCCTTTGGCATTGTAGGTAATTTCGAAGGATCGAAAGCTAGAGAAGTGTTGATTAAGGATGAGTATCATTTGGAGCAGCACCTTAATGCCTTGTTTAATAAGAGTAGTGATAATTAGGATTTTAAATTAGGAATTAGGATTTAGAATTTAGGATTTTAATTTAGGATTTTAAATTAGGAATTAGGAATTAGGAATTAGGATTTAGAATTTAGGATTTAGAATTTAGGATTTAGAATTTATTATTTGTGATGAAAAGAATAACAACAATTACAACAATAGCTTTACTAATATTAACAACACTGAGTGTAGTTGCACAGGGTGATAAGAAAGCGAAGGACATTTTGAACGGAGTGAGTTCAAAGTATAGATCATACAAATCAATGAAGGCGGATTTCTCTTATACCTTAGAGAACCCAACAGCGAAGATTAAGGAAACTCAAGTAGGTACCTTGTTATTATCGGGTGCGAAGTATAGGTTAGGAATCTCTGGTCAGGAAGTCATAAGTGATGGCAAGACCATTTGGACCTACATGAAAGAGGCGAAAGAAGTACAGATAAATGAGGTGGATCCAACTGATGATGGAATTAAGCCATCGGAAATATTTACGATGTACGAAAAGGGTTTTATTTATAAGTTTGTTGATGAGAAGAGTGTGGCTGGTAAAGTGCAACAAAACTTAGAATTAACACCAACCGATAAAACAAAGACCTTCTTCAAGATTAAATTAACCATAGATAAATCGAGTAAGCAGATTGTAAAGAGTGTAATCTTTGAGAAAACGGGTAATCGTTATACGTATGCGATTAAATCGTTTACACCCAACTTCGCAGTAAATGCAAGTACATTTGCTTTCGATGCTAAGAAATATCCAGGGGTAGAGGTTGTAGATTTAAGATAATTGGTATGAAAATTTCACAGGGAACATTAGATAAGATAGAGGATATATTTAAGGCACAGCAATACAAGGTGCGCTATGAGAAAGGTAATTTCAAACCAGGCTCATGCTTAATATTAGAAGCGAAAGTGGTGGTGGTGAATAAATTTGCAACCATGGACGTGAAGATCGCGGCATTAGCAGAAATCCTTCAAGAAATTGAAATTGATGAAACCTTGTTTGATGAAAATCAGGCGAAGTTTTTCCAGAGCATAAAACCCAAAAAATAAATGTAGTGAAAGTAACTTTTTTAGGAACAGGAACTTCCCAAGGTGTGCCGGTTATTGCATGCGAGTGTGCAATATGTACATCTGCCGATCCACGTGATAATCGATTGCGTACATCGGTGATGGTAGAAGTGAATGGAAAAGTTATTGTGATTGATTCTGGTCCCGACTTTAGGTACCAAATGTTACGATCTAAAACGCATCAATTGGATGCCATCCTATTTACCCACGAACACAAAGACCATATTGCAGGCTTAGACGACGTGAGAGCGTTTAATTTTAAGCATGACAGGGAAATAGACGTTTACGCAGAGGAACGCGTGCAGACGGCCTTAAAAAACGAATTCTCCTATATCTTTTCTGGAATTAATTATCCAGGCTTACCAAGAGTAATTTTACACGAACTGCAAAACGAATCCCTGAACATTCAAGGAGTGGAGGTATTGCCTATTCGAGTGATGCATTACAAGCTTCCGGTGTTTGGATTTAGAATTGGAGATTTTACTTACATCACTGACGCGAAATCGATTTCGGAAGAAGAGAAGCAAAAAATAAAAGGCTCGAAAGTATTGGTTTTAAATGCCTTAAGGAGGGAAGACCATATTTCACATTTTACTTTACAAGAAGCAATAGATTTGGCACAAGAGATTGGCGCAGAACAAACCTACCTGACGCATATCTCGCATCAGTTGGGCTTACATACCGAAGTGGAGCAGGAATTGCCGGAGGGAGTGTACTTGGCGTATGATGGCCTTAGACTGGTAGTGGGTAATGAGTAGTGGGTAATGAGTAATTGGTAAATTTTATATAACTCACTACTCACTACCCACTACTATTTATATCTGAAAAACAGGCCTTAAGCAACAAATTTCAAATTTCTCTTGACAAGAAAGCTAAAAACTCTATATTTGCAGTCCACAATCAAAAATGCGAAAGTAGCTCAGTTGGTAGAGCACGACCTTGCCAAGGTCGGGGTCGCGAGTTCGAATCTCGTCTTTCGCTCCAAAAAGCCTCTCTCCAGAGAGGATTTTTTTTAACCAGGCTCGGGTGGTGGAACTGGTAGACACGCAGGACTTAAAATCCTGTGACCCTTACAGGTCGTGCGGGTTCGATTCCCGCCCCGAGTACTTTAAACTAAAAGCTTCGATCGTAACATCGAAGCTTTTTTTTATTCCCCAATTCGGAGTTTCCCGAAGTAGTTCGCATTATTGTTTTTATCGGTAACACGAACGATATACATTCCTGGTAAAATATCGGAAACGTCCATGGTACTCGAATGGTAAATCTCTTTTAATAATTTTCCTTCTAAAGAATACAAACTTACTTTGATGGGTTCATCGACTCCACTTACAGTAACTATTGTATTTGAAGGGTTGGGGTGGAGTGTGATTTGCTTAATTACAGTATTATTAATTCCACTTTTTAAGATATGTATGAAGGCTACATGAGAAATATCATCACAAGTGCTTTTGTGCATTACGCATCTGTAGCTTCTGTTGTTCAAAGAATCTGCAGTATTTGTAAATACTAGTGAATCTTTAGTCTCGTTTGGAATGTCGATAAACAAAAAGAGATTGGCACCTCTTTCTTGCCATTGATAGGTGACAGATGGGTCAGAATGTTTTACTTTAAATTTTACAGGTGAATAATCAATAACATATTGATCTTTTGGTTGCAATAAAATTGCCGATGTGCAATCGTATACATATAAAATCGACTCATAATAAACTGTGCCTAATTCAATTCCATTTCTGTATTCGTGAATGGCCATCGCAAAAAGATATTTCCCTAACTGTGATGGTTTGAATTTCATTAATCCAGTTGAACTATTCAAAGTAAATGGAGTTATTGAAGGTATGAAATCGGTAACGCTATAACCAAGGGCCCATTCTACGGAATCGTATGGTTTTGGTCCAGTGTTCTGCCCAGGACTGAAAATTGAAGTATAGCCACCAGCAATAGGTCTTATGATTTCATAAACTAAGGAATCTCCATCAATATCTTGGAATCCTAAATCATATTCAAAGTCTTGATTTAAGCAAATTAAAGGATTGAATATTTCCTCTTTATATGGGGAGCTATTGACAAGTGCTATTCCGTTCGTTTTAAATTTTGGAATATCTATTAGTGCAGAAAATGGTGTACTTTCAGGAGTAAGAATATTGGATAAATCAGTCGTTAAACAACAACGTTCCCATTGAAGATAATAGCCCGCAGTATCATTAAATTGCGCTCCATTTGGATTTAAATATGCTGAAAAATAGCCTACTTCTACACATCTTGCAATACCGTTACAATCATAAGAGTAAGGTGATGAAACTATTTTATCTCTAGATAATTGTATTTCATCAACTTGTAAATTATTGCTTTTACTAAATATACCAACAACAGCATTTGTTTCAAATGCAGCGCCTCCTCCACTACAGTTACGTTCTAATTCAAGTTGTATTTGTATACTATTGGCAGAGATATACCTTAATCGAAATTTTCCACCAATGATATGTGCAGAATGTGCTTCACTCAACACCAAGAATACCATAAAGAAAAGTAGAATAACTGATTTTCTCAGAATATAAAGCTTATGTAAGTATGATACTATAAAAAATAGTTCAATCTAACTCCGAATGTAAATCTATTTTTAACACTTGAGTCATATTGATTCCTTTCTATTGTAGTCGGATTAAATATTATTGTATAATTAATATGATCATCAAATGTGTAATCAATGGTATTACATATTGAAATTTTAGATTTTTTAAGTGAATATTCTTGTTCAAGAATCAATGACACTGTTTTTATTAATTTATTATCATGATTATATTCAATTATATTTGACATTAATAATTCTGTATTGTTATTATTATCAGTAGTTAAAACATTCAAAGTGCTAATTGAATTGGGACTATATTTGAAGTTTATTCCTACACCAAGATTTAATCCATATTTGTTTTTCAGAAATAAGTTTTTGTAAAATTCATTAGAAAGTTTCAAATAAATTTCGTCATTGATTATATAAGTATCTAATATTTCTGAATTTGTTAATCTAGAATTTACATTAAATGTATAATTTGTAGCATTTATGCCATAATGTAAACCAGTAACATATCTTAACTTATATTCTTTAAAAATAGAATAATGTAGACCAAACTCTATGTTTTTAGATAAATTTGATTTAATAAAGTTTTTACTATTAGTATAATTCAAATTTAATTTGTCATTACCGTTATATGAAAATGAAAAGGAAATTCTATTAAGTAGGCTATAATTATTAATAGCAAATGTCTTTTTGCTATTAATGATTATAGATATGAATACAATTATTAATATACTAGATTTATATTTACCCATTTTCTATAATGGTAAATATAATGTATTTCCATTACAATAAAAACCACCAGAAATGGTATTAGGTTTATACATAAGTGATACATTTCCTCTGAAAATCGCACATTTTAATTTTCTTCTTCGTTTTGGCCCTTTTGCTTTATAGAAATCCACAGGATTTTCACAATAAGTATCATATGTTACTCCAGATACGTTTAATTCTAGATTCGTACGATATTTTTTCCATTTACCTGAATTTCTCTTTTTATAAGATTTTATTTTTGATAATACTTTAGTGCCAAAAAAGCCGGAATTGAATTTCACAACTGACTTATAGCATTTCTTGTCATTATCGTAGTAATTTAATTGACCACTACGACCTTTATCAATGCAATCACCAACTGTTGAGTTACCAAAAACAATAATATTGGGATCAATTATATTTGGGTCTCTAATTAAATCTGCAAGTAATTCACAACTACCATTTGATATTTCATAAGTTGTTCCATCATTACTTACCCAATAAATTGATGTTCCAATTTTCACTGCTCTATTCTCATTAAACAACGTCATGAAAACCTCATCAGTAAATGGATTATTGGCTTCAGGATCAGCAATTGGATCAAGTGTTGAATTATCTAACCATTGATCTTCTAAATTTGAAAAATGTCTTCTATAAGAAATGTAAGCAAAGTTTGATTCGAAATTTATTAGAGGTAAATCTTCATTAAAATTTAAACTATCGCATAATTCATTATAGAGCGAATCATTTAATGATGAATATAAAGACTCAAATGAATCATTATAATTCTCATATGAAATATTTAAACATTCATATACATCAAAAAAATGTTGAAGATCTCTAAACTCCAACATACCATTACATACAATACCAATATTACTTTCACAACTTGTTCCATTTCCTCCATTACCAATTACTTCTCCGCTTTCAAGATTTAAATCTATATTGTTTTTTTCATTAATAGTGTTTAATGGTGTTATATGTTTTTCACAAGAAGTAAATAAAAATAAAACAACTAAAGGTAAATACATCAGGTTTTTAATTTTCATAATTTTTTATAGTTTAAATTAATATTTAGAAATTGATAAATTTAAGAGTATCATATATGATAAACTGACTTATTTTATTGTCAATACATAAACCGCAGTATATATAAAATATTTATTTCTTTTATTATAGAATTATATTTCTCAATACGATACTATTACAAAACAAAGATAGAGCAGTATTTTGACACCATCAATACGTAAAACTACGTAGTGGAAATGCGAAAATTTGTAAGCAAAAAATCGGAAAAGTGCATTTAGATTGCAGGAAGGAGGTTAGGCTCTAAAAAAACTACGTAGTGGTTTTTGAGAAGTGAAACTTTAAAACGGCGTATTGTCGAAGGGTCGAAATGTAGAAGTGTCGAAATCGTGAAGCAATAATATGAAATATGAAAAAAGCAGATAACATCACGATTCAGCGGAGCGAAGCGTAGCTAATTGTCGAAGGGTCAAACTGTCGAAGGGTCAAGTGGTCCAATTGTCAATTTGAAAACTTCGATAAAATTTTGTGTTTTTTTCCAGTCTGTAACTTTCATCACAAAAATAAACTTTTCAGTGCGCTACTTTTGTATCATCAAATAGAAACTTATGAATAAGATTATTGTAGACGTTAGGTCGATTGAAGAGTGGGAGTATGATGGACATGCACCATGTTCCATTAATATTCCATTAGACAGATTCCCAGAAAAAGTGGAAGAGTTGAAAAAATACGACAGTATAGTATTGGTTTGCCGTAGTGGCGGTAGAGCAGGAGTGGCTCAAAGTTTACTACGTAATGCAGGTTATGCCAACCCTATTGAAAATTTAGGTCCTTGGCAAAATGTAAATTGTGCAATTGCATAATGCACAAAAATTAGTAGCTAGTATTAATGACTAGCTACTAATTTAAATCCTGCTTTTAATCCCAATGCAATAACTTCTTCTTCCGAAAGTTGTGCACTATTTACTTCTAGTGTTTTCTCCGGAACGGTAATATCTACTGCCCATTCCTCTATACCATTTTCTTTTGTCATGAACGGAGTAATTGTTGCAATGCAACCATTACACTTGATGTTCGAGGTGAATTTCATTTTCATATACTTGCTGTTAATTTTTTAAACGTAAACTATTTAAGACTACCGATACCGAACTTAAGGCCATGGCAGCTCCTGCAATCATAGGGTTAAGCAGAAATCCATTGATAGGAAATAGTACTCCCGCCGCAATGGGTATTCCAATAATATTATAGATAAATGCCCAGAACAAATTTTGTTTGATGATGCGTACCACTTTCTTTGAAAGTAAAATGATTTCGGAAACTGCTCTTAAGTCGGAATTGATTACCGTTACTTTCGCAACATCCATCGCGATATCCGATCCATGTGCCATGGCAATACTTAAATCGGCAAGCGCTAAGGCTTCCGTATCATTTATACCATCGCCCACCATCGCCACATTTCTTCCTTGTTTTTGAAGTTTTCTAATCCATTCCGATTTATCGCTTGGCATTAAGCCTCCAAACGCATCGGTTACATTAACCTTATCTGCCAGGGCATCAACACTTCGTTGATGGTCGCCACTCAAAATGTAAACTTTAATGTTATTGTTTTGTAAAGTCTCAATGGCATAAATAGAATTTTCTTTAATCGGATCTTCAGTAGCAATTACCGAGAGCACATGTTTATTGGTACCAAAGGCCATCACACTTTTTGATTGCTCCAACCATTCATTTGCACTTTGTTGTAAGGGTTCTGAAATTTCAGCACCCATCTCTTTTAAAAAGCTGAGCGAACCAACAAAGTAACATTTGTTCTCATAAGTGGCCTGTATTCCTTTTCCGGTAATACTGCTGAAAAGTCTTATGCCTATTGATTTTTGAGTTTTTTCTAAATAATGTAAAATAGCATCGGAAAGTGGATGTTCGGATTGCTCTTCCATGCTGTACAGTACAGCTTCATCATCAATACTTTTTAGCGCATCGTCCCATAAGATGTCCGATAATACTGGCTTGCCCATGGTGATGGTTCCCGTTTTATCTAATACAATGGTATCAACACGGCTAGCATTTTCTAAACTTTCGGCATCGCGTATGAGCATGTGTTTTTCGGCTGCTTTACCAACACCCACCATAATGGCAGTTGGTGTGGCAAGTCCGAGTGCACAGGGGCAAGCAATAACTAATACAGTAACTGCATTTAATAAAGCGTAGGTAAAGGCATTCTCTCCTCCAAAAATCATCCATACAATAAAAGTTAGAATTGAAATTCCGATGACGGTAGGAACAAATATACTCGCTACTTTATCGACATATTTTTGAACTGGGGCTTTACTGCCTTGCGCTTCTTGTACGCGTTTTATAATTTGTGATAATAAAGTATCTGCACCAACTTTCTCGGCACGAAAAGAAAAACTACCTTTTTGATTTAGTGTTCCGGCAAAAACTTTTGTATCGATGGTTTTAAGAACAGCTAAGGGTTCTCCACTAATCAAACTCTCGTCTACATACGATTCTCCTTCTACAACCACTCCATCTACTGCAATTTTCTCTCCTGGTTTTACTAAAACAATATCCCCAACTAGTAATGCTGATATCTCGATTTCAATTTCTTCATCACCTCGTTTTACCTTTACCGTTTTAGCTTGCATGCCCATTAACTTCTTCAATGCACTGCTGGTATTGGATTTGGCGCCTTCTTCTAAAAATTTACCGAAAGATATAAATACGATGATAACCACGGCCGATTCGTAGTACACATGCGGATGAATTCCGCGTGCATGCCAAAACTCAGGGAAGATGGTATTGAATAAACTAAAGGCATAGGCAGTGCCCACACTTAAGGCAACCAGGGTATCCATATTGAAGGAACCATGTTTTATTTTTTTCCAAGCACTCACAAAAAAATGTCGACCGAAATAAAATACCACCGGTGTACTTAATACCATGGATATCCAATTGCCATAGGGGATGTCCATGAAGAACATTCCTAATATAACCACCGGCACACTAAAAATCGCCGACCAAATCGTTCTCGATTTAATTTCTTTATAATAATTCAGTTGTGAGGCTTCCTGAATTTCCTGCGCATTTTCTTCTTCAATAATAATGTCGTACCCAATTCCACGTAAAGCATTTTGAATATCGATAGGGGTGATGATGGAATTATCCCAAGTAATGGATGCCGAATGGTTAGCATAGTTCACAGAGGCTTGTTCAATACCGGGAGTGTTGCTCAATAAACTTTCTACACTCGTTGCACAAGCGGCACAACTCATTTCTAATACTGGAAACTGTTTTTTCATCTGTTTTCTGGAAATCAAAGATACCTATTTATAATCCTTCTAATTTGTGATTTATATCACTTTTGCCCATTTCTCCTGAAAAATGAAATGTAAAATCCCCTTTACAATATAAATTTAACATAAAATAAACGTAGGAAACTTTGGAAATGTAAAAAGTTTCTATAGTTTTGCGCTTGAATTAACAAAATAGAAGCATTGGAATTACAAGAACGCATATTACACAAAGGAGATGAGCTTTTCCGTCGACACGGCATCAGGAGCATCACGATGGATGATATTGCCAAGCATCTCGGTGTGTCTAAGAAAACGATCTATCAGCATTACCCAGATAAAGACGAATTAGTATTAGCGGTTACGAAACACAATATTAACCGTCATTGTGTTGTGATGGAGCAATGTACTGGCTTAGCTAGTCCGGATGCGATTGGTGAAATGTATTCCGTAAACCAGAACATGGGGGAAATGATTAGAAGTTTCAACCCGATTATGTTTTACGATTTACAGAAGTATCATCCGAAAGCATGGTTTGAATTTAGAAACTTTAGAAATGAGTTTATTAAGGTAAAGATCGTGGAGAATATGGAGAGAGGAATTAGAGAGGGGATTTATAGAAACGATTTCGACATTAATATTTTAGCGAGAATGCGATTGGAGCAAGTGGACATGACTTTTAATTATGAAATCTATCCGCCATCTGATTTTTTATTTATTGATGTGATGCAAACCTTAACACAACATTTTTTGCATGGCTTAGTAAACGAAAAGGGATTAGCATTAATCAACCATTATAACAATACATCCAAAACAGTATAAATACAACATTTTTTTATGAGAAAAAAAATAATTTACGTCGTATTGATTGCTTTGGGAATATCTAAAATAGGATATTCACAAAGTTATCAGTTTAGCTTACAACAAGCTATAGAGTACGCTTATCAAAACCAACACGACATTAAGAATGCAGCACTTGATGCCGAAATTTCGAAGAATAAAGTGAAGGAAACGGTTGCCATCGGATTGCCACAAGTAACGGGATCTGCAGCGTTTCAGAAGTTCATCGATATTCCGACACAAACCATTCCTAATTTTATTTCACCATTAACAGGAGCTGCACCAGGAACGTATCCAGAATTTATTGAAGCAAAATTCGGTACCAATTACACTGCGAATTACGGAATCCAAGTTTCACAATTACTATTTGATGGAAACTACTTAATTGGATTAAAAGCGAGTTCGGTGTACAAGGATTTAACAGTTAAAGCATTAGCAAGAACTAAAATTGAAACGAATGTTACAGTAACGAAAGCATATTATTCGGTATTAGTGAATCGTAAACGTTTAGAATTGTTAGATGCAAACATCATTCGTTTAAAGAAAACATTAGACGATACGAAAGCGTATTTCCAAAATGGTTTTGCGGAGAAAGTGGACTTCGACCGTTTAAGTGTATTGTTTAACAACTTAACTACCGAGCGCGAGAATGTTGCGAAGATGGTAGAATTGAGTAATTCATTATTGAAATTCCAAATTGGAATGCCAATTAATTCGGAGTTAATCTTATCAGATAAATTAGAGTCGATTCAATTAACAGCGATGTTAGAATCGAATCAAGTGTTCTCTCCAGAAGAGCGAGTAGAATATCAATTATTGAAAACATCAATGAAATTAAACGAGTTGGATTACAAAAGAAACATTGTAACTCATGCACCAAGTTTAGTAGCATTTGGTAACATTTCAAGAAATTATCAAAACAACGATTTCAAGAACTTAACAGATAAAGCGTATCCAACATCAATTGTAGGTTTGCAATTAAACATTCCAATTATTGGATCGGGTAAAAAATATTATCAAACTAAACAAGCGAAACTAGTATTAGAGAAATCTAAAAACGACGTTTCGAATTTAGAGAACGCCTTGAATTTACAAAGCAAGCAAACACAAATTGTGTACAACAATAGTGTTCGTTCTTTAGAAAATCAACGTAAGAACATGGAATTAGCGAATGAAGTGTTACGCGTATCGAAAGCGAAGTACGACCAAGGAGTTGGCTCTAGTTTAGAGGTAACCACTGCGGAAACTGCATTAAAAGAATCAGAAACTAATTATATAAGTTCATTATACGATGCATTAATTGCAAAAGTAGAATTGGACAAAGCATTTGGTAAAATACAATAATCAACACACCTAGAAATTTATACTTGATATGAAACGTATATTAATATTACTTACCGCAGCAAGCATCATCGTAGCTTGCGGAAAAAACGCTGGAACTGATAAGAAAGCAGAACTAGAAAAATTAAAGAAAGAGCATTCAGACATCACTAAAAAAATTGCTGATTTAGAAGCGGAACTTGCAAAAGAAAACCCTAACGAAAATCAGAAAGTGAAATTCGTAGCAGTAGATACTGTAGCCATCACTTCATTTACACATTATGTAGAAATACACGGTCAGGTACAATCGGATCAAAACATCAACGTGTTTCCACGTAGCATGGGGCCGGTAACAAAGGTATATGCACAAGTAGGGCAACAAGTTAAAAAAGGACAAGTATTAGCAAAAATTGATGATGCTTTAATTTCTAAAAACATGGAAGAGTTAAAAACTCGTTTAGAATTAGTGACTACTATTTACAATAAACAAAAAAATCTTTGGGATCAAAAAATTGGTACAGAGGTAGCGTACTTACAAGCGAAGAACAACAAAGAAGCTTTAGAGAACAGTTTAGCAACTGCTAAAGAGCAATTAGATAATACAAACATCAAATCACCAATAGATGGTATCGTTGATCAAGCTGACGTGAAAGAAGGAGAGATGGTAAACGGAGCTCGTCCAGCATTCAGAGTAATTAATTCTAGTCAGTTGAAAGCAACTGCTGAACTTGCCGAAAGCTATTTAAACTCAGTAGGTGCAGGTGATGCCGTTATTGTTGTATTCCCAGATTTGAAAAAAGAAATTACTGGTAAAATCAACTTCGCTGCAAAAGCAATTAGTCCAATGAGTCGTACTTTCAAAGTTGAAGTAAACTTAGGTAATAATGCAGAGTATCGTCCGAATATGATTAGTGTATTGAAAATTATTGATTACACAACAAACAATGCATTAACAGTTCCAATGAATATTATCCAAGCAGATCAAGAAGGTAATTATGTTTACATCGCTATTGAAGAAGCTGGTAAATTAACAGTGAAGAAAGCTGCTGTTAAAGTTGGTCAAGTATATCGTGGTACTGCAGAAATTCTATCGGGCTTATCTGTTGGCGACCGTGTAATTACAGTAGGTTACCAAGAGTTGAACCAAGGTGATTTAATTAATTTATAATTTTTCGCTACTCAATATTTCAAAGATGAAAGACGAACACAAAGAATTTAAGCCCTCAAGTTGGGCCATAGATAACAAGACCTCAGTGTATGTAATCACGGTATTGATTTTCATACTCGGGTTCTTTGCTTATCAAAGTTTACCAAAGGAAAATTTCCCAGAAATCACTATTCCAAAGATTTTTGTGAGAACAATTTACCCTGGTACATCTCCACAAAACATGGAGACTTTGGTAACGAAACAATTAGAAAAACAATTAAAGTCAACACCTGGATTAAAGAAAATTACTTCGAATTCATTTCAAGATTTCTCTTTTATCACGGCAGAGTTTAATACAAACGTAGATATTAAGGAAGCAAAGCAACGTGTAAAAGATGCGGTAGATAAAGCAAAAACGGATCTTCCTTCAAACTTACCATCACAACCAGATGTAATAGACATTAACCTTTCCGACCTTCCTATTTTATATTTAAATCTTTCGGGCGATTTTGATTTGAAAAAATTAAAAGACTACGCAGATGATCTGAAAGATAGAGTAGAAGGCTTAAAAGAGATTTCGGGAGTAGATGTTGTTGGAGCATTAGAGCAAGAAATTCAAATCAATGTGGATTTGAATCGAATGACATCTGCACAAATTTCATTTACCGATATTGAGCGTGCTATTGGTTCGGAGAATATTTCGGCATCGGGTGGTACTATTAAGATTGATGGTGTTCGTAGAACATTAAACATTAAGAAAGAATACCCGAATGCATTTGAAATCGGGAATACCATTATTAAAACGCCAACAGGTGGTTCAGTATATTTAAAAGATATTGCAACCATAGTTGATGGATTTAAAGAGCAAGAAAGTTATGCACGTTTATATGGTAAGAATGTAATTACCTTAAACGTAAAAAAACGTAGTGGTGAAAACTTAATTGAGGCATCAGATAAAATTCGTGCAATTGTTGCTGATATGAAAGTGAACGATTTGCCTAAGGGATTAGATGTTACCATTACAGGAGATCAATCAAACAAAACACGTGTAACCTTACACGATTTGATCAATACAATTATCATCGGATTTATATTAGTAACGATTATCCTCATGTTCTTCATGGGAGTAACGAACGCTATTTTCGTAGCCTTATCGGTTCCACTATCGATGTGTATTGCATTTATTGCGATGCCTGCCTTAGGTGGTGTATTCGGATTTAGTTATACGATGAACATGATAGTACTTTTCTCATTCTTATTAGGATTGGGAATTGTAGTAGATGATGCCATTGTGGTAATTGAAAATACTCACCGTGTTTTTGATAATGGCAAAGTGCCAATTAAGAAAGCAGCGAAAGTTGCAACAGGAGAAGTATTTATGCCAGTATTTTCTGGAACATTAACGACCCTTGCACCATTTGTACCATTATTATTTTGGCCAGGTGTTATTGGTAAATTCATGTTCTACTTACCGGTAACGTTAATCATCACTTTGTTAGCATCGTTATTAGTTGCGTACATTATCAATCCAGTATTTGCGGTTGATTTCATGAAACCGCATTCACATAATGAAGATAAACCAACATTTGATAAGTCTGTTCGTAAGAACCTTATCCGTATGGGTATTGTAGCTGTTGTGGCTTATCTTATTAATTTCGGTTTCGGAAACTTAGTAGTAATCATCACTGGATTTTACTTGTTACATCATTTCTACTTAGAGAAAGTTATTTATAATTTCCAGAATACACATTGGCCAAAGTTCCAAGATTGGTATGCTAAGAAATTAAATTGGGCATTACACCGTCCATGGACCATGTTAGCGAGCACCCTTGGATTATTCATCTTAACCATTATGTTTATGATGGTAAGAACTCCAAAATTTGTATTCTTCCCATCGGGTGAACCAAACTTTGTGTATGTATATGTGAAGTTACCTGTAGGTACTGATCAATCGTATACTAATGAAGTAATTAAGAAAGTAGAGAAAAGAGTGATGACTGTTGTTGGAAAAGATAACCCAGTTGTTACTTCAATTATTTCTAACGTTACGGTAGGAGTTACCGATCCACAAGATGAAGATCAAGGAAATTATACTAACCGCGGTAAAGTATCGGTTGCATTCGTGGAATTCGGAGAACGTCATGGAGTTAAGACTTCAGAATACTTAGATAAAATTCGTGAAGCCGTAAAAGGTATCCCAGGTGCTGAAATATCAGTAACTCAAGAGCAATCGGGTCCGCCAACAGCGAAACCAATTTCAATTGAGATTACAGGTGACAACTTAGATTCATTAGTATCGACATCTGTAAAATTAAAATCATATTTAGATAAGAAAAACATTGCCGGTATTGAAGAATTGAAATCAGACTTTATGAATAATAAACCTGAAATTATTTTTGATATCGATCGTGAGCGTGCAAATAGAGAAGGGATTTCGTCGGGAGTAGTGGCAATGGAATTAAGAACAGCTTTATTTGGTAAAGAGGTTTCTAAATTCAGAGATGTAAAAGACGATTATGAAATTAATGTTCGTGCGCAAGAAGATCAACGCAATAACTTAGATATATTAAAGAATATGAGTGTTACGTATCGCGATATGGGTATGGGTGGAATGATTCGTCAGGTACCTTTATCATCATTCGCAGATATTAAATATGTAAACACTTACGGAGGTATTAAACGTAAGCAACAAAAACGTATCATCATTCTATCATCAAACGTATTGGGAGCTTATAACCCTAATGAGGTGGTAGCGAATATTCAAACAGAGCTTGATCAATTTAATGCACCAAACAGTGTGAGTGTTAGAATGGCAGGTGAGCAAGAGGAGCAAATGGAAACGGTTAAATTCTTAGGTACTGCATTATTTGTATCGTTCGGATTAATCCTAATTATTTTGGTTACTCAGTTCAACTCTATTGGTAAGCCAATCATTATTCTGAGTGAAATTTTCTTCAGTATCATCGGAGTACTTCTGGGTATTACGATATTCAAAATGACGATGTCGATGGTAATGATGGGAGTAGGTATTATCGCCTTAGCCGGAATTGTAGTGAGGAATGGAATTCTACTGGTAGAGTTCGCGGATCTGATGGTATCTCAAGGGATGTCGGCTTATGATGCCGTGCTTGAAGCAGGTAGAACACGTATGACACCGGTATTGTTAACTGCATTTGCTACGATGCTTGGATTAATTCCATTGGCTGTAGGATTGAATATGGACTTTGCTGAGTTACTTACTCACTTTAGTCCGCACATTTACTTTGGAGGGGATAACGTTGCCTTCTGGGGACCATTATCATGGACCATGATATTCGGGTTGATTTTTGCAACGTTCTTAACGCTTATTTTAGTTCCAGTAATGTATTTATTGGTTACTAATTTAAAACAAAAGTGGTTTGGTAAAACTAAATCAGTAGAAGAAGCGTTATAGTTAAAATGCCTTTAAATAGGACACTTTTTTATAAAGTGGTTTTTCAATAATTTAGGTTAGTTAGGTTAGGAGCTCCGATTGCATTGGGGCTCCTTTTTTTTGTTAAAGTTTCAAGCCTAAAATCATTAGGTCTATTTTTTGAGAATCTATCTCAGCAACTTCAGGTAATAGGCCATATTGTACGTATCCATGTTTCTTAAAAAAGCGAACACTTCCTTCATTTGTAGCGAAGATAAAAGCAAGGATGGTTTCGATACCAATTTGCTTCGCAGCAGCCTGAACGTGCAAAAGCATTTCTTCGCCTATTCCTAGTTTGCGGTATTTTTCGTCGATGTAAATCCCAATTTCTACTGTATTTTGATAAGCAGGCCTTCCATAAAAACTTCTCAAACTGGCCCATGAAACTATTTCAACGTCGTTTTCGTATACAAAAATAGGTCGGCTTTCATTAAATTGATGAAACCATTCAATTCTACTAGAGGCAGTAACAGGAGTAAGGTCTGCTGTAACGTATCTTAGAGGAATGATTTGGTTGTATATGTCAACGATTCTCTCGAGGTCGTTTATGTTTGCAGGTCGAATCATAAAATATTAGCGGTAAAAGAGTTAAAACTTGAAAAATAAATAACTATTTTTGAAATGAAAACAATACAACAACAACAACAACAAACAAACTTCATGACTTTCATTTCATCTAATGCGAATATACGTATTCTCTTAGCTGAAGACAATTTGGTGAATCAGTTGCTCATTAAAAAGGTAATTGAAAAAGCTGGTTATAACTTAGAACTCGCTACTAATGGTCTTCAGGTATTAGAGAAGCTAAGTCATTCTCAATATGACTTAATATTGATGGATGTTCAAATGCCTGATTTGAATGGCTTAGAAACAACTAAAGAGATCATTTCACGCTATGCAGATAACAGACCTAAGATTATTGCCATCACTGCAGGATCTTTTGGCGACGACGAAAAACATTGCATGGAAGCAGGGATGGACGATACCCTCGAGAAACCTTTCAAAATAGAACAGTTGGAGGAGAAGCTGGCCAAATTCAAATTAATTTAATGTGCTAATGTGCTAATTAGCCAATGTGCTAATAAAATTTATTCATTTTTTTGAAATTAGCACATTAACACATTAGATTAACATATTATCCCATTAACATATTATCCCATTAACATATTAACATATTAGTTTAGCATACTAGCAGACTAGCATATTATCTATCTACCTCGCCCAGCACAATATCAATCGACCCTAGTATCGCTACAATATCAGCAATC
>JBIINK010000109.1:0-3505 GCA_044337515.1 Sphingobacteriales bacterium | reverse complement strand
TTCTCAATTCTAATGTCTCAATTCTAAATTCTAGCCTTTAAAGACTTGAATCTTCGCATCGGCCATAACAAGCTCTGTGAATTTTCCTTCGTAACGTGTTGCGCGAACAATGTGATTGTCGATCCAATGGTAATTTCCTCCGCGAGGTTTACCAAAAAGAATTCCATGGTAGTTGAAGCCATGTTTCGCTAACCAGCGTTCTGTAACAGGTCGGTGTTCTTCAGTACGTGATGTAAAGAAGGTAATAATATGTCCTTCTTCAAACCATTTGTTAATCATATCCAATGCACCTTCATAGATGACAGCATCTTCCATACGCTCCGGTTCTTCATTCGGAATATCATCACATATCGTTCCATCAATGTCAATCAAAAAGTTTTTTACTTCTTGCGGTAACTTCGGACTAATATGATTTCCGTTCTCGTCTAATGCTTCTTCTAAATTCATCTTTTCGTATTTCGTAATTTCGATAGTTCGCCAATTCGTTAATTCGATTGAGTCCAATTTGCTCTGTCACTTGGAGAAAACTTCCAAGGGGCACCATTTGTTTCAATATTTGTTTGCATAGCATTTAAACTGCTTGGTGCAGCCGATTCTTCCATCACTAAATAGCGACGCATATCAACAATGATTGATAAAGGATCAATGTTCACTGGACAAGCTTCTGTACATGCATTACAAGAGGTACAAGCCCATAACTCTTCTCTAGAGATATAGTTGTCTAATAACGCTTTGTCGTCTGTTGCTTCCTTCCCATTTTTATCGATGTTCAATCCCACTTCAGTTAAGCGGTCACGAGTATCCATCATAATTTTTCGAGGAGATAATAATTTCCCTGTTTGGTTAGCCGGGCAAACAGAAGTACATCGTCCGCATTCGGTACAAGTGTAGGCATCCATTAATTGCTTCCAAGTAAGGTCTTGCACATCTTTCGCACCAAATCTTCCTGGAGCAACACTAGCATCAGGAACAAAACTTGGGTCGAGCATCGCTTTCACTTCGTTAGTTACCGATTTCATATTCGTTAATCTACCTTTTGCTTCTAAGTTAGAGAAGTAAGTATTTGGGAAGGCTAAGAAAATATGGAAGTGCTTAGAGTACGGCACATAGTTTAAGAATGCTAATATTCCTAAAATATGGAACCACCAGCATGAACGTTCGATAAGTTCTAATCCATGTGCATCACTCGGTAAAAGGTTTACCAAGAAGCCCGAAATTGGGAAGGCTCCCGCTTGTATGTAATGTGAAATATTAAGTTGTTGTAGTTTGAAGTCGGCCGCATTCATGATTAAGAACGCCGACATCAATAAGATTTCAGTAATTAGAATATAGTTCGCATCCGACTTGGGCCAAGCTGTCATTTCAGTACCTGAGAATCGTTTTAGTTTAACGATGTTTCTTCTTGCAAAGAAGATTACACAGGCTAACCAAACTCCTAAAGCAAGGAATTCGAATGAGCCAATAAGGAAATTATATAATCCGCCTAAAAGGGGAGCAAATATACGATGAGTGCCAAAAGCACCGTCGATAATGATCTCTAGCACCTCAAGGTTGATGATGATAAAGCCTGCATAGATCAGAAAATGGAAAATAAATGGAACCGGACGAGCGGCCATTTTTGTTTGTCCGAAGGCCACTTTTATCATCGTCATCCAACGTTCTGATGAACGATCGGAACGGTCGATGTCTCTGCCTAAGAGAATGTTGCGGCGAATCTTGCCTGCGTTTTTAGAGAACCAGTACACGGCAAACGCCGTAAGGGCAATGAATAAAATTTGTAATACCATATCTTCTTACACTTCCTGCGAATTTAAGCTTTTATCGCTTTATTTATAATTACGCTCGTGTTTTTTATCAATATAGACTGATTTTAAATGCTTTCCGGAAAATTTCAAAAAAGATTTTTTAAAATGCAGAAAGATGCTACATTTGCAGACCCAAAAGGGTGATATAGCTCAGCTGGTAGAGCAAAGGACTGAAAATCCTTGTGTCCTTGGTTCGAATCCGAGTATCACCACTAAAGCCTTCTAGATTTCTAGGAGGCTTTTTTTATTGTATGAGTAATGGGTAATGGGTAATGGGTATCGGGTATCGAGTATCGAGTATCGTGTATCAGGTATTAAGTATTTTTGTCAAGTGGTCTAGTGTCAAGAAGTCAAAACTTAATTTCCCATATAGAAAACAAGTACTCCTCCTTTCATAATCTCCTCGTGTTTCAAGATAAATCCCTCAAGTGGTTTTCCATTGAGCATCATCTTTTTCACATAAACATTTTTATCGCTTTGGTTTTTTACTTCGATGCTAAATGTGTTTCCGTTTTCTAAATTGATTGTTGCACTTTTTACTAAAGGACTACCCATCACGTAATCTGTAGATCCTGGAGCAACAGGGTAGAAGCCCATCGCACTAAAAATATACCAAGCACTCATTTGTCCGCAATCATCATTACCACCTAAGCCATCAGCACCTGTATGATACATTTTAGAGATGATGTTGCGTACATTCTTTTGTGTTTTTTTAGGTTGATTTGCATAGTTAAATAAATACGCTACATGATGCGAAGGCTCATTGCCATGTACATAGTTCCCGATTATTCCATCTCGAGAAATGTCTTCCGTTTCGGCAAAATATTTATCTGGCAATTCCATCGTAAACAACGAATCTAAATGTTGTGCAAATGCATTTTCACCACCCATCATTTTTATTAATGATTTAGGTTGATGTGGAACGTACAAACTATAATTCCAAGAGTTTCCTTCGATATAGCCTGCTTGATTCGTACTCAATACATCAAATTCTTTTTTAAAGGTTCCATCGTTTAAACGTGGACGCATATATCCAATTGAAGCGTCATACACATTCTTGTAATTTTCCGATCTCGCAGTAAATTCTTCATAAATCTCTTTACGATTTATTTTCTTTGCGATTTGTGCAATACACCAGTCATCGTAAGCGTATTCAAGGGTTTTAGAAACGGATGCTCCACTTTTATCTTCGGGTACATACCCTTTGTCGATGTAATATCCTAGTCCGTCGTAGTTGCGATTTCGTGCTGTATTTACACAAGCATCTAGCGCTATATTGACATCAAACTTTGCATTGCCTTTCATAATTACATCAGCAATAACCGACACGCTATGATAGCCTATCATGCACCAATTTTCATTCGCATAATGCGACCATACAGGTAACATGTGTTCTGCACTTTGCGAGTAGTGCGCTAACATCGAACTGCCCATGTCGCTATTTCTAGTGGGTTGTGTAATGTTGAATAAAGGATGTAAAGCTCTGTAAGTATCCCACAAAGAAAAGGTCGTGTAGTTAGTAAAATTGGTAGCCGTGTGAATGTTTTGATCGAGGCCTTTATATCTTCCATCAACATCATTATAAATCGTCGGACTTAAACACGTGTGATATACTGAAGTGTAAAAATTTACCAAGTCATCTTTATGGAGTGTTTCAATTTGAATTTTATTCAGCTCTTTATTCCATAATTCTTGTCCGT
>JBIINK010000058.1:0-12684 GCA_044337515.1 Sphingobacteriales bacterium | reverse complement strand
GGCAACGGCAGGCACTCCCGCATCATGGCCGACATCATCATCCAACATATTTTCAAACGCGAATTATTTTCTTGGAACAAAACCAACCTCCACGAAGCCAGCACCAGCCGTACGGAATACATCAACGCGATGAAACTCGCCGACCAAGGGAATGTGTTGAGGTTGCTGGGCTTTGCCCGAAACTAGCAAATGTGCAGATGCGTAAATGCGTAAATGCCTGCCTCGGCGATAGACGAGGTGCAAATTGATCAATCCCGTATAAACGGGACAAGTTGTGCAGATGTGCAAATGCGTAAATGCCTGCCTCGGCGATAGACGAGGTGCAAATTATACGCGGAGCGTGGCACTCATTAACAACCTCGTCTTAAGACGAGGTCGTTGCGACAAGCCACCACCTCATGCCCAGAGCCCGGAGGGCTCTACTCTTTCAGTGCATCACGATTTCGCCAGTTCGACCCTTCGCCAATAGAACCCTAGGCTCCGTAGGAGCCAAATCACTTTAGCAAAAAGATAGCACCCCCGATCCCCAATACCCCGTAGGGGTTTCCAATGTGCAAATGCGTAGATGTGCAAATGCGTAAATTATAATTTGACCCTCGTCTGACGCAGGCATTGAACAATTGTTTAATTGATTTATTTCAACTTAGAATTCAAAATTCATAATTCATAATTCAAAATTGTTCCCTGCCAAGGCAGTAACCCGACTAATTAATTCTTATAAATCTATTTTATACCTTTATAAAAGGGATTACTATGCTCTTAGAAGAATAAATTATGAATACAAAGTTCCAAATAAACGACCCCTCAATAGAGTCTCAATGGAGAGCATTAATTTTATTTGGAAAGAATTCGGCTACTTACAAGTTTGCTTTTGCGAAGGCCTTATTGGAGTTAATCGACAAAGAGAAAACGAATATTTCTTTACAAGATTTAGCTAAACCATTTGCCGATTCGGTGGTAAATCATATTTCAAAATCTGATAAACAAGGGAGTTCTAAAACAAGTAAATTTCTAACTGCTTGTCGGGAATTTTCTAAAGGTAGAATTTTAGAAGATGAACTATATCGATTAACTATTAAGCATGGGTTTAATAATGTAATAGATGCTTTTCAAAATGTAAATGGCGGAGTAATTCCGAATAAATTTTACGAAAAAAATTACAGTGCTGGTAAAAAGGAAATTGTGATAACCGACGATTTATTAAAAATAAAAGAGTTGTTTCAATACCGCAACTTAGAGCAAGAAGTAGAAGCCCGTTGGAGTTTAGTAGAGACCGCTTGGAACTTAAAATTAAATCCAAACATGCTTGAAGTAAAGTATGATGAAAGCAAATCTTTATTTTTTATAGAACAGAACTCAATACCAAGAATAGATGTGACTTCAGTACGTGATGCCTTGAACGGCTATCAAAAAGGAAAATGTTTCTATTCTTACCAAGATATTTCAATTAATAAAAATGAAGTGAATACTTGTGCAGTTGATCATTTTTTCCCACATGTAAACAAAGCCGCACACGCCAAAACAGGCGCAAACATTAATGGTGTATGGAATTTAGTATTGGCGGAACGTAAAATAAATTTAGAGAAGAACGCTAAAATCCCAGAAGAGAGATTTTTACATCGCTTGTATAATCGTAATGAATTTTACATTGAGAGTAAACACCCTTTAGCGGAAACTATTATTAACCAAACGGGTAAAACTGCAAAACAACGAGCAGCTTTTTTACAACAGCAATATAATTTAGCCTTATCTTTATCTATTCAACCTTGGAAACCAAGCATTGAATTACCAGGTACATTTTAATGAAAAACTTTTTAGAAATTCCCGAGCAAAGCACCCTGTACAAGGACGAATATTATTTCATCATCAAAGATGGATTTCCTGTTTCACCTGGGCACTTGTTAATTATTAGCAATGCCTTACGTAAAGATTATTTCGAATTAACTGCAGAAGAAAAACTAGCACTTCCGGCTATTATTGATGTTGCCAAATCCATAATAGAAAAAGAATACCAACCCGATGGCTACAACATCGGCATGAACTGCGGCGAACACGCCGGCCAAACCGTATTCCATTTCCATTGCCATATTATTCCACGCTATAAAGGTGATATGGAGAACCCTCGAGGTGGGGTTAGGCATTGTGTGAAGGGGAAGGGGAACTACTAAAATATTCCTTTTTCAAAAATCCGACTTCATTTTTCACTACGTAGTTGTATTTGCCCAAATGTGCCCTCACACATCAATTTTGCAGTTATCAATTTTTTTCAACATAAATTTTGCAATTTTCACTACGTAGTTTTACGTATTGGTATTAATTATAAAATTAATTAATTTAATAACTGAAGTTCAGCTAGATTTCAAGCTAGAATCGGATATGCTAAAAGTATTAGAGCATAAAACTAGTTACAGTAAAGATTTATAAATAGAATTTCCAAAATGAGCGTACAACAATTCGAGAAAAACAAAATAGCATCACCATTTTTAGGAGAGCCATTAGTTCATATTGTTGGGCAAGATCCTTTGGGGCTTTTAAATACTGGCAGCAAAACCTTTGATTTATTATTACCAGGTTTAAACAATGTAACCGACCGTATTAGGTATTACTCTTTTTACTGCTGGTTTTTTCATTGTTATGCAAAATACATCAGCAAACCAAGTAAGAAAGAACAGTTTGACCATTTACGAAGAGCGGAATTTATTTTGTCATTATTAGCAGCCAAAACTGGAGTTCAAGGCATTGGAGGTATAACCAAGGCATTAGAACTATACAACACATCACAAAACGCATTTGATTTAACAATTGGCACTGGTGAAGAAAAACAAGCCAAAGACGGAACCTATTGGAAAAACCCAAGAGGTATTTTCGGACAAAATTATGTCAGTTCATTAAAGCAGCTCAATCTAATTCGGGAGTTTGATATCAATAGTGAATTCTTTATAAGAACAGAATTTGAAATTGAAAATAAAATATCAGGGTATCAATTAGCAATAGCATTTGAAGAAAATTTAGGTTCAGAAATAGCTCAATTATTTGTTGATATAATGAAGAAAGGAATCATTACCCAGTCAGAGATTGATATACTTATTGGATCTTTCAATATGCTTAAAATTCCAATAAATACAAAAGAGCATAACTTGATTTGGCAATTAATAACAGGTAATGATGAGCCTAAACAAATAAAATCAAAGTTATTCAGAAAAAGAACTATTCAATTAGTTTTAGAAAAAGTAAAAATTTATGATGATGCATTTTTTGATTATAGATTAACTTTTGATGCTTACCATTCCAAAGGAATAATTGATAATGAAATAGACGAAACATTTTCGCTATGGTACTTTTATCAGTTAGAGCAATTCTGGCATATGGCGTGTTCAGGCACATTGTCAATATTTTTGAAAATTCTTAATATAGAGAGTAATGGTAATTGGGTTGAAGAAGAAATACTAATTGATAATATTGCAAATCAAGTTGAAGTGTTTTTAGTAAAAGAAAAATTTATTGATAAAAATAAAACTTTCAAACAACTAGCAATTATTGATTTATCGGAGGAAGAAGTAGTTGATGAAATTCAAAAAATAAATGATAATTTTCAAAAAATTGGTTATAATATACTCTTGGTTAAAAAATTGATGTTCAATAATAAATCCGAACTTGATAGACTAAACCAACTTACTAAAACCTATGAATTAAATTCAAATAGTAGTTTCATTTCTTCAATAATATCGATTCAAAACAATGATGAATTATCATTAAAAGATTTTGTAAAGTATTATTTAAAAAAGTATGTAATTATAAGACATCAATGGGTTTCATTAAAGAAAATGAATAACACTCAATCAACTGAAAAATTCATTCGCGAAGATGGATTAATCCGTTTTATTGATGATGTTGAATATGCTTATTCTTCTCCAAGATTGAATACATTGATTAATTTCTTAGTGGATATGCAGCTCATAAATGAAGATAGAAAAGACTTAACAAATATTGGTATAGAACTTTTCAATTCGCTTTAATTATGATAGATAGGCATAATATTTTAGACTTATTAGGTAGTGATAAAAGAAAATACCATAGTTGTATAATAACTTGTTTTTCATTCGATTTTATATTTTTTGAGCAAAGAGTTTTACCAAAATTAAGACAAGCAGGTATAACAAATATCAATATCTATGTAGATGCATATCAGTTTGAAAAGCAAATAAATAGTTTTGTTGGTAGTGAATTATTGGATAACAAAGCGGGTTATAGTATCACTCCAATCAAAATGATTGGAGCCTTTCACCCAAAAATATTATTAGCAGTAGGTAAAACAAAAGGTTTTTTAGCAATTGGTTCTGGTAATTTAACAAGTTCTGGTTTAAGCTCCAATGAAGAAATTTGGGGGAGTTTTCATATTACGGAAACAGATAAAGTAACAGAAGGATTTTTTGTAGAAATAGCAAATTATCTAAAGAAATTAGAACCATTTGTATTTGGAACCAACCTGTTAAAATTAAATTGGATAAATGAAAATTCAAATTGGTTTAATAATTTATCAAATATTGAAATTACAACTAAAACTATTGTAAATAAAGAGGAATCTTTCGAAATGCTATTTACATTTATAGAAAAAAGTATATATAAATCTCTAGTTGATAATTTACCAAAGAACCCAAAATCCATAAAAATACTATCGCCATACTACAATACTAATGGTTCGTTTTTAGATAAATTAATCCTAGATTTCCAACCACATAAAGTTCACTGCATTGTCGATCCCTTGTATGGTTCTGTTCCATATAAATCTGAAAACAAATATAAAATTGAATTTTCAGATTGGAATAATTTGAATAGAGTCGAAAAGTATAGTAGCAATAGATTACACGCTAAAGCAATTCAATTTGAATATGAAAATGAAACCTATTTTCTTTTTGGCAGTGCTAATGCAACAAGCGAAGCCTTTGGTAGTAATTCAAATAATATAAATAACAGTGAAATTTCAATTTTAACACATATTAAAAAACCAAAAGATTATTTTAAAGATTTGGGTATTAATTACCCCCCAAAAGGAAATTACTCAATAAGTGATTATGATTTCAAAGGTCAAATTGCATCTAATGAAAATGAAAAATTTAATTATTCGGTTTTTATAAATAATGTTGAAATCGATGGAAATGATATATCTATTTATTCTGAAAGCAAACTCAGTATGGAATTAAATATTTGTGTTGAAGATGCGAATGGTTTAAATATTTTAAATCAAGAAATAGATTGTTTAAATGAACATACCATCATAAATATTGAAAATAAAAAACTTGTTAAACCTTTTAGATTAGCAATATTTAATTCATTTGAAAGGATATCTAATTATGCTCTAATTCATCAAAAAGCATTTCTATTAAATACCAATCCCGATTCGAGGATTGCACATTTCAACTCTTTATTAAATTCCGATTTTTTTGGTGATTTTGAATTAGAAGAATTGATTGATTTTATTTTTTTAAAGTCTGATTTCAGCGAGAATAAGAATTCCAAAGACAATCAGAATAATAAAAAAGAGATAGAAGATATTGAAGAAGTCGAATCAATATCTGAAAATGAGTTCAATAAAAACAGTGCTAATGTTATTGGGAACGAAAGCTTTAATAAATATACCTTTTCAAGGATTGAGGAGTTCCTGAATAGTTTAAATTTTGAAGTAAATTCAGTAGAAGACGTTTCCGAAAGCATAGAAGAGGCTGCTTTAATAGCTGGTGTAAATGGTTTAGACGATGAAGTCAAAAGCATCTCAAGCAGTAGAATTCATGTTCCATTTGAAACTGGTTTGCGAATTGGGAATAAAATTGAAAAGACAATTAAAAAAATTACAAATTCATTATATCCTCAAAAAGCTAATCATTTTAAAATAATTACACACACAGATGAAAAAAGTTTAGATACTTTACATCAATTGAATGCATTATTAATTGGATTTCACATTGTTTTGAAGAAAAGAAATGAAACTTTTTTTGAAAATAAATCAATATTAAAATTACAATATTCAGATATCAATATTTTGTGTACAATAGAAAAACAATTTTTATTACAAAAACTTGAAAAACAAAATGGTAATCTGAAAAATGAAGTGAGTTATACAATTAATGAAAATAAAGCTAGTGCTCTTATAGAATATTTAAAAGACAACCCAGCTGTAAAAATTAAATATGTTGACAAAACTGCAAGCCAAACACTTAAACACTCCTATTTTTCTCCGAAATTTTGGAGTAATGACAGTGATTACTTTTGTATAAATGATTATCTAATAGACGGGTTAGGGTCTTATTTGTTTCTTCTTACAAAACAAGTAGAAATCAAAAACGATAAGGAATATAACGTTTGGATTGAAAAAAAAAGAAGGTTAAAATTATTAAGTATTTGTACTATTTTAAATTATAATTGGACTTTAAATCATCAAGGCACTAAAAAATTATTACTGTTAAACATATTCCATTTCCTTGGTCATAATGAAGATTTTGAAACAATTACAAAGGATTTAGAGAATTATATTGAAAAACTAAACTTGGATTCATTTGTGAAGCCGGAAAGCATTAATGAAGTCATTGGTTTATATAAACAATATTTGAAATGGCTAAATCAGTATAATTCCGATATAAAAGTAATAAAAGGTGAATTAGTTAACTGGAGCGAGAATAAAATAATTTTTAATAAAACCTTTGGTTTTTCAAAAATAACCCATTTATACAAAAACAAATTAGTAAATCTCGAAACACCACTTGGAATATATGATGAGGAAAGGAATGTATATGGTTTTGCAGAAGTATTTATTGGTATCAATCCAATTTTCTTTTAGAAATTGGGAATTAGAAATAATCTATCATTTATTTAAAGCCGTAGTGTTATCAATTCCAACCTATTACACACTTACTAAAATGACAAGGTTTACTGTTCTAAATATATTTCGTGGCTAATCAAACATTGGCATTTCACTTTCATTGCCATATTATTCCACTCTACAATGGCGACTTGGAGAACCCTCGTGGTGGGGTAAGGCATTGTGTGAAGGGGAGGGGGAGTTACTGAACTACCCAACTAACATTTTTGCTGAGGCTTTCATTAAATATGGTGGTAAGGGCTCATTCAATTCCCATGTTATATTCATAGGTTTAGAGCCATTAGAATTTACAAAATTTGCTTGTCCTGCAAATACATATCCATTAGTATTATTAAATTCGTCATTAGCTGTTTCTCTAATGAAAAGTAAGATGATCTTTTCATTTGCAGAATGGTTTTTATACGTTAGTCCAACTCCGGAATCTTCACGAGTTTTATTTTGAGATTGCCAATGGAATAGTTTTTCACTAATTGCGTAATCGTTATACATCGTTGTAGGAGAAAAATCTTCCTCTGATTTCACAAGATCTATAAATAGTAGCTCTGTGTTTAACTCACGTGAAAATGCAATACCTTCTCTATTGCTTGACTTGTTTTCAAAAGTACTAAATCCAAAAGCTGCTAATATTTGATCTCTAGTATGCCTTGAATGTAAAGAAATTGGTTGTTTATAAGGTAGTTGAATTGGTTGTTCAAGAAAATCAATATTATTTATTAAAAGTTCAACTATTTCTATAATCTCATGTACAAGTATTTCATTTTCGCCTATTTTTTCTATACTATCCTTTAACGAATTAGAAGTATTGTGATTCTGCCAAATATCAAAATGCAACATAAGTAGCATCTTTCTCTCTATCTCATCAAAATTACTTATATCGCATTTAAAATTTATTTTAGCTAGTTTTAAAATGAATTTAAAATATGTTGTAGATTGAGTAGACAGCCATTTCTTTTTTATAGCAGATATTATTACAGTTTCATTCACAGTAGTAAAATCTGAATGTTTCCCAGCTAATTGGCATAATCTTTTCCAGCCTCCATAATTATATATAAGTTGTAATGGTAAATGTGTGATTTTTATGAAATTTGATAAATTAAGTTCTAAAGTAGTTTGGTGTTCGAAATTAATAATTCTGTTAATAATATTATTCTTTCTAGGAGATGTCGCATTTTTAATATTGGATAAAATTATTTCCTTCGCTTTCTTTTCTAGTATAATTGTGCAACCAATAGGCAAATGTGGAAAGTTGTCTTCAACTTCTTTCAACACTGAAGTAGTAGTTTTACCAATCAAAGATCTGAGTTTCCCCTCAAAATCATATTCTGGTCTAGCATTAGATACGAAATCCAATACTGTTAAGCACTCTTTGTTCTCTGCTAATCTCAGTCCCCTTCCTAATTGTTGCAAAAAAACAGTTAAGCTCTCGGTCGGTCTCAAGAATAATACTGTATCTATATTTGGTATATCTACTCCTTCATTGAAAATATCCACAACAAATAAGTAGTTAATTTCTTTGTTTTCTAATTGTTTACGTATTTCAGTTCGATAACTCGAGTTTTCAGCGACAAGGTAATTTGATTTCAAGTTTGCTTCCTTGAACTTTCTAGACATAAACTTAGCATGTTCAATATCTACACAAAAACAAATTGCCCTAAGATCATTAATGTCTTTAGTGTAATGTTCTAGGTTATATATAATTTCAGAGACACGCTTTTCATTTGAAGTAAATAATGCACTCAGTTCGTTTGTCAAGTATTTACCACGCTCCCATTTTACATTTGATAAGTCGACACTATCAGAAATTCCAAAATACTGAAATGGAGAAAGCAGTCCCTTTTCAATTGCTTCAGGCAATCTGATTTCAGCAGCTATACGATCACAAAAGTCTACTAAAATATTTTCTCCATCCATTCTTTCAGGAGTAGCAGTTAAACCTAATAAAATATTAGGAGTGAAATATTCAATTATATATCTGTAACTACTTGCAGAGACATGATGTACCTCGTCAATAATTATAAAGTCAAAGTAATCCTTAGTCAATTTGAGTTCAGCTAACCTGTTTTTTAAAGTTAGAGTTGTTGTGAATATCTGCTCATAATTCTTAGGTTGAATACCATCTACAAATAGCTCACCGAAATTATTATTTTTCAAAATACCTCTAAATGTATTAATGGATTGTTCTAAAATTTCTTTTCTATGTGCTACGAATAATAATTTTGCATTTGGGTTACTTGTAATATAATTTTTAAAATCAAAAGCTGAAATCACAGTCTTACCTGTACCTGTAGCTGCAACGACTAAATTCCTATAACGATTATGTATAGTTCTTTCAACTTGCAGTTTTTCTAAAACTTCTTTCTGATAGTTATATGGCTTGATATCGAAATACGATATACTAGAAGTTTCGGGTTTGTATATCTTCCCACTATTTAATGCAGACTTTAATTTTTCAACATCTTTATTATTATCATAGCTTTCAAATTCATTATTTTCCCAATAGCTATTAAAAGTTTTTTGAAATTTATCTATAATATGATTAATTTCATTTGAAGTTATTTTTATATTCCATTCTAGTCCATCAGTTAAAGCTGACCTTGAAAAGTTTGACGAACCAATATATCCAGTGTGAAATCCAGAATTACGAAAAAACAAATAGGCTTTAGCATGTAATCTCTCATTGCCTGTATTATATGAGACCTTGATTTCTGTGTTTTCTAACTTTGATAAAAGTTGTATTGCCTCAAAATCTGAAGCACCCATATAAGATGTTGTTATAACCCTTAATTTCCCTCCATTCCTTGTAAATTCATGTAATTCGTTTTCCAATATTCTAATACCTGTAAATTTTATAAATGAGACAAGCAGGTCTATTCTATCTGAAGAAAGTATTTCTTTCTTTAATTCACTTACAAGTGAAATCCCATTATTCCCACCAGTAAATAATTCACTTTGGTTTAGTCTAGTATAAGGAGTAATTTCTTTCAAACGCAAATCAGTATCTGCATAATTAGAATTAATCTTCGAAAAGATTGCTTTTAAAATTTTACCTTCATATTCTATAAGGTCATCTTCAATTGAAATTAATCCTAATTCATTCTTTAAAAGTAGAATTATTTTATTTGCAATTTCAATTTGTAATTCTATTTTATTTTCACCTTTAATTTGCGATAATGCATGTTTAATACTATTCCCAATATGTTGTGATAATACTTTTGATGCTTCCTCCTTATCCAACTTTGAAAACTTAAATTCAAATGAGTCTTTCGAAGTGTTATTGATTTTTGACGTTATTAATCTAGTAACGAGTGCCTCGTATATTCCTAATTCCATTTTTATTATTTTAAGTAATCCAAGACTGGAATATCAGCAGCAGCCCAGTCGAGTGTATTTAGTTCAGCTTTTTCAAGCCATATATAATTTATATGCTCTTTTAAAATAATGTTATTTGAATTCGTATTGCATAAATAGCAATGCATGCTTAATGAAAAATCAGCATAAGTATGTTCAACTGTTACAACTTTTTCAAGTATTGTTATATCTATTTCAAGCTCTTCTTTTATTTCTCTTTTTAAAGCTGTTATTTCATCTTCTTCTTCTTCTACTTTGCCACCAGGAAATTCATATTTGTATGATATGTAGTCATACTTACTTGCATTTCTTTGCATGCATAAATATTTACCATCTTTAATTATTACTGCTGCAACAACATTTAAATGTTTCATTAATTTAATATTCTTAGTCAATATTACTTAATGTTATTAATTCCCACAAAATTATATTTGTCATACTTATACATTTCCATAGCATAAGCATCAATCTACCTTAGTAGAGCCCTCCGGGCTCAGGGTAAAGGAGGGGTTGCTTCTGCACGAGGACTCCGTCCTCTTCTGCCTTGCCTAACGGCGAGGCAGTTAATGAGTACCGCGCTTCGCGTGAAATTTCTGTCGGAGTGAGGACACTCCGACGAACTTCCCCTACCGCACCATCAAAATAAATTCCTAATTCCTAATTCCTAATTCCTAATTGTTCATTACTTTTGCGCAAACAGTAAAATCAACTATGTCAACCAAAGGTCCAATCTCACAGTTTATTGAGAAAAATTACTTGCATTTTAATGCTGCTGCTCTTATGGATGCTGCCAAAGGGTATGAAACTCACCTTCTTGAAGGTGGAAAAATGATGGTTACCCTTGCTGGTGCTATGAGTACTGCAGAATTAGGGATTAGCTTCGCCGAAATGATTCGTCAAGGGAAAGTCGACATCATCTCGTGTACCGGTGCTAACCTCGAGGAAGACATTATGAACCTCGTTGCACACTCACACTACAAACGCGTTCCTCATTACCGCGATTTAAGTCCGCAGGATGAGTGGGATTTATTAGAGCACGGCTTTAACCGCGTAACTGATACTTGTATCCCTGAAGAAGAAGCCTTTCGTAGAATTCAAAAACATATTGTAAAACAATGGAAATCTGCCGAAGACGCTAACGAGCGTTTCCTTCCGCATGAGTACATGTATAAAATGCTATTATCCGGAGAAATGGAACAATACTATGAGATTGATCCTAAAAATTCTTGGATGATTGCCGCTGCAGAACTCAATATTCCAATTATTTGCCCAGGATGGGAAGATTCTACGATGGGGAATATTTTCGCTTCGTATTGTATTAAAGGGGAGCTAAAACCGAGTACCATGAAAAGTGGTATCGAATACATGATGTACTTAACCGATTGGTATAGAGCAAACTCAGGCGGTAAAGGCGTGGGGTTCTTCCAAATTGGTGGTGGTATAGCTGGCGATTTCCCTATCTGTGTAGTTCCTATGATGTACCAGGATTTAGAGTGGCATGATGTTCCGTTTTGGAGCTATTTCTGCCAGATCTCAGATTCGACTACTTCTTACGGAAGTTACTCAGGTGCAGTGCCTAACGAAAAGATTACTTGGGGTAAACTAGACATCCATACACCTAAGTTTATTGTAGAGTCGGATGCTACTATTGTAGCTCCTCTAATTTTCGCTTGGATACTGGGTCAATAGTCAGTTTTTTTCTAAAAAATTATAGAATATTATTCCTTCAATTTCCTCGCTATTTAGATTGTTTCAAAATTAGAGGAAAAGACAGAAATTTGTCATTTGAATGAAATAATATTCTATTTTTGCCACTCTAAAGGTGTTTTTTTTACTGTAGAAAAGAGCACTTTTATAGATTGAAATAAGAATTATTAATTTAAGATATTAATTATCAACAGATATGGGTTTTCATCTCTCCATTACTAAAAAGTTATCCGTTCGTACCATTTTAATGTTAACGAGTTTCGTGTTGACTTTTACTTCGGTAAAAGCACAAGATGCGAAAGTGGGTGAAAGTATTTTCAAAGCGAATTGTACTTCATGTCACGCTATTAATAGCCAAGTTATCGGTCCTGCATTGAAAGATGTAGACAAAAGATGGGCAGATAAAGGATTGTTAAAAAAGTTCATCGTAGCTTCTCAAGGAGTAATCAAAAGTGGCGATAAATACGCTGTAGATTTATTCCAAAAGTACAACGGAACTGTGATGCCAAATCACAACCTTTCCGATGCTGAGTTAGATAGCCTTTTAGCTTACATTAAAACCGAAGGCGACAAACCTGCTGAAGTTGCTGCTGCTCCTGCAGCTGGCGCTGCTGCTGGAACTGATGGCACGATGGTAAACAATTACACCATTGGTGGATTGGTTTTATTAATCGTGGTATTGTTAGTCGTGATGATTGTTCTTAATCGCGTAAACGGTTCACTTGATCGCTTAATCCGAATTAAAAACGGTGAAG
>JBIINK010000108.1:0-3633 GCA_044337515.1 Sphingobacteriales bacterium | reverse complement strand
CGGGATTTAGCTGTTCTGATATCACCACTTTTCGATCGCCTGATAATGCTGCGTGATCTTCAGTAAATACATTCACCACACGAAATCCTCTACCCATTCCGAAACGATAATTTAAGAGTTCAGAATATTTGTACTGCAAAGCCATTCGTGGCGAAAAAATAACACCATGCTTCTGATGAAAATCTGTTCTTAATCCGAAAATCGATTTCCATTTACTTTTATTGATGGTTTCATATTGAATAAATAGTCCAGGTAAAAAATCGAATTGGGCTTTGGTGATAGTAGTGTCTACAGGGTTTCGGGTAAGTATCGTGTTATCATCGTAGTAGTTTATTTTTGATGATAGTCCAACTAGAAATTCACTCTTTAAATATTTTTTTCGAGATGAAATTTGATTAAAAACAGTATGATTTTTTGCGAAAAATGGTACGACACCGTAATACGATTCCTGCTCGTGATACACATAAGAGTTCTGAATTTCCACATTCTGTTTTATCGGTATTTTCCAAGATTGTATTATTTCAATACGGTTCGTTTTGATGGTTTCACCATATACCGAATCTGTTCCTTTAAATTGATCTTTCCAATTTAATTCTCCACCCCATCTATTTTCATGAACAACTCGAAAGGCTAATAAAAATGGGTGTGCCGAAGTACCTGCATCTATTTTATTGAAAATGGAAATCCGATTTTGCAAAGCAACATCGGTAAAATGATCGTGGTTTACATCCAATTTGTTTTGATAGTTAAAATGATTGATGCTCGTGAACCCCGAAAACATTTTATTTTTCTTCCAACGAAACGAAACATCATTAAAAACTTCTAAGGTGGATGACAAACTACTTTCGAAAGAAAGCAAATCCGATTGTGTAGCACTTTTTGTAATGATGTTAATAGTACCCGCCATGGCTTCCGATCCATATAAAACTGAAGCAGGACCTTTAATCACTTCAATTCGATCAATCATACTTAATGGAATTCCCGATAAACCATAAATAGAAGATAAACTACTTACGATGGGCATGCCATCAATTAATATTGTGGTGTATGCTCCTTCCATTCCGTTTAAATGGATATCACCGGTATTACAAACCGAACAATTTAATTGCGGACGTAAGCCCGTAATTTGAGAACTAGCATCCAATAAATTAGAAACTGCTGCTTTCTTAAAATATAGATTGGTATAATTTTCAATGGGAATGGGAGAATCGTTTTTATACATTTCCTTCATTTTACCCAGTACCGTTACTTCCGATACAGAAGATTTTCGAATGCTATCTTTTTGCGCAGATACTTCGATAATAGGCAATAAGAAAATAAAGAGGAGAGCTATTTTCATTTCATAAAAATACACAAATTTTAGATTAGTCTAAAAATAAATATAAACTAGTCTAATATGTAATTATCTTGAAAATATGATAATAAAAGAGCATTTTTGTGCATGCGCAAGTTCATTTTGCTTCTTTTATTCGTTCCATTTGCTCTAAGCTCAGTAGCCCAAAGCCAGTATGCTAAGCTTAAAGAGGGTGATTTAGTATTTCAGGATTTAGATTGCGGACCATTATGCGATGCTATAGAAGCGGTTACGGATGGATATCAGGGAAGGGATTTTTCTCATGTGGCTATTCTCGTAAAAATGAATAAAGAGCTTAGAGCAGTAGAGGCCATTGGCTCTCATGTAAAAAGCACGTCATTAGATAGTTTGTTCCTTCGTTGTTCGGATCCGAAGAAGTATTTAATTATGCGATTAACAAAAGAAAATCAATTTCGCATTCCAGTGGCCTGTAAATATGCTAAAACCACTATTGGCAAAGCATATGATGATCGCTTTATAAATGATAATGATTCTCTTTATTGCTCTGAATTAATTTACAATGCATTTCTGAACACTAGTAAAACAGAAAACCTATTCTACCTACAACCCATGACATACAAAGACCCTAAAACGGGTACTTATTTTCCCGCATGGATTGAGTATTACCAAGGATTACACTCCTTTATTCCAGAGGGATTGCAGGGCATAAACCCCGGCTTACTCTCTAGATCTCCCTATTTAGAGCCAGTAGAATAGAAAATAGTCAACATTTTAGCGCATTTGTGGATATTTTAATGAGTTTTAAACAGGCCTCATTATATAAAAACCCATAGATTTGAACGTTATCAATAGAATTTGCGTTTAGTCATGGTTCGATTCAAGAAATTTCTTTTATATATTCCACTCATTTTCATTACTCTACCTGGGTTTTCGCAAGAAACTTCGAAGAATTTTGAGCTTGAAAAAGAGTTCCGAACGGGTATTCATTTATACGATCGTTCGCAGTTTAATGCAGCATCTCATTCCTTTGAGCTCGTTAATAAATCATTAATTGAACAATCTGCACTCGGATTAAACGAGAATGCTAGTCAGATGCTCATCCAATCCACTTACTACATAGCTATTTGCGACTTAGAGTTGTACCACCAAGGTGCCGAAAATAAATTGATGGCATTTGTGGAACGTTACCCTGAAAACCCCTTAGCTAAAACAGCGAGTTTTGAATTAGGAAGTTTCTATTACCGTCAACGTGATTTCAAAAAAGCCATTAACTGGTTTGCGAAAACAGAATTGAATTTATTGAACAGTAACATGCAGAATGAATTTCATTTCAGATATGGTTATGCATTGTTTGAAAATGATAATTATTCTGACGCTTCATCACAGTTTGAAAAACTAATTACTAAAAATACTAAATACTCCTACCCTGCTGCCTATTACGACGGATTGATATCTTATCAAGAAAAAGATTACGTTACAGCTATAGAACGATTTGAATTCATTAAAACATCGAAGAGCTATGCAGAAATTGCACCAAGTTATTTGTGTAAGATTTACTATGATCAAAAGAATTATACAAAAGCATTAAGTACAGTTGCTGATGCCATACAAGTTCCATTGGTAAAAAACAGTAATGATATCTACCTTATTGGAGGTGCTAGTGCATATGTGTTAAAAGATTGGAATAAAACTATTGAGTATTACGAGTTAGCATCAAAGAAAACTCAACTTAACGAATTAGCTATTTATGAAATTGGTTATGCATTATTTCAAAATCAATTATATCAAAAAGCAATCGATTACTTGAAGCAAAATGCAGATCGTAAGAATGCATATACACAACATTCCTTGTACATTATTGCACAAAGTTTTTATCAATTAGGCGATAAGCAATCGGCAAGAAATGGTTTTTCAAAAGCTTCGAAATTAGATCAAGAGAAATTTATCTCTTCTTCTTCCCTATTGAACTATGCGAAATTATCATACGAATTAAACTTCTACCAAACGGCTATAGAAAGTTTCCAAGATTATTTAGATGCTTATCCAGAAACAGCAGAAGCTGAAGAAGCACAATCGTTATTAGGCGAATCGTTACTGTACACTAGAAATTACAAACAAGCAATATTAATCCTAGAAAAGATTCAACCGCGTACGAAGCGTGCGAACCTTGCTTTCCAGAAGGTAAGCTATTACAGAGGCATTGAATTGTATAATGAAGGGAATTATACGGAAGCCATTAAGTTATTCAACCAATCGCTAGTAACAGCATTAGATAAGAAAACACAAACCTATGCGTGGTATTGGAAAGGCGAAGCTTA
>JBIINK010000019.1:0-41120 GCA_044337515.1 Sphingobacteriales bacterium | reverse complement strand
TACATAGTACATAATACTTAATACAATTCTCTTATCACGAACAATGAATAGGCTAAAATTCATCCAATCCCTATTATTACTACCATTCGCAGCAAGCGCCATGACACTAAAAGATTTATCGAAAATATCGGAGAGCTTCGAGCCTTCGCCATTAATGCCAGTATTGTTCCTTGGACATGGAAGTCCGATGAATGCTATAGAAGACAATGCCTTCTCTAGAGAGTGGAAAAAACTTGGACAAACCTTACCAAAGCCAAATGCTATAGTTTGTGTTAGTGCGCACTGGGAAACTCCAGGAACATTTGTAACTGCAATGCCGAAACCTAAAACGATTCACGATTTTGGTGGCTTTCCAAAAGAGTTATTTGCAGTAGAATATCCAGCGCCTGGATCTTTAGCCATTGCTGAAGAAACGAAGAAAGCAATTACCATGGCAACAGTCGGATTAGATCACGAGTGGGGTTTAGATCACGGATGTTGGTCGGTTATTATGCACATGTATCCGAAAGCTGATATTCCTATTATTCAATTAAGTTTAGACTACCGTAAAGACGCTGCTTACCATTACGAATTAGGTCAACAATTACAAAGCTTGCGTAAAAAAGGCGTAATGATTATTGGTAGTGGAAACATGGTTCACAACCTAGGTATAATGGATTGGAAGAATGCAGATGGGGGATATGAGTGGGCTGTAAAAGCGAACGATACGTTCAAAAATTTAATCTCGAATAACGATCATCAAGCCTTAATTAACTATTCGAAATTAGGACGAGAAATACAATTATCGATTCCTAGTCCGGAGCATTATTTACCCTTGCTCTACATCCTAGCTTTGAAAAACGAAAAGGAAAAAGTTACGTACTTTAATGATCAGGAAGTGTATGGATCGATAGCGATGACATCGATATTAATATGTTAATGAGATAATATGTTAATATGTTAATGCAGGCTACATTAACATATTATCCCATTAACATATTAACATATTACTTAAAGGCATTCAGCCCCGTAACATCCATCCCTGTAATTAACAAGTGGATATCATGAGTACCTTCGTAAGTAACAACAGATTCTAAGTTCATCATGTGGCGCATAATTGGATATTCGCCGGTGATGCCCATACCACCAAGCATCTGACGAGCTTCGCGGGCAGTGTTTAAAGCAACTTCAACAGAGTTACGTTTAGCCATGGAAATTTGAGCAGCAGTAGCTCTATCTTCTGATTTTAAAACACCAAGTCTCCAATTTAATAATTGACCTTTAGTAATTTCAGTAATCATTTCTGCTAATTTCTTTTGTTGCAATTGGAATCCACCGATTGGGCGATCAAATTGAATACGTTCTTTCGAATAACGTAAAGCAGTATCGTAACAATCCATCGCAGCACCCATTGCACCCCAAGCAATACCGTAACGCGCTTGGTTCAAACATCCTAATGGACCTTTTAATCCTTCTACGTTTGGTAAAATATTTTCTTTCGGAACACGAACATTATCGAATACTAATTCGCCAGTTGCAGATGCACGAAGCGACCATTTGTTATGAGTTTCAGGAGTGGTAAAACCTTCCATTCCACGTTCTACAATAATCCCTTTGATTCTACCTTCTTCGTTCTTCGCCCATACTACAGCGATGTCGGCAAAAGGAGCATTGGAGATCCACATTTTTGCACCATTTAAAATCACATGGTCGCCATCTTCTTTATAGTTGGTTAGCATGCCACTTGGATTCGAACCATGGTTAGGCTCTGTTAATCCGAAGCAACCCATGAATTCGCCTGATGCTAATTTTGGTAAATATTTATTGCGTTGAGCTTCCGAACCGTAAGCATAGATAGGCCACATTACTAATGAACCTTGTACTGATGCTGTTGAACGGATGCCTGAATCGCCACGCTCTACTTCTTGCATAATTAATCCGTATGAAATATAATCCATACCGCCACCACCATATTGAACAGGGATAGTTGGGCCAAAAGCACCAATCTCACCTAATCCTTTTACTAAATGTTTAGGGAACTCTGCACGTTGAGCGTAATCTTCAATAATCGGACTTACTTCCTTCTTTACCCAATCGCGTACCGAGTTGCGAACTAATTTGTGTTCTTCTGTTAATAACTCGTCAATTAAATAATAATCTGGAGCTTCAAAAAGATCTGTTTTAGCCATTGCTATTCTATATATTTGTTTATTGAGGCAAAGGTAATAAAAAACTCAAAAGGGCTTAATAATGTATACAATCTCTTTGAATAATTTAGAATTTCATTCCTTTCATGGTTTTTATCAGGAAGAAAATCTAATAGGTAACACATTTGTGGTGGATATTGTTGTAGAAATTAACGATTTTGAATTAGGAATTAGGAATGAGGAATTAGGAATTGAAAATATTCCTACTTTTAATGTAGAAGAGGAATTAGGATTGACTGTTAACTACGAAACCTTATTTCAAATTGCGAAAGAAGAAATGGCTATTCCACGAAAATTATTAGAAACGGTAGTAAAATCGATTTACGATCGAATAAAACTACTCAATCCTAATATACATTCCATAGAAGTATCGCTTACTAAAAAACATGTTCCGATTGAAGGCATGATTGGTAATGCCCGAGTAACTTATAAAAATTAGGAATTAGGAATTAGGAATTAGGAATTATGAATTATGAATTATGAATTATTTTTGTCCAGTGTCCAGTGTCTTTAATCCAGTGTCCAGTGTCCAGTGTCCAATGTCTTTAATCCAGTGTCCAGTGTCTTTAGTCCAATGTCCAATATCTATAGTCTAAAAAAATGAATTACCAAAAAATAACCCAATCCGACTTAGCTCACTTTCAGTCCTTACTAAGTAAACAGCAAGTTCTCTTCGCCGAAGAAGACATGTTAGATTACTCGCACGATGAAACGGAAGATTATATTTTTATTCCAGAGGTCGTTTTAATTCCAGCGAATAGCATAGAAGTTTCGGACATCATGAAGTATTGTAATGAACACCAAATTCCGGTGACACCACGTGCTGGTGGAACGGGATTAAGTGGTGGAGCATTAGCGGTTCAGGGTGGTGTGATTTTGAGTATGGAAAAGTTCAATAAAATTATTGAAGTGGATACGCGCAATTTACAATCGACTGTAGAGCCGGGAGTCATTACACAAGTATTTATGGATGCGATTTCGGAACACGGATTAATGTATCCTGTAGATCCATCGAGTAAAGGTTCGTGTATGTTAGGAGGGAATTTAGCAGAATCGAGTGGTGGCCCAAGAGCAGTAAAATATGGTACTGTACGCGATTATGTATTGAACATTGAAATGGTTTTACCTGATGGGGAAATCATTTGGACAGGTGCAAACACATTGAAATATGCATCGGGATATAACCTAACACAATTAATGATTGGATCGGAAGGAACGCTTGGTATCATCACTAAAATTGTATTCAAATTAATACCAGCACCGAAGCACAATTTATTGTTGTTAGCTTCATTCTACGAATCGGAAAAAGCATGCGATGCAGTATCAGCAATTTTTACTGCGGGTCAGAGTCCATCGGCATTAGAGTTCATGGAAAAAGACGGAGTAGATTGGGTTGTTGCACATGAGCATATTCATTTCGAACAAAAAGATGATATTAAAGCATACTTATTAATAGAAGTAGATGGAAATGATTTGGACAGTATGTATAAAGAATGTGAAGCCATTACAGAAGTATTGTATCAACATAAAGTAGAAGAAGTATTATTTGCCGATTCTTCTGCACAAAAAGAAGAATGGTGGAAGATGCGCAGAAACATGGCGCATTCGGTAAAAGCACATTCGATATATAAAGAAGAAGATACGGTAGTACCGCGTGCAGAATTAGCAAAGCTCTTAGCTGGTGTAAAAGAAATAGGAACGAAATATGGATTTCAATCGGTGTGTTACGGACATGCAGGAGATGGGAATTTGCACATCAATATTATTAAAGGCGGGATGAGTGACGAAGATTGGAATACAAAATTGAAAGATGGTATTAAAGAAATTTTTCAACTTACTACTTATTTAAACGGAACTATTTCTGGAGAACATGGTATTGGATATGTTCAACGAGAGTACATGTCGATTAAATATTCGGAACGAAATTTAGATTTAATGCGAGGAATCAAAAAAGTATTCGATCCCAATTGGATACTAAACCCTGGCAAAATATTCTAAAATCAGCAAAACTCTGCTAAATTTTCAGGTTAATTAACGGTCGAAACGACAAATTGTCTAGTTTATTGATGATTTTTTGCCTTGGTATGGGTGTTGAGATACACATGCCAAACAACAAAAAAAATAAGGAGAACAAAAAATGACATTTGTAAAATTCAAAAACAACGGACCATTAAGCAATCACATGTTAGAAAAAATGTTCAATCCACTTTATCATGAACTATTCAGTCCAAGTGGATTCGATTCTACAGCAGTAGCACCAGCAGTAAATGTATTGGAGAGTGCTGAACATTTTCAAATTGAGTTAGCAGCACCAGGATTAACGAAAGAAGCATTCAATATTAAGTTAGAGAAAGAAATATTGACCATATCGACGGAGAAGAAAGAGGATGCTAAACAAGAAGGAATGAAGTATACACGAAAAGAATTCGGACATCATTCATTCAAACGCTCATTCAATTTACCAGAGATTGCCGATCAGGAAAATATTTCTGCAGAATACAAAGAGGGAATTTTATACGTTACTATTATGAAAATGAAAGTTGCGTTACCGACAGTAAAAGAAATAAAGATCTCATAATATAGGTTTAGTTTATATAGTTAGGTTAGGTTAGGTAACGGTGTGTACAGAAATGTACATGCCGTTTTTTTTGAATTTTGAATTTTGAATTGTGAATTGTGAGTTGTGAATTGTGAGTTATGAATTGTGAGTTATGAGTTATGGATTAGAATTTAGATATTAGAATTTAGAAATTAGATATAGGAATTTTGGTTAATCCGCTTTAAATTGTGTTCGTCGGAGCGTCCTCGCTCCGACAATAATTAAAATGCTGGAGCGAGGACGCTCCAGCGAACGGTACATTTTACATAATACAATAAAAAATGAAAAAATACATTATCGTAATTGCCCTACTTATCAGTTGTTTTTTTTCTGATAGCACAAAAGCGCAGTCGGGATTTTCTACTGATCGATTAGTATTTGGTGGAAACTTTGGTGCAAGTTTTTCTAATTACGAAACGTTAATTGGCATTTCTCCAAGTGTTGGATATAAATTTACCGAACGATTGACTATAGGTACAGGAGTGATTTATCAATTCTATAGAATAAAAATAACACCATTAGATTTCAAATTCAATAACTATGGTGCAAGAGTATACGCTACATTTCAGTTGAATGAATTTTTGATTTTACACAGTGAATATGAATCGTTAAATCTAGAGTATATAAAGTACAATACCCTTGGACTGCCTGATGGAACTGGGCGTAGAACGATTGGGACTACGCTTGTAGGTGGAGGATACCGACAATACATATCAGCAAATTCTACGATTGATTTAATGGTATTATACAACCTAACAGAAACTATATACACACGGTATTCGAATCCAATTATTAGAGTTGGATTAAGTTTTGGATTATAAAATTAAGCTCGCATATTGATAAATTGTAGTGCTTGTTCGAAGGTTTCACCACGCAATAATTGGATCACCGATTGGAGGTCATCTATCTTTTTTGCAGTCACTCTGAGCTGATCATTCTGAATTTGAGCCTCAACTTTCAGTTTTGAGTCTTTTATTTTCTTGACAATTTGCTTCGCTAATTCCTTGTCAATTCCCTCTTTTATTTTCACTTCTTTGCGCAACATATTTCCTGATGCTTGATGCTCTTTTCCAAAGTCGAAACACTTCGGATCGATCTGTTGTTTCATCGCTCTTGTAATGATGGCATCCTCTATAGAACTAATGTACATCTCGCTTTCCGTGAGTATGTGAATTATATTTAATTTTTTATCGAGATCAATTTCTGTCTTCGATCCGTTGAAATCATAACGATTTAAAATTTCTTTTTTTGCGTTGTTAATCGCGTTGTCGAGTAGTTGTAAATCTACCTTGCTGACGATGTCGAATGTTGGCATGTTGATAACTTTTTTTTAAACTTGGTTTATTAAATAAATAATTTTAAATTTGTATAAGGAAAATATGTTGATTCAAAATAAACAAATCAACACCTTTTCAACAACTGGTTCTTTGAAAAAAAATATTTTATCGATGTGAGATCGACAAGTTAAAAGATAAATCATCAAAAAACCAAAAATTAATTTTTAAACTTTAAAACAAAAAAACATGGAAAAAGCAAAAAAAGCACCAGCTAAGAAAAAAGTTGCTGCTAAAAAACCAGCTGCTAAGAAAGTAGCAAAGAAAGCAGCTCCTAAAAAAGCAGCAGCTAAAAAAGCAGTAGCTAAGAAAGTTGTTAAAAAAGCAGCTCCTAAGAAAGCAGCAGCTAAAAAAGCAGTAGCTAAGAAAGTTGTAAAAAAGGCAGCTCCTAAGAAAGCAGCTAAGAAAGCAGCTAAAAAAGCAGCTCCTAAAAAAGCAGTTGCTAAAAAAGTAGCTAAAAAAGCAGCTCCTAAGAAAGCAGCTAAAAAAGCAGCTCCTAAGAAAGCAGCAGCTAAAAAAGTAGCTAAGAAAGCAGCTCCTAAGAAAGCAGCAGCTAAAAAAGCAGCTCCAAAAAAAAAAGTAGCTAAAAAAGCAGCTTCTAAAAAAGCAGCTAAACCAGCTTCTTCAGGCGATATGAAATAATTTATCGTTAAATATGCGAGTGTTAACAATTATTTAACACTTTAGTAACATTAAAAATAGCTCTGATTTAAGTATCAGGGCTATTTTTGTTTATTAAGTACCTATTGAAAAAATGCCTCTAAAAGCACCTACAAAGCTTCCTTTTATAAATCGTGAAATCAGTTGGCTACTCTTTAATGATCGAGTATTGCAAGAGGCTCACGATACTACAGTCCCACTTTTTGAGCGTTTACGCTTCATGGGTATCTTTTCCAACAACCTAGATGAGTTCTTTAGAGTGCGTGTTGCTTCGGTTACTCGTATGCTTGCCGTCGATAAAAAGGATAAAGCTAGAATTCTATATAACCCAGAAAAGGTTTTAAAGCAGATTAAAAATATTGTTTTAAAGCAACAGCATAAGTTTGAGGATTTGTACAGCAATGTGCTTTTAAAAGAATTAGCTGATGAAAAGGTCTTCATTTTAAATGAAAACCAATTAAACGTTTCAAGAGGTCAGTTTGTTAAAAACTACTTTAGAGATAAAATTCTTCCTACGCTAGTGCCAATTATGATCGATAAGGATAAGCCTTTTCCATTTTTAAAGGATCGTTCTATCTATTTTGTCGTAAAACTATTTAATCAGGATGAGCCATTAAAACACAAATTAGCATTAATTGAGCTTCCTACCGATATTCATTCCCGTTTTTTAGTATTACCAGAAACCAATAATTTAAAGTACATCATCCTATTGGACGATGTTATTCGTTATTGCTTAGAAGACGTATTTCATATTTTCAACTTTAAGTCATACGAAGCCTATACCATCAAGTTAACTCGTGATGCCGAAATTGATTTCGACTTAAATGATTTGCAATTAAATCTTTTAGATTCTTTTACGAAAAGCTTAAAGCAACGCAAACGTGGTAAACCAGTACGTTTTGTATACGATCAAGCCATGCCAAGAGATATCTTGAGGTTTTTAAAAACTAAACAACACTTATCACTCGACAATTTAATACCGGGTGGGAGATACCATAACTTCAAAGATTTTATGTCGTTTCCAAGTTTGAACTTACCCAAACTTAATTTTTCTCCTCTCGTACCTTTAGATATTGAATCGTTTAACCAATCGAATAGTATTTTAACAGCCATCTCTAAAGCAGATCGTGTTATTCATTTGCCTTATCAAAAATTCGATTACATCATTCAGTTTTTAAGAGAAGCAGCAATCGACCCAAAGGTAGAAAGTATAAAAATTACCTTATATCGTGTTGCAAAAGAATCGATGATTGCCAATGCGTTAATAAATGCTGCCAGAAATGGAAAGCGTGTGGTGGTAGTACTCGAATTAAAAGCTCGTTTTGATGAGCAAAATAATATCAACTGGACAGAAAAGTTAATGGATGAGGGTGTGAAAGTATTGCACAGTGTTCCTAACATGAAAATCCACTCGAAAATTTGTTTAGTAACTCGTAAGGACAAAGGAATAACCACTCACTTTGCAAATATTGGCACAGGTAACTATAACGAAAAAACGGCTAGACTTTACGCCGATCATTCGCTGTTTACAGCCAATAAAAAAATTACTCACGAATTACATAAAGTGTTTGAACACTTAGAAAGAGGTACGATCTCAGGAACGTATGCTAATATTTTAGTTTCTCCGATTAACTTACGTGCGCAAATAGAGAAACACATTAAGAAAGAAATTCACCATGCGAAGCAAGGTAAGAAAGCATCAATATTCCTAAAGTTAAACAGTCTTTCTGACGAAAAAATTATCAGATTACTTTACGAAGCTTCAAATGCTGGAGTAAAAATAAAAATTATAGTACGTGGAATTTGCTGCTTAGTACCGGGTAGAAAAAATGTGAGTGAAAACATTCAAGTCATTAGTATTATCGACCGTTTCCTAGAACATGCTCGCGTTTTCTGTTTCGGAAATGCTGGAAAAGAATTAATGTTTATTTCATCGGCCGATTTAATGTTGCGCAACTTAGACATGCGTGTTGAAGTGGCAGTGCCGATTTATGATTTGAAAGTAAAGAAAGAAATTAAAGATATTCTTATTTTGCAATGGGCAGATAATACAAAAGCTAGAATTATTAATAAAGAACAAAACAATGCTTACGTGAATAATGATGAAATTGCACATCGTTCGCAGTTGGAAACCTTTTTGAAATTAAGAATTAAGAATTAGGAATTAGGAATTGGGAATTGGGAATTGGGTTATTAGGTTACTAAGTTACTAAGTTATTGGGTTATTATGATACTAAGTTATTAAGTTATTGGGTTAATGGGTTATTAAGTTATTGGGTTACTTGGTTAATATGTTAGTTTAATATCGAAATAACCTAATAACCCAGTAACCCAATAACAATAACCTAATAACAAAAACAGATAAGAAAGAAACACAAAGGAATGAGATACGCAGCTATAGATATTGGGTCAAATGCAGTACGATTACTGATTGCAAACATAATAGAATCGGAAGATGGATTTTCATATAAGAAAGACACCTTACTCCGTATTCCTTTACGTTTGGGTGATGATGCTTTTATGAATCAGAAATTATCTGATAAAAAAATCAAGGAACTTACACAAACCATGGTTGCTTTTAGAAACTTAATGGATGTGTTCAAAGTCACTGAATACAAGGCTTTCGCCACTTCTGCTATGCGTGAAGCAACAAATGGTGATGAAGTAATTAAGCACATAAAAAATATTGCTAACATTAAAATCGAAATCATCACCGGTAATAATGAAGCGAAAATGATTTACTCTTCCCATTTTGAAGATACCCTAGATCACCGCAACAATTATCTATATATTGATGTAGGTGGTGGTAGTACAGAATTATCAATTTTCAATGACAATAAAGTAGTAGCTTCTCATTCATTCAATATTGGTACTATTCGTATGCTCGATAATAAAGACACCGAATCGGAATGGGAAAATTTACGCGAATGGATTAAGGTGAATACTAAAAACTTGAAACCATTAATTGGAATTGGTACAGGTGGAAACATCAATAAACTTCACCGTTTATCGGAAGAAAAAGAAGGTGTTCCTTTGTCATACACTAAACTAAAAGTCTTATACAATCACTTGAATTCTTTTTCTTTAAAAGAAAGAATTCAAATACTAGATTTAAATCAAGATCGTGCAGACGTTATTATTCCAGCTTGTGAGATATACTTATCGGTATTAAAATGGGCAGGTATCAAACTTATCCACGTACCTAAAGTTGGTTTGGTAGATGGTATTATTGTGCACTTGATGGAAACGAAGCTTGTTTAATATGCTGATGTGTTAGTATGCTAGTATGCTGATGTGCCAATAAATCAATGTGCCAATGAGCCAATATGCTAATGTGCCAATAAAATTAGCACATTGTCTAATTAGCACATTCACTAATTGGCAAGGCTTAGCCTGTACTTCGTCATCTTCTTAATCAAAGCCACGGGAATAAATTCTAAATTCTAAATTAAGTATTAAGTATTATGTATTAAGTATAAATTATCTCTAGTCCAATGTCCAGTGTCCAATGTCTCTAGTCCAGTGTCCAGCGTCCAATGACCAGTGTCTCACATCCTCATAGAATGTTCTAAATTAACCAATTGCGCATCAATGCGACCCTTAATTTGCACTTAGGCAATTCTTTATGTTTATTTGCATTCTGTGTTTAGGGATAATATATATAGATTAGGGAAAAAATTATGGCAAAAAATTTATTAATAGTAGAATCACCAGCAAAGGCTAAAACGATTGAGGGGTATTTGGGGAAGGACTTTTTGGTGAAGTCGAGCTATGGACATATACGCGATTTGGTGAAGGGGAATAATGCCATTGATGTTGAAAATAAATTTGCCCAGCAATATGAGGTACCTGCCGAAAAGAAGGCCCTGGTATCCGAATTAAAAAAATTAGCCAAAGAAGCAGAGATGGTTTGGCTAGCATCCGATGAGGACCGTGAGGGAGAAGCAATATCTTGGCATTTATTCGAGACTTTAGGTCTGGATGAGAAGAAAACAAAACGTATCGTTTTTCATGAAATCACGAAACCTGCCATTGTTAAAGCAATTGAAAATCCTCGTACCATTGATTATAATTTAGTTTACGCACAACAAGCTCGTCGTGTATTAGACCGTTTGGTAGGTTTTGAATTATCTCCTGTATTATGGAGAAAAGTAAAACCTTCATTATCGGCTGGACGAGTACAATCGGTTGCTGTACGTTTAATTGTAGATCGCGAACGTGAGATTAATAATTTTAATGCCGAAGCCAGTTTTAAAGTAATGGCTTTGTTTAATACCGATGGTACTAAGAAGACTGCGTTCAAAGCAGAATTAAGTTCTCGTATTACAAAAGTTTCTGATGCAGAGAAGTTCTTGCAAGATTGTATTCCGGCTAGCTACAGTGTTCGTTCGCTAGAAGTGAAGCCTGCGAAGCGTTCTCCATCAGCACCTTTCACCACATCAACCTTACAACAAGAAGCAAGTCGTAAGCTAGGTTTCTCCGTTTCGAGAACCATGAGCGTTGCGCAAAAATTATACGAGTCGGGTAAAATATCCTACATGCGTACCGATTCGGTGAACTTATCGGATACTGCTTTACAAGCTGCCGAAAAAGAAATTTTAAGCGCTTACGGAAATCAATATCATCAAGTACGTAAATACAAAACGAAATCTGCCGGAGCACAAGAAGCTCACGAGGCTATTCGTCCGACATACTTCGACCGCCACACGGTTGATGGAGACAATGCTGAAAAAAGATTATATGAATTAATCTGGAAGCGTGCCATTGCCTCACAAATGAGCGAAGCTCAATTTGAAAAAACTACTGCGAAGATTGCGATATCAACTCGCCCTGAAGAATTAACAGCTCAAGGTGAAGTGTTAAAGTTTGATGGCTTCTTGAAAGTATACATGGAGTCGATCGACGATGAAGATGATGCGAACTTAAACGATGATGAAGCAGATAATAAAATGCTTCCTGTCTTAGCAGAAAAACAATCCTTAAATTTAGATAACCTAAAAGCGATGGAGCGTTTCTCTCGTCCACCCGCTCGTTATACAGAAGCAAGCTTAGTAAAAAAATTAGAAGAGTTAGGCATTGGTCGTCCTTCTACGTACGCACCAACCATTGGTACTATACAGAACAGAGGTTACGTTGTAAAAGAAGATCGTGAAGGGAAACAACGCATCTACAGAGTGCTTACCATTAAAGCAAATGCAGTTATAGAAGAAGCCTTAACCGAACAAACAGGAGTAGAGAAATCGAAATTATTTCCATCGGATATTGGTGCTTTAGTAAATGACTTTTTAGTTCAACATTTCCAAAATATTGTAGATTATAATTTTACTGCAACGGTAGAAAAAGAATTCGATGATATTGCACAAGGTTTAACCGAGTGGACAAATATGATTGAGGCTTTCTACAAACCTTTCCATAAGGATGTAGAAAATACCATTGAAAATGCCGACCGTGCAAATGCAACTCGTGAATTAGGATTAGACCCTGAAACGCAAAAACCAATCTCTGTAAAAATCGGACGTTACGGACCTTACGTACAAATTGGCGAAGCCGATGAAGAAACAGGTGAGAAACCTCGTTTCGCAAGTTTACGTCCGGGACAAATGGTAGAAACCTTAACCCTTGCCGAATCACTAGAGCTTTTCAAAATGCCAAAGCAATTAGGACAGTTTGAAGAGAAAGATGTAACGATTGGTATCGGAAGATTCGGGCCATACATCAGACATAATAGTATTTTCACTTCACTAACAAAAGAAGACGATCCATATACAGTAACCTTAGAAAGATCGGTAGAGTTAATATTAGCGAAGCGTGAAAAAGATGCTAATAAATTAATTAAGGCTTACCCAGAAAGTGAATTGGTAAAAGTGTTGAACGGACGTTGGGGACCTTATATTCAATACGGAAAATTAAATCTTAAAATTCCGAAAGGAACTGAAGCTACTACACTGACTTACGAAGATATTTTTAAAATTGCTGGAGGTGTTGAACCATTAGCAGAGTTGAAAAAGGGTAGTGCTAAAAAAGCAGCACCAAAGAAAGCAGCTCCTAAAAAGGCCGCTCCCAAGAAAGCTGCTCCAAAAAAGGCTGCAACTAAAAAAGCTGCTCCGAAAAAATCGGTCGCTAAAAAAGCTGCACCGAAAAAAAGTGCTAGTAAATAAGTATTAATCATGATAAAGGATCTTCCTCAAAATATTGTTGAAGGCGTAGCCATGGCTGTGGTGCTCGACCATGAAGATGTGGAATCGAGATCATGGAAAGTATATGTGCTTAATTTAAAAGACATCGCCATTACTAATGTTTTGGTGAGTTCTAAGGGTTATGGTACGTTTGAAGGAGAGGAAGTGAAAACAACTGTCTTCAGACATTTCATCGGTGATCTAGCTCCTGGAAAATATGCTGCCGTAGAATTAATCGACGAAAAGCTATTTGCCATCAACAACGAATTTTGGTTAAGCTATTACATCGACCGTGAAATCTTCGATAAGAAATACATCTTCCTTACCGAAAGCGTTACTGAAACCAATTTCATCCGCATTCCTTTGTTAAATAAACCTGGTGTTATGATTAAATAAAAAAAGTTGCATTTATGCAGTTTTTTATATCAATAATACGAGCTAAATTGCATCATGATTTTACGCTCAAAAATTCAAGATGTTTTATTTTTAGATATCGAGACTGTCCCGCTTCATTCTGAATACGAGGATTTAAACGATATGGAAAAATATTTGTGGGATAGGAAGGCTAGGTACATCAACAAAGATGAGCAAAGCGACTCTGAAGTCTATGCACGTGCAGGGATCTATGCCGAGTTCGGCAGGATAGTTTGTATTTGTGTTGGGAAACTTGGTAAAGATGTAGATTGTGAGTTTCTGAAATTACGTTGTTTTTATAATGATGATGAACGGAATTTACTACTCGAATTCAAAGCATTCCTTCTTAAATTAAATCCAGCCACTTTACTTTGTGCACATAACGGAAAGGAATTCGATTTCCCCTTTATCTGCCGTAGAATGTTAATTAATGGAATTGAATTACCCGATATACTCAACATCGCTGGTAAAAAACCTTGGGAGCTACAGCATCTCGATACTCTAGAGCTCTGGAAATTCGGGGATTTCAAGCATTTTACCTCACTAGAATTATTAGCCTACATCTTTAAAATCGATACTCCGAAAGATGATATCGATGGGAGTATGGTTCATAAAGTGTATTACAAGGAAAATAATTTACAACGCATCGTTGATTACTGCTATAAAGATGTGGTCACCATTGCTCAATTATTATTAAGATTTAATAATCAAAACACCATTAGAACAGAAAATATTTATTATGTTTAGGGTAATTACGATTATTCCCAATGGAACCGATTTTACAGGTTAATAACCTCTCTGTTCATTTTACCAACGATCAAGGTACTAGCACGGCACTTAAAAATATTTCTTTTCAAATTCCGAAAGGAGAGATATGTGGTATTGTAGGCGAATCGGGCTCTGGCAAATCAGTTTCTTCCTTAGCCATTATGGGCTTACTAGCACCTAATGCTATTGTGGAAGGGAATATCAGATTTTTGGATGGTGAGCACGAGGTCAACTTCACTGCATTGAGCGACCAGGAAATCAGTAAATACAGAGGTTCTAAAATTGCCATGGTTTTTCAAGAACCCATGACTTCCTTAAATCCCGTATTAACCTGTGGATACCAAGTAATGGAAGTATTGCAACTTCATTTAGGATTAAGCGATGAAGAAGCACGAGTAAAAACACTAGAACTTTTTGAAGAAGTTAAGCTCCCTCGTCCGGAGAAAATTATAGATTCTTACCCCCACGAATTATCGGGCGGACAAAAGCAACGAGTAATGATTGCAATGGCATTGAGTTGTAATCCAGCTTTACTTATTGCCGATGAACCTACCACTGCATTAGATGTTACCGTTCAGAAAAGTATCATCGAATTACTCTTGCAAATTAAGAATGACCGTAACATGAGCATGATTTTCATTACGCATGATTTAGGATTAATCTCCGAAATTGCTGATGATATCATCGTGATGTATAAAGGAGAATTGATTGAGCAAGGTACGGCAGATGAAATTCTGCATCACCCTAAGATGCCCTATACCAAAGGACTTATCGCATGTCGTCCAAACATGAAACGCAGTATGAAGCGCTTACCTACGATGAGCGATTTTATGGAAAGCGGACATAGTACGCAAACATTCGATATTAATAATTTTATAAAATCGGATGCCGATCTTCAACAAAGACGAGCAGACTTATATGCTCAAGAACCCTTGTTGAAAGTTGATCATCTGAAAAAATATTACCCGATTCGAAAAGGTATTTTTGGAAAAAGCACAGAATTCGTTAAAGCCTTAGAAGATGTAAACCTAACACTGTACCCTGGCGAAACACTAGGATTAGTAGGGGAGTCGGGTTGTGGTAAAACTACATTAGGCCGATGCATCTTACGATTAATTGAAGCAACATCTGGCACGATATCGTTTGAAGGGAAAGACATCACCAACATTAGCAATAGCGAGATGCGAAAGCTACGCACCGATATGCAAATCGTTTTTCAAGATCCATATTCTTCTTTAAATCCACGCATGACGATTGGGCAAGCCCTCATGGAACCCATGGAAGTACACGGATTGATGGAGAATGGGAAACAACGAAAAGAAAAATGCTTGGAGATATTAGAGAGTGTGGGATTACTCAAAGAACATTTCGATCGTTACCCGCACGAGTTCTCGGGAGGACAACGCCAACGAATTTGTATTGCTAGAGCCTTGGTCTTATCTCCGAAATTAATTATTTGCGACGAATCCGTTTCTGCTTTGGATGTTTCGGTACAAGCGCAAGTGTTGAATTTATTAAGTGATATTAGAGATCAGTATTCACTTTCCTATATTTTTATCTCACATGATTTATCTGTTGTAAAACATTTTTCGGATAGATTGATTGTAATGAATAAGGGGATGATTGTAGAAGAAGGATATCCCGACGAAGTGTATGCCAATCCTAAACAGGAGTATACACGCCAATTGATTGAGGCAATTCCTCAAGATTAAATTTTAATTGAAATGACAAAGAAAAAAAATAATGCCATCAAAAATATTCTAAGCGGACTTGTGTTTGAAGTTTTTGTGAAAAATATAACGCAGATCTTTAATTACAAACAAGTAGCTGCGAAACTGAATATCGACGATAACGATACACGACAAATAGTTCAAGAAATTATTCTCGACCTCGAACACGAAGGTAAAGTAGATGAAATTGCCAAAGGGAAGTACCAAGCGAAAGCTTTAGAGAGCCACGTAGAAGGTAGAGTAGATATGGCACAGAGCGGTTCGGCTTACTTAATTGTAGAGGGTATGGACGAAGATATTTTCATGGCTCCACGTAAATTAAGAAACGCGTTGAACGGCGATATCGTGAAAGTATTTGTGTATGCGAAACGAAACGGTAGACACTTAGAAGGGGAAGTACTAGAAATTATTAAACGATCAAAAACAGAATTCACTGGAGTAATACAACTGAATCCACGAGTAGCATTTCTAGTTCCCGATAATAAAAAAATGTTGCACGATATTTTCATTCCCTTAGATCAACTGAAAGGAGCGAAGGATGGAGATAAAGCAGTAGCTAAATTAACGGAATGGCCTGAAGGCGCAAAGAACCCAATGGGTGAAATTGTGGCGGTGTTAGGTAAGCAAGGTGATAATACCACAGAGATGAATGCGGTACTGGCCGAATACGGATTCCCATTAGAATTCCCGAAAGCCGTAGAAGCAGAATCGGAAGCGATATCGAATAAAATTTCTGCACAAGAAATTGCATCACGAAGAGATTTTAGAGATACCCTTACCATTACCATCGACCCGGTGGATGCGAAAGATTTTGATGATGCTATTTCTTTTAAAACATTACCCGATGGAAATTTCGAAGTCGGAGTACACATTGCCGACGTATCACATTATGTTCGCCCCAATACCGAATTAGATAAAGAAGCGGAAAACCGCGGAACTTCAGTATACCTCGTAGGACGAGTAATTCCTATGCTTCCAGAGCATCTATCGAACGGACTTTGCTCATTGCGTCCGAATGAAGATAAGCTTTGTTTCTCTGCGGTATTTAAAATGGATATCAACGGAAACGTACTCGAAGAATGGTACGGTAGAACGATCATTCATTCTAGAAGAAGATATGCGTATGAAGAAGTATGGGATATTTTGCAAAACAAAGAAGGCGATTACGTAGAAGAATTAACCACTTTGAATACCATTGCTTACGCATTGCGTGATAGAAGATTTAAAGAAGGCGCGATTAATTTCGAAACCACAGAAATAAAATTCAATCTCGATGAAACGGGTAAGCCTATTGGAGTGTATGTGCGTGAGAGAAATGATGCGCATAAACTGATTGAAGATTTCATGTTATTGGCTAACCGAAAAGTAGCAGAGTTTATTGCTACAAAAGGGAAAAAGAAAATGGCCTTAACCTTTGTGTACCGAGTGCATGATGCACCGAACGAAGATGTTTTAGCAGGCTTCGCGAAGTTTGCCGCACGATTCGGATATAAAGTACAAACGAAAACGCACAAGGAAATTTCTACATCCTTAAATAAATTAATGGCCGATGTAGAAGGGAAGAAAGAGCAAAACGTGTTAACACAATTAGCCATTCGCTCGATGGCGAAAGCGATTTACACGACAAAGAAAACGAGTCACTACGGATTAGCATTCGATTACTATACACACTTTACCTCACCAATTAGAAGATACCCGGATGTAATGGCGCATCGATTACTGCAACATTACTTGGATGGAAAATCATCGGTAGATGCGGAGATTTACGAGAAGATGTGTTTGCATTCATCACAAATGGAGAAGAGAGCAGCGGATGCCGAGCGATTATTTACGAAATACAAACAAGCTGAATTTTTATCAGAACAAGTTGGCGAAACTTATGTTGGTATAATTTCTGGAGTAACGGAGTGGGGGATTTATGTGGAGATTGTAGAAAATAAATGCGAAGGGATGATTCGTCTACGTGATATTAACGACGATTTTTATGTGCTCGATCCAGAAAATTACTGCATCGTAGGACAACGTTTTAAACGCAAATACCAATTAGGCGATGAAGTAAAAATAAAAGTGAAGAAAGTGGAAGTCACCAAAAAGCAAATCGATTTTGAATTAATCACTGAAGATGCTCCATTAAACTTCACTAAGCAAGCAACACCACGCTCAGAAAAATCATCAAGACCAAAAGAACATACCTATAACAAAAAAAGAAGATAGTACCAATGCAAAAGATTGTTGAATTACAAGAGTTAGTTTCTAAGAAAATTAAAGAAAAGAAGTATTCTAAATACCCTGAAGATTTGTATGATCCATTGGATTACATCATGTCGCTAGGAGGGAAGAGAATGCGACCGGTATTGGTTTTGTTAGCGCATCATTTATATTCCGACAATCACGAAGAAGCATTAGATGCAGCGATAGCGGTAGAGACCTTTCATAATTTCAGTCTGATACATGATGATATTATGGATGAGGCACCGATACGCAGGGGCAAACCCACGGTACACGAAAAATGGAATCAGAATACAGCTATACTTTCGGGAGATGTAATGTTGATTGAAGCGTATGAGTTGTTGGTGAATTATAAGAAAGAAATTTTACCCGACTTATTGAAGTTATTCAACAGAACGGCGATAGAAGTTTGCGAAGGACAACAAATCGACATGTTATTTGAGACGCAGCAGAATGTGAAAGTGGAAGAGTACATCAAGATGATTGAGTTGAAGACGGCAGTCCTCCTGGGATGCAGCTTAGAAATAGGCGCTATTATCGCAAATGCACCCGCTGACGAGGCCGAAATGCTTTACGAGTACGGAAGGCTCATGGGCATCGCTTTTCAGCTCCAGGACGATTATTTGGACGTATACGCAAACCCCGAAAAATTCGGCAAGCAAGTCGGCGGAGATATTATAGCGAACAAGAAAACCTTTTTGTGGATCGAAGCGCACCGCTTAGCAAACGAACAACAAAGCAAAGACATTGCGCACTGGGAAAGCATCCAAGTATTCAAAGCCGAAGACAAAGTCACGGCCATCACTAAAATCTATAACGACTTAAACATCCCCCAACTCACCGAAAACAAAATTAAGGAATATGCAAACCAAGCCTTTGCCATATTAGAAAAAGTAAAAGGCAAGGAGAGTGTGAAAGCGTTGTTGGTGAAGCTTTCGGAGGATTTGTTGGTACGCGAGAGCTAAATGTGCAAATGCGAAAATGTGCAGATGCGTAAATTCTTCCGGTCACTTCGGCTCCGCTCAGTGACCGTCACGATTATTTTTGTTTATCGAAGCGGTCCCTGAGCGGAGCCGAAGGGCGCTTCGATAATTACTTCCGCTGGCTTCGGCTCCGCTCAGCCACCGTCAGGAATTAGCCACTCTTCTACAATTCTACAGTTCTATATTTCGATATTGCCTCACCCTAAATCCCTCTCCAAAGGAGAGGGACTTTAATTACTAGTTCGACCCTTCTACATTTCTACGATCCCGATAGCTATTGGGATGCGCATCTACACCTCGTCTTACGCCGAGGCAGGCATCTACGCATTTTCGCATCTTCCATTTACACACGAAATAATCAAACATAACAATTAATTGACCTTGTAAATAGCATATCTATGTTACGCATTATTATGTATGAGGAGTCTATAGTCTAGCGAAATTATAATGCATAATTTTAAAAAAAAATATATTTCTTGAATTAATGTTTCATTGATAATGAAAAATATTAAAAATTTGATTCCTTTTTTTACTAAGTTTCTAATGCTTGATAAAAAACAAAATCGATGTAGCATCAATTATAATACATTTACTATTACAATAATAATTAGTTTTGATGCTAAATTTCAAATTGGCAATACTACGAATCAGTTTCAATCACGTATTAGCAATCATTTCGGAAGTTATTGGTCGACTAAAATTCCATATGATTTTATTACAACAATCAATTACTACAGTATATTTGTGAATAATTACTGTGAAAATGCAGGGGAATTTTTCGAACTAAAGGTTAGTGACGAACTAAATGAAGAAATCTTTTACAATAAATTCGAGATTCCAGTAAAACATGAAGATAATAAATGGTTTAGATTCGAGCTAAATAAGATTGACAATCATATTTTTTTCAGTAAAAGGTGAATCTAATTAAAACTAATTCACATAACAACTCTGAAATATCTTAATATATAAATTAAATTTATAATGTGTGATTAAAAAAAATAGTCACATATTTCCCAATCAGTTGCCATCAACTATTATCTTTTTTATAGATCCAAGTACTTAAGCTGACTGCATTATTGTTTATGATATGTATTATTGTGAATATTTTCAATTCAATTTATCGGGCTTCTTAAATAGTTAATTAGTTATTAATTAGGACAGTATAATGATATTTATAAACTGAACTACCTATTATTTTAGCTCATTTGTTAAAGTATAGTTCAATTAAAACATTATGTCATAACTTTCAGTCTTGGCATTATTCCAAAAACTTCACAGAAATGTATTTTGTTTCAAGGCACCTAGGATTTTATTTTAGTAACAAATGTATTATATTTAGTATATAAATTTATTTAAATGATCAAAATACACTTTTTATTTTCAAAGATATATAAGTTTTTATACATGTTAATTTTCATGCAATTTTGTTTTGCATTTTCTTATTCGCAAGATTATTCAACAAAGTTATATGACGAAAGGCTTGGTTTAAATCAGAAAGTTATTTCCGAAATTCTTAGAGATAAATATGGGTTTATTTGGCTTGGAACAGAAAGTGGTATAGTGCGTTTTGATGGAAGTAATTTCAATTTGTTTACCCCTAAAGAAATTAAGTATAATAAATTGGGTTTTAAGAAAATAAAAATAATCAATAACCATATTTTTATAAACTATGAAAAAAACGGAGTGCTTCTTTTTGATTTGCAAACATATCGTTTTGAAATTATATTAAATGAGCCAGTAATTGACATACAGCCTATTTCAGATAATACTTTTTTAGTATTAACAAAATCAGGATTTCTCAAAAAAATTATCGATGGAAAAATAGTATTACAATTAAAAATTCCAGCTAGTGAAGGGAGTTTGATGACACTATTTAGAGATGATTTATACATATCACTACCTCGTATTGGGATCCAATCATATAATGTTTCAAATTTAAAATTACTTAAAATATATAATCACATCATTCCAGACGGGTATTTAGAAAGTTTCGATGCTAATAGTAGGTATCTAGCTTTTGTTTCAAACGCTAGAGTTAAAATAGTGGAAGGAGATCTTATAGTTTCTAAAACCCTTAAAAATGCTTTAATAGATGCTAATCCAAAAGACATTGTTACTTATTACAAGTTTGTAACACCCCAAATCCAGCTTTTCATTCTTCAAAATAAAACAATTTATCAAATGTCTCCAACCAGGAGAGCTAAATTATATTTTAAGGACCATGTAAATTATGAATTATTGTCCTTATTTGCGGTAGATACTAATAATTTCTTTGTAGGTACTGGACAAGGATTGATAGAAGTGAACAAGAATGATAATTCACATTCGGTAATTGACGACAATATTCCACTTTTTGGAAATGCATTAAGAATTAGGCGTTCCATTCTTGAGAAAAAAGATGGGTCGCTGATTTTAATGGGTTATCCTATAAATGTTGATTATTCAAATAAACAATTTCGAAAAATTGGAGACTCAATTTGTTCTACCAATCAATCAGTTTTGCTTGGTGATTATATTTATGTTTGCTTTGATAACTTAGGTTTTGTTAAAATAAATAGCAAAACAGGTAAATCTGAAACATTAGACCGAACTTCTATTAGGCAGAGTTATTTTGGTATTTTTCACGATACTTTAAATCGAATTATAATTGCAGGTGGTGATGGATATTTGGCTATCCATGATTTAAAATCTTTAGAAACAAAAGTGTTGAAAGTTTTTAAGGATCGAGTTAGTATTATGTCAATTATTTATGACCCAATTATGTGTAAATATTGGTTGGGTACTAATGTAGGTTTATATGTCTGTGATAAAAAATTTAATATAATTAAAAGTTTTGCTACTCGATTAAATAATTGCAAAGGTGATTTTTATTCTGCATTGTTAATCCCTAAAAGCAGAAATGAAATTTGGGCTGCACACAATGAAGGAGTCTCTGTTTTTAATTTATTAAATCAAAAGTTAATTTATGACTTGCCAAATAATATATTTTTAAATCGCAAAACAGTCAGTTTAATTGAGGATAATTATCATAGAATTTGGATGGGGACTTATCAAGGGATTATTGGGATCGACCCTGAAAAAAAATATTATATACGATTAACTAAAAAAAATAAATTAATTAATTCTGAATTTAATTATACATCTGCAGCAAAGTTAACTAATGGAGATTTGATTTTTGGTGGACTGAATGCATATGATATTATCAATCCTGCTAAATTCAAATTTGACAAAAAATCAATTAAACCAGTCATTTCAGGATATGAAATTTATTCTAATATCGATACTGTATTTTATGCTTATACTGGCAATGATTTAAATATTAATATTGATAAACAATATATTAAATTATATCTTTCTACAACTAATTCACTTAGTAAAAACACATCAATTGAATACAATTTAGACAATGGGCCATGGCTTTCTACTAATAATTTTAATCAAATCATATTATTTAATTTACTTCCAGGATCACATTTGCTTCATATTAGGTTATTTGACGAGTTTGGTGTCGCTACAGAAATGAAACCATTACAGATAATTGCATATGTTTCTTTTTATAAATCTAATTTATTTATATGGCTTTTAATTGTACTTGTATTTATTGGATTTGCTTTGTATTTGTATTCGAATTTTAGAAAAAGAAAAATCCAACAAATCACTAAAGAAAACATTTCAATGGATTTACATGATGAAGTTGGAACAATCCTTACCCGTGTTTTATATTTATTAAAATTGGAGTCAAATGATAATAAAGTTATTTCCTATTTAAGTGACGCCTTATTTAGTTTGCGAGTTTATATAAATACGATGAACAAATCATATTTTAATATTCAACAATTATTAGATGATTTGAATGAATTATCTGTAAATATTTTAGGTGAAGATATTGTATATTTTAAATATAAAGGCACTAAGAAGCTCGACATCGAAATAAATTCCGATTTGTATAGAGACATTAAGCTTTGCATTTATGAGGTTTTGAACAACATTCAGAAACATGCAAATGCAAGTGAAGTACATCTGAATTTTGAAATAGTAGATAATAATATACAAGTTCGAATTATAGATAATGGATGCTATAATGTTTCTTTACAGAAACCTTCTGTCGGAAATGGTTTGTATAACATCAAAAAGCGAGTTGCAAGAAATGAAGGAATTGTTACATTTGAGCAGAATACCCAATCTACAGGTTTGCAAGTTAGCTTAAGTATTCCTATAAAAAAGATAACATGGAAACCAAATACAAAGTAGTAATTATTGAAGATGATTTGATAATTTCTGAAGTGTTAAAAAATAAAATCAATAATCTATCCAATTTTATTGTAGAGAATACTTACCAAAATCCAGTTTTGTTTTTAGCAGATGAATTACATTTTGATATTATTCTTTTAGATGTAGTGATGCCCGAAATGAATGGCATTGATGCAATTGACCCTATATTGTTAAAATATCCTGAAGCTTTAATAGTTATGAACACTATTAAAGATGATCAAGAAACCATCTTTACAGCTTTAAAACGTGGCGCATTAGGCTTTATAGACAAGCAAAGTTTTGACGTAAATTATGAAGATGTTTTGCTAAATATTGCTAAAGGTGGCGCCTATATGACACCAAGTATTGCTAGAAAAGTGGTTTCTAATTTCCAGGATTCCAATAATACATTAGAAAAACTTTCGCCACGCGAAAAAGATATTGCCAATAGAATTTTAGAAGGTCTTTCTTATAAACTTGTTGCTATTGAATGTGGTATTTCTATTGATACTGTTCGTATACATATTAAAAATATCTACAGAAAATTGAAAATTAACAGTAAATCACAATTGTTTAATTTAATCAACAAGAGATTTTAATTTCATTTATTTTCTACTTTTTTATATACGATAAATTCTGCCTTCTAATAAATAAAACTCTTTATAGCATCTTTATGTTATACTTATTTAAGCTACACATTTTTATGTTATACTTATTTAAGCTACACATCTTTATGCTATTAAAACTCAATATTTAAGGCGTATTTAAAGCTTATTTTTACATCAAAATTAACTCTCAAAATCCGATTTTTTTAATTTGAAAAATCGGATTTTTTATTGGTTGTAAAAATATTATAATGATTTCAAAATTCAATTTGAGTAGCATTCTCAAAAGCTTTAGTGTAGTTTTTTTTCTGATTTTTAATTTGAATTTATTTGCGCAAGCACAAACTGTTGGGGGTATGCTCCCATCCGATGATTTTGATGGTGATGGTATTATAAATTCAATTGATTTAGATGATGACAATGATGGTATTCTAGATACAGATGAATATTGTAAATCTTCCATCATATTTCCTGCTACGAATACGACTTCAGCTATAACTGAATTTAGTGTTCCTACAGGATGGACAATTACAAATTCTTCACCAGATATTGCAACAACTGCTTACTCTGTTTACGGTGGATGGGTTGGAGGTTGTTCAGGCACAGCTCCAGCAGCACCTAATGGACATACATCTTGGGTGAATTTTTATTCCAATACACAAGAAGCTTTCAAAACAAATATTGCTGGTTTAACAATTGGCAAAACATATATTTTTAAAGTATACTATGCCAAATTTGCTTCAACACCCGCATTAGGTAGAATCACTGTTAAATTAGGAACAACAATTATCGATCAATATACCCCAATATTAGGCTGTGGTTGGGAAACACGTTTTATAACATTTACAGCAACTGCTACAAGTGCTGATTTGCAATTTCAAAATACAGGAATCACAGCACCCATGCAGAATGCAAGTGTATCTGTATCAGCTGATCCTTTGTATGAAGTTTGTGATACGGATAATGATGGTATTCCAAATCATTTTGATTTAGATTCTGATGGTGATGGATGTACAGATGCCAAAGAAGCGGGTGTTACAGGAACTTTAAGAAGCGGTGATGTTAAAAATGGTGCAAATGGGGGTGTTGTAACTACAACAGTAAGTACAGCTGGAGCTATTGCTGGAGTTGTAAATTCCTATGGAGCGAATGGATTTGCAAATAACTTAGAAAGTCCTGCGGAAAGTGGTGTAATTACATATGCATCTACCTATTCTAATTATGCATTGTCAAGTGCAGCTAATATTTGTTCTGGAATTGATACAGATTTAGATGGAGTGGTTGATTTGATTGACTTAGATGATGATAATGATGGTGTATTGGATGTAGTTGAAAATGCTTGGTGTAAACCACTAACAGGAAATACGATTATTCCAGTTGGTAAAACTTATGGTGTTACAGCAGCTTCGTTTGGTAGCTATTTACCCGCTGTTACAGCTGGTTTGGATGCAACTACTTGTATGAGTCCCGGTGCGACACCCATTACTCAAACTTATGATTTTGGTAGAATTGTTAATAATCCTATCATCGGTTTTTATGGTGTTGATTTTGCTAAAGAGGAATGGTATGATTTAAATGACAATCCTGTTCAATTACGCATATTAGACGCAAGTGCACCAACAAGTGTAACTAATAATATTTTAACAGTATCTACAAGTCCAGGTGCAGGTGCTAATACAGCAGCCACTTCTGCGATGGGTCGTATACAAGTGTATGGTAATATAACAGGCTTAAAAGTAAAACATACCTGGTTATTGACAGCAAGTAATTGTGATGGTCATGGATTTTCTTTTATTGAGCCAACTGAATGTTTAGGTGGTCCTAATCCAGATGCAGATGGTGATGGTATTGTTAATAGTTTAGATTTAGATTCCGATGGTGATGGTTGTAGTGACGCCATTGAAGCAGGGACGACCACCTCTACGGCTACAAATTTCGCTTTTACAGGTTCGGATTTTGGGGCGAATGGATTTAAGGATGAATTAGAAAAAACATCTGCGGAAAGTAATTTGTATAAAGGAGTTTACACTTATGATTATGCAACTAATGCTGCATATAATTACTGTACAGATTCAGATGGGGATGGAGTACCTGATTTAATTGATTTAGATAATGACAATGATGGAATTTTAGATGCGATTGAATCTCCGACCTGTTTTTATACTTTAGATGAACTAAGTAATCCAGCTTCTGTAAGTAGTGAATTAACGCAATACACAACAAGTTATGTCATTGGGAATTCAACCGATGGTGTAGGAACCACTGCATCTGCATTCTCAACAGGACAAAATTGGGTAGGTAAAGAAATTTTCAAGTTTACATCAAAAAATTATATCGCAGTAAATGGAATAAGTTTTGATTTAGTGAATTGGGCTTTGTCAAGTGCCCAAGCAAGCACCTTTAAATTACAGGGTTCAGGTGATAATGTGAATTGGACTGATTTATCTACACCTACTTATTCTACAGCTACTACAGGTACTTTTACTATTTTAAATACGCTTGAAACTACGACTAAATTTAAATATTTTCGACTTATTGGTGTTGCAGGTACAAGTAGTTATGGGGGCGTATATGAAGCGAAATTTACTTTCTCTTCATCTGCAAGTCCAAGTGCTAATCCTAAGCCTACTTGCACAAATGATACAGATTCAGATGGAATTTTAAATCAAAATGATTTAGACAGTGATGGCGACGGTTGTGCTGATGCAAAAGAAGCAGGTATACTAACTAGCCTTCTTACCTCATCTTCAACTCTACAAAATGCAAAAATTGCTGGCACTGGGTTAGCTGTTTTTGGCAATAATGGTTTTGCGAATACACTTGAAACTATTCCTGAGAGTGGTATTTATGCTGGATCTTATGCCTATGCGAATGCAGCAAGTTCATTAATTAGTGGCTGCTTTGATTCAGATGGAGATAATGTTGCGGATATTTTTGATTTAGATGATGACAATGATGGCATCTTGGATGCGATTGAAATGACCAATTGCAATTCAGCTGATTTAATAACACCTTTGTCTGCAACTTCAAGTCCAGTTTATGGAGGTAGTACGGCTACTCGCACAATTGACGGGACTGGATTTACGGGTACTGGTCTTAGTGCTTTAGCAACTGCTCCAGCTACATTAGGTGATGCTTGGCTATTACAAGACCCATTAACTGAAGGTTTTATTGAATATATATTGCCTGCAAATTCAAATATTGGGGGCGTAGTATTATGGGCGCCCGATGCATATAATTATGGTGGCGGCGATGCACCACCTAAAGATTTTACGGTAGAAATTACTTTTAATAATGGGCAAGTATATACTACCGGCGTTTACACGACTGCACAACCAAATGGCAGTGGCTCAAATCCTGGCGCACAGGTTTTTAATTTCCCTCAAACATTTTTAAATGCAAGTAAAGTAAAATTAAATATTATAAATGGTTGGTATGATATAAATGGCAATAGTCTAAATCAAGTTAGTACAGATGGCCAAACTGTTTCTGCGGCGTATAATATGTTCTTGGGAGAGTTTAGGGTATTGTGTGGCGCTTCCGATTTAGATATAGATAATGATGGAATACCAAACAGATTAGATTTGGATTCGGATGGCGATGGTTGTCCAGATGCTTTAGAGGCGGGTGTTTCAGGTGCCTTAAATTCAGGAGATATTAAAAATGGTTTATATGGAGTTGTAAAAAGTACCACTTCAAAATCTAATGCAATTGCAGCTTCGCCATATGGGTTAAATGGTCTAGCAGATGGAGTTGAAACTGCTGCTGAATCTGGTGTAATTTCTTATACTTCAAAATATGAACCATTTGCAATTAATAGAAGCATAGCAGCTTGTAAGGATACAGATGGTGATGGTGTATTTGATATAAATGACATTGATGATGACAATGATGGCGTTTTAGATATTACAGAATACACATCTTGTACTACTCCATTAAACGCTATTGCACCGACTACTGATGGAGCAATAGCAAATTTCGGAACAAATACAGCCATTTTTAAGAAAATTGCAGGTACATTATCAAAAGTTTCAACTCGTATAGATGGGTCTGCTATTGATGTAGTTCAATTATCGGGAACCACCAGCTCAGGGTCAATTACGTTTGATAGATCCTTTATGCTTTTGAATCTTGTTGTAGCAGACATTGATCAAGGAGAGACTATTTCATTAAAATTATATGATTACCAAAATAATTTAATTCAATTATCAGCAAATGACATCATTCAATTAGGGTCGAATGTAAATGTGAATTCTTATAATACAAACGGCAATTCAATAACCCTTGCTTCTAAAACTTCATCAACTTCTTTTGATGGCTCTACATCCAATGTTTCCAATATTAAATTACAGCTATTAAGTGTTGTAAAACGTATTGAATTTTATAAAACTGCTGGGGCAAATAATACCTGGGTTGGATTATTATCTGGTTGTGATGATTCGGATACAGATAAAGATGGCATCCCTAATCATTTGGATTTAGATTCTGATGGTGATGGATGTAGTGATGCGATTGAAGCGAAGAGTTCAACTACCGCGGCAAGTACAACAGTTTATCCAACAGGTACAGATGGAAATACTAATGGTTTATTAAATGCATATGAAACTACGACGACAGGGGTGGTAAACTATGTTTCTTTATATGATCCATTTGCAACAAGTGCGAATTTAGCAGCTTGTAAGGATACCGACGGAGATGGTATTTCAGATGATACAGATTTAGACGATGACAATGATGGTATTTTAGATGCGGTTGAATCGCCTGATTGTTTTTATTCAGATAATGATTGGCATTATGGCAACCGTTCGGACATTAAAGTTACCTCTAGTTTATCTATGACGAGTCCACAAAACCAACCACAAAAATTAGTGGATGGTAAAAATAGTGGAGTTAGTTATGATGTGAGAATGGAAACTACTACCACAGCAGTAAATGCATTGGGTACAGGTAGACAAGTTTACCAATTTAACATGCAAATTCCTGTTAAACTTTCAAAAGTTTATTTAGGATATACAGGAATTTATTCTCATTTTAATGACAACACCAAATTAATTTTAAGGGGATCTAATGATGGTACAACTTGGACCAATTTATCTGGAACCGCTGGAACACCTGCAGTAACTTATGATGCCACCATTAACTCAAATTCTGCGACCGAAACTTCTACCATCTATCCATATCCAGCAACCACCCAATATGCCACTAGTGCGAATATTTTTACAGTAACCCAAAATGCTGAAAAATATTTATACTATGATATATTTTGGTCTAGTGGTGGTGGAATTAATAATACGGGTTATGCAAATGAAGTTTATTTTGATGTAGCTACAGATTATATTCCAAGTGCGCATCCAAAATTTAATTGTAATTCAGATACTGATGGTGATGGAATTTTAAACCACCAAGATTTAGATTCGGATGGTGATGGATGTTCTGACGCAAAAGAGGAAGGCATTACAGCTACCTTAGCTGCTGCATCTGTTACAAATTTAGCTGGTGCAACTATTGCTTCGGGCACAACAACCACTACCATTCAAAATGCGATTGTTGCAGGAACGGGTTCTTCTACATTTGGTAATAATGGTTTTGCAAATTCCTTAGAGAGTGCTACTGAAAGTGGAATGTATAGTGGTTCTTATAATTATACATATGCTATTAATAAAACTTTAAATACATGTTTAGATTCAGACGGTGATGGTGTTTCGGATGTTTTAGATTTAGATGATGATAATGATGGGGTATTGGATATTGTGGAATGTCCAACTCCTGGCATACAACCTTTATTGTCTAGATTTGACATAGCTTCCGGAGCAAGTAAGACAGTAAATTTCACTGGATTCCCTGAGGAATTATGGATTGATATTTGGACATTAGATAATAATTTTAATTTAAAAATAAACAATGTAGATATTACCAATGTAAGTGAATTAAATTTTGCTCCAATGGGTTCAGCTTATGCATATCCTAATCCTTACACCGATATTGTTAGAGCCGATGGAACAGCAATTTATCCATCTGGTACAGTTTGGACTTATCCTAATACTGCACAATATCCATTAATCAGAGTTAAGATTAGTAATAATGGATATGCTAAAATTTATGGCTATGATTTTGTTAATGGTACAGGAAATTATAAAGAATTAATTCTTGTTAACGCGGTTTACCAAAAAGTACCTATTAATTTATCAGGAAATAATACCATTGTTTTCGGTCAAGATAATACTTGGTCGCCTACTTATTTAAACGCCGAATTCAATACATTTAATAGCGCAGGTTTTTGTGATAACGATGGTGATGGAACCGAGAATCGATTAGATTTAGATTCCGACAATGATAATTGTAGCGATGCTTACGAATCAAAAACTACATCGGATGCTACTGCTAATTTTAAATATCCAGTTAATGCAAATTATGGCAGCAATGGGTTTTTAAATACATTAGAAACAGTTACTGATAATGGTATATACAATAGCATTTATCCTTATGACTACGCAATAGATTCAACTATAAAATCATGTTTAGATTTTGATGGCGATGGAGTGTCAGATATATATGATTTAGATGATGACAATGATGGAATTTTAGATGCAATAGAATCTCCAAATTGCTTTTATAGTTTATCAGAATTGGCTAAACCAATTGCGGTAAGTTCAGATTTGAAACCATATGATGCAACGGTTACTTATGCTGTAGAAAAATCTATTGATGGATTAATTGCGACTTATTCGGCATTTAAATCTGGACAATTCTTAGCGAATAAAGAAATTTTAAAATACACGGCCAATGGATTGATAGATATTACCAGCTTAACTTTAGATTTAGATTTTAGAGCAATTTCTACAGATGCGGCAAGTACATTTAGGTTCCAAGGTTCGGCAGATAATGTGCTATGGGATAATTTAAATACGGCTCCGGTTGCTTCAACAACGACAACATTTCCATCAACTTTAGTACTTGCAAATAATTTACAAACTGGTAAAAAGTATAAGTATTTTAGATTATATGGTGTTGCCGGCACTTCCAATTTTGGTGGGGTGGCAAATGCTACTTTTAATTTAGCAGCAACTAATCAACCAAGTGCAAATCCAAAATTAACTTGTACAAATGATACGGATAATGACGGCATTCCAAACCATTTAGATTTAGACAGTGATGGAGATGCATGCCCAGATGCGAAAGAAGCTGGCGTTACAGGAACTTTAAATTCAGGTTCAGTAAAAAATGGATCGAATGGCTCCGTGTCATCGACTACAACCCAAGCAAATGCAGTAGCTGCAGGTAGTTATGGCACTAATGGATTTGCGAATGCATTAGAAATTACAACAGAGTCTGGTATTTATTCAGGAATTTATAATTATGATTTTGCTATTTCTCCATTTTTAAATGCATGTTCCGATACCGATAATGATAGCATAACAGATTTAATAGATATTGATGATGATAACGATGGTATTTTAGATGCAGTTGAATCACCGACTTGTTTTTATAATCGTGATGAATTAGCTGTTCCAATAGATATTAGTACAGAATTACTTCCATATTCTACTAATTTAATTGACAGGGCATTAGATGGGAATGCTGCTACAGCTTCTGCTTTTGCACCTTCGCAAAATTGGGTTGGAAAAGTTATTTTTAAATACACAGCAATTAGTCAAATTCCTATTGCTAGTATAGATATTGACTTAGTAAATTGGGCCCTTTCATCCGATGTAAATCAAAAGTTTAAACTACAAGGCTCAAACGATAATAGCATTTGGTCGGATTTATCTGCTGCTCTTTCTTCTACAACAAATACGGGTACATTTAGTATAACTAATACTTTACTTCCTAATACAAAATTTAAATTTTATAGAGTGATTGGTGTAACAGGTACATCCTATTATGGAGGGGTAACTGAATCGAGATTTGTTCTTTCTAATTCTTTTGTACAAAGTCAATATACAAAAGCAAATTGTTTGACTGGTCGTAACGATGGCGATTTAATTCCTAATCATTTAGATTTAGATTCGGATGGTGATGGATGTTCTGATGCATTAGAAGCAGGAACAACTTCAATCACTACAGCAGATTATAAATTTACAGGTTCGGCATCAGACTTTGGTGCAAATGGATTTTATAATACGCTAGAAAAAACTGCAGCAGAAAGTAATTTGTATAAAGGTATTTATACTTATGATTATGCTGTTGATTCAACTTACAAAGGTTGTACCGATAACGATATTGATGGTGTAACAGATTTATTAGATATTGATGATGACAACGACGGTATTTTAGATGCAGTAGAATCGCCGACTTGTTTTTATACTATAGATGAATTAATTACGCCAGCTTCGGTAAGTAGTGAGTTAACACAGTATACAACTAATTATATTATTACTAATTCAATCGATGGTGTAGGAACTACCCCATCTGGATTTCTTCCAAATCAAGATTGGGTGGGTAAAGAAATTTTCAAATTTACCGCCAAGAGTTATATTGCTATTACTGGAATGAGTTTTGATTTGGTGAGCTGGCCATTATCAAATCCTAATACAAGTACTTTCAAATTACAAGCATCAGGCGATAATTTTAATTGGGTAGATTTATCAGCAACCACATTTTCTTCAGCTAGCACAGGAACATTTACCATTTCTAATACGCTCGCAACTAATGCTAAGTTTAAATATTTTAGAGTTATTGGAGTAGCAGGAATTTCTTATTACGGAGGAGTGTATGAGGCTAGATTTAATCTCGCTACCTCAACATCTGCTAGTGCAAATCCAAAACCAACTTGTTTAACTGGTCAAACTGATGGTGATTTAATTCCTAATCATTTAGATTTAGATTCTGATGGCGACGGATGTTCTGATGCATTAGAAGCTGGAACCACAACAAGCACAACGGCTAATTTTAAATTTACTGGTTCGGCATCAGATTTTGGTGCAAATGGTTTTTATAATACACTTGAAAAAACTTCAGCAGAAAGTAATTTGTATAAAAGTACATACACTTATTATTATGCAACAGATAATACTTTAAATGCTTGTCAAGATTTCGACACAGATGGTGTCAACGACATCATCGACTTAGATGATGATAACGATGGGGTATTAGATTATGTAGAACAAACTTGCACCGGCTCATCTATGAGTAAATCAGATGTTACGGTAAGTTCTGAAATAGCTTGGACATTCCAAAATACGTTAACTGGTTTACCTGCTTTATTTGATGGTTCGCTCCTTCAGCAAATGTATCCAACAGCTTCTACTGTAATTAACAATAAAACAATTTTCCAATTTAATTTTATTACACCAAAAGTTTTAAATTTAATTGAGCTAGCGAATATTACAAATCAAACTCCTTTTATTGCAGGGGGTACTTATAAAATACAAGGCTCAAACGACGAAGGTGCAACTTGGATTGATATTGTAAGTTCTCAAGCAGTAGCTAACACAGCTCCAATTCTTGCTGCAACGAATTCTATCAAATTCGATATGCCGGCTAATTATAAGCCATTTTTATCGTATCGAATTTATGCAATAAGCATGACAGGTCATGGAAATTGGGCGACAGAAATTTATTTTAGAGAAGTAACTTGTGTAGATATTAATACAGATGGAGATGGCCTTGCTAATAGATTAGATTTAGATTCAGATGGCGATAATTGTCCAGATGCGGTGGAAGCAGGAACTACGCTATTAAGTACTTCTGGCGTTACCGGTGCAGCAAAATTAACGACAAGTGTAATTCCTAGCACGCCAAATTATGGTGCTAACGGTTTTGCAAACGGCTTAGAAACATCAACAGAATCTGGCGCATTTGCTGGAACTTATACTTATTCATTTGCAACAGATGCTAACACCAGTGGATGTTTAGATTCGGATGGAGATTTGGTTCCAGATGTTGTTGATTTAGATGATGACAATGATGGGGTGTTGGATACGAATGAACAAACAAATTGTAATGCTAGCGGCATTGATTTAACTACTTTAACTTTCACGGGTTCGGCAATTACAGCTAAAACCGCAAATAGTTTAACAACAGCTGGAGGGGATAATTGGCAAACTTCTTACTCAAATCAGAATTTGAAATTGCCTATTTCTTTAAAGTTCAAACATAATTCAACTACAGGGTATGAATTGTTTGGATTACATCCAATCACTAAAGCGCAAACACCTGCAAATTATAACGATGAAGGGTATAAGTTTTATTCACCGGCAACTAATACATATGGATACTTTACAACTACCTGGGATTTTAACGTTCCTATTTCTTTAACAGATGAATTAAGTATAGATATTTCTGCTACGGGTTATGTAACTGCTGCAATCAATGGAGTCACTCAAAAAGCATTCCAAGGAATTGTTTCGGATTATAAATTGGTGCTAAGTTCTTATAGAACTTCTTCTTTAACAGGTGTTATTTTAACGGATGCTACGCGCCCTGCTATTTTAACCTGCACCGAATTAGATACCGATTTAGATGGTGTTCCAAACCGTTTAGATTTAGACAGTGATGGCGATAATTGTCCAGATGCAGTGGAAGCTGGAACTACTTATGTTACAACTTCGGGAGTAGCTTCGAATGCTAAAACTACAACAAGTATTATACCGGCTCCATATGGTGCCAACGGTTTTGCAAATGGTTTAGAAACTATTGCAGAAAGTGGTATATACAATGGTGCCTATACTTACACTTTTGCAACAGATGCTGCTGTAAGTGCTTGTAGAGATACAGATACAGACGGTGTTCCAGATTTACTCGACTTAGATGATGACAATGATGGCGTTTTAGATTTAGTAGAATGTCCGGCTAGCACTAACAATATTTTAGTAAACGGCACATTTGATGTAAATAAAACTGGTTGGACGGGGAGTGCAAATTGGGCTTATTATGCTCCTGGATTTTTGTGGAACTCTGCAGAAAATGCAACGAATGATTTACTTTCTCAAACTTTTGCTAAGCCGGTTATCAATGCAGAAGAAAGTACGGTAGATATAATTTTTGATTTTAATACCAATGGATATGGTTATAATATAACAAGTACGAATACGGCATCATTGGATGTGATTTTAAATAACAAGATATATGCTACCATAAATAATCCGAGTGGCGGAACCACTGCAAGTGTGGTTGGCAAAAACGGAGCAACAGTAAATGTTTCAAGTGTAAACATTGTAGCAAATAATATTCCGACAACTAAAATTATTGTTAAGGTTCCAAAAACAGCTCTTAGTAATTCCAATACTTTAAGTTTTGCTTTTACTGCTACAAGTGATGATTTTGGAATTGATAATGTGTTTATAGGCACACAAGTTACAGCATGTGACACAGATGGAGATGGTATTGTCAACAGTAAAGATTTAGACTCCGACGGAGATGGTTGTTCGGATGCGATTGAAGCTGGAAGTTCAACTACCGCTACGAGTACTAATGTTTATCCGACAGGAACCGATACCAATACGAATGGTTTATTAAATAACTACGAAGGCACAACAGCTGGAACAGTAAATTATACATCCACCTATACAAATTATGCATTGTTAAATACTGTCAACGCATGTTTAGATACCGACAGTGATGGCATTAAAGATGTTATCGATATTGATGATGATAATGATGGGGTACCAGACAGTAAAGAATGTGGCAGTTGTTTTAAAGGAAATGCAATAAATGAACTAGTAAGTCCTAGTGCGATTGTTACCATTCCAGTTAATAAATTTGGGGGTGTTACTACTTCAAATAGAGCATTTGATGGAAGTGGGTTGTCAGCAACCCCAACAACTATAGCTTCTTTAAGTACAATTACACATTCATCACCAACGTCAATTTCGAACGCAGCCTATACGGATGATGGAGCGGGCATGTCTGACGATTGGAAATTTACATTAGCTGCCCCTACAGATATTAAGGGAATAGCACTTTGGATACCAGGTTCAACTGCCTATGGTGGAGGAGACGCTCCAATGAAGAAATTTATCGTTTCGTGGACGGATTGTACCACTGGTTTAGCCAAATCACAAACTTTTGATCTTGGAGTTCCATCTTCAGCTGCTAAAATAATTTATTTTGTTGAGCCTGTTGCCAATGTTTCTGAATTTACTTTTAATCTTTTAGAAGTATGGTTTGACCAACAAATGGATCAAGGGGTTTCTAATGGGTGGGAAATCGCCACCCCGGCAACGATTCCAAACAACTTTAACGTTACTTTAGGGGAAATACGTTTTATTACGCAATCCGCGGATTATTCAATGTTTTGTTCTACAGATACAGATGGTGATGGTATTCCAAACCGTTTAGATCTAGATTCAGATAACGACGGATGTTCTGATGCGAAAGAAGCAGGTAGCTCAACTACAGCAACAAGTACTTCAGTATATCCAACAGGAACAGACACAAACGGTAACGGTTTATTAAACAATTACGAAAGCGCTACTACTTCTGGTACTGTTAATTATATATCTACTTATGCTGATTATGCATTAGCAGCAAACTTAAATTTATGTTTGGATACGGATGGTGACGGCGTAGGTGATCTCATTGATTTAGACGACGACAATGATGGGGTTTTAGACACGGAGGAGTTCAATTGCACCCCTTCTATTATGTCTAAAACAGGCGTAAGTGTTTCTTCAACAGTAACTTGGGGCAGTACTTTAGCCAATATTCTCGATGGTACAGAAGCTATTGCTGCCTATACAACGACGACATTCTTAAATCAAACTATTTTACAATTTGATTTGCCTGCGGCAAGAGTGCTAAGTTTGATTGAATTGAGCAGTCAGGCGGGGAACTTCCCACTTGGAAGCACTGGAACCTACAACATAGAAGGTTGGAACGGAACCGTTTGGAAGACAATTGCAACGAACCAAGTTTTTGGAACAAGCGCACCAATAACAGGAACCAGTAATTCGTATAAATTTAATATGGCTACTAATTATACGGCCTATTCAAAATATAGAATTTTCGGAACATCTGTTTCGGGTACCATTTCAGGATGGGTTCAAGAAGCCTATTTTACAGTTCGTACTTGTAATCCTGACACCGATGGAGACGGTATTCCAAATTCATTAGAGTTAGATAGTGATAACGATGGTTGTGCCGATGCCATTGAAGCAGGAAGCTCAACCACTGCAACAAGCACAACAGTGTACCCAACAGGAACAGATACAAATACCAATGGATTATTAAACAACTACGAAAGCAGCACCACTGCCGGAACAGTAAATTATAATTCTACCTATACAAATTATGCGATAGTTTCAACACTAAATGCGTGTACGGATACAGATGGTGACGGTATTAAAAACATTGTCGATATTGATGATGATAATGATGGGGTGGTAGATAATGCGGAGTATGCTAATTGTTCAACAATAGATGTATTTGCAAGTTGTACTCCAACTCAATTATCTTCAAATGGATATGGAATTTTTAGTCATTGTTCAGGATGGAATGCCTTTGATTTTGATCCAACTGCAGGGGTTAGTCGTTCTGATTTCGATTATATGGGGCTTATTAATGGGGTTCCTGAATTTGATTTACAAGGATCTTTTACTTCACCAATTGCTGGTAAAATCTTTAAAACCTATAAAACGAACCCAGGCTCAACTTATACATTTAACATTTTCTTAAAAAGTAACTTTGTTGATGTTGGAGCTGTTAAGCCGTATTTTGAAGCAGTTGATAATTTCTCGGGGATAGAATTAGGTTCTACCTATTTAACTGGAACAGGTTTACGCTCGGTAACGTTTACGGCGACTAGTACTTCAACCAATTTAACTATTGGATATGATAGCAGAGTTACTTTAGGAACCAACCAATTTTGGTACGAAGCAGGAGTTACAGAAAATGGCTTTGGGTACTTCAATTGCCAACCTTTGGACACAGACAATGACGGTATTCCAAATAGTTTAGATTTAGATTCGGACGGTGATGGTTGTGCCGATGCAGTGGAGGCGGGTAGCTCGAATACTGCAACTGGTACTATTAACTATCCAACTGGATTAGATGCAAATGCAAATGGTTTATTAAATACATATGAGGGATCACCTGCAGGAACAATAAACTATACAACTACTTATTCAAATTTTGCATTAGATAACACAAAAAATAAATGTTTATTAAATAACAATTATACCTTAACAGCTCCTGCGGCAATTTGCGCAACAAGCTCGTCACCTGGTGTTTTATTCTCTAGTACAAATGTAGTGCTACAAACGGGTACAGCGGGTTCCGTTTCATTTAAATGGCAACGAAGTAAAAACGGAACCGATTGGGTAGATATTATTGCAGGCTTAGGACAAACAGATAGCGGTGTTACTTATACTAATTTTAGTTCAACTAATACCTTATCTTATTTAACTTTATCGGCTGCGCCAATTTCGATTAATGGCTATAGATATCGAGTTGTGAGTACCAATGCTTCTGGTTATGCTGCAAATTCTAATGCGGTAAGTTTAAGTATTAATATCGCTCCAACTATTTCAATTCAACCTGCAAATAGTTTAAAATGCGCAACAGATGCAACTACTTTTACAATTACTGCGTTAGGTGGTACTACTGTATTAACCTATCAATGGCAAGTATCAACAAGTGCAAATGTTTGGACAAATATTACCGCAGGAAATATTCCAAATCATACTGGAATTACTTATTCAGGATTTGCAACTGCCACTTTAAGTTTATCTGCAGCACCTGTTACTGCAAATAATTTTCAGTATAGATGTATTGTTTCTAATGCATGCGGAAATATTACTTCAGCAGCAGCTGTTTTAAATCCAAGCCCATTGGCGCCGAGTATTTCAGTTGGTGGTTTGTTAAATATATGTGAAGGAAGCAGTTTAACGTTAAGCACTACTCCAGTAAATAATGTTACCTATCAATGGTATAAAGATGTATTACCAATTGGTGGTGCAACTGCTGCAAGTTATGTAGCAACTCAATCTGGTGTTTATTCTTTAACGGCAACCTTAGCTGCTGGTTGTTCTATTTCAAATAGCAATTCGAGCGCATCAACAACGGTGGTTGTTGTGCCAATTCCAACGGCAAGTATTACACAAGGTGCATCTGTTTCATTAACTGGTGGAAGTATTGTTTTAACTGCAAACACAAATACGAGTACACCATCTTATACTTGGTATTCAAAAGCGACTAATAGTGCTAACTGGTCTGTAATTACGGGTCAAAGTGCAAGCACATTAACAGTGAGTGCCATTGGTGATTATAAAGTTTTAATTAGTAATGGAACTTGTGCTGTTTACAGTGGGATTACAACTGTTTCGCAATTGCCAACAGCGAGTGCAAATGGAGTAACTACTTTTTGCGCGCCTGGTTCAGTTGTTTTAACTACAACGTTAGCAGCAGGTGCAACTTCTCTTAGATGGTTAAATAATGGCGTGCCAATTAATCCTTTACAAGATGCATTTAACTATACTGCAAGTCAATCAGGTTCATATGCTGCGCAATTTTTAGATGCGAATAATTCACCAATTGGAGGTTCTTCAAATGTTGTGGTGGGTACAAATGCAACAGCTGCAATTTCAGTAACAGTTAACCCATTACCATCGCCAACTTTCATTGCTACAGCAAACACCGTATGTGCAGGAGAGAGCATCACGCTAACAGGAACTGGTGGTCCAAGTTATCAATGGCAATTAAATGGAGTAGATATAATTGGAGCAAACACTTCAAATTATACTCCAGTACAAACTGGAGATTATAAATTGAAAGTGGTAGATGCGAATACTTGTCAAGCAATTTCAAGTGCATCAGTAATTTCTATAAATCCATTGCCTGCAACACCTAATATTTCTAATACAATTGCAAGTTACTGTAGTCCTGCATCAGTTAATTTAACAAATTACGAACCAGCTACAATTTCAGGCATTACTTATGAATGGCATACGGTTGCTGCGAATCCTAGTAACTCAAATTTAGTAAGTAATAAAACAACTATTACAGTAGTTGGAAATTATTATTTATTTGCTAAAAGTTCATCGGGCTGTTTTTCATTAGCATCTAATGCCCTACAAGTAGTAAACAATAATTTAGCTGCTGCAAATATCAGTACAAGTAATAAAACTTATAATTTAAATGCAACGGCTCTTGAACTAGCAGCTAGTGTTACAAATCCTACTTATGTATTAAGGTGGTATGATGCGCAAACTGGAGGCAATTTATTAGTAGGTAATATTATTCCATCAACTGCAAGTTTGGGGCTTACTAATTATTATGTAGAACAATACGATCCAAATGGAACCGGATGTAGTAGTCCGACTCGTCAATTAGTAACAATTAATGTTGTTGCATTAGCTAGTGCAGTTGGAGAAAATGGTACAGCGCCAGCAACAGGCGGTAATGCAATTAACAATGTTGCAGCTAACGATATTATTAACGGCGCACCTGCAACGCTAGGCACAGCAGGTAATGCAACTGTTGCCACAAGTGGAACATGGCCAGTAGGCATTACGCTTAATACAACAACAGGTGCAATCTCGGTTGATGCAGGAACAGCGCCAGGTGCTTATCCAGTAACGTATCAGTTATGTGATATATTAACGCCAATGACTTGTGCAACAATTACAGATACAATTGTAGTTAGTCCTGTTATTACTGTTAATTCAGAGAAAGGAAATATACCAGTTTCTGGAGGAGTAGCAATCAATAATGTTACGGCAAACGATCAAGTAAACGGAGTAGCTGCAACACTAGGCACTACAGGCAATGCAACGGTTGCAACAAGCGGAATATGGCCATCGGGCATCACACTTAACACAACAACAGGAGCAATCTCGGTTGCTGCAGGAACCCCGCCAGGAACTTACCTAGTAGCGTATGAATTATGTGATAAATTAACACCAATCACTTGTGCAACAATTACCGATACGATTTTAGTAGCAGCAACATCAAGTGCAGTTGGAGAAAATGGAACTGCACCGGCAACAGGTGGAGTAGCAATCAATAATATTGCAGCAAATGATATTATTAACGGCGCGCCTGCAACGCTAGGTACGGCAGGTAATGCAACGGTTGCAACAAGTGGAACATGGCCATCGGGCATCACACTTAATACAACAACGGGAGCAATCTCGGTTGCTGCAGGAACCCCGCCGGGAACTTATCCAGTAACGTATCAGTTATGTGATACGTTAACACCGCAAACGTGCGCAACAATTACCGATACAATTGTAGTAACTGCAATAGC
>JBIINK010000107.1:0-3653 GCA_044337515.1 Sphingobacteriales bacterium | reverse complement strand
GATGAGCGCTTTATATGGTTCGGCTACATAAACAACGACCCTGCGGCTTTTATGGTGTGTATTCCCGACGTGAATCAAATCATTAAGCACATGCACGGCAAAACCAACCTTTGGGCGAAGCTCAAGTTTGCTTACCACCGTTGGAGAGGAACCATTGATCGCTTACGCGTGGTGATTATGGGTGTTAAACCCGCTTATCAGAAACTAGGCTTAGAATCGGCACTTATTATGAGTGCTAAGAAAGAGGTGGAGAAAACAAAGCATTACAAAGAAGTAGAATTATCGTGGGTAGGCGACTTTAATCCGAAGATGAGAGCTTTGCACGAATCGACTGGGGCAACGCTTGGGAAGACCCATATTACGTACCGCTGTTTATTTACCGATACCAAGGCCTTTGAACGATCGACGATTATTGCGGTGGATACGAAGAGGTTGGTAACTGGCACTTCGGCTCCGCTCAGTGACCGTCACCATGTTTAGATTAGTGCTGATAGTAAAAAAAGCCGTTGATAACTAAGAATTTAACGAGAAGTTAACAAATTTTATAGGCAAGCATTTGCATTGTATAATTAAAATTGTACATTTGCAGACCTTTTAAGGAAGGAAATGATTTCGTAGCTCAGCTGGTAGAGCATAACACTTTTAATGTTGGGGTCCTGGGTTCGAGTCCCAGCGGGATCACGAGAAACCACTCAGAAATGAGTGGTTTTTTTCGTTTATAACAATTGGTGGCACCACTTAAGTCATGCCACCAATTACCTGCACTTATGCAGGTTTTTATTTCATCCTGCATTTATGCAACTTTTTTTATTCCTTACATCCTTCCCACCAACTCTTCTGCGAGGCCGAAACTCATTGTCATTCCAGCGCCCCCTACTCCGTTAATGATGTAAACATCTTTCAATGGGTTAAGAAAGACTTCTGATGCACCATTGGTAGTAATAGGGTAAATACCGTTCCAGGTTTAGTAGAACACAAATAAAAAAAGCCACTCCAAGGAGCGGCTTTTTTTATTCTATAACTATGATTAAAACTATTGTTTTATTATTCTATAAACCACATCATTTATGCGAATGATATATACACCAACATTGTAATTACTTAAATCTAACTCTCCTTTATTTTCAATCGATTTAGTCTCTATTAGTTTACCTAACATATCAAATACTTGTATTGTATAGGTTTTGTTTTCTGGTAAACCATCGATATAAACAATATCATGAGTTGGATTTGGATATAGCTTAATTGTACTTAACAATTGATCCTGTTGAATACCTACAGTAGTAGTCTTTTTCACTTGAATACCACTTCTGCGATTATTGCCTTGATAGGTTCCCCAACTAGGTTCAGTTACTGCTAATGACACTCCTCTTCCATAAGTAGAGAGATCTTTGTCCCAGAACGCTATTACCTTGCCACCAATCGTTCCAATGTACGTAGTACCACTAATGTGTAATATGTTTGCATTAATCGCTGTAGAGTCTTTATAATACCAATACAACCTCGAAGTCGTATCAACTGCACTTAACAAGCCTTGTTCATTACTGAAATAGATGAAACCCTTATTCGAAATCGCAGGAGTTGAGCGAATTGCTGCTCCTGAATTATAATCCCATACAATTGATCCAGTTGAGTTTTTTAGTTTATATAATTTACCATTTTCACATCCTACATAAATGAATCCATTTCCATCAATTATTGGTGATGATGTTACTTTAGATCCTAAAGCAGATGACCAATTCACAGTAACGGTACCATTCGCGTTGAATGATAATTTTGCAAGTTTACCACTCTTCGTTCCAACATATACATTTCCATTAATATCTATTGCTGGTGAAGTAGTAATCGTATCATTTAAATTATACTTCCATTTAGGAACAGAACCATGTGAGGTACTTGTAGTAATATCGAAACCATAAATATTTCCAATTTGATCTGGGAATATTAATTTTCGATCTGATGTGATAACTGCAGACGATACAATTGGAGCATCACAAGTATAATCCCAAGCAACCATACCTCCTAATTTGTAATTGATAGCGAAGAACTTTTTGTTTGAAACTCCGACGTAAATTCGTTGCAATGCTGAATCGATTGTTGGTGTTACATCCGTTAAACCTCCCAAACTAATTGAACCGAATAATGGAGTTCCCGTTTTAGTAAATCCATTTAACAAAGATCCATTGGTAATCAATACTGAAGAATCACTTGTTACCGACGGAGTGGTTCTAATTTGTTGAGTTACAATTAAATCAAAATTTGTTTTACCTGTTGAATCAATTTGAATTGTCTTTGCACCTAATCCATTAATGTAGCTATAATCTGCTGCATAAATTAGATTATCTGTTGCTGCTGTTAAACCAGCGTATACTGGCCCATTCATGTTCTTTACAAATGTATTAATAGTAACCGTTGCAATACTCGAATCTTCTGCTAAATCACTATCATATACCTTCATCAACACTTTAGAAGTACCTTGTCTGAATCCATAGTTTAATGTAGTTGCATTCAATATTCGTTTATTATTAACGTACCACACCACACTATCAATCGAATTATCTAAATCATATGAACCTATAGATGAAAACTGATGCATAGTAGCTATTTTTCTGCCTTGGTTTGGCAAATAAACATTTTGCAATTTTACGGCTACTGGTGAAATATTAAATGGACTTGCAGAAATTGCATTACTTAAGTTACTTATAATCCTATTGTAATTCATTGCTTTAATAGCATATCTAAACACAACATCGTTATCTAAGCTATCGTCAGTATATGTTACTGCAGTATTGTTTAAGGTAGTATCTAACAACGTAAATACTTTTGATGCTGTATCAAATCTGTATATACCGAAGTTTTTAATCCTTGATATGTTCGAGTATGACCAATACAATTTATTTGAATGATTCCCTGCCACTACCGAGTCTAAAATAGGCGTGTCTAATTTTGTTTCGAATGAATTAGTATTACTCCAATTACTTACTCCTAAGGTGTCGACTGATTTTACTCTCCAATAATAATATTCATTATAATTAAGATTATTTATAATTGTTTTCTGAGTATCAACAACAAGCTCATCTAGTAATGGAGTTATGAAACTACTCGAACTTGAGTACTGTATACGATACTGTGTTGCAAAATTATTCTTGTTCCATTTAAAAGTCGGATTAAGACTTGTGTTTAATTGATTATTAGTAGGTATAACTTGACTTAGAACGCCTAATGCCGTTGCTCTTCTCTCGTTACTGTAAACACTTAATATTTTTTGTTGGTTTACAGCTGCTACTCGGTAATAGTAGAATTTATTATTTAGTACACTTGAATCGGTGTAACTATAAATTCCTTGTGCTACAGAGTCAATCAATACAGTGGCATTGGCCGACTCACTTCTATAAATGTAGTATTTAAGAATATTCGTGTTCGGTGTATGAGTCCAGTTAATTTGTATTTTACGATCACTAGTACTTAGCGTTGTAATTTTTGGCACACTCAATTCTGTTTGGAATCTTCCGAAGGCACTCCAGTTACTACTGCCTAAACTATCTACACTCTTCACTCTCCAATAGTAGTTCGTATTGTACAACAAGTTCGTTGTCATTACTTTTTGAGTATCCGATTGTGTTACATCTAGCAATGTATTTGCAAATGCACTA
>JBIINK010000106.1:0-3697 GCA_044337515.1 Sphingobacteriales bacterium | reverse complement strand
CCAGCGGCAACCATTTTCACTAAGAGTGGGCATGGTGCATATTTCGGATTTCCGAAACCATCATGCAATACATTTAAAATTGCTAAACACACGTCGAGGCCAATAAAATCAGCTAATTGCAATGGACCCATAGGGTGTGCCATTCCTAATTTCATTACGGTATCAATTTCTTCTACACCAGCAACACCTTCGTAAAGAGTATAAATTGCTTCGTTAATCATCGGCATTAAAATACGATTAGCAACAAAGCCAGGGTAATCATTTACTAGGGTAGGAATCTTTTGTATTTTTTTCGATAATTCTACAATGATATCGCAAACTACTTCTTCCGTTTGGTAACCTTTAATTATTTCTACCAATTTCATTACTGGAACTGGATTCATAAAGTGCATACCAATTACTTTGTTAGCACGGCCCGATGCTGCACCAATTTCGGTAATAGAAATCGATGAAGTATTCGTAGCTAAAATAGTCTCTGGAGAAGTGAACGTTCCTAAGTCCTTAAAGATTTTCATCTTAATGGCTGGGTTTTCTGTTGCTGCTTCAATTACTAAATCGGCATGCTGTACACCCGATTGTAAATCGGTATAAGTAGTTAAGTTTTTTAATGTTTGAGTTTTTGTTTCTTCAGTGATGCTACCTTTAGTAACCATACGATCGAGGTTCTTACCAATGGTATCTAGTGCACGTTGTAGTGCATCTGGATTCACATCGATTAAGTTTACTTGATAACCGTATTGAGCAAAAACATGCGCAATACCATTACCCATGGTACCTGATCCTATAACTGATATAATTTTCATGGTTTGTACGTATTAAATTTTCGACAAATATACAGGAATAATCAAATTACAAGCCTTTAACAATGCTCTCAAGGATACTCATTCCTTGATCGATGTATTTCTTTTCTATTGTTAATGCCGGACGGAAACGAATAGTGTTTGTACCACAACCTAAGAACATCACGTTTTGCTCCATACCTTTCGATACAAATTTATCACGCATTGCTTTAGTAGGGAAATCAAATGCTACCATTAATCCTTTACCACGTACGTTGGTAATTTTCGACTCGCGTTTAGAGATGTCTAGAATAGTATCGTATAAGTAATCGCCAACAGTTGCAGCGTTTTCTATTAAGTTATCTTCTTCAATAATTTCCATGATGCGTGATGAACGAACCATATCAACCAAGTTACCACCCCAAGTAGAGTTAATACGTGAAGGAACGTTAAATACATTCGTTTCAATTTCATCTACTTTAGAACCTGCTAAAATTCCGCATACTTGCATTTTCTTACCGAAGGCTAAAATATCCGGACGAGCTTTCTCACCGAAGTGTTCGTGAGCCCAGAATTTACCAGTTAATCCCACACCACTTTGTACTTCATCATAAATTAAGAACGCATCATTCTCATCGGCTAAAACCCTTAATTTCTCAAGGTATTCGGTACGGAAATGATTATCTCCACCTTCTGATTGAATTGGCTCGATAATGATAGCACAAATCTCATCAGGGTTATTTTTGAAAGCATTTTTTATTTGATTGATTGATAGTTCTTCACGTTGTAATAAATCTTCATAACTATCATCAGAATAAGGGAAAGTCATTTTTGGATTCGATACTCTTGGCCAGTCGAACTTTGCAAACCATTTCGTTTTATCTGGTAAAGTATTCGTTAAGCTCAATGTATATCCAGAACGGCCATGGAAAGCTTGCTCGAAATGCAAAACTTTAAATCCTTTCTCTTCGGTATATCCTTTTAGGAAATTCTTTTGCACTTTCCAATCCATCGCTACTTTCAAAGCATTCTCTATCGCTAAAGAACCACCCGCAATAAAAAAGGCATGTGGTAAATACGAAGGAATACCTACTCTCGAAAATGTTTCAACGAATTGTGCGTATTGCGAAGTATAAACATCAGAATTTGATGGGTTCGTTAAGGCAGCCAACATCAAGTTCTTTTTAAACTCTTCGTCGTTTACCATTTTAGGGTGATTGTAACCTAATGGAACTGAAGCAAAACAAGTAAAAAAGTCTAATAATTTACGATCATGTTTCACGTCGTGTATCCACACGCCATTACTTTTTTCCATGTCGAAAACCATGTCGTAACCATCGGCTAAAATGTGCTTACTTAGGGTCTCTTGTACTTGATTTGGGGAAATTGTTACTTTATACATTGCTATAGTGTTTTGACAAAGGTAGACAAAAAAACACCTCAACTAGTATAAAAAGTGCATTTTTACGCACTTTGGAGGAATATTCTTTAGGTAATAACCCAATGAGAATTTAGTTCCGTTAAACTCGATATTTCAGAAAATTATCGAGGTAGGTAGGGAAGGAATGCATCCAGTTTTCCCAAGTTCCCAAGCAATCCGCCTGTATGAATGAACAAAATCTTACCACTCCCCTCCGGATTTCCTTTCATCCACTCGTAACATTTCATCATCGCTTTACCCGTATAAATAGGGTCGAGCATAATGCCTGTGTTTTGTTGGAAAGTAATGCAGAATTGGAGGAGCTCGGGACTGTGTTGTGCATACCGCATAGGGGTAGTGAGTAGTGAGTAATGGGTATTGGGTAGTGAGTATCGGGTATCGGGTATCGAGTATCGGGTAATGTTAGTTAATACTTCCTCTACTCCCTGATGAACCACTACGGAGTGTACATACGTATGGAGTTTTTTATTGTTGATGGCATTGATGATTCCAGCGGTAGTGCAACCGGTACCAGCGGCAAGGAAAATATCCGTATAGGTATCAGTTAGTTCGTCAATAATTTCTTCGCAACCTAAACTACCTTCGGCAGACATTCCTCCTTCATCTACAAAAAATGCAGAAGCATCATGCTCGAAATGTTTTTTAAATAATGCAGGCTTATCTCGGTATTCATCTCTGCTCACTCGAATAAATTGCATTCCCATCATTCTCGAAATCATCATCATCGAATTCTCCGTTTGCTCTTCATCACCGCGCACAAAAGCAATGCTCTTTAATTGGAACTTCGCTGCTGCAGAAGCCAATGCCAGCAAGTGATTGGAGTAGGCACCACCAAAACTAACGAGTGTTGTTTTCCCTTGTTTATGCGCTTCTTGTAAAGTGAATTTTAGCTTCCTCCATTTATTTCCCGAGATGAGTGGATCTATTAAATCATCACGTTTAATAAACAAACTATATCCATCCGGAACATCGTAAGTAATTTGCTCAACAGGGGAGTGGATAGGGAATTCGAACATGCTGCAACGTTAATAAAAAAACCTCTAAAAGTTGGAGCTCTTAGAGGTTTCTTCGTGATTATATTTTTTTAATTATTTCAAATCGATATTGATACCAACACCAAATGTTGCCATTGGGTATTCAGCAAAAGTATAACTTCCTTGGAAGGTTAAAACTAAAAGTTTTAAACGTGCTCCTAAAGTTGCACTCATTCCGTTTGCTCCATCAACATCGAAGTTAACTGGATCAGTAACTTTAGTTATCACTTTTTTGCCATAGTTAGGATCAGTACTTCTTGTTTCTACCGATGTAATTGGGAAATCTCCTTTCAAGCTTAATGTTGTTTTACTTGATTGGTAGTTCGCACCACCATATACCGTTAACATTAACACTTTCTTCGATAATATTAATCCGAATGTACTTGCGGTTGTATTTAATTTCATCGCTTGCTCAGCATACACACCATTGTTTTCTGTTTGTC
>JBIINK010000105.1:0-3726 GCA_044337515.1 Sphingobacteriales bacterium | reverse complement strand
CGCTATCTTTTCTTGAAATTGGTCTGTTCGTAGGAATTTCTACAACATCTAATTTGTAAATTTCCCAGAACTCACCTGCTTCTGTAGTCGCAGTACCCGTCATACCACAAAGTTTGTGATACATACGGAAATAATTTTGAAGAGTAATAGTTGCATATGTTTGTGTTGCATCTTCTACCTTCACATTTTCTTTTGCTTCTATCGCTTGGTGTAATCCATCAGAGTAACGACGGCCTTCCATAATACGACCTGTTTGCTCATCTACGATTTTAATTTTACCACCATCAATAATATACTCTACATCTTTTTCGAATAAAGTATATGCTTTTAGTAACTGGTTCACCGAATGTATACGTTCCGACTTAATTGAGAAGTCGCGCATCAATTCATCTTTGCGATTTATTTTTTCTTGATCTGTTAATCCTGATTTTTCAATCTCTGCAATTTCTGAACCTACATCTGGAAGTACAAAGAAACCTTGGTCTTCACCCGATGCTGTGATTAATTCAATACCTTTTTCTGTTAATTCAATCGAATTATTTTTTTCATCTATTACAAAATACAACTCCGAATCTACCTTATGCATTTCGCGTTGTTGATCTTGCATGTATTGATTTTCTGTTTTTGTTAAAATTTGGCGCATGCCTGTTTCACTCAAAAACTTAATCAATGCTTTACTCTTAGGTAAACCTCTAAATGCACGAAGTAATGCTAATCCACCATCATCCACTTTATTATCGCCAATTAATTTCTTAGCATCTAATAATGCAGTATTGATGAAATTCTTTTGAGCGTTTACTAATTTTTCGATACGAGGTTTTAAATCGTAGAACTCATGTTCATCACCACGAGGAATCGGACCAGATATAATTAATGGAGTACGAGCATCGTCAATCAAAACTGAATCGACCTCATCCACCATTGCAAAATGTAATTTGCGTTGCACTAAGTCGTTCGGACTATGTGCCATATTATCTCTTAAGTAATCGAAACCAAACTCGTTGTTCGTTCCAAAAATGATATCTGCTTGATAAGCTTTTCTACGTTCAGGTGAATTCGGTTGATGCTTGTCTATGCAATCAACTGTTAAGCCGTGGAACTCATACAATGGTCCCATCCACTCACTATCTCGTCGAGCCAAGTAATCGTTCACTGTTACTATGTGTACACCTTTGCCAGCTAATGCATTTAAGTAAGCAGGCAATGTTGCCACTAATGTTTTACCCTCACCAGTTCCCATCTCCGCTATCTTTCCACTGTGCAAAACACTACCACCAATTAATTGTACATCATAATGAACCATTTCCCAAGTAGTAGGATTGCCAGCGGCTAACCATGTACGATTGTGAAATGCTTTATCTCCTTTGATAACAACATTCTCTTTATGTGCAGCTAATTCTCTATCAGCATCTGTTGCAGTAACTTCGATTGTTTCGATTGTAGAAAAACGACGAGCAGTTTCTTTAACCACGGCGAATGCTTCAGGAAGAATTTCCTTCAATGCCTCTTCAATTAACTCGTTTTCTTGTTTCCCTAATTTATCGATCGCATCATAAATATCAACTTTATCTGAAATATCCATATCGGGCTCTTGCTCGATACGTAGTTTTAAAGCTTCAATTTCTGATGAAACTCCTGAAGTATGTGCTTTTATGCGTGTTTTGAAATCTAGTGTTCTAGCTCTTAACTCATCGTGACTAATTGACTGCAATTTTTCAAATTCAGCACTAATTAGGGCTACAATGGGACCGATTTCTTTTATATCTCTATCTGACTTACTTCCGAAAACCTTCGATACAAAAGATGAAATGAAATTTGACATGAATTTTTATATTTTTTTTATACTACACCTTACCAAAAGTCTTGCCAAGCAACGCTTTTGACAGAATGGCATATCAACAAAGATATTAGTAAATATGTTAAATAGCTAATCTCATAATGTGTTAATGCTATTTGAATTTATTTAACTTTGGCAAAAATTATATTTCAATGAACATCTTATTATTAGGCTCTGGAGGTAGAGAATCTGCATTTGCTTGGAAATTAAGCCAAAGCGAGGAATGTGAATCATTATTTATCGCTCCTGGAAATGCCGGCACTTCGGCTTACGGAACCAATGTATCAATGTCAGCTACTGATTTTGAGGCTATTAAATCATTCTGCATAGAGAATGATATAAATATGGTGGTAGTTGGACCAGAAGATCCTTTAGTAAAAGGAATAGTTGATTTTTTTGCTGAAGATGAAGAAATTGAACACATCGCGGTCATCGGCCCATCAAAAGAAGGTGCACAATTAGAAGGCAGTAAAGATTATAGCAAGCGTTTTATGCAACGTCACAATATCCCAACGGCAGCATATGAAACATTTACCAAAGAAGAATTAGAAAAAGGATTAGCTTATTTAGAGAATCATACATTACCCATCGTGCTTAAAGCAGATGGATTAGCAGCAGGTAAAGGCGTGTTAATTTGTGAAACTCGTGAAGAAGCGAAAGAAGAACTTCGATTAATGCTCGCTGAAGCTAAATTCGGTGAAGCTAGTCAGCAAGTGGTAATAGAAGAATTCTTAAGTGGTATTGAACTTTCGGTTTTTGTATTGAATGACAATTTCCATTACTTAATTCTTCCAGAAGCGAAAGATTACAAACGAATTGGCGAAGGTGATACAGGATTAAATACTGGTGGAATGGGTTCTATCTCTCCTGTTCCATTTGCAGATGCTGCATTTATGCAAAAGGTAGAAGAGAGAATTATTATTCCAACTGTTGAAGGTTTGGCTACTGAAGAAATCGACTATAAGGGTTTTATTTTTATTGGATTGATGAATGTAAATGGCGAACCATTTGTTATCGAATACAATGTACGTATGGGCGACCCAGAAACCGAAAGTGTTTTACCTCGTATCGAAAATGATTTAGTAGATTTATTTATTGCTGTTGCCGAAGGACGTTTATCAGAAAAGAAAATAATTATTGATCCTCGTCACGCTGCAACCGTAATGCTTGTAGCTGGTGGTTACCCAGGTGATTATAGAAAAGGTGATGTGGTCTCCGCATTAGATAATATTAAGTATACGCATGTTTTCCATGCAGGAACTAAAATGGAGAATGGTAATGTGGTTACGAATGGTGGTCGTGTAATTGCAGTTACAAGTTTAGATATTGATAAGCATGAAGCATTAAGAAGATCTAATGAATATGCTGCTCAAATACAATACGAAGGAAAATATTTTAGAAAAGATATTGGTAAAGATTTATCAGCTTAATTAAATTATTATGAAACAAATACTCGCTTATTTCTTTCGCAAGGAAGATCCAAACAGACCCACAAATTTCAACTTAAAAGCAATGCACTTTATTAACAAAGCTGCTATTCTAATTTTTGTGGTTGGTATTGTTATTTATATCATTAGAAAATTGTATTAAAATCTGTATTAAGTATTAAGTACAATGTATTAAGAGAAATGGAATACATAGTACTTAGTACATAACATAATAATTATGAAAAAAATCATCGAAACCAAAAATGCACCTGCTCCAATAGGTCCGTATAATCAAGCGGTAATGACAGGAGATATGCTATTCATATCTGGACAAATTGCAATAAATCCAGAGAATGATCATTTATTGGTTGGTGATATTGATTTGGAAACTCATCAGGTAATGAAAAACTTGAAAGCGATATTAACTGAAGCGGAAATGGATTTTTCTAATGTTGTAAAAAC
>JBIINK010000057.1:0-13338 GCA_044337515.1 Sphingobacteriales bacterium | reverse complement strand
ATACATTCGAGAGTAAGATGTCTGGATTATTTGGTGCATACTGAGGCGTACTAATCGCTTGTGAATACGAGGCATACATTGGAATTTTAATCCCCGATTGCTCTGGGAAGAATTTTCCTAATTCAATATTTGTTGCAAAATCATATTGCTTATCATCGGTTCTATTACGTTCCGAAACTTTCTTATCAATAGAGCCAAAACCAAAAGTGCTTTTACTCCCTGAAATGCTCATCGTTCCTAAGTCTGCTAGTTGCGCACTCACTCTACCTGTAGCAGCCCAGCCACCTTGCTCATCAAATTCGGTTAGTAATAATTCATTGAACCAAACTTGTACACATTTCGGATCGTTTGGTGTAGCACTTCTATTTCTTACCCCTACTACAATAGAACGTACGTTACCTAAATCCGGATTACCTTTTACCCAAACCGTATTCTTACCATCTTGGTACATGTACTCAGAGGTAAGTGGTTCTTTCGAATTATTTCTTCGCTGTTTTGCTAATTGAAGTACAGCTAGTGGAAGTGATAGCTTATTATAATCGGGCCAAATACCCTCAGCTGTTCGCTCATTTGCTGGCGTCATGCTTAATGGTATTTCGTACTCGTAATAGTTGTCTGTATAGTCAATACCAAAACGAATGAAAGCAGTCATCTCATCTTTATCCACATTCTCACCTTCCGCATGAATAAACATTTCTACTTTTTTGTATGAACGAAAATCAAAGCCAGAAATCTTATATGCTTTTACTTCATCATTCTTTTTGAAGTTACAAACGTTTAATAATAATGATTGCTCATTTACACGTGTAGTTCCACGTACGTCTTGTAAATTTCTTTCTTGAATAATACCTGGAGGAAGTACATAAGGGATTGGTGTTCTACTACCATTCTCTTCAATGTTAATCGTTGACAAATCAAAAATCGCATCAGATTTTGCTTCCGTACCATCGCCCGGTACAACCGAAGGGTTTAATCTTCTCCACTCTCCTCTTACTAATTGCAAACGTGCGAAACGTAAAGTAACCGTATCAGAAAAATTAGTTAAGAAAGCACGAACGAAACGTATTGCTCTGAAGTCTTGAATATCGCCAACACGTTTTTCATATTTCGTTAATGGAATTCTAAACTGATACCAAGTAACGTTTTCTGTTTTGCCATTCGATAATTTTACTGGTGCAATTACTTTATCAGTGATGTAAGAATTTTGATCTGGGTTTTCTAAATCACCCGGACTTAAACGCACACGGTATTGGAAATACTCATCACGATCACTTTGTGAGTTATCACGATTAATATCTTCTGTATCTGGTGTTGGGGTTGAAGCGGTATTACTTAATCCTGTTTTCGCAAGCGATTGCTGTTCGGTTGGTGAGTTACCTTCTAAACCATTGTATTTTTTATAACGATCAATTACCGATGCTTTCGCATTATCATAATCTGTTCCTCTATAGTAAGTATAATCATCACCAGCCGGATCGGCTGCAGCTTGTAAGTAGGCTGCTGATGTATTTCCAAAAGTTGCTTCTAATAAATCAAGATAAGATTGCTTAAAAAAGTTTTGTTCTTCTTGGTCATTCAATCCATCTAAACCTACATCTTGAAACTGACGAGAATCACTTTCGTTATCAAATGCATTATTTAATGGAGGAACAGTTCCTACTCGACCCCAAATGGTGCTATCATATCTCGAAGCATTTCCATCTTTGGGTAATGCATTTTCAATCGACTCTTTACCATCTTTTAAAATATCTTCTGATATACTTCCTAAGTTAAAATATAAATCACCTCCCGAAGCACCAGGATTATTGATAAATGGATCTAACAGCCAGAACTCAATAAACTCAACGTTCAACGCTTCAAAGTCATTTGTTTCTAAACGACGCATAATACCACCCCATGAACTAGCTGGATCCTTAAAAGTTCCATCAGCATTTAAACGGTCTACACTAAAATTATATGGACCTCTTTCTTTTGGGAAGTATGATAAGTCTAAAGTAGAAAGCACATTCGGTTGTCCAGTTGGAATTTGCTTATTCGGAAAAACTTCTTGCTCCGTTACTTCACGTATATAATGATTTGATAATTGAGCTTTATCGTTTCTAATGTGCGCAGGAGTTCTATTGTCCGTTCTGCTATAAAACAAATTATCGATTTGATAGAATGCAATTCGTGCACGATGGAAACCAGTACTTAAATCATTATACAAATTCGATTCGGGGAACATCGCTGGCGTACTAGATAAATACCATGATGTCGAACTTTTTAAATCAATGGATGAACGACTACCTTCAAAATCGTCGATATAAGATATACCACTAGAATTATTTGCAGTATTTAATAATCGTGAATGCCCGGGGTCTAATTTAGCATACTCTCCAGATACGGTAATGTTCGATGTTGCCTTGGTTTCAATGAACGGTAGCTTATCTACTAAGTTGGTTAAGAATCTAGAATCACTACGATAATTAAAATCAACACCGTACATGTTATTTGCAATAGGCTCATCGCCAATGTTTACTTTTTGTGTTAAAGGTCGTTCAGATAAACGCAAAAATGTACCGCCTAAATTTAACTGATCATTCAGCTTATAATCTAAACGCGTTCCTAAGAATGTTCGCGATTGCACTCCGAATAAAGTGGAACTTTCTAAGTCGACTGTAATAGGAGATCCATTACTTAGTAAACCTGCGTTCGTAATTTTTACTCTACCAATATTATAATCAACGGTATAATCTTGTCCTTCGGTAAGCACTTGCGTTCCCGATTTTACCACAACAGATCCAGGAGGAATGTTAATGGCATTTAAAGAAAATTCTGAATTACTAGTGGATTGAAATGTTCCTTGAATAGTGAATTTATTTTTTCGAGGTAATTGTTGTGCCTTAAATTTAGTAGAGTCGTATAATTCTGTAAATGCAATATTGTTCGCTAACACAGTATCCCCTTCTGATGCAATTAAGTTGTACAGGTAGGAACCAAATGGTTCTACTTTGGTAAATATAATTCTTCCGTTCGCTGGGTTAATTGTGATGCCTGGAATAAAATCGAATACACCATCAGGTGTAAGCGTTTGCTTAACATCTAATTTATCTAAGCCCATTAAACGAATGAGTGGAATATTTTTAACAGTTACCGGTCCGCTCGATAAGTAGTTTACATTGTTCGCCGTTTTCTCATCCAAATACATTACATCCAATTTAAACTCCTCTGAATTTACTTGGAATGCATTAAGTGAGTAAATATTTTTCATCATCAAATCCCAAGTCGGTAAACTTGTTTTGAGTGAAACGTTTTTTAATAATTTTGTATAGAGTACTGTTGCTGGATTAGTTTCCGGACGTTCATTCGAAAATTCACCGACAGTGTATTCTACACCATTCACTGTGTATCGATACGATACTGCTAATACTTCATCCGAATTTAAAGCAGCATTAATAGTGATGTAACCTAATTGTGGATTGAAAGTATATTCTCTGTCTAATAATTTACGAGCACGAATTCTAGCATAGTTATCGGGGCCGCCATAATTTGCGAAGTATGCATTCAAACTATTATCGCCTACATTTCGAGCTGTTGATGGAATAATGTCTAATAAGTTATTGGATGCCTCTGCAGTATCTGTTTTTACAGAGTTAGGCATTGGACTACTATTCTTTATTAAGTTGGGATTGCTTGTATATACTCGTTTGTTTTCACCAAGGTCGATGAAGGCTAAGATGTCACGTGTGTTTTCATCACCTACTCTATTTTTAGAAGTCACCCAAACTTCTACTTTAGATATTAACACATTCGATTTTATAATCGGCGGTTCATCTAAAGAGCGATCATATTGATCTCTGAAATATTGTGATAAGAAAAAGTGTTTATTGGCTTCGTAATTATCAGCTAAGAATTTGAATTCAGTTTTTTGTGCCCCATTGGTAATCTTAATTTGTTTCTTCTCACTTTTTTGTTGAGAGAAAACAGAAGTTACTAATAACTTACCAAATTGCAATTGTGTTTTCACCCCGAACAAACTTTGAGAACCACTAATTAAGCTAGAGTTTAATGGAAGCGAAACGTTACCAAGCTCAATCTTTTTAATAATCTCATCTTCGTAACCGGTATATTCTAATTTCATTTGATTCTCAAAATCAAATGTTGCTTCGGTATTATAGTTTACGGTAGTTTTTAATTTGTCACCAATATTACCAGTAACGTTTAATTGTATTTTTTGGTCGAAGTCGAATTGTTTTGTTTTACGTTGACGTTCGTTCAATAATGGATTATCATTACGATTGAATTTTCCAGAGAAAATTAATTCTGCAGTTCCTTGCGGACGAATATCAACTTTACTACCACCAAAAATCCGATCGAACACTTGGTTGTTTACATATATTTTCGGAACCATTCCATTCGGGGAAATCAAAGATGATTCACCAGAGCGTTGTTTCCAATAATCGAATTTATTTTTTTGTGATTCATATCGTTGGTATTCTTCGAACGACATGTATACAGGAGATTTATAAAATTTACCACCAATTGATTCCGAAATGGTATACATTTTAGTATCTGGATCGTAGTCAACTTTACGTTCAAGGTTAGGTGGATCTTGAAGATCAATTTTTTTCTTGTTCTTCGTATCAATTGCTGTGCCTTGAAATTTTGTACCCGAATCTGGCAAAAAAGAATCTACAAGATTGATGTTATCAATGATCACGTCTGCGCTACGCACCATAGAAGCGGCAGCAAACAGCGTTACACCTATCACAAACAACCTAAATAGAGGCTTCTTACCGTTCGTTCCTATTTTCAACTTAAAAACAATTAATCGCTATAATTATAAATTTCTGAGTGCTGATTTTATTAAGCGTTCAACACTTAGCGTGCTGCCGTCAACCCTAATGATTTGATCCAGTACTTTTTCAGCGCTGTTCTTTGCAAAACCTAACATAATCAATGCAGATAACGCTTCTTCTTTAGCGGTATTGTTTAACGGAGCTGATAAAAGCGTATCAGAACCCTCTTTTTTCAACTTGTCTTGAAGTTCTAAAATAAGGCGTTGAGCGGATTTCGGACCTATTCCCTTGATTTTTTGGACTAAAGCAACATCACCACGAACTATCGCTTCTTGAATTTCTTGAGGAGAAATAGAGGAAAGCATCATTCTTGCGGTATTTGGACCAATACCCGAAACTGAAATTAAGTGAGTAAATAAACGACGTTCCGATTCATCAAAGAAGCCATACAATACATGAGCATCTTCACGAATATTCAAATAGGTATAAATCAAAATTGATTCTTCATCAACAATTTGAGCATACGTATGCAAAGAGATATTGATATAATAACCAACACCCGATGCCTCTACAATAATATTAGTTGGTGTTTTTTGCACCAACTTTCCTTTAATATGATGAATCATTATTTACGCCAATCGTTAATTTTTTCTAAAAATTCCTCTTTTTACTTTCGGTGTACTCTTTGCTGATTCGATATCTTCTTCTTTCGATTGAGCATCTACTACCGCAATGGTAATCATGTTCACAATCTCACGAACTGAAGAGCCTAACTGTAAAATATGCACTGGTTTTTTCATTCCAATTAAGATTGGACCAACAGCTTCTGCTCCACCAATTTCTTGTAAGATTTTATACGCTGCATTTCCAGAATCTAGGTTCGGGAAAATTAAAGTATTTGCTGCACCACCTACTAAAGTTGAGAATGGATAATTGTCTTTCAACAATTCTTCGTTCAACGCAAAATTTGCTTGCATCTCACCATCCACAATCATATCAGGATAAATTTTATGTAATTTCTCAACCGCTTGGCGAACTTTAACTGGGTTACCCGTTTCAGAACTTCCAAAGTTTGAATACGAAAGCATCGCTATACGTGGAGTGATATTAAATTTCTGTACCGCTTTCGCAACTACATTCGTGATTTCCACTAACTCGTCAACTGTTGGGTCGATGTTCACGGTTGTATCTGCTAAGAAAATCGGACCTTGTTTCGTTAGCATTAAGTACATTCCTGCTACGCGATGAACTTCTTCATCCATACCAATAATTTGTAACGCCGGACGAATAGTACCAGGATAGTTTTTCGTTAAACCAGAAATCAACGCATCAGCTTCACCAATCTCCACCATCATTGCACCGAAGTGGTTACGATCACGCATTAATTTTTTCGCTTCGTATAATGTGATGCCTCTACGTTTGCGTTTTTCAAATAGACGTTTAGCATAATCAGTTTGTAAACCCACTTCTAAATGTGGATCTATCATTTTCACATCTGCTAAATCTAAACTATGCTCTTTAATTAATTCTTGAATACGTGCAATATCTCCTAAAAGAATTGGGAATGCTATCCCTTCATCTTTCACAATTTGTGCAGCCTTTAAGATTTTATAATTATCTGCTTCAGCAAACACAACACGTTTCGGATTGCCTTTTGCTTTCACAGAGATAGCACGCATTAACTTATCATCTAAGCCTAAACGTTTTTTCAATTCTTCGTTGTACGCGTCCCAATCTGTAATTGGGTAACGAGCAATACCCGATTCCATTGCTGCTTTCGCAACAGCTGGAGCTACCGCTGTAATTAATCTAAAGTCTAATGGTTTTGGGATGATGTAGTCTTTACCAAATGTTATATTTTTTTGATTGTAGGCTAAATTCACCGCCTCAGGAACAGGTCTTTTTGCTAGGTCGGCTATCGCACGCACTGCAGCTATTTTCATTGCTTCGTTAATTTGCGTAGCACGCACATCTAATGCACCTCTAAAAATATAAGGGAAACCTAACACGTTGTTTACTTGGTTCGGGAAATCCGAACGACCAGTAGCCATGATAATATCATTACGAGTTTTTATAGCAAGGTTATACTCAATTTCTGGATCCGGATTTGCCATCGCAAATACAATCGGATTTTTCGCCATTGATTTTAACATTGCTGGTGTAATAATATTTGCACCTGATAAACCAATCATGACATCAGCATCTTTCGCTGCATCCTCTAGTGTACTTATTTTGCGATCTGTAGCGAAGAACTTTTTGGTTTCATCCATATGACCTTTACGATCTGAACGAATTACACCCTCACGATCTATCATTACGATATTCTCTTTCTTCGCGCCAACTGATAAGTATAATTTAGAACATGAAATCGCTGCAGCACCTGCACCGATAACCACAATCTTTACTTTATCAATTTTTTTCTTTTGGATTTCCAAAGCATTCAACAAAGCAGCCGCTGAAATAATAGCAGTACCATGTTGATCGTCGTGCATAATTGGAATTTTCAATTCTGCTTTTAAACGACGTTCTATTTCAAAACATTCTGGTGCTTTAATATCTTCTAAATTGATACCACCAAATGTTGGTTCTAATGCTTTTACTGTATTTACGAATTGATCAACATCTGTAACATTTAATTCAATGTCGAATACATCAATGTCTGCAAATATTTTGAAGAGTACTCCTTTACCTTCCATTACAGGCTTTGATGCTTCCGGACCAATATTCCCTAAACCAAGAACAGCTGTTCCGTTAGTAATTACAGCTACTAAATTTCCTTTCGCTGTATATTTATAAACGTCCTCAACGTTCTCGTGAATTCTCAAACAAGGTTCTGCAACTCCAGGAGAGTAAGCTAATGATAAATCTCGCTGTGAGTTTGTGGGCTTCGTTGGTATTACTTCAATTTTTCCAGGTCTTCCTTGCGCATGGTATTCTAATGCATCAAGTTTGCGATTATTTTTATTCATTGTTTTGATTTCTAATCAGCACCTGCCTTTAGGCAGATAGTGAAGCCTCAAATATAACGAAAACAAGGCAAAATAAATGGAATTTTAGGTCGTAAATTCCCTAATTACGATTCCGAAAATGCAGAAGTAATCAATAGTAAAAACTTTGATAAATAGCGACTTAAGAAATTTTAAGAATAGTTTTTTAGAATTAACCCTTTTTAGAGATTTTTAGAATCATTCCAGCTTTAAGGTCATCACCTGCTTTTAAGCCATTTAATTCCTTAATCTTCTCTACAGTCATCCAAGCGTATTTTTTAGCAATTCCGTATAGTGTATCGCCTTTTTCTACCTTATGGAAAACATATTGTTCATCAGAATTACGCTCTGGAATTTTCTTTGCAATAGTATTATTTTCTTCCTTATCAGAAGTTGTAGATTTTGCTACTAATTTATCTTCTACTTTTTTGATGATTAATATTTGGCCTGGTATAACAATAGATTTTTTCATGTTATTCCATGTACGTAAATCTTGCACACTTACTTTATTTTTTTCAGCGATGGTAGATAAATAGTCACCCTTGCGAACTTTATATTTTTTAATCTTTTCTACTTTCACCAACACCATTTCAGTATTCGCTTTAGTGTTTTCGGTAGATGATTTTACTTCTTGTTGATCTTTTGATTCAGTCGTTGTGTTACTAGCAACTTGTTCTGATTTCTGTTCAACAATTTCGTCTGTAGTTTTTTTCGATTTTACTTTTTTAGCAACCTTTAAAGTTTCAGATGTTTTAATATTCAATGCTTGTCCAGCCATTAGTTTATTAGACTTCAGGTGATTCCATTTTTTAATGTCACTTGATTCTACATTGTATTTAGCTGCAATAACACTTAAGTTTTCACCTCGTTTTACCTTATGTTTTTTAGTTACATTTTGAGTAACATATTCATAAGTAACCTTCGGTTTTTCAATTGTATTATTAGTACTTGTATCCGTTGAAATTGTTTTTCTTGAAGAAGCAATTGCTGTAGCAGGAACTGGTGTAGGTGCTTGAAGAAGTTTTTTAATTTTCAAACGTTGACCTTTTTTAAGTGCATTTTTACTAAGGTTATTCCACTTCTTAATATCACGTATTTCAACATCATATTTATTAGCCACCTTGCTTAAGGTTTCACCTTTTCTTACCACGTGTGTTTTGTAAATCGTTCTTGATTTAGCCATCGGATCCGTGTTCAAAACAAACTCTTGATCAGCTGATACCTGTGGGAATAAACGATATAATGAATCTCTATTTCTGGCTACTAAATCTCTGCGAGTAGCAGGAACTTTAACCATATAGGTTTCCGAATAAGCAGGAATAAATCCTTTTTTGAATATCGGATTTAAAATTTTCAACTCTTCACTATTAACTCCACAAAGGCGCTCAATGTCTTTAAATGCAACAGGTTTAGAGATATGAAGCGTATCTGTCATGAAACTAAAATTCGGATAAGCAGGATATAAATTATGCATTTCCGCACAACTCATAATATAGTTTGCTGCGATATAAGCAGGAACATAACCTCTTGTTTCTTGTGGTAAATACTGACGAATTTCCCAGAAGGTTTTTTGTCCACCACCAGCTTTTCGTATAGCACGATTTACATTTCCTGGGCCACAGTTATAGGCTGCAATTACTAATAACCAATCGCCATAACGCTTGTACATATCTACAAAATACTGTGCTGCAGCACGAGTCGCTAAAAGCGGATCTCTACGTTCATCAATATGTGAAGTTACGTTTAGATCATACATTTTTGCAGTAGTAAACATAAACTGCCACATCCCTGTAGCGCCTACAGGCGATACAGCATAAGGGTTTAATGCCGACTCAACGATGGCTAAATATTTAAACTCGGTAGGTATTTTATATTCTTTGAAAACCTTTTCAATCATTGGGAAGTAATATTCCGACAATCCCAACATACGTTCTACTTGCTCTCTTTTACGATAAGCGTATAGATCAATATATCCTTGAACGTGTGCATTATAATCTAAAGGAATAAAACGAGTCATGGAATCCAATCTGCGTTTGTAAACTTCTGTTGCAAAACGAGGTGGAGTATTGAGTTGTGAAAGGTCTACTTCTGGAACTACGAATGTAGTGTCGTCTTCTAATGAAACTGGCTTAACAATTCTAACAGGACGATTAGTAGCCTCAGCGAATTGTATCTGAAATAAAGAAATGATAATAATCGCTAAAACGACAATCTTATTTTTTTTCATCCTAATCATTAAAATGGCTCCTACATTGGAATTGTGTATTCCTGCAAAATAGTAAAAATCTTCAAAAAATGAGGCTTTTTTACTGCTTTTGCTCTATAAAGTTGGCAAAATTCAACATTTCTTGCTCCTTAAAGTGTTTTCCGATGATTTGTAGACCGATAGACATCCCATTAGAATGGGTTGCTGCTGGAATAGAAATCGCTGGTAACCCGGCTAACGAAGCTTGAACGGTAAATATGTCCGCTAAGTACATCACTACTGGATCAGTTGTTTTTTCTCCGTGAGCAAAAGCGGTTGTAGGTGCAGTTGGTAATATTAATAAGTCGTAATTCGATAATAGTTCTAGTGAGGTATCACGAATTAATCGGCGAACCTTTTGGGCTTTAGCATAATAGGCATCATAGTAACCCGCACTTAGCACGAATGTACCAAGCATAATTCTACGTTTTACTTCTTCGCCGAAACCTTCAGAACGCGACTTTTTGTAAGTTGATTCTAGGTCAGTTGCATTTTTGCTACGGTATCCAAAATGCACACCATCATATCTCGATAAATTTGATGAAGCCTCAGCAGTAGTGATTACATAATAAGTAGGTACTGCGTACTTCAATAAAGGGAAGTTCACTTCTTCTACTACGAAACCATCATTTTGTAAATTATTGATTTGTGAAAGCATCATGTCTTTCACTTCAGGATCTATACCTTGCCCGTGTACTGCTTCTGACAAATAAGCGATACGAGGTTTTTGATTTAGGGTAAGTGATTCAGAATAATGCGGAACAAGTTCTTTAGAAGCCGTGCTATCATGACCGTCTTCACCTGCGATTACTTCTAATAACAATGCAGCATCAGAAACCGAATGGGTTATCGGACCAACCTGATCAAATGAAGAAGCATAAGCAATAATTCCCCAACGAGAAACACGACCATACGTTGGTTTTAATCCAACGACTCCACAGAATGAGGCAGGCTGACGAACAGAGCCGCCAGTATCGGTACCTAGGGAAGCTAAGCACATGTCTGCTTGCACAGATACTGCAGAGCCACCTGATGAACCACCAGAAACTAAATCGTTATTATCGTAGTTTTTTACTAATCCATAAGTAGAAGTTTCATTCGAAGCACCCATTGCAAATTCATCGCAATTACAACGACCAATAATGATAGCATCTTCTGCTAACATACGCTCTACAACTGTTGATGAAAATAGGGATTCGAAACCTTCTAGTATTTTTGATGATGCAGAAACTTTATGATTTTTATAACAAATCATATCTTTAATACTGACAACCATGCCGGCTAATTTACCTGCATTTCCAGTACGGATTTTCTCATCAATAACTAAAGCGCGAGCTCTAGCCTCTTCTGTATAAACTTCAATGAATGCATTAAGGTTAGCATGTGCATCAATGCGGCCTAAGTAATAATCAACCAATGCGCTAACAGTGGTTTTACCTTCACTTATATCCGAACGCACCTCTGCTAATGAATGATATTTTTTCAATTTCAAACTTGTTTAAGAAACAGGGAAAAGATTACTTGCCAGAATTTAATTTATCAGCATCTTTTTGTTCCATGCTTTCTTCGATATCGCGTTTAACGCCGTTAGAAGCATCTTTAAATTCTCTGATACCTTTACCTAATCCACGCATTAATTCAGGAATTTTCTTCCCACCAAATAATAATAAGGCTAACGCTACAATCAGAATAACTTCTTGGCCACCAAGATTTAATAATAATAAAGTTGAACTTAACATGATTACGAATTTAAAACACAAAAATAGGTTATTTTCTGCTTAATTAAGAAATAAATAGGGACAATCCTCTATCGAGCTAGCCAATCTACAGGGTTAAGCTTAGAAATTCCTTTCCAAACCTGTAATTCCATACTAGAAAGCTCCTCGTCAGTGGCAACTGTACCAATATTTTGCTTGGTGGTTACTTCTTGACCCATTTTCACAGAAACACTACTCAAATTTGAATAAACAGTTGTGTATTCTCCATGGTTAATTAGTACGGCATATAATCCACCTACAATTTGAATTACCCCAGAAACCCTACCGATAAACACCGCTCTTACAGATGCCCCTTTATTCGTTTTAATGTCGACACCGTTATTAGAAACCATTACCCCTTTTAATTGTGGGTGCTCATGTGTACCAAAATATTCTACAATAGTGCCTTTTTCAACCGGCCATGGCAATCGACCCTTGTTACTTGTAAAGCTATTCGACAACTTCTGTGCTTCGGGTGTTAATGCTAAGTTTGATGAACTTTTTTTATCGCCTGTTGGCATTTTAGTGCCTTTAGCTTTTGCATCTGCCTCTGCCTTTTTACGGGCAGCTTCAATTTCTTTACGGATTATATCTTCAATCTGACGATCAAGTTTTTTGGTTTGTGCTTGCTTAGCAGAGATTTGTTTTTTCAATGTCGACTCTTTAACTGTGAGTTGCTTAGCAATGGTTTCTTGTTGATTTTTCTCTTTACCCAAAATCACCTTCTCCTGTTGCTCGTCAACTAACAGTACACTCTTGTCTTTTTTGTCATCTTCCAGATCAAGCATTTTATCTTCTAATTTGCTCTGAGCTTGTTCTATATAACGCGCTTGCTTTTGGCGGTATTCGGAAAATTGTTGTAAGTACTTTAATCGTTTATAAGCTTGATTAAAGTTTGTAGCCGCAAATACAAACATTAATTTATTGTATGAACTTTGATTTCGGTAGGCGAATTTTATCATCGCCGCATACTCCAATTTCAATTGTGCTAATTCATCTTTTAATTGATCAATCTCCGAATTTGTTTTGCCAATCTGCCCTTCAAGTATTCTAATTTCAGAGCTAATGGTATTGATTAAACGTTCACGTACTTGAATCTGCTTTACTAATGCATTCAGTTGCGTAAGCGTAGCTTTTTTATTTTTTTGAGTTTCGCGAAGAATGCGGTTGGTCTGCTCAATCTCTTTAATTAATTGACGTTTCTTGCTCTGCAAATCATCTTTAGATTGGTTTTGCGCAATAGCAAATCCAACCCCAATAAAGAGTACAATAAGGGTTAATATGTATTTTAACTTAGTCAAACTTCTTTGGTATAGTAAATGGGAACTCTAAATTATTAACTTTTTCAACTTTTACATATTCTAAATTCAATGATAAGGATTCTTTTTGAGAACTTGCCAACGAACTAATTAAGTATGGGAAGTTGTACCCTTCGAAAATCTTATATCCGCCATAGTTTACTTCTACTTTTCGTTTTTTATTTTCAAGATCGCTGAGTACAATACTTTGAGTTTTATAATCTTCTTTCCTGATGTTCAAATTGTAATTAATTGAATTTAACTGCCCAGAAA
>JBIINK010000056.1:0-13372 GCA_044337515.1 Sphingobacteriales bacterium | reverse complement strand
TTGCACATTTACTCTTGGTATCCCCACTCACTCCCCACCTTCGAATCCTTAATGATTAATCCTTTACTCTTGAATTTCGCACGAATCATATCCACCATGGCGAAGTTTTTTTCTTCACGAGCGGTGCGGTATGTTTCCATCCAATCTTCAATCATCGGAATAAAAAGCTCGTCGTTATTAATATGTAGGTCGGATATTCCAAAAACTTTTTCGTTGAAATTCACGAATGTATTAATCAATAAGTCGAATGCTTCTTTTGATAATTCTTCTTGCTTGATAATACCAGCACTTATCGAGTTAATCCTTTTTAATAAATTATATAATTCAGCAATGCTTTTTGCCGAGTTGAAATCATTGTTCATGCCTTCTGAAACGGCTTCGCTCTCCTTTATAATTTCATTACATAATTCTTGGTCGATTGCTTGATTATCTGAAGTAGTATAAACTAATGCCTTCGCGGTACGAATACCATTAATCATTTTCATCAAACCTTTTTCTGCAGCTACTAATGCTTCATTCGAAAAATCGAGTGTGCTTCTATAATGCGCTTGTAACATAAAGAAGCGAATGGTTAAAGGAGAATAAGCTTTGTTTAATAAAGCATGATCACCGGTAAAAAATTGAGATAAGTTAATGGCATTGCCAAGTGACTTACCCATTTTTTGTCCGTTGATGGTAATCATATTATTATGCAACCAATATTTAGCCGGTTGTACATGATTACTTGCTTTCGATTGTGCAATCTCACATTCGTGATGAGGGAAAAGTAAATCCATACCACCACCGTGAATGTCAAAAGTTTCACCTAAATATTTTGCACTCATTGCAGAGCACTCAATATGCCAACCTGGGAAACCTACACCCCATGGGGAGTTCCAACGCATGATGTGTTCTGGAGAAGCATTTTTCCAAAGGGCAAAGTCGAATGAGTTTTTCTTTTCTTCTTTACCTTCTAGCGTTCTACGCTCTTCACCAGCATGTGCAATTAAGTCTTCAAGTATTCTTCCCGATAATTCACCGTAAGGTTCGTTCTCGTTGTATTTTAAAACATCAAAATAAACAGAACCATTAGAAACATAAGCTAAACCTGCTGAAATGATTTTTTCAATCATTTCTATTTGTTCAATAATATGTCCGCTTGCACGAGGCTCTATACTCGGACGAAGCACAAACAACTTATCCATCATCATGTGGTACGAGTTGGTGTATTCTTGTGCCACTTCCATCGGCTCTAATTGTTCTAAGCGTGCACGCTTTGCAATTTTATCATCACCTTCATCTGCATCATTTTCTAAATGCCCAACGTCGGTAATGTTACGTACATATCTTACTTTGTAACCGCAATATTGTAAGTAACGATTTACTAGGTCAAATGAAATGGCAGAACGAGCGTGTCCTAGATGTGGCTCGCCATAAACCGTTGGTCCACATACATACATTCCCACTAGTGGGCTACGCAATGGCTCAAAGGCTTCTTTTGCTCTGCTTAAAGAATTATATAGACTAATAGGATGCTTCATACACAAACTTACTAAATATAGATTAATTGTTTTCTTTCGTGTTAGGGAAACTAAACACTGCTTTTACGGGGTAATGGTCAGAATATTTTTTCTTGATGATTTTATAATCATTCACTTCAAACGCTTTGCTACATAATATGTAATCGATTTGGAAATTCGGAAATGCTCCGTTATAGGTTACCCCAATACCATTTCCTTTTTCTCTAAAGGAATCTTTCAAATCGCTAGAGATAATATTAAATGCATACGATGCAGGTGTGTCATTGAAATCGCCACAAACAATTACTGGGTAAGGACTCTCATCGATTAGCTGTGCAACTTGTTCTGCTTGGTCGCCTCTACGAATAAAGGCATGCTTTAAGCGAGATCCAATTCTCTTATTCGATTGCATATCGGTTTCTACGTTTTTCACCTGATCTAAGTATTGGTAATCTTCCGGTTGAAAACTGATGGATTGCAAATGGATGTTGAATACACGAATGGTATCCTCCTTAAATAAGATATCGGCATATGTACAAACATTAGCATGCTTAACATCATAGAAGTGTACGACTTCGTAATTAATAATTGGGTGTTTTGAGAAAATAGCAATCGACATGGTTTCATTATCATTCGAATCATAAATTTCTTGTTCGAAATGAGTGTAGCCACCTTTCTGCATAAGCGAATCTTTAATATCATATACGCCACGCTTACGATAATAAAACTCTTGAAAGCAAATTACATCTGTTTTCGCATTCAGTACCATTTCTAACATTTCATGCTTCGATTTTTTATCGTACTTATTTGTTTTGATAGGCTTAAACAAATGAGCATTATATGTTAGTATTGAGAATTGATTTTCAACTGAACTTGTTTTATCATTCCCAAATTGAACATAATCAATTAAGGTGTTCCATCCCATAGCGATTACGAGTAAAGGAACAATGGCGAACCAGCGTTTGTTGATAATCCAATAAATCGCAAAAAGGAAGTTAATCAATACATTAAAAGGATATGCTAATCCAAAGAAAGCAATTGGCCAATAAATGCTAGGTTTTACCCATGCCGCTAAATACCCTACTACTAATGCAGCAAGGCATATCACGTTTATGAATAACATAAACCAAAATATAAATGACTTTTTCTTTTTCGATTTCATTTATTGTTTTCCTGCTTTAAACAATATTTCTTTTTCCTTCGCGGTTAATTGTTCATAACCATCTTTAGAAATTTTATCTAATATCTTATCCACTTCTTCTTGAGAAACGGCTACTTTTTTTACGGTAATAGTGTTTGGATTTTTATACGCTACTTTCATTTTTTTGCGAGCAAATAATCCTGAAATAAAATCAACAAGTTTAACTGGATATTTTGTCCAGTCGTTTCCTTGTTGTAATTGTTTGATATAAATGAACCCGAAAAGCGCCCCGCCAATATGCGCCAAATGCCCACCACTATTGCTTCCCGAGATTCCAACTAAATCAATTAACAAATAAAAGAATGCAATGTATTTTAAACGAATAGCTCCGAAGATGGCTAACACTACCGAGAAATTAGGAAGCAATGTAGCTGCACCAAACACAATACCCATTACTGCTGCTGATGCACCCAATGCTTTGGAGTAATTCACCGTATCACTAAAATAAGGGAACACATTATAGCATAATACGTAAAATAATCCTCCGAAAATGCCAGACAAGAAATAAGTATAGATGAATTTTTGTGACCCTAAGTATTCTTGAAAGATTCCGCCAAACCAATATAAAACGAGCATGTTAAACAACACATGAAAAATACCCGCATGCAAAAACATGTAAGTCACTAATGTCCATGGGTGAATAATCAGTTCATTTACATTTGCTGGTAGCATTAAATACTGCGATGAAAATAAATCGAATGGATTTGGTATTTGAAGTAATAAGGTGGTAACAGAGAATAGCAATGACACGACATAGATAATCGCATTGATGAGAATTAATTTCATCAGTACATCTCTTTTCAAGAAAGAGTTTTTGAAATCGTCGATTAAGCTGCTCATATTAATTCCATCTATTAGCTTTTCGTTGCCAGATTTTTATCAGAATGAAGCCGAATAACATTCCTCCTAAATGTGCGAAATGCGCCACGTTATCACCTGGGTTATTTTGTATGCCACTGTATAATTCAAATAAGCCGTATAGAATTACAAAGTATTTTGCTTTCATCGGCAAAAAGAAAAATACATAGATCATTGCATTAGGCATAATCATACCGAAGGCTAACAATACACCAAACACCGCACCAGAAGCACCAACCGTTGGTACATTTTGTTTTACTTGTATAAGTTCATTTACTATGGCAACAGCATTATCTTTAAACGAAACTGATGTCGGATTATTAGTCCACAAATTCATTAATTCATTAAAGCTAACTCTGTATTCCGTTGGAACACTATTAAACACAAAACTTTCAAATCCTTTTGGAGTGGGGTCGTTTAAAAATAATTGTGCGGTATCTTTTAAATGTGATATTTCGAAATAGTTTATTGTGCTATGCAAAAATGCTGCACCTAAGCCTGTAATGATATAATAGATTAAGAATTTTTTTGGTCCCCAGTAGTTTTCTAATACAGCACCGAACATCCAAAGCGCAAACATGTTCGAAAACAAGTGTGTGAAATTACCATGCATAAATAAATGCGTGATAAGTTGGTAAGGCTTGAAATACTCTGAGCCTGGGTAATACAAGGCTAGGTAATCTTTAATGTCGATATTCAGTGTATTTTGAAACACCACAGTTGCCACAAAAAGCAACCCATTAATGATGAGTAAGTTTTTAACTACTGTAGGTAATACTGAAAATCCTTGAGGTCTATAATCGTTCATATAAAAAATGTCTTATCCAAAATATGCTGCAAGTTCTTCAATGCTGATGCGAACAAATGCCGACTTCCCATTGATACCTACGTGTGGCAGTTCACAAGCGAATAATTCATCGATTAGGTGATTCATTTCTTCTTGTGTCATTGCCTTGCCAGATTTTATAGCAGATTGTTTTGCTAAAGAACGGGCAAGTAGTTCTTTTTGTTCAAATTTTTGTAAACTTAATTGTTGCTTATACGATTCTAATAATCCCATTAGCATCTGCTCTTCATTTGCACTGTTTAATTCTGCTGGTACACCATGTATTACAAATGCATTTTTACCAAATTCTTGGATGTCAAATCCCACTTGTTGTAAATCGGGTAATAGCATTTTACATAATTCAAAATCCGCAGCATTCATATGAACGCTTTGAGGGAACAAACATTGTTGACTACTACCTGCCTGTGAATTGAGCATTTCATAAAAACGTTCAAACAAAATACGTTCGTGTGCTGATTGTTGATCAATCATTAAAATACCATTCTTAATCGGACTTACAATAAAACGTTGGTGTAGTTGAAATGTATTCCTTTCGCTAATATCTGTTTGTTTTAATGAGGCGTCATGATGAAGTTGCGTTTGCTCTTCTTCATTTGGCTTTACTATTTCATACAATGCCTCCCAGCCTGCATTGCTTCTAGGCATAGCGGTATTCCCCGAGTTATATCCCGATTGATGTCTTTTTTCAAAGGGATTAAATTCTGGATTTACAGCAATAGTTGGAATGATGATATTATCCGTTTTAGGGTCGAATGGTTTTAGATTTCTAAAACTCGATTCGGTATTAAAGTCGATACTCGGACTCACATGGTATTTACCTAATGAGCGTTTAATCGCTGAACGCAAAATCGCATACACCAATTTTTCGTCTTCAAATTTTATTTCAGTTTTAGTAGGATGTACGTTCACATCAATATTTTTCGGATCGATATCGATAAATAAAATATAGAATGGAAAACTATCTGAACCTAATAATTCTTCGAATGCATTTAATACCGCATGGTTGAGGTATGGATCTTTAATGAAACGCTTGTTTACAAAGAAATACTGTTCTCCTCTAGTTTTCTTAGCAAATTGAGGTTTGCCAATGAATCCTTCAATCTTAATAATATCAGTACTTTCTTCAACAGGGACTAAGCGCTCGTTATATTGGTTTCCAAAAATCGCAGTGATGCGTTGTTTCAGATTCCCAATAGGCAAGTGAAACATCTCCTGAGCATCATGGTGCATCGTGAAAAATATTTCCGGATGCGCTAAGGCTTGGCGTTGGAACTCATCAATGATATGGCGAAGCTCTACAGGATTCGATTTTAAAAAATTTCGTCGTGCTGGGATATTGTAAAATAAGTTTTTAATGGAAATTTGCGTTCCATCAGTCATGCTACACGCTTCTGTTTTGATAATTTTCGAACCTTCAATTTCCAGTAAGGTTCCTGTTGCTTGTGCAGCAGTTTTCGTTTTCATCTCCACCTGAGCAATTGCAGCAATAGAAGCCATCGCTTCTCCGCGGAATCCCATGGTGCGTATTTCGAATAAGTCCTCTGCTTTTTTAATTTTTGATGTTGCGTGGCGTTCAAAACACATACGCGCATCAGTTTCACTCATGCCCGTGCCATTATCAATCACTTGAATCAAGCTTTTGCCTGAATCTTTAATGATGAGTTTTATTTGAGTGGCCTTAGCATCTATAGCATTCTCTAATAGTTCTTTAACTGCCGAAGATGGACGCTGTATAACTTCCCCTGCTGCAATCTGGTTCGCGACCGAATCTGGTAATAATTTTATTATATCCGACATGTTACTCTAATTCAAGATTGTGGAGAAAATAAGTTCCTCTAGTACTTGATTGATTTGTTAGTTTTGTGAAAATTAGAATCATTACAAAATTACATATTTTTTGGGCAGTAGATATGCGGAAAACCATAATTAGCGTACTCTTTTTATACATTTTATCCACAACACAATTATCGGCGCAAGGCCTTGATACTCTAGGGGCTGGACGATGGGCAGATTCGGTTCTAAAAACGATGAATGATGATCAGAAAATTGGTCAATTATTCATGGTGGCAGCCTATTCAAACCGAGATAGCACTCATTTCAAGGAAATTAACAAGCTGATTAACTACTATCACATTGGCGGATTATGCTTTTTTCAAGGTGGCCCAATGCGTCAAGCTCAACAAACAAACCTTTATCAAGCGAAATCTAAAATTCCATTATTAGTTGCAATCGATGGGGAATGGGGATTATCCATGAGACTTGATTCTGTAGTGAAATACCCCAAACAAATGGCTTTAGGTGCAATTGCGGATAATCAGTTGATTTACGACTTTGCTAAAGAAACTGCTCGTCAGTGTAAACGAATAGGTATTCATTTAAATTTTGCACCTGTTTTAGATGTGAATAACAATGCAAAGAATCCAGTTATTAATGATCGCTCCTTCGGTGAAGATAAATACCGTGTTGCTGCAAAAGGCATAGAATACATGCGTGGTATGCAAGACTTCGGAGTGATGGCTAATGGGAAACATTTCCCTGGTCATGGTAATACCGATAAGGATTCCCATTTATCATTGCCTACTTTAAACCGTACAAAAATTCAACTTGATTCTATAGAACTATATCCTTTTCGTGAGTTAATGAGTAGAGGATTGGGAAGTATTATGGTGGGACATTTATTTGTGCCTGCTATTGATAGTACGAAGAATACTGCATCGAGTATTTCTTACCCAATTGTAACTACACTTCTTAAAAAGGATTTAGGCTTCCGTGGACTAGTATTCACAGATGCCTTGAATATGAAAGGGGTAAGCTCTTTCTTTGCTCCTGGTGTAGTTGATGCGAAAGCATTAATTGCTGGGAACGATATGTTGTTGTTCACTGAAAATGTACCAAACGCTTACTTGGAAATAAAAAAAGCTGTTGTTGATAGTTTAATCACGATGACAGAAATAGAAAGTCGTGTGTATAAAATCTTATTAGCGAAATATGCAGTCGGCTTAAATAAATATCAACCGGTTAATATGGCTGGTATTTACGAAGACTTAAACTCTAACGAAGCCAAATTGATTAGTATGAAATTGTATGAAAATGCAATGACTTTATTGGCGAATAAAAACGATTTAATTCCTTTCAAACAATTAGAAAATAAAACATTTGCTGCGCTTAGTATTGGTGCCGATTTAAATAATGAGTTTCTGAACATGTGTAAAAACTATGCAGATGTAACTACCTTCTCTTTGAAAAAAGATGCTTCTTTAAATGATTTTGATTTTTTAGGGAAGAGCTTAGATCAATATAATACTATTATTGTAGGTATACATGACATGTCGAGAAATGAATCGAAAAACTTCTCCATCAGTAAACAAACAAAAGATTTTTTAGGCAATCTTAGTCAGCACTCTAATGTAGTAGTTGTTGTATTTGGAAATGCGTATAGCTTAAGAAACTTCGAAAATTTAGCACCTATTTTATTAGCATACGAAGATAATGACTTCACGCGAAGCCTTGCTGCGCAAGCACTTTTCGGAGGTATTCAAATTAAAGGGTCATTACCGGTTACCGCTTCAGAAATTTTCAAAGGCGGCGATGGATACGTGACTGATCCTCCAATTCGTTTTAAATATACATTGCCGGAAGAAGTGGGTATCTGTTCTAAATGTTTAAGTCAGATTGATGAAATTGCAAATAAAGCAATTAATGAAAAAGCAACTCCGGGTTGCCAAATCTTAGTTGCAAAAGATGGTAAAGTGATTTACAATAAATCATTCGGTTATCATTCTTACGATCAAACGCAAGCGGTAAGAAATTCTGACTTATACGATTTAGCATCATTAACTAAAATCCTTTCTACAAATTTAAGTGTGATGAAAATGGTTGATGAAGGAAGATTAGATTTTAGAAAGAAATTTACGCATTATGTGAAATATGCGAAACAGAATAACAAGAAGTACATTATGGTTCCCGACTTGCTTACACATCGTGCAGGTCTAGTGCCATTCATTCCATTCTGGAAAGAATCTTTGTTAAGCACAAATGCTGATGGATCTAATTACAGCAAGGATTCTACAGCATTTTATTCGATTAAAGTGGCAGATAAAATGTATTTGAGATACGATTATCCTTCTAAAATGAAAGATATCATTGTTAAGTCGGAAATAAAGGAATATGGTAAATATGTTTATTCTGATTTAAGCTTTTACTTTTTGAAAGACATGGTAGAAAAGCATTATGAAATACCAATCGATGTGTACAATAAAAAAACGTTCTATGCGCCATTAGGGTTGAAAACATTAGGATTCCAGCCATTGAAGAGATTCCAAGCGAATAGAATTACACCTACAGAAAACGATACAGTATTTAGAAAACAATTGTTGGATGGATATGTACACGATCCAGGTGCTGCAATGTTAGGTGGAGTAGGTGGGCATGCTGGGTTGTTTTCGAACGCAAATGATGTAGCAGTAATTATGCAGATGTTATTGAACAAAGGAACTTATGGTGGTGTGCAATATTTTAAACCTAGTACAGTCGATTTCTTCACAAAAAAATACAACTCAGATTCTCGTAGAGGTTTAGGATTTGATAAGCCGGATATGAATTCTAAAAATACACCTACTTGCAAAAGTGCTTCGGCATTAACATTCGGACATACAGGATTCACAGGTACAGCAACGTGGGTAGATCCAGCTAGTGGATTGGTTTATGTTTTCTTGTCGAACAGAATTAATCCTAGTGTTGACAATAAGAAATTAGTGGAGATGAATGTAAGGACGGATATTCAGGAAGTGATTTATGGGGCGATGAAACACTAACCAATGTGCAGATGTGCAAATGTGCAAATGTGAAGTGTAAATGTTAGTCAGTAGTTCTGAAATTTCTTCGCCAGTCGTTGAATAAAAACTTCTTTGAATGGTCGAAGCTTTTTGGCCCCATTAGCTCGTATTCGTTTTTGAGTTTTTCGAAAAGGGTAGTATCGGCTTGTTTTATTTTCAACAAGTCAATTTTCTTCTTCGCGAAAAACTCTTCAAACGTCATGTATTATTTTTTTAAATTGGTGATCATATCAGTAACCAAGCCTGGCAAATCAAATTGGTTGCTCCAGCCCCAGTCCTTTCGAGAATAACTATCATCAATACTCTTCGGCCACGAGTCAGCAATTGCTTGACGAGGATCAGTATCAACGTAAGAAATTTTAAAATCAGGTAAATGCTTTACAATTTCTGCCGTTAAACTTTTTGGAGTAAACGACATTGCCGCAACATTATAACTTGATCTTATTTTTACTAAGCTTGCATCCGCATCCATTATACCTATTGTCGCTTTAATGGCGTCGCTCATATGCATCATTGGCAACTCTGTATTTTCCGATAAGAAACATTCGTACGAATTACTCTTTAATGCTTCGTGGAAAATATGTACTGCGTAATCTGTTGTTCCTCCTCCTGGTGCCGATTTCCATCCAATTAATCCAGGGTAACGCAAACTGCGTACATCTAAACCATATTTCAGGAAGTAATATTCGCACCAACGTTCTCCTGCTAATTTACTAAATCCATAAACCGTATTTGGGTCCATTGTACAATATTGTGGAGTTTGTTGTTTCGGAGAATTAGGTCCGAACACCGCAATAGAACTTGGCCAATACACTTTCTTAACTCCATACGTTCGGGCGAAATCCAGAATGTTTAACAAACCATTCATGTTTAGCTCCCAAGCCATTTTTGGCTTTTGTTCACCAACTGCAGATAGCAATGCTGCTAGCAAATAAATCTGTGTTGGTTTATATTTTTCAAAAATGGCTTGTAAGCCTGCTTTATCTAATACATCCGAAAACTCAAATGGCCCGCCATGTAAAACTTCGTAACTCGGTTCCTTTATATCTGTTGCAATTACATTGTCACCACCATAAATACTACGTAACTCATTCACGAGTTCGGTACCTATCTGACCGTTAGATCCTATAACGATAATCGTTTCTTTCATTTGCTTATGTTGTGTAGGCAAATGTAAAATATTTCGATGGAATTAATAATGTATTACAAAAGGTATTTTATAGTATTGATATTGACCATTTTCCGAGTAGCTTTCCACAGATAGTATATACGTCCCAACAACTAATAATTGCCCATTGAGTGCTAAATCCCAGGTAATTATCCCAGTATTTCGAATACTACTACCATGAATTATTTCCTTTAGAAACACTCCCGATTTCGTGTATAATTTCACATTTACAAATTGAGCGTCAGATACCAAGGTATAATTCAACTCGAGCTGTTGGTCTGTTGCATTTCGAACTGGGTTTAAAACATCCTTACTTAACCAAAACTTCTTCACTTCGATATCACTTGCATTTTGGTGTTGAGCGTTTTTACCCGTCGGACTAGCATATCCAATTTCATCGGTGGCTGAACTCCAATTGGATTTGTTGTTTTCATTATTTTCAATGCGTTTACGTTCTAGCGATCGGCCTTCTGCATCCTTAATCCAACTCAAATGGAATTTCTCATCGTATTCTACTTGATCAAGCACCTCGTTGAATTCGTTCGTTATGATAAGATTTCCGTGATTATCGGGTAAACTAGGCATGGTTTTCAATTCTATAATTTGCTTTGGATTTGGAACAGCGTAGTGTGTAATAATATCAGTTTTATTGGTTGTTAATACACAATAGGTATGAGGATTAATAAATGTTGTTGAGTTTGTATGTAACAAGTATTTCTCAACTTCAATCGTATTTTTACCGTCGCTTATCTGTAGTGATTTTGCATCAATAGTATAATCTGAATTGTTGTACAACTCAATAAAATCAACACTTCCAGGATAGGGGTTAAATAAAATTTCGCTAATAATTATTTCTTTATTCCGTGGGACATGTTTCTTGTAAACAATTAAATTGGTATCTAATACTATACCTAAACAATTCATTTGATAAATATTGATCTCTACTTTTTCTCCTTCATTCATTTTTTGTTCAAAAACAAGTTCAAGTTTCCTTTCAGCATTTATTTTAAATGAATATTCACTACCAAGTTTGTCAGTAATAAGTATGGTGGCAAGACTGTCGAACCCTGTTTCCCCCGTAATACTAATTGTATTTTCACTTACCCATTCGTAATGTTTAATCTTTGGAGCATAAAGCACGTACTGCTCAATCGCTGAATTATTTTCCCCCGGACTACCACCAGATATACTCATTGAAGCTTGCCAAGTCATAGGGTCGCTACAGTCCCATGTACCAGTAAGTTTTTCATAACTATATCCACCTTCTTTTTTATCTTCTGGTAAAATCGAAATCGAATAAATTAATTCATCTATTATATTTTTTTCAGCATTTAATAGACGGATCGTATCTTCTTCATTAGCGAGTGATAACATTTTATTTAATGCTATTACGTGAACTTTCGAATCCCAAGCGTTCCGAAATTCTTTTGCACATAGAACCAAGTATTCATTAGGTTCCCAGTAATCAATGTTAACTAAAATCGTATCTTTTGTGTCAGCGATATAAAGTTTAAAATCTTGTAATTTTTGGTCACTGTTATTGTATAACTCAATGTATTCGCAATTGGGTAATCCTATCGTAGGACTAGGATCTGCTAATATTTCGGAGAGTTTAATGTTACTCCAAATGTCGATAGTGGATGAAATTAATATTGGGTATACAATACTGGTGTCGGCTCTGCTACAACTAGGCATATCCTGACAAATAAAATTGTATTTGCCGTTTGGGATAGCATTTGCAAAAGTTAATAGAACCGTTTCGTAATATGGAGAATCTAACTGCACCGATGTTGGGAAATATAACTTCAACTTTGGTCCAACGAAATAGAATTGCGCAGGATTAATAAATCTTCCATCAATTGCTTTATTCAGTTTTACTTGAAATTGATTTGGAGTGATTTTTGTAAAATTAGAAACAGCAAGATTCTTTTGGTCTATTCGAAAATTAGCAATACTATTTCTTTTGCCCGGAGTGCCACCAATTGAATTGGTACTTGCAGCCCATTTATTAATAAAATCACAACGATTAAATGGGTCGATGAGTTCTAAACTCCATCCTCCATCAAATTTGGTTTGATCTCGATACCATTGTTGTTTGTAGTTTACTCGATCAATCAATCGTCCCACTTTATTATGTATGCTTATGATAGCACTCGTATTGCTTAATGTAGATAGGGCATTTAAGCCGATACACTTCCCGTAGGTTTTCATTACCGATGTATCTGCAGTTGCACAAACAATTAGATATTCTTCTTTTTTCAATAATACCTTTGGTAATATAAATCTATAGCTATTGATGTAGATAGAATAACCTGACAAATCAACGGTATTTGGTGATGCATTAAATAATTCTAAATATTCATTTTCGCTCAAACCATAACTAGGATATGGGTCGAGATATAATTCGTTGATTTTTATTTTGCTGGTATCATCCTGATTGATGAATACATTCTGAAATGAAGTTTCTTCGAGTGCAGTATTATCGCAAGTTCTAAAATTGTTTAATTGTAAAGTATATGTTTTTTTGCTTTTAAACTTAAATCCAAATGTGAGTAATACCTCATCATACCTTTCATTTAAAAATTGAATTTTAGTAGGGTAGGCATTGGCATTTTTCAACCAATAGTTTGATGCTGCCTTTGAATAAAGAGTATCCGAAGCTTTGTTAAATCTAATGTATAAGGTCGAATCTGTTAAATAATCAATTTGCTGCACATAAAATCCATCATCTATACTCCATACTGCATTTATACTTCCGGGTGTTCCACCCAATGATGCACTACTTGCTTCCCAAGCATAAAATCCATCACAAATTTTTGTAGGGTGAGTATGCTCTAAACTATAACCGCCGTTTTCTTTCGATTTATTTTTATACCACGATTGCTTGTAATTCACTTGGTCTATTACTTGGGTTTTCTCATTTAGTATTTTTAATGAGCCTGATGTATTTAGAATGCTCGGCCA
>JBIINK010000055.1:0-13507 GCA_044337515.1 Sphingobacteriales bacterium | reverse complement strand
GAAGAAAGTAGAAAACTTTGGGAGTCGGTTATTCGTCAGGCACTCTTATCTGGATTCCTACAAAAAGATATTGAGAATTATGGCTTACTAAAAATTACGAAGAACGGTTTAACCTATATCAATAATCCTACATCTATTAAGTTCAGTATGAACAAGGATTATGAAAGTGATGAAACTGCAGATGATGATGCACATTCTGGCGTAGCAGCTAGTGATACCCTATTGTTCAATATGCTTAAAGATTTGTGTAAACAAATTGGCAAGAAAAATAATGTTCCTCCTTTTGTAGTTTTTCAAGAACCATCATTACAAGAAATGTCGACTCATTATCCACTCGACATTGAAGAATTAAAACAAATATCAGGAGTAGGCACAGGGAAAGCAGCGAAGTTTGGTGCACCATTCGTAGCCTTGATTAAAAAATACGTTGAAGAAAACGATATCGATCGTCCGATGGACATGGTCGTGAAAACGACTGCGAATAAATCAGCAATCAAAGTAGCTATTATTCAAAACATCGATCGTAAAATTTCATTAGAAGATATTGCCAATTCAAAAGGAATGAGCTTTGAGCAATTAATCGGTGAAATCGAATCCATCGTTTCCTCTGGAACAAAATTAAACTTGAGCTATTACATCGATGAATTAATTGATGATGATCGCCAGGATGAAGTGTTTGATTACTTCAGAGGTGCTGATTCCGATTCACTTGATGATGCGATAAATGAATTGGGTAACGACGATTATACAAAAGAAGAGATTCAATTAATGCGAATAAAATTTATGTCAGAACTCGGCAACTAATATGTTAATATGTTAATAGGATAATATGTTAATGTGCTAATTTGCTAATGAGACAATGTGCCAATATTTACAAAATACAAAATACATAATACTTAATACATTTAACTCAATACACATTACTCAATACCCAATACTATGTTGAAAAATTTGCCAAAAATAAAACACCTCGAAAGCAACAACTTCTTTTTAATGGCTGGGCCATGTGCTATTGAAGGTGAAGAAATTGCAATGCGCATTGCTGAAAAGATTATCACCATTACAGATAAATATAATATCCCATACATATTCAAAGGTTCTTACCGTAAAGCCAATCGTTCGCGATTAGATTCTTTTACTGGAATTGGAGATGAGAAAGCATTAAAGATTTTAGCGAAAATTGGTAAAGAATTCGATGTGCCAACAGTAACAGATATTCATGAAAGTCATGAGGCTGCATTAGCTGCCGAATACGTAGATATATTACAAATACCTGCATTCCTATGTCGCCAAACCGAGTTGCTTATTGCAGCAGCGGAAACAGGCAAATTTGTAAATGTTAAGAAAGGCCAATTTCTTTCTGGTTCATCTATGAAACATGCCGTGCATAAAGTGAAAGATTCTGGTAACCCAAATATCTTTTTAACTGACAGAGGAAACTCGTTCGGTTACCAAGATATGATTGTGGATTTTAGAAACATCACCGAAATGAAAACCTTCGGCGTTCCAGTAGTAATGGATTGTACACATTCACTTCAACAACCTAATCAAGAAAGTGGAGTAACAGGTGGTAAACCTGAACTAATTGAAACCATTGCCAAAGCAGCTATTGCTGTTGGTGCCGATGGTTTGTTTATCGAAACTCATCCCGATCCTAAAAATGCAAAATCTGATGGAGCAAATATGCTACACCTTGATCATTTAGAAGATTTGATGAATAAGTTAGTCTTGATTCGTCGAGCGATTTTATAATTTATTCCTAAGATTTTACTTTTCTTTGCATTGAAATATTAATTGGTTTATTAACAACAACACAACAACATTTTTTCGTAAGACTAAATGAAATGTTATGAATCAACTAATGAAATGCATGTTGGTGTTAAGTGTATGCACAACAGCTCAAATTGTAGTTTTTGCTGGTGTTACAGACTCTAGTAAAAAGGTAATCGTAATTAAGCAATCCTTAATTAAATCTAATCAATTCGTTAATAAGAGTATATTACTTACTAATATCACGAGTGATAATAAACCGGATTTGGTTATTTTCCCATTTGTAACTTACGAAGTACATAATGATGAGATTCTCGATCAGATGAATGTTCTAAACGAGGCTAAGCGTGTAGAGTTTAAAGTGACTCCGAATGCTTACATGGTGGTAAGTAAAAACGGGAAGATGATTTTCGATAATAAAACGAATTTACACCTAATGCCTGGAGCAACTTTTGAAATATCAGATAGCGCTACTTTATACATTCGAAATAATAGTCAGTTCAGAATTGATTCCGGTGCACGATTAATAGTTCGAGGTACAGGTAAAATTATTTGCGAAAACAATTCCAGTATTTCCGTCAGCCCGTATTCCAATATCATTTTACAAACCCCAAAATCGTCTATACACGTAAATGCAGGAAGTACTATTTATAGTGAATTAGGATTAAATATTGCTTACCGAGGTGAGGGGTTTATTTTTCTTGATAACATGGAATATTATTCCATTTATGGAAATTAGTTATTCAATAATTTTCACTTCAGTTCTTCGGTTACGTGCTCGTCCAGCTTCGGTAGAATTTACATCCATCGGTTGAGTTTTTCCATACCCTTTAAACACTAATCGCTTAGGGTCTATGCCTTGCTTAATCATGTAATCATATACCGCTTTCGCACGATTTGTTGATAAGGTTTGATTGGCAATATCGGCACCAACATTATCGGTATGTCCTGAGATTTCGATTCGTACAGAAGGGTTGCCTTTTAGGAATTCATTAAGTTTAACCAATTCGTATTTCGATTCGTTTTTTAGTTTGAAACTATTTGTTTCGAAGAATATATTTCTCAATGATATTTTTGCACCAACCGTAATAGGAGATAAGGGTACAGGCAATTTAAAAGCTTCTATAAACTTTTTATTTTCTAATATAAATTGATCGGAGTAAAATAAGTAGCCTTCTCTATATACATTAAAAGCATAGGTTTTACCCACAGGTAAACTAGCTAAAAATTGACCAGTAGCTTCATTCGAAGTTGTTTGTGCAACAGTATCACCAGTATTAATATCGATGATTTCAACGGTTGAAAATAATTTTTGTGCCGTGTTTTTATCGAATACATTTCCTTTAACGTAAGTCACCATATTCGGACGAGCTTTTTCATACAATTCGAAAGAGTATAAATCTAATCCACCAAATCCTTGTAAACTACTCGAAGCGAAGTATGCTTTTTTGCCATCATTAGAAATAAATAAACTACTTTCTTCTTGTGAAGTGTTGATTGGAAAGCCAATGTTTATAGGCTTCTCCCAAGCAAACTTTCCTGATTTCTTTGCGTAGAAAATATCGTTTTGTCCAAATCCAGGCCAGCCATCAGATGAGTAATACAAAGTTTGATTATCGGGATGAATGAAAGGGGATAATTCCGAACCTGCAGAGTTAATGTTCGGTCCAAGGTTTACGGGGTTCGACCATTTTCCATTCCCTAAATTCCTAGAGACATATATATCATACGAACCATAACCACCTTTACGATCACTTACAAAATATAAACGCATACCATCTGCAGATAGCGATGGTTGAGATTCCCAATAAGGTGAATTAATAGGAGCACCAATGTTTTGTGGTTTACTCCAAGTATTCCCAACTAGTTTAGAAAAGTAAATATCACACTTCCCTAATCCATCTTCTCTTCCGCAACCAGCAAAATATAAATATTGCCCATCAGGTGAAATGCATTGAGCTCCTTCGTTACCTGTTGTGTTAATCGCGGTACTTAATGGTAATGACTTTGTCCAAAGGTTTTCATTTCCTTTTGTACTTACATAAAAGTCTTCCTGATTAGAACGACGAGTGAAAATGATGGTACTATCATCAGCAGTTACGGTTGGCAAATACTCTTGGTAAATAGTGTTTATGCCTGCACCTAAATTTTTAGGTTCATAAGGTATTTGAGTCTTAATTGCCTCTACACTAAAACGAGTATTGACTAAATATTTGTCGAGTACTTTTCTTCTATTCTCAGATAGATCGGGCACTTGAGCATACGTTTCAAAATAAGTTAAGGCAGAATCATATCGATGTAAGTTGAAGTAACACTCAGCCATTTCAAATCCTAAATGTTTTGTAATGTTTGGATTAACGGATTCAACGTATTGGTATTGGTTTAGTGATTTTCTGTACTCACTTAACTTCTTATATACATCACCTAAGCGGTAATGAGCTTCTATAAAATTAGGATCGAAACGCAAGGCTTCCTCTAAATCACGTATCGCAGTATTGTATAATTTTTGTCCTATGGATAAATTCGAACGATTATATGCCGACACCGCACGAACATTGCTACTACTCAACTTATCTTGCGAGAAAGAAATAAATGGCAAAATGAAAATCGTTGTGAGAAGAATTATTTTTTTCATGTAGATGAATTGTTCTAAATTCTAAGTTCTAAATTCTAAATTCTAAATTGAAATTTTTAATTCCTAATTCCTAATTTATACCAGCTACTAGTTACTAGCTACCAGTTAAGGTATATTCATAAATTTATGCGTTTGCAACGATACCTCCCAACGAGGATGATTTTTTACAAACTCAATAATGATAGGCATCATTTGCTCTGCTTTACTCCATTCGGGTTGTAGGTATAATTTACATTGGTCAGATACTAATGATGCATGTTCTTCTGCCCAATCGAAATCAGATTTATTGAATACGATTACTTTTAGTTCACCTGCTAGAGGAGCAATTTGTGGCATCGGACCTTTGAATTTCTTAGGTGATAAGCAAATCCAATCCCAATCTCCTGATAAAGGATAAGCACCAGAAGTTTCGATAAATGTTTTAATGCCTTCTTCTTTTAATCGGCTAGTTAGTAAATCTAAATTATAGAGTAGAGGCTCACCACCAGTAACCACAACGGTTTTCGCTGGGTACTTTGAAGCATTCGCTACAATGGTTTCTACAGAAGTAAGCGGATGAAGTTCGGCGTTCCAAGATTCTTTTACATCACACCAATGGCAACCCACATCACATCCGCCTAAACGAATAAAGTAAGCGGCTTTCCCCGAATGAAATCCTTCCCCCTGGATCGTATAAAACTCTTCCATTAAAGGTAATAGGGATCCGTCTTCTGGAACTAAATTCATGTATTATGTATTATGTATTATGTATTATGTATTATGTATTATGTATTATGTATTATGTATTATGTATTATGTATTATGTATTATGTATTATGTATTATGTATTATGTATTATGTATTATGTATTTTTTCTATTAACAATGTACTTAATACAATGTACTTAATACATAATTCAGTGTACAACGTATACAATTAGCTATAGTATTCTCTCTTCGCTGCTGCTAGCGTATTTTTCAACAAGGAAACAATAGTCATTAATCCAACACCACCGGGTACGGGAGTAATCCAAGAAGCTTTCTTCGAAACATTTTCAAAATCAACATCACCGTATAACTTGTAACCCGATTTAGTTTTGTCTGATAGTTCTCTATTCATTCCAACATCAATAACGATAGCACCTTCTTTAATCATATCTGCAGTAAGATAATTTTTCTTACCAATAGCTACGATAACTATATCGGCATCTTTAGTATATCGACTAATATCTGGAGTTTTACTGTGGCAAATGGTTACAGTAGCATTTCCAGGCTCTGCATTCAATGCCATTAAAATACTCATTGGCGAACCTACAATATTGCTTCGGCCAACTACCACACAATGCATTCCCGAAGTATTGATTTTATAACGCTCTAAAAGCATCATAATACCATTTGGTGTTGCAGAAATATAGCAAGGTAAATTCTTATTCATTCTTCCGATGTTAATCGGGTGGAAGCCATCTACATCTTTACGATAATCAATTGTCTCCACGACTTTCGTTACTGAAATATGATCAGGCAAAGGGAGTTGAACAATCAATCCATCAATAGCGTCATCGTTATTAATTTCAATGATTTTATTTAATAGAAATTCTTCTGTAGTATCTTTTGGTAAACGAATAACCGATGAAGTAAAACCAACCTCCGCACAATTCTTCGCCTTACTGTTTACATACGTTTCACTCGCACCATCTTCACCAACTAAAATAGCCACTAAGTTTGGAGCACGGTGACCCATAGCAATCATCTCATCGACTTCTTTCTTGATTTCAATTTTAATTTCGGCTGCTATTTTTTTTCCGTCGAGTAGTTCCATTGTATTTGTAGTAATGAAGTATTGAGATGTTAGATATTAGAAACTCATATTTTTTATAGTATTCAGAATTGAGATATTAGATATTAGAAAGATATATTTTTATTTTTTTTCACAATTAAGTAATTAGTAAGTTTCTAATATCTAACATCTAAAATCTTAATTCTAATTATCAGTCTAATTTCAACACCGCCATAAACGCAGACTGTGGAATTTCCACATTACCTACTTGGCGCATTCTCTTTTTACCTTCTTTTTGTTTTTCTAATAATTTACGTTTACGAGAAATATCACCACCATAACATTTTGCGGTTACATCTTTACGTAAAGCTTTGACTGTTTCTCTTGCAATAATTTTTGCTCCAATAGAAGCTTGTATTACAATTTCGAATTGTTGACGAGGTAAAAGTTCTTTTAATTTCTCGCAGATTTTTTTACCAAAGCTAAACGAGTTGCTTCTGTGAATCAATGAAGACAAGGCATCTACAGGTTCAGAGTTCAAACGAATATCCATTCTCACTAAATCCGATTGGCGATAACCAATTTGATGATAGTCGAATGATGCATATCCTTTTGAAATGGTTTTTAAGCGATCATAAAAATCAAATACAATTTCACCCATCGGCATTTCGAACACAAGTTCTACTCGGTCTGAGGTTAAGTAAGATTGATTGATAATGTTACCACGTTTATTAATACAAAGCGACATTACCGATCCAACGAATTCAGATTTAGTAATGATGTTTGCTTTGATATAAGGTTCTTCTACGTATTCAATACGACTAGGGTCGGGTAGATCAGATGGATTGTTCACCGCAATCTCATCACCTTTGGTAGTAAATGCTTTGTATGATACGTTAGGAACGGTAGTAATAACCGTCATGTTAAACTCACGCTCTAAACGCTCTTGGATAATCTCCATGTGCAGCATTCCTAAGAATCCGCAACGGAAACCAAAACCTAAAGCGGCAGATGACTCCGGTTCGAAGACTAAGGAAGCATCGTTCAATTGTAATTTGAACATCGACTCGCGTAGTTCTTCAAAATCGTCGGTTTCTACAGGGTAAATACCTGCAAATACCATAGGCTTTACATCTTCAAAACCTTGTATACCTATACCTGGTCTTGATAGGTGAGTAATAGTATCGCCTACTTTAACTTCACGAGCTTCTTTAATACCTGAGATGATATAACCTACATCTCCTGTTTTAATGCTGGCACGCGGCTCTTGGTTTAATCGTAAAACACCAACTTCATCAGCAAAATATTCTGAGCCCGTATTCACGAATTTTACTTTATCACCTTTTTTAATTTCACCATTCACCACTTTGAAATAAGCAATGATACCACGGAACGAATTAAATACTGAGTCGAAAATTAAGGCTTGCAATGGTGCATCATTATCGCCAACTGGAGCAGGTACTCTAGCCACAATGGCTTCTAAAATTTTATCTACACCCAAACCTGTTTTACCAGATGCTGGGATAATGTCTTCATGCTTGCATCCAATTAAATCAACAATTTGATCTTTTACCTCTTCTGGCATTGCACCAGGTAAGTCCATTTTATTTAAAATTGGAATAATATGCAGGTCGTGCTCTAAGGCTAAGTATAAGTTCGAAATGGTTTGTGCTTGTATGCCTTGTGAAGCATCAACAATTAATAATGCTCCTTCGCAAGCTGCAATAGAACGAGATACTTCGTACGAAAAGTCAACGTGGCCAGGCGTATCAATTAAGTTAAACACATACTGTTGACCATCTTGCTCATAGTTCATTTGGATAGCGTGACTTTTAATGGTAATCCCACGTTCACGTTCCAAATCCATATCGTCTAAAAGCTGAGCTTGAGCTTCACGTTTGGTAATGGTATTGGTATATTCTAATAAACGGTCAGCTAGGGTGCTTTTACCGTGGTCAATATGCGCTATAATGCAGAAATTTCTGATATTTTTCATTCGGCGCAAAGATAAGATTAATATGCTAGAATGCTAATATGCTGATATGCTAATTATACACATTTCTCAGCATATCAGCATACTAACCTATCAGCATATTAGCATACCAGCATACTAACCTATCAGCATATTAGCATACCAGCATATTAGCATACTAGTTTGCTTTTGCTAAAACTTTTAGTATTTTTGATTTGTGAATCAGAATCATTTAGAAGAGCAGTTAGAGTCGAGGGTCTTGTTTGTGGACATGAATAGTTTTTTTGCCAGCTGTGAGCAACAGGTGAATTACTATTTACGAGGCCGCCCCGTGGGTGTTTGTGTGTACACCGGGAAGTTTGGTTGTGTGATAGCACCATCGGTAGAGGCGAAATTACGAGGTGTAAAAACAGGGATGCGTTTAAACGATGCCATTCAGGTTTGTCCGGAATTAGTACCCATAGAAACTAACCCCGCGCGATACCGAGAATTCCATGTGAAGATTATGAATGTGCTGCGTAAGTATGCGGAAGATGTATTGCCGAAGAGTATTGATGAGGCTGTAGTGAATTTAAGCAAGTACAAACTGATGTACAAAGATCCTACACAAATTGCCTTGCGCATTAAAGCAGATATTAAAAATGAAGTAGGCGACTGGTTGCGTTGTTCTATTGGCATTGCCCCAAATACCTTCTTAGCGAAGTTAGCCTCCAATCTCCAGAAACCCGATGGCTTATCCATCATCACTCCCGATAATATCGATCAAGTACTATCGAAATTAAGCTTGCAAGATTTACCTGGAATTGCTAGAAACCATGCGCGACGATTAGAGCAGGCAGGTATACAAACACCACTAAAAATGCGACATACTTCACCACAAGTACTGCGCGAAATTTTTAAAAGTGTGGAAGGATACTACTGGCATTACCGCCTCAATTTTAGAGAGCTGGATATTAATAGTCATGAGTACAAAAGCATGCAATCCCAACGCCAAATTTCGAGGGAGCAGCGCAGTACAGTAGAAAGTGTGGAGCAAGTATTCATGACGCTCTGCATGCGTTTAGAGCAGCGCATGGTGAAGCATGGCATACATTGCAAAACTATTGGGTTCTCCGCTAGGTATGGCGATAATACTCGTTGGGACGATTACTTTTCTATTGGGCAGCCCATTCAAGATGGTATTATTTTGATGAACTTAATCAAAGAACGCATTCATCAGTTCGAATCGAAATACCAAACCAACCCCATATTTACCACCGATGTACGCAGCATAGGAGTGAACATCACCAACTTCATTAAAGACCCCGATGTGCACCCCAATTTGTTTGAGGACAATACCCGAACAGATACCCTCCGCAAAACGGTTTATGAAATCAAAAATAAATTCGGCGACATTAAACTCCTTCGCGCTACAGAACTCAGCGATAACATGATTGTAAAAGATGTGATTGGGTTTGGGTCGGTGAAAGACCTGTGATTAATATGTTAATGTGTTAATGGGATAATATGTTAATGTAATAGCAATTTAGAATTTACAACTAGCTCGTGTGCTCGTGATTCGTGTGCTCGTGTAATAGCAATTTAGAATTTACAACTAGTTCGTGTGCTCGTGATTCGTGTGCTCATGTAAAAGAAATTTAGAATTTACAACTAGTTCGTGTGCTCGTGATTCGTGTGCTCGTGTAAAAGAAATTTAGAATTTACAACTAGTTCGTGTGCTTGTGATTCGTGTGCTCATGTAAAAGAAATTTAGAATTTACAATTTAAAATTTACAATTAAATTGTGGTATATCAAAAAAGTATATACTTTTGCATAAATGAAAAATCTATCTTTAAAGTTAGAAGAGGAAATTTTTATGGAGACAGAGATTATAGTAGGGAAGGTTAATAAAAACAGAAACCGATACATTAATGAAGCTGTTGAGTTCTACAATAAGCTTTACAGGAGAAAACTGCTTGCTACTCAACTAAAAAAGGAGTCGGGATTAGTAGCGAAAGACTCCTTAGAAGTATTAAAAGAATTCGAAAGGTTCATCGATGAAGATTAATCAATTCGATATTTGGATTGCCGATTTAAATCCAACAATCGGTACCGAACCAGGCAAAGTTAGGCCTGTAGTTATCGTTCAAACCGATTTACTCAACGATGTTCATCCATCATCGGTGATTCTTCCAATAACAACTAACGTAAAGAAAGACGCAGAGATATTACGTGTTCATCTAAAAAAATCGAAATCAAAATTAAAGGAAGATGCAGATGTAATGATTGATCAAATTCGTGCCATCGACAACAAACGTCTCCTCAAAAAAATAAGCACACTAGACCACCCAACAACGCTAAAAATCAAGGAAACCCTAAAAATCCTATTTGATTTTTAATTACCACACATTGGCAAATTGACGAATTAGCACATTAGCATATTAAACGTAAACCCCTTCGGGGTTATTGGGGTCACGGGGGTGCTATCTTGTTTCTACAGAGATATGGCTCCTACGGAGCCATTGGCACATTGACGAATTAGCACATTAGCATATTAGCATATTAGCATATTAACCCTATCTTTGCCAAGCAAATCCCTCTATCGCCTCCTGAAATATGGAGGAGGAAAGTCCGGGCAACATAGAGCATCCTGCTTCCTAACGGGAAGACGCATTGTAAAATGTGATAGAAAGTGCCACAGAAAAGAAACCGCCAGTAGCAATACGGGTAAGGGTGAAAACGTGAGGTAAGAGCTCACGGCTTTGCATAGGAATATGCATCGCGGTAAACCTCAGGAGTTGAAAGACCAAATAGGTCCCGAACATGAAGCTGCTCGTTTCATCACTTCGGTGTATTCGGGATGGGTAGGTTGATGGAGGACGGAAGCAATTCCGCCCCTAGATAAATGATAGATAAGGTTGCTATTCTTAGCAGCTGATACAGAACCCGGCTTATGGATTTGCATTTTTTTTATTAATATTACCCTACAATAACTTCCTATGCCAAGAATATTAATAATCGACGACGAAAAGAGCATTCGCAGTACCCTTCGTGAAATCCTAGAATATGAGAAGTATGAAATTACCGAAGCCAGTGATGGCGCCGAAGGATTTCTACTGATCAAAAAAGAAGATTTCGACTTAGTGATGTGTGATATTAAAATGCCAAAAATGGATGGTATGGAAGTATTAACCGCTTCCGCAGAAATAAAGCCTGACTTACCTTTCATTATGATATCCGGTCACGGAAGTATTGATGCTGCTGTAGAAGCTACTAAAAAAGGGGCGTATGACTTTCTTCAAAAACCACCAGATTTAAATCGCTTACTTATTACCGTTCGTAACGCACTCGAGAAAAAAGAACTCATTACCGAAACAAAAATATTAAAACGCAAGGTTTCTAAAACACGTAATATCATCGGACAATCATCGCCGATTATTCGTATTAAAGAAACCATTGATAAAGTTGCACCAACAGAAGCACGCGTATTAATTACAGGTGAAAATGGAAGTGGTAAGGAATTAGTAGCCCGTTGGATTCACGAAAAAAGTAACCGTGCAAACGGTCCTTTAATTGAAGTGAATTGTGCTGCTATCCCTTCTGAATTAATTGAATCAGAATTATTCGGACACGAAAAAGGCTCTTTTACATCGGCCATTAAACAACGCATTGGTAAGTTCGAACAAGCCAATGGTGGTACTTTATTTCTCGATGAAATAGGTGATATGAGTTTGTCAGCACAATCAAAAGTATTGCGTGCTTTGCAAGAAAATAAAATTACTAGAGTTGGTGGTGAAAAAGAAATTCCTGTAGATGTTCGTATCATCGCCGCAACCAATAAAGATTTATTTAAGGAAATTGAGTTGAATAATTTCCGAATGGACTTATACCATCGTTTGAGTGTAATCATTATTCATGTTCCTACCTTAAATGAACGTACAGATGATATTCCAGAAATTGCAATGAGCTTCTTAGAAGAAATTTGTAGTGATTATGGTGTTCCTGGAAAAACATTTAGCCCTGCAGCTATGAAAGCTTTACAAGCTAATCAATGGACAGGGAATATTCGTGAATTGCACAATATGGTGGAACGCCTTATTATATTGAGTGGTAAGGAAATCACGGAGCAAGATGTGTTATTAAATTCCATCGCGAATCGTAAAAATATGGGTATCGATATTTCACCTGTATCAACTGCAAATTCATACGATCAATATTCCAACTACCAAGAATTTAAAGATGAAGTAGAAAAAGAATACATCCTCTTTAAACTCGAAAAAAACAATTGGAACGTTAGTAAAACCGCAGAAGAAATGGATATTCAACGTAGCCACCTTTATAATAAGATTGAGAAGTATCAGCTGAAAAGATAATATGTTAAAATGTTAATGGGATAATATGTTAATTAATATACTGATGGCTCCGTAGGAACCTAAAATAATATGTTAATATGTTAATGGGATAATATGTTAATTAATATGCTAATATACTGATGGCTCCTTCGGAGCCTAAAATAATATGTTAATATGTTAATGGGATAATATGTTAATTAATATGCTAATATACTGATGGCTCCTTCGGAGCCATATATCTTTAACTAACTATGGAAAATACTGATAATATTGAAAATATTGAAAATGACGAGCAGGATCTATACGAGCATCATCGGATAGTAGTAGATAAAGGGCAATCGTTGTTGCGAATTGACAAGTTTTTGATGAATCGTTTGTTGAATATATCAAGAAATAGAATTCAAAATGCTGCGGATGCAGGGAACATTTTAGTGAATACCATTCCTGTAAAAAACAGCTACAAAATAAAACCGATGGATATTATTTCCATCGTGTTACCACATCCGCCGCGCGATACTGAAATTTACCCGGAAGATATTCCATTGGATATTGTTTATGAAGATGAGTACATCATCATCGTTAATAAATCCGCTGGAATGGTTGTGCACCCTGGGTTTAACAACTACACCGGTACCTTAGTGCATGCTTTAGCCTTTCACGTACAGAATTTACCGAACCTACATGGAAATGTTGCTCGTCCGGGATTAGTTCACCGAATAGATAAAGATACTTCGGGTTTATTAGTGATTAGTAAGGATGAGTTCTCCATGACTTTCTTAGCGAAGCAATTTTTTGATCACAGTATACAACGTAAATACAGAGCGCTCGTTTGGGGCGATTTAGATAAGGATGGAACGGTTACTGGTTATATTGGTAGAAGTTTAAAAGATCGTAAGGTAATGGACATTTTTGATGAGGAGGAGAAAGGGAAGTGGTCGGTTACACATTATAAAGTTATACAACGATTTAATTTCGTAACACTCATTGAATGTCAATTAGAAACAGGTAGAACTCATCAAATTCGTGCACATATGCAACATATT
>JBIINK010000017.1:0-42809 GCA_044337515.1 Sphingobacteriales bacterium | reverse complement strand
TACTAGAAAAAAAATGAGTAATTACAACGAAGACGACATTAAATCTCTCGACTGGAAAGAGCATATTCGCTTACGTCCGGGGATGTACATAGGGAAATTAGGCGACGGGTCGGCGCATGATGATGGAATATATATTCTTCTAAAGGAAATTATAGATAACTCTATAGATGAGTTTGTAATGGGCGTTGGTAAAATAGTGGAGTTAACCATTACCGATCACAAAGTAATTGTTCGCGATTATGGTCGTGGTATTCCTTTAGGAAAGGTTATTGATTGTGTTTCTAAAATAAATACAGGTGGTAAATACGATTCAAAAGCATTTCAAAAATCGGTTGGACTAAATGGAGTAGGAACGAAAGCAGTGAATGCCTTATCTAGTTATTTCAAAGTACAGTCATACCGCGATGGTAAATCCAAGACCGCAGAATTTGAACGAGGTGTGTTATTAAAAGAACACAAAGAAGAGGCAACTACTCAACGAAATGGTACATCTATAACGTTTAACCCCGACGATACTATCTTCAGACATTACCGTTACATTCCAGAATTCATCCAAAACATGATTTGGAATTATGCGTATTTGAATGCTGGCTTAACCATCGTTTTTAATGGAGAGAAATTTGCATCGCAGCGAGGTTTATTAGATTTATTAGATAGGAAAACGGATGATACCATACGTTACCCAATTATTCATTTAAAAGGTGACGATATTGAAATTGCGATGACGCATAACAATCAGTATGGTGAAGAATATTATTCGTTCGTAAACGGACAAAATACTACGCAAGGAGGAACGCATCAAGCGGCGTTCCGTGAAGCTGTAGTGAAAACAATACGCGAGTTTTTCAAAAAAGAATTTGATGCTACGGATGTTCGTGCATCTATAGTTGCAGCCATCAGCATACGTATTCAAGAACCTGTATTCGAATCGCAAACGAAAACAAAGTTAGGCTCTATTAATGTTGCACCCGAAGGTCCGACTATTCGTAACTGGATTATCGATTTTGTGAAAAAAGATCTTGATGATTACTTACACAAATTCCCAGATGCAGCAGAAGCAATGCTTAGACGTATCATGCAATCGGAACGTGAACGTAAGGAAATTGCAGGGATAAAAAAGCTAGCGAATGAAAGAGCTAAGAAAGCTGCTCTACATAATAAGAAACTACGCGATTGTAAAGTTCATCTTGATGATGAAAAACATGAGCGAAGATTCAATTCAACTTTGTTTATAACCGAGGGGGATTCGGCAAGTGGTTCGATCACAAAATCTCGTGATGTAGAAACACAAGGAGTATTCAGTTTAAAAGGCAAGCCGTTAAACTGTTTCGGATTAACGAAAAAAATTGTTTACGAAAACGAAGAATTCAATTTACTTCAACATGCTTTAAATATAGAAGATGGATTGGATAACTTACGTTATAACAATATTGTAATTGCTACCGATGCCGATGTGGATGGTATGCACATTCGATTATTGCTAATGACTTTCTTTTTGCAATTCTTTCCAGAAATTGTAAAAGCTGGTCACGTTTATATTTTGCAAACACCGCTATTCCGTGTTCGAAATAAAAAGGAAACTATTTATTGCTACTCTGAAGAAGAACGTAAAAATGCACTAAATAAATTAGGTCATCGTTCGGAGATTACTCGATTCAAAGGATTAGGAGAAATTTCTCCAGAAGAATTTGGATTGTTTATTGGAAAAGATATTCGACTAGACCCTGTATTTATTTCGAAAGAAAGCAAAATGCTACAAATGCTCGATTACTTTATGGGAAAAAACACACCAGCTCGTCAAGAGTTTATTGTAAAAAACTTGAAAGTAGAAAAGGATGTGATTGAAACAGCCGATGCCGTGGAAGCATTAGAGCTAGAAGACTAAGATCGTGTGCTCGTTTTATAAAATAATTCATAATTCATAATTCAAAATTCATAATTCATAATTCAAGAAGTGGCTAAGAAAGAGAAAACAGAATACAAACCGCAGGATGAACGAGAGTACTTAAATCGTTCGGAAGAGGAAGGATTGAATCACAATGTCATTCCAATAAATGGATTGTATGAGAATTGGTTTTTAGAATATGCATCGTATGTAATTCTAGATCGTGCGGTGCCAAATATTTACGACGGGTTGAAACCTGTTCAACGACGTATCCTCCATTCATTAAAAGAAATGGACGATGGTCGTTTTAATAAAGCAGCCAACGTAATTGGTAACACTATGAAATATCACCCACACGGTGATGCTTCTATTGGTGATGCGATGGTTCAAATCGGACAAAAGAATTTATTAATTGAGTGCCAAGGAAACTGGGGTGATCCCATAACAGGCGATAGTGCAGCTGCACCTCGTTATATTGAAGCTCGTTTATCAAAGTTTGCATTAGATGTTGTATTTAATCCGCAAACAACAAATTGGCAACTCTCTTATGATGGTAGAAATAAGGAGCCTATTATTTTACCTGTAAAGTTTCCTTTGCTTTTAGCTCAAGGTGCAGATGGAATTGCAGTAGGTTTAGCGACGAAAGTATTGCCTCATAATTTTATCGAATTAATTGATGCTTCAGTAGAAATATTGAAGGGAGTTCTTCCGAATATTATGCCCGATTTTATAACGGGTGGTTTTGCCGACTTTACGAATTATAACGAAGGGCAACGTGGAGGTAGAGTACGAGTTCGTGCTCGTATTATAGAAAAAGATAAAAAGACTTTAGTAATTACTGAAGTTCCTTTTTCAACTACTACTGGCGGTTTAATTGATAGTATCATTGCTGCAAACGATAAAGGCAAAATCAAGATTAAAAAAATTGAAGATAATACTGCAAAGGATGTAGAAGTTGTTATTCATCTAGCCCCAGGTATTTCTCCAGATGTTACTATAGATGCCTTATATGCATTTACCGACTGTGAAGTTTCGGTTTCTCCGAATACCTGTGTAATCAAAAACGATAAGCCTTATTTCATGAGTGTAAACGATATTCTCGTAGAAAGTACGCAGAATACGAAAAGCTTATTGAAACAAGAATTGCAAATTCGTTTAGATGAACTTAATGAGAAATGGCATTTCTCATCTCTCGAAAAAATATTTATTGAAAATAAAATTTACCGCGACATTGAAGATTCGGAAACTTTTGAACACGTAATCGAAATGATCGATAAAGGCTTGGAACCTCATAAAAACAAGCTTCTACGCGAAGTAACACAAGATGATATTATTGCCTTAACTGAGATTAAAATTAAGCGTATTTCTAAATTTGATGCATTTAAAGCAGATGATATTTTAAGAGGTATTGAAAAAGAAATAAAAGAAGTTAAGCATAACTTAAAACACATTAACGATTATGCAATTAGTTATTTCGAACGACTAAAAGAGAAATACGGGAAAGGCAGAGAACGTAAAACTGAAATAAAATTATTTGATAAAGTTCAAGCAGCCCAAGTTGCTTTAGCGAATCAGAAATTATACATCAACCGTGCAGATGGTTTCGTGGGATTAGGCTTGAAGAAAGATGAATACATTTGTGACTGTTCAGATATTGATGATATTATTGTATTCTGTGAAGACGGTAAATTTAAGGTGATAAAAGTTGCTGATAAAACCTTTGTTGGCAAAGACATTATACACGCAGCAGTTTTTAAGAAGAATGATGATAGAGCCGTTTATCACATGATTTATAAGGATGGGTCGACAGGGAAATCATATGTGAAAAGATTTTCGGTAGGTGGTGTTACAAGAGATAAGGATTATGATTTAACACAAGGTTCGAAAGGATCATCGGTATTGTATTTCACGGCTAATCCAAATGGAGAGTCGGAAGTAGTGACGGTGAACCTTAAACCAATGTCGAAAATTCGCAAACTAAGCATCGATATTGATTTTGCTGAATTAGCTGTTAAGGGAAGAAATTCTATGGGAAATGTAGTGACTAAATTCCCAGTTAAAAAAGTGGTTCAAAAAAGCAAGGGTGTATCTACGCTAGGAGGAAGAGCAATTTGGTTTGATGATATTGTACGCAGATTAAACACAGATGGACGTGGACGATACTTAGGTACCTTCCAAGGCGAAGATAAGATTTTGGTTATCTACCAAGATGGTACTTATGAGTTAACTAACTTCGATTTAACCAATCACTTTGATGATAAGTATTTTGTTTTAGAGAAATTTGATGCAGAACGTGTAGTAAATGCTATTCATTTAGATGGTTCTAATAAATCTTCATTCGTAAAACGATTTGTCGTTGAAAATACTTCAATCAATAAAAAATTCAGTTTCGTTTCAGAGGCTCCCGGGTCGAAATGTTGGTTTGCAAGTACTGCTATAGAGCCAATGGTAAGAGTATGTTTTACCAAAGATGGAAAAACACAGCCCGCAGATTTAGAACTTAATATTGCTGCATTTATTGAAGTGAAAGGGATGAAAGCAATCGGCAATAAAATGAGCAAATACAACGTGAAAGAAGTAGTTGATATTTCCGAGAAACACAATATTGATGAGGTAGATGAAGAGGATTTAGAAGCACTTCAAAAAGCAGTGGATGATATTAAAGCAAAAAAGAATCCATGTGCAGAACCTTCAAAACCTAAAAGTAATATAGAATTTACAATTACCAATCCAGATGATATTGACATGGATGGGGAAGGACAGACGAAGCTGTTTTAATATGCTGGTTTGCTAATATGCTAGTATGCTGATATACTGATGATATAACGTTTTAGCATATTAGCATACCAGCATATTATTCTACGCGCCAAATTGCGATAAGTGATGGTTCAAATGTTTGTAAAACATATTATTCCATCCTGTTGAAGTGAGTTTTCCAAATGAATGTGATTCTCTACCTTCAAAAGCTGCAACGCCTTCAGATTGTACATTGTTGATATAATCAATTAATCTAGTTTTCTCGTCGTTAAAAACTCGCTCATCAGTAATGATAAATGCGGGTGCAGTTTGAGAACTTTTCTTGTAGGGTTTTTCGTTAGTTACTGTTGGTTTTATAATTATTTTCAAAATGAATTTCAAAAATCCACTAGGTTTTTTATGCTTGTCCGTATAGAGCATTTCATACGTAACATTACAATGGGCTAACATTTGAGCCACATTCATTTTACCCCACACTGCAGGAGTGCTAGGTGTAAGCATGTTAATTCGAGTAATAATTTCATCAGCAACTTCTTTGCTGAAAATGTTTGGTAGAGCCATTTTTTTATAATTAGGAATTAGGAATTAAGAATTAGGAATTTAAAATTAATAATTTAATTCTAAAAAAATAGCAATAATATTCCCAATACTTCTTTATTTACGCATCTGCACATTTACGCATTTGCACATCTTAAATTATCCCATTAACATATTATCCCATTAACATATTAACTTATTAATTCAAGGTATCTCAATTCTTTCTCATCCAAGATACAAGTAACCTTTTCAAGGTCGCTTGCTAATTGAATAAGTTCTTCAACACCAGTTTCTGTATGTAATTTTTTGTTAAGTTCTTCTTTTTGATTTTCTAATTCAGCAATTTCTGCTTCTAAATCATCTATTTCTTTTTGTTCTTTAAAGCTTCTTTTTAATTTTAGCACAGGCGGAGCTGGTGTTACAACTCTAGCTTGATTTTTCTCAGCTTTTATTCGAGCTTTTTCCAATTCTTCTTCTTCCTCTTTTTCTACTCGATAATCGGTATAGTTACCGTTGTAAGTTCTTACTACACCTTCTCCTTCAAAAATAAATAAATGGTCGGTTAGTTTATCTACCAAATATCTATCGTGAGATACCAATACTAAACAGCCTGGGAAAGCCATCAAGAAATCTTCTAAGATGTTTAGTGTATCAATATCCAAATCATTTGTAGGCTCATCTAGAATTAAGAAATTCGGATTCAACATTAACACTCGCATTAATTGCAAACGTTTACGTTCACCACCACTCAACTTAGATACTTTATCGTTTTGCTTAGCAGGAGGGAAGAGGAATTTTGTTAATAATTGAGATGCACTTAATTGCTTTCCATCACCCATTATAATGTAATCGGCTACTTCACGCACGACTTCTATAACTTTCATCTCTTCATTGAAAGCAAGTCCATCTTGTCTGTAATACCCGTAAACAGTGCTTTCTCCAACTACAACTTTCCCTTTGTCAGGTTGTGTTTGCTCGGTAATTAATTGCAAGAATGTTGATTTCCCTGATCCGTTTTTACCAGCCACACCAATTCTATCTTTTTTCTTAAACACATAACTAAAATCGTTGATGATGTTTTTCTCTTCATAAGCTTTAGCTACATGATGAAGTTCAAGAATTTTATTTCCTTGGTTACTCATTTTAATACTGAGTTCCACTTCTTGGTTCGGACGAAGAGTTTTTGTTTTGTCATCTAAATCAGAAAAGGCATCAATACGAGCTTTTGATTTAGTTGTACGAGCTTTAGGTTGGCGACGCATCCATTCTAATTCTTTACGCCATAAGTTTTTATTCTTCTCGTAAGAAGCCTTATCCATTTCCTCGCGCTCCGATTTCTTTTCTAAGTAATAGCTATAAGTTCCTTTATATGGAAATACACTACCTCTATCAATCTCAATTATTTCATTACAAACATTATCTAAGAAATATCGATCATGCGTAACCATGATGAGCGTTTTATTGCCTTTATTCAAATACTCTTCTAACCATTCAATCGTGTCGATATCCAAATGGTTAGTAGGCTCATCTAATATGTATAAATCAGGATCTTCAATTAAAAGTTTCGCTAAAGCAATACGTTTTTTTTGTCCACCCGAAAGGGTATCGATGGATTGCTTTAAATGATGAACACCTAATATTCCTAAAATTTGTTTTATTTTATGTTCATACTCCCAAGCATCTGCAGCACTTAGTTCATCAATCAAATGATTGATTTCATCTTCTCTGCCTTCTGGATTTTCAATAACCTCTTCGTAACGTTTGATCAAACTTAATGCTGGATGATCATCCGAAAAAATATAATCACTTATACTGCAAGTCAAGGTTGGTACTGGATCTTGAGCAAGATGCCCAATGCGAATACTTTTATTGCGAATCATCTTTCCTTCACTTGGATCAAGTTCGCCAGCAATAATATTCATTAAGGTACTTTTCCCTGCACCATTCACACCTACTATGGCAATACGTTGTCCCGCATTAATACCAAAGTTTAAATCCTTAAATAACCAACGGTCGTGAAATTGATGTCCTAATTTCTCCGCTGAAATAAAATTGCTCATTATATATGTATTCGATTTTTATTGATTAGATATTTAATCAATTAGTAATTTAGTTTTCCAAAAACACCCAAAGGTAGTTTAGTGCCTTTTGTAGCTCGTAAATACAATTCCCCAATTTCTAAGTTCGTTGTAGTTCTAAATGATGTTCTTATTAAATTTTCTACGATGAGTGATGAAAATCCTAATGAGTAAGTATTCAATATCAAGAAGAAGTTTTTATCATCGGCTAGCTCTGCCACATCCTTCATAATTTCATTGATACTATCTTCTAGTTTCCATTTCTCTCCATTCGGACCGTGACCATATGCTGGAGGATCTAAAATAATGCCATTGTATTTTTTACCGCGCTTTACTTCGCGCTTAACAAATTTCAAGGCGTCTTCTACTACCCAACGAATATCTCTTAATCCTGAGAGTTCTTGATTTTCGTTTGCCCAAGTAACCACTTGCTTTATTGAATCAACGTGCGTAACATCTGCTCCTGCAGACTTGGCTGCTAAAGATGCACCACCTGTATAAGCGAATAAATTCAATACTTTGGGTTGCTCAATTTTCATTGCTTTTATCGCTTTCGCTGCGTAATCCCAATTTACTGCTTGCTCTGGGAATACCCCAACGTGCTTAAAAGAAGTTAAGGCTAACCTAAGTTTAATGTCGATATGGTTTGTTTTATAGCGAATATGCCATCTGTCGGGCATCTGCTTAAGTTTAATCCACTCTCCCGAAGAACTGCTTTTTGATGAGAATTTCACGTGAGCAATTTTCTCCCATTCTTTCATTGGCATTGAAGGGTCCCAAACCGCTTGTGGTTCCGGACGAATAGTAATATACTGGCCAAATCGTTCTAATTTCTCGAAATTTCCGCAATCAATAAGCTCGTAGTCTTCCCATTGGTCTGGGCTAAGGGATTGTATCATGGCGCAAATATAAGAAATCGTAGCTCGGAATTCGTACCTCGTACCTCGTATTTCGTAATTCGTATTTCGAAGCCCTTGATTCGTACCTCGTAATTGTCCAGTTGTCTAGTGTCCAGTAGTCAATTCCTAATTCCTAATTCTGAAGAGTCCCAAGCGCTATCCCTTTCCGTCATTTGTTGATGTAAGTCTTCAGAAAGTAGTTTTTCTTCTAATTCTATTTGTTCTCGAACTGTTAAGATGTAAGTTTTCGTGTCGTGACGAGATGAAGCTAGTTTTCGCATTGCATCTTCATCATATCGAATGAAATCTTGTGCTTTACGTGTAGCAGTATAATGTCGAATACCAAGTTCATGCAAAACATCAACCGCCATGTGTACAGAGGTGTAAAGTGTTTCGCGATAGATATTCATCACCCCTAAATCTAATATTTCATAAGCATCAAATCGATTTCGAGCACGAGCCATAATTTTCAGATTAGGAAAATGCTTGCGTGCCACTTCAATTACTTCATGATTGATATCTGGAGAATCAATTGCTGCAATTAACATTTTAGCTTTTTCAGCTCCTGCCGATTTTAACAAATCAACTCTTGTAGCGTCACCATAATACACTTCGAACCCCATTTTACGTAATAGTTCCACACGATCGCTATCGTTATCTAGTATGGTAGCTTTTATCCCATTCGCTTTTAAAAAGCGACCAATTGTGCTTCCAAAATGTCCAAAGCCTGCTATAATTACAGCATGTTGATTGTCGATATTATCAGCTTCTTTTATTTCTGCAGCTTCTTTAACTCCGAAAAATGGATCAACTAATCGTTCATTTAACAATAATAATATTGGTGTAATGGTCATACTGATGGCCACTACCACCATTAATAATTCTGTCCAATCTTGATTAATAATCTGTAATTGCCCACTAAAGTTTAACAACACAAATGCAAACTCGCCCACTTGTGAAAGGAGTATGGCAAAGAGAATATTTTGATCAAATTTTATTTTAAATGTTTTACCTGCTATAAATAATACGACTCCTTTCGTTATCATCACTAGCATTACTAACATGAAGATTAAATCAGGTTTTTGGTATATTAATTGGAAATTAATAGTAGAGCCTACGCCAATAAAAAATAGTCCAAGTAGTAAGCCCTTAAAGGGTTCTATATCGCTTTCTAATTCGTGACGGAAACTACTATTTGCTAAAACAACGCCTGCTAAAAAAGTGCCTAGTGCCGGACTAATTCCTACCAGTTTCATAACATAAGCAACACTTATAACTAGAAAAAGAGCAGTAGCGGTGAATAGCTCACGCAACCTGGTTTTTGCAATCATTTTCATTAATGGTGCAACAATAAATAAACCAACTAAGACGATACTTGCCATAGCACCCAATACGGTAATGGTTTTTAAAAGCGGACTTAAATTACTAATAAATGTATGCTCTAAAGTATCATTTCTTATATCTGAGCTTACCAATAATGGTAAAAAAGCTAGAATTGGAATGACCATTATATCTTGAAAAATCAAGACAGAAAATGCAGCCTGACCCGCACTCGATTTGTTTAATCCTTTTTCTTTTAATGTTTGTAAAATGATAGCGGTTGATGACATGCTTAACGCTAATGCTAAGGCAAAAGAAGTGGCGTGTGATAAACCGTAGTAAACATGAAAAATTGCTCCAATTACAAGAGAACTAAGTGCTAATTGAATTAATCCTAATCCAAAAATCGAACGACGTATTACCCAAATTTCCTTAGGGTTGATTTCTAATCCAATCAGGAATAACATCATTACCACCCCAAACTCTGCAGCTTGCATAATATCTTGGCCTTCTTGGCCTACGAAACCTAATACAAATGGGCCAATGAGAATGCCCGCGATAAGATAACCCAATACAGATCCTAGACCAATTTTTTTGGCAATTGGAACACATACTATTGCTGCTCCTAAAAAAATAATAGCACTTAATAAAAAGTCTTCTGCCATTAGCGGTTTAGTATCCAATCATTAAGATAATCATATTGTTGGATTTCTGAAAGTGTGATTTTCTGTTGAGTTATTTTTTTGATAATATCGTGATATAATTTCCCTGAATTCTCTAATTCTTCATCGGTAATTTTATGACTACCGTGTACAAAAAAAGGAGGGAGGTAGTTCATCTGACATAAAGTAGCAGTGCGTTCAAATGGACGTAGAAATTCATTTACGGTGTAGTTATGGAATCCATCTTTTTGATAAGATTCTTTAGGCCCTCCGGATGATATACAATTGAAAATCGTTTTGCCTTTTAATTGATTACCATTCTTACCATAAGCCCAACCGTGTTCTAAAACTAAATCAATCCATTGTTTTATCATAGGTGGAGCGCTGTACCAATAAAATGGATGCATCCATATGATGATGTCATGTTCGAGCAGTAACTCTTGCTCGTGTTTTATGTCGATATTGAATTCCGGATAAAATTCGTATAAATCGTGAATACGAACGCCAGGTAAATGGCTAATATGGTTTAATAAGTTAGCGTGAATTCTCGAATTTTCGAATCGAGGGTGCGCAAATAAAACTAATGTTCTTTGAATAGTATCCATTATAGATTACTATAAGTGCATACGCATAAATTTACTAGCGTATACAAATTCATTTAATTCTTTATTGTCAGTATGTCTAATTTCTTCATTCGTTCCTTCCCACCATTTTTTACCTTCATGTAGGAAGATAATAAAATCACCAATCTCCATAACCGAATTCATGTCGTGTGTATTGACAACAGTAGTAATGTTATACTCTTCCGTAATTTCTTTGATGAGGTTATCAATTACAATAGATGTTTTTGGATCTAAGCCCGAATTTGGTTCATCACAAAACAAATATTTAGGCTGCATAGCAATAGCACGAGCAATACCCACTCGTTTCTTCATTCCGCCTGAAAGCTCTGATGGTGCTAGCTTTCGTACATTATCAAGGTTTACCCTTTTCAAACAAAAATCAACACGATCACTTTTTTCTGATAACGACATATCACTAAACATATTTAGTGGGAATAATAAGTTCTCTTCAACAGTCATCGAATCAAATAAAGCAGAACTTTGAAATAGCATTCCAATTTCTTTACGAATAGGAATACGCTCTTTGAAATTCAATCCGCAGAAGTCTTCACCACTGTAAAGAATTTGACCACTATTAACTTCATGTAATCCTACCATGCATTTTAACAAAGTAGTTTTACCGGAACCGCTTCCACCTATAATTAGATTGGTATGTCCAGGTTGAAAATTTACACTAACATCTTCTAAAACCGATTTAGTGTCGAATGATTTATATATATTTTTTAACTCTATCATTATAAGAAAAGTTGAGCTACTAAATAATCACAACAAAGAATTAAGATACAGCTGTAAACAACCGCTTTTGTACTTGAACGACCTACTTCCAATGCGCCTCCAACAGTGTAATAGCCATGATAAACGGAAACAGTAATCATTAAAAATACAAACACATAGGTTTTAATAAGGGCAACAATTAAGATAGTTGGATTCCAGTCTAATAATATTCCACCTACATATTCTTGAGGAGTAATAACTCCAGAAAGAGTACCAGCAACATAACCACCAATTAAACTCAAAAACATCGAGAAAACTATCAGCATCGGAATGATAAACAATCCGGCGATTAACTTAGGCATTATTAAGAATCCTGTAGTATTCACACCCATAATCTCGAGTGCATCAATTTGTTCGGTTACACGCATCGTTCCAATTTGAGAAGCGATATTAGACCCTATTCGCCCTGAGAGCACTAGCATGGTAATCGATGGACTAAACTCTAATATTGTAGAATCACGTGTAATTTGACCGATAACTTCACGAGGGATTAGGTTACTAACTAGTTGGTAGGCAGTCTGTACACAGGTTACAGCTCCAAGAAAAACAGCAATTATTGATACTATGCCTAAGGAACCTACTCCCATAACATTCATTTCACGAAAGGTTTCTTTCCAGTAAACATCAAACTTTTCTGGTTTTGTGAAAGCACTTTTTAAAAGCAATACGTATCTTCCGAGGTGATATAGAAACATAATTTCAAGTAATAAAAGTAAAAGTAATAAATTCGACCTTGAAATCATTCATTAAGCAAGATTAATCATGAATAAACAAAAAAAAACAATCCTAATCACGGGTTCTACAAAAGGGATTGGAAATGCTATTGCTCATAAATTTGCAGCCAATGATTATAACTTAATCTTAATTGCTCGTTCAGATAAAGACTTACAGGAACAGAAAAGGAGTTTGTTAGAGAACTATTCCATTGATATCCTATGCATAAGTGCCGATTTAGCTGAAAAAAAGCAAATTCATAAAATATTAGATATTCTACAGGTCGAAGATAATTACCCTCAAATTGTCGTTAATAATTTAGGCATCTATCAAACCTCTACCATTTTCGATGAAGATGATATAATGATGGAAAAGATGATGAACATCAATTATTACTCAGGATACTACCTAACTAAGGCTTTACTTAAGCCCATGTTAGAAAAAAATGAAGGCCATATTTTTAGCTTATGTTCAGTTGCCAATATAAACCCAGTAAAAGAAGCATTTGCCTACAGTATTAGTAAATATGCAGTATATGGGTTCATTAAAACATTGAGAGAATCCTTAATACATACCGAAGTAAAAACAACTGCAATTATACCAGGCTCAACATTAACAGCTTCGTGGGATGGCACAACTGTGGATTCTGAACGTTTTATTATGGCAAATGATATCGCAGAAACTCTTTACATGGCAGCAAATCTTTCAAAAGGGGCTTGTTTAGAAGAAATAATTATTCGTCCACAACACGGTCAGATTATTTAGTACTCTTTTTATTCCATTCATCGGCTAAAACTCTCCGTTTAACGGCAAGTACTTTACGAGTGTGCTTTTTACCTACATCTTTGATAAAAAATAAACCTAAATAAAATGGCAAAAGAACTTTATAGAGACAAACAGAGATCTTCAATTGGGGGTGTTTGTGCTGGACTATCAGATTATTTTAATGTAGATGTTACCCTTGTAAGAGCTTTGTTTTTAGTTGCTCTCTTTGGTTTTGGTACAGGTGTACTTCTCTATATTATATTATGGATTGTTGTTCCTGAGAAAAAAGTGGTGTTTAATGAACCAACAGTTGATTATACAGTTAATGAATCGGGAGAAGCTCAACCTGTTCAAGAAGGTTTCGGCAAAAGAAAGAAAAATAACGAGAGTGTTATCGGTGGACTAGTTCTACTAACACTTGGAATAATATTTTTAGCAGATGAATTTATTCCTTGGTTTGAGTTTCACAAATTATGGCCACTGATTTTAGTTGCTGTAGGTGTAGGTGTGATCTGGAATAACAATAAACATAAAAGCATTAAATAACGATGAACTCAAGAAAATTAATTTGGGGATCTTTCTTAATCCTAATTGGATTACTCCTCGTTGTACATAATTTTAATTTACTACCTATTACCATCAATTGGGGGAAAGTAGCAAGCCTATGGCCTCTACTGTTAATCATGATTGGCTTAAGTAGCTTATCTAAAAACACCTCTATGAATCCTTGGATATTCAATGGTATTGCGGCCATTGTAATCTCTATTTTCTTTTATCAAATTATTGAAATAGGAGAAGGAAATACTTCACGTTCATTCAGCTGGTCTGATTCATCAGATCGCGATTCCGCAGATTTAAAAACTCAAAAATTCAATATTCCTTTGGAAGCAGGTGTAACAAATGCACATTTAACTTTTGAAGGAGGTGCTGCAGAATTTATTTTAAAAGACACTACTTCTAATTTAATTGATGCGATTACTCAAACTCGTAAAGGTGATTATGTTTTAGAAAAAGTGAGAACTGATTCTGTAGACGAAATCAAAATGAAATTAAACTCCAATCAAATCAAAATTAATAATGGCAATATTGAGAATCAAGTTGAGGTAAAGTTAAACCCAAATTTAAAATGGGATTTTGATTTTGAGATTGGTGCAGGTGCAATTGATTTTGACTTCTCTAATTACATAGTAAATAAAATTGGTTTAGATGCTGGTGCAGCTTCTGTGGATATGAAACTATCTGATAAAGCTCCAAGTACAGAAGTGGAAATTAATGCGGGAGCATCTAGTGTTACTTTGCGTATACCTAAAAGCGCTCGTTGCCGAGTACACATGGATGCTGTTTTATCATCAGAAGATTTAACTGGATTTACCAAGAAATCTAATGGCTATTATGAATCCGACAACTTTAATGGCAAAGGAAATTTAATCAACATTTCGGTTGATGCAGGCATGTCTAGTGTAACCATAGAACGTTATTAATAGATTATTTCTCACAAAAAAGGCTTGATTTTTCAAATCAGGCCTTTTTTATTTAAACTAGTTTGTTATTTTTTTGTTATTTCGCAGTATATAGGTTATTTAAGATGTCAGAGAAATCCATTCAATTGTTATCAGAATTAAAAGGGAAGTATTGTAATTCTCTTAATCAATATAAAAGATACACCACCAGAGTAGTAAATGTTGGTGACGTACCTATGGGAGGCGATAATCCTATTCGAATTCAATCCATGACTACTACCGATACGATGAATACCATTGCAACGGTAGAGCAAACTATTCGTATGGTTGATGCAGGCTGTGAATACGTACGAATTACAGCACCTAGTGTTAATGAATCCAATAATCTTGCAGAAATAAAAAAAGAACTTCGTAAGCGAGGTTATAATGTTCCATTAGTAGCCGACATCCATTTCACACCCAATGCTGCAGAAGCTGCCGCTCGTATTGTTGAAAAAGTACGTGTGAATCCGGGTAATTATGCCGATAAAAAGAAATTCGAACAAATTGATTATACACAAATTGAATATAATGCAGAACTAGATCGTATTCGTAAAAAGTTTGAACCCCTAGTTAAAATATGCAAGGAATACGGGACTGCCATGAGAATTGGTACAAATCACGGTTCTTTATCTGATCGTATAATGAGCTGGCATGGCGATACTCCATTAGGAATGGTAGAGTCAGCAATGGAGTTTATTCGTATGTGTGAAGATTTGCAGTATTACAATTTAGTGGTTTCCATGAAATCAAGTAATGCCCAAGTAATGGTTCAAGCCTATCGTTTACTCATTGAAACTATGGCAAAAGAAGGAATGAACTATCCTTTACACTTAGGCGTAACCGAGGCAGGTGACGGAGAAGATGGTCGTATTAAATCGGCTGTTGGTATTGGTACCTTATTAGAAGATGGAATAGGCGATACTATTCGTGTATCACTTACCGAAGAACCTGAATTTGAAATACCTGTTGCCAAAGCTTTAGCCGATCGATATAATACAAGAACCAAAGAAGCTTTGAAAAATAATGTAGTCAATGATCTTGTGTTACCAGAACATTTTAATCCTTACGAGTATAATAGAAGAATTTCTCACGACTTAACTTTATTAGGTGGACATCATGTGCCAGTAATAATTGCAGATTTATCACATTTAACATTAACTGAACCTTTGCAATTATCTCAAATTGGATATGCGTATTCTGAGTTATTAGATAAGTATAACATTAGTGATCAAGCAGCAGATATAGCTTACTTAGGCGATACTATTCCATCGTATACTTTCCCAGGAAATTTAAAGAAGTTAATTAATTTTTCAACTTGGGTTAAAAATCCTGTTATCGAAAATGCAATTCCTTTAATGTCAATTGTTCAATATGAATCAAACCAATTACCATCTAATCAATTGCGTTTTGTACAAGCGAAAGCAAATGAATTAGGTGTTGAACAGTTAACTAAAATGAATGCAGACCTTTCGCTTTGTTTAATTTTAGAAGGTACAGGTTATCATCAAATGTCTAATGTTCGAGAGGTATTTTATCAGTTAACTTCACATACTTTTAATATTCCTGTAATACCTCGTTTTAATTATCATCATTTAAGTCTTGATGAATTACAACTCTATGCAGCCACTGATTTTGGTGCCTTACTAATTGATGGTTTCTCTGATGGAATATGGCTTTCAACAGATAGCGATTTATCATTAAGGGTAGTGAATTCTATTTCTTTCGGAATACTACAAGCCAGCAGAACACGTATATCTAAAACAGAATATATCTCTTGCCCTTCTTGTGGTAGAACTTTGTTCGACTTACAAGAAACAACTCAACTCATCCGTTCTAGAACCGATCATTTAAAAGGGATTAAAATCGGGATCATGGGCTGTATTGTAAATGGACCCGGTGAAATGGCCGACGCCGACTATGGTTATGTAGGTACTGGTCCGGGGAAAATTACCTTATACAGAGGCAAAGAGGTTGTTCGCAAGAACGTCAATACCGAAAATGCAGTTGATCAATTAATAGAATTGATCCAAGAGGATGGGAATTGGATTGAAAAATAGTTAGTGTACTTTTTACAATAATTAAATAACATTTCTTATCTTTAGGTGTTTATATCTAAAAATCAATATGTCGAGTCCAATTAAATCGATTGCAGTAATGACTTCAGGTGGTGATGCGCCAGGTATGAATGCTGCTATTCGTGCGGTAGTGAGAGCTAGTTTATCATACGGAGTAAAAGTATTTGGAATTAGAAGAGGATATGAAGGGATGATAGAAGGAGATATTTTCCCGATGGAATCTCATTCAGTGAGTAATATTATTCAACGTGGTGGTACTATTTTAAAATCAGCAAGAAGTGATCGTTTTAGAACACTTGAGGGTAGAGAATTAGCTTACGCTCAACTAAAAAAACACAGCATTGATGCAGTAGTAGCTATTGGTGGTGATGGAACATTTACCGGAGCAGTACAATTCAATAAAGAACATGATATTCCGTTTGTAGGTATACCAGGTACTATTGATTGTGATTTATACGGAACAGATTATACATTAGGATTTGATACAGCAGTGAATACAGCTGTGGAAGCTATAGATAGAATTCGTGATACAGCAGATTCACATGATCGCTTATTTTTCGTAGAAGTGATGGGTAGAGATGCCGGTTTTATCGCATTATATTCAGGTATTGCTGGTGGTGCAGAAGCTACCTTAATTCCAGAATCGAAAACAGATGAAAATGCCCTGATGGACATGCTAGGTAAAGGATGGGAACGCAAAAAAACATCCATGATAGTAGTGGTAGCAGAAGGTGACGAAATTGGTGGGGCTTATCAGATTGCCGAAAAAGTAAAAGCAAGGTTTAATCATTATGATATCCGTGTCAGCGTACTTGGCCACATGCAACGTGGTGGTAGTCCGAGCTGTTTAGATAGAGTACTTGGTAGTAGAATGGGCGTAGCATCGGTAGAAGCTTTACTTGCTGGAAGAGTGCAAATTATGATTGGAATTGTAAATAATCATATACATTATACCTCTTTCGAAAAGGCCATTAAACATAATCAGGACATCGATATGAACCTACTTCGATTAGGAGAAATCCTATCTTCATAATACAATCTTATTTATAATTCATCTAAATTGTTGCTCTGACAATTGTGTGACATTCTTATCCTTTATTAGAGGTTAATTTGTACATAGAGTTAAGCACAAAAAGATTGAAAAATCTACGTATTATAGCATTCACCCACAAGAACCTTGATCTTAAAGAGATTGGTAAACTTGTTCTAGCTCCAGAAGAGAAACAACAAATTTTAACTTCCCTAAAAGAAGAATTAAATATCGGAGAGCTTTTTTACATCGGCACCTGCAACAGAGTTGAATTGGTGTTCACTTTAGAAAACGATGTAAACGATTATATCTTAAATAAAATCATCAACCATCTTACTGTTAATAAATTCGACAACATTGATGTGATTAAAAATGCTGCATCTGTTTATCAAGATGAAGCAGCATTAATTCACTTAATGAGAGTATCTAGTTCTTTAGAATCTTTAGTAGTTGGAGAAAAAGAAATTCTTGCTCAAGTTCGTCGTTCATTTGATGAATGTCATGATTGGAAATTAGCAGGAGATTTTTTGAGATTGTGTATGAATCGTGTAGTGAAAACTGCTAAAGAGATTTATACCGATACAAAAATTTCAGAAAAACCAATTTCAGTAGTTTCTATAGCTTATCGTTTATTAAAAAACAGTGCCATCAATGATGATTCTCGTTTCTTATTCATTGGAGCTGGAGAAACCAATCAATTATTCGCAAAGTATTTAAAGAAACAAAAGCTTAACAATTTCGTGGTGTTTAATCGCACCCTCGAAAAAGCTCAACTCTTAGCAGACGAGCTAGAAGGCAGAGCACTTCCATTGGAAGATTTAAGTAATTATAAAGAAGGTTTTGATGTCATCATTACCTGCACTTCAGCAAAAGATCCTATCATTACATCTGAAATTTATTCAGGTTTGTTAAATGGAGAAAAAGGAAAGAAAATCATTTTAGATTTAGCCATTCCAAATGATACTGCACCAGAAGTGATTGAAAACAATCCAGTTCATTTTATCAATATTGAAAGCATACAAGAAACCATTAAACGCAATATGGACGAGCGTTATGGAGAGTTATGCCATGCAGAGCATATTATTGAGTTAAACCTAAATGAATTCCGTCCACTCGTTCGTCAACGTAAAATAGAGTTGGCAATGCAAGTTGTTCCGCAAACGATAAAAGAGATAAGAAATACCGCCGTCAATTCTGTTTTCGCAGAAGATATTAACGAACTTGACCAACAATCGAAGGATATATTGGAAAAAGTTCTAAATTACATGGAGAAAAAATATATTAGCATTCCTATGTTGATGGCGAAAGATATTCTCATCAAGGAATAAGGTGCGCGGAAATTAATGGAAAAATTTAAAATTACAATTGGCTCGCGAGGGAGTGATTTAGCTCTTTGGCAAGCCCATCACATCAAAGATCGTCTCATTGCTTTAGGAGCAGATGTTGAAATTAAAATCTTCAAAACACAAGGCGATAAAATTCAACACTTAAGTTTAGATAAGTTAGAAGGCAAGGGTTTCTTCACCAAGGAATTGGAAGATGCCTTGTTAAATAATGAAGTCGACTTAGCAGTGCATTCACACAAAGACTTACCTACTGTTTCTCCCGATGGACTAATAATTGCAGCAGTTTCAGAGCGTGAAGATCCATCAGAATTAATTTTAATTCGTAAAGAAGCAGCAGATGCAACCTTAGAGTTTGGATTTAAAAAGAATGCTATTATTGGCACTTCATCTGCACGTAGAAAAGCACAGTTGTGTTCGTTTAGAAACGACATAATCATAAAAGATATAAGAGGAAATGTACCTACTCGTATTCAAAAATTAAGAGAAGGAAATTTCGATGCCATATTATTAGCGAAAGCAGGAGTAAGCCGTTTACAACTCGATCTTTCTGATTTTGTTGTGATAGATGTTAATCCTAAAAAAATTGTACCTGCACCTGCGCAAGGTGTATTGGCATTACAGATTAGAGAAACAGATATCCAATTATTAGAATTTTTAAAAGGAATCCACCAACCTCAAGTGCAAGCATGTATTGGCATTGAGCGTAAGTTGTTAAACCTTTTTGAAGGCGGATGCCACATGCCATTAGGAGCATATGCTATCGAAGAAAATGGTACTTATAAATTCTGGGTTTCGAAAGCAGAAGATGCAGATCAAATTCCACAACGTTTGTACATGGAATCAAATTCTCCAGAAGGAATGGCCGAAAAAGCATTAGCTATATTAAATGCTAATGTATTAAAAGGGAAAAATATTTTCATCAGCAGAAATACTGAAGAAGTTTCTTTTTTGAAAACTAGTTTAGCTGCTGAAGAATCAAGCCTAATAGGAATTACAGGTATACACACGAATACTATAGCACTACCAAAATTAGATTTTTCTGACACACATATTATTTTCTTTAACAGTAAAAATGCAGTTCAACATTTCCTTGCTCAAAATCCAATTTTGAAAGAAGATGTTAAGTTCGCAGCATTTGGCCCTGGAACAGAAAAAGCAATCTCCAAAAAAGGATTAAAAGTTGATTTCTCTGGAACATCTTCTGATCCTGCGAAAGTTGCAGCACAATTCTTAAGCAAATTTGCTGATGGTAAACGTATCGTTTTCCCAAAAGCAATTCAATCATTACAGTCTGTATCCTCTATACTTTCTCGTCACCATTTTGTGGAGCAAGTAGATGTGTACGAAACAATATCTATAGAAAATGTAACACTACCTGAAGCTGATGTCTATATTTTCACCAGCCCTTCAAACGTAACTGCATTCTCTTCATCATTAAATACAATTAACACAAAAGTAGTCGCTATTGGTCCAAGCACCGCAGAAGCATTAACACTTAAAGACGTTAAAGTGCATGCCATCGCCGAACGCGCAGACGACACTGGACTTTTAGATGCAGTAGTTAATGTGTTGATTTAATATGTTAATAAGTTCGTCGGAGCGTCCTCGCTCCGACAAAAAATATTAAAAATAAATGTCGAAGCGAGGACGCTTCGACGAACAGCACACTTTTTACATAATACAAAGTACATAATACAATGATTTCAAGACCTCGTAGAACCCGCAAGAATCCAATCATCCGTGAGATGGTTGCTGAAACGCGTCTTTCAAAAGACATGTTTATCTATCCGTACTTTGTAGTTCCTGGTGCTGGCATTAAACATCCAATTGATGCAATGCCGGGGATCAATCATTTTTCGGTAGATGAATTAGTGAAGGATGTTGAGCAAGGATTGAAAGTTGGAGTGAATAAAATTTTATTGTTCGGTGTAGGTGAACAAAAAACAGAAGATGCTTCATCATCATATTCTGAACATTCTGTAGTAGCTGATGCAGTACGTGCTTTGAAAAGCAAATTCGGTGAGGAACTTTACGTAATTACAGATGTTTGTACTTGTGCATATACCACGCATGGACATTGTGGAATTATACATAATGATTATGTAGATAATGATGAGACCTTAGATGTACTAGTAAAAATGGCATTAGCTCATGCGCAAGCTGGAGCAGATATGGTAGCGCCATCAGATATGATGGATGGAAGAATTTTAGCAATACGTGAAGGCTTAGATGCACATGATTTTGTGAATACCGCAATCATGTCGTACGCCGTGAAATTCGCAGGAGCATATTATGGTCCGTTCCGTGAAGCAGCCAACTCTGCACCTAATAAAGGCGATCGCAAATCGTACCAAATGGATTACAGAAATGGCCGTGAAGCGATGAAAGAGGCAGAATTAGATGAAATGGAAGGGGCAGATATCCTAATGGTGAAACCAGCTTTGGCGTATTTAGATGTAATTAGTAACTTAAGAGCACAAACTAACTTGCCTGTAGCTTGCTATAACGTATCAGCAGAATACTCGATGGTAAAAGCAGCAGCACAAAATGGTTGGATTGACGAACAAAAATTAACCTTAGAAAACATGTATGCTTTCGCACGTGCAGGTGCTAATATTATTATTAGTTACCACACTAGAGAGATGTTTGAAAAAGGTTGGCTTTAAAAATTAGCATATCAGCACATTAACATACCAGCATATTAGCATACCAGCATATTATACAATGTTAGACGGATTAAAAAAAATATTCAATTCAGAAGAAGAACAACCTGTAAATACTACAGTGAAGAAAGATATTTCGAGAGAGAAATCAACAGCGCTATTTGAAAAAGCAAAAAAATATTTTCCAGGAGGGGTGAACTCTCCTGTGCGTGCATTTAAATCTGTTTACGGAACACCTTTGTTTATTGAGCGTGGCGATGGTTGCAGAGTATGGGATGCCGATGGAAATGAATTTATTGATTTCTGTGGATCTTGGGGCCCATTAATCTTGGGACATAATCATCCAAAAATTCGCGAGAAGGTTTTTGAAGTTGCACAAAGTGGAATGTCTTTTGGCGCGCCCACAGCATTAGAAAATGAATTAGCTGAATTGATTTTATCAAACAATAATTACATCAAAAAAATACGTTTTGTAAGCTCAGGAACGGAAGCTGTAATGTCGGCTATCCGTTTAGCTCGTGGATATACAAAACGCGATAAGATATTGAAATTTGAAGGTTGTTACCATGGTCACGTAGATTCACTCTTAGTAAAAGCGGGATCTGGATTAGTAACCTTTGGAGAGACTAGCTCTGCTGGCGTTCCAGAGGCTTACGCCAAAGAAACAATCGTACTTCCATTAAACGATTTAGAAGCATTAAGCCAAGCCTTTGAACAATTTAAAGATCAAATTGCTTGTGTGATTATTGAACCTATTCCTGCGAATAACGGATTGTTATTGCAAGAGAAATCATACTTAGAAGCACTTCGTAAAATTTGTACAGAGAACAATACCTTATTGATTTTTGATGAGGTAATTTCAGGCTTCCGTGTAGGCTTTGAAGGTGCTGCAGGACTTTACCAAATTCAACCTGATATTATTACTTATGGTAAAATTATTGGTGGTGGTTTACCTGTAGGTATGTATGGTGCTTCAGAAGAAATTATGAATACGGTTTCTCCTTTAGGTCCAGTTTACCAAGCAGGAACTTTGTCGGGTAACCCTGTTGCAATGGCCGCAGGTATTGCACAACTTACCGAATTAAGTCAGTCTGGTTTCTACAAAGAACTCAATAAAAAAACTGAAGAATTTGTTTCTGCTTTACAACGTTACGCAGAAGCGAAAGGATATAAATTTAAAGTGTTTGGAGTAGGTAGTATATTTTGGTTTGCCTTTACAGATAAAGAAGCGATTCGTTCTTCATCAGAAATTGATCCTGCAAGTATGGATAATTTTAAAGTGTTCCATCGTGAATTATTAAACAGAGGTATTTATTTAGGTCCTTCTGGTTATGAAGTTGGATTTGTATCTGCTGCCCATTCAAAAATTGATTTAGAAAAAGCAAAACGTGCGATGTTTGAATCGCTTGATGTAGTATTTGATCGAAGAAATAATGTTGCGTAAACCGGTAACCATTTTTTATATTTTATTAATCTATGCCTTAGCAGAATTGTTTTGGTGGGGATTTTTATTAGTAAAAACAGAACCCGATAGAATGAAAATGATTTTAGGAGAAGGTTCAATTTTCCTTATGATTTTAATTGTAGGAGCAGTATATTTTCATAGCCTATTGAAAAAAGAGAATGCGATGCATAAGCAACAGCGTAACTTCTTATTATCTGTTACCCACGAATTAAAATCACCTTTATCATCCATCAAATTATATTTACAAACCATCTTAAAACGTGATCTTGAAAAAGAGAAGCGTGATCAATTTATCATGAGTTCTATAGATGATATCGGTCGATTAGATGATCTTGTAGAAAATATGCTATTAGCAAGTAAAATCGAAAATAGAAGTTATACATTCCCCAAAGAAGACATCGATTTTACTGGTCTTTTAACAAGTTTAGTAGATCGCATAAAAATTAATGTGCAAGGGAAACGAACAATTGTTACCGAAATTCAAGCAGACATTGATTTAATTGGCGATCGTTTTTCTTTAGGGTCAATGATCAATAATTTATTGGAAAATGGAGTGAAATACTCTCAAGATAATACTCGCATTTTTGTATCCTTAAAAAAAGATACTCATATACGATTAAGAATTTGTGATGAAGGATGTGGAATTCCAGAGACGGAACATAAAAAGATATTTCAGAAATTCTACCGCTCGGGAAATGAAATGACTCGTAAAACAAAAGGAACAGGTTTAGGTTTGTTTATCGTAGAACAGGTAGTCACTAACCATAATGCCAACATCAGCATAAGTAATAATTTACCACAAGGAACTTGCTTTGAAATAATTTTCTAAACACCCAAAACATGAGCAACTATAGAATTTTATTAGTAGAAGATGAAGAACATTTGCTTGAAGCATTAAAACTGAATCTTGAATTAGAAGGTTACCATGTAACCACTGCTACCGATGGAAAGAAAGCTCTTAAGCTTTTTAAAGAAGAACGATTAAATCTCGTAATTCTTGATGTCATGATTCCTGAAATCGATGGATTCAAAGTGGCCGAAACCATTCGCTTAGAAAACACGGAAGTGCCAATCATGTTTCTAACAGCTAAGAACACTTCGGAAGATCGTGTGGCTGGATTAAAACGAGGTGCAGATGATTATTTAACGAAACCATTTAATCTTGAAGAATTAATTCTCAGAGTAGGTATTTTAGTAAAACGAGGATTGAAATCAGATGAGCAGAAACAATTAAACTCTTATCGTATCGGAACTAAAACCATCAACTTTAATAATTACGAATTAACTGATGACATTACTAAGGAGGTAATTTCGTTGACCAAAAAAGAAACCATGCTCTTGAAATTATTAGTGGAACGCAAAGGCGAAGCCGTATCAAGAGAAATGATTTTAGAAACGGTATGGAACTATGATGTTTATCCTTCAACACGTACCATCGATAATTTTATTTTATCGTTCAGAAAATATTTCGAAGCTGACTCTAAACATCCTCAACATTTTCACTCTATTAGAGGAGTAGGGTACAAATACACGGATTAATATGTTAATATGTTAATGGGATAATATGTTAATGAAAAGAAAATAATTTTAATAATACATAATACATAATACATAATACAACTTATAGTGGAACACTTATTTTTGCAAGCTGCAAACTCACAAATTACCGAACGCCCACCAGTGTGGATGATGCGTCAGGCGGGAAGATTTATGAAAGAATATTGGGATATTAAAAACAAATATTCCTTTTTAGAAATGTGCAAAACACCTGAGATTGCTGCTGATGTAACCATGTTGCCAATTGATTTATTAGATGTTGATGCAGCAATATTATTTTCAGATATTTTAGTTACTGCAGAAGCAATGGGCGGACAATTAAGCTTTGAAGCTGGTGTTGGTCCTTTGTTTGCAAACCCAATAAAAAACGAAGCAGATATTGATGCATTATTAGTAGATGGTACAGAAGATCGTTTGAAATACGTAGCCGATGCCATAAAAGTTATACAACAACGATTAAATGGTTCAAAACCATTAATAGGTTTTGCAGGTGCTCCATTTACAGTGATGAGCTATTTAATTGAAGGTGGTTCTTCTAAAGATTTCAAGAAAACAAAACTGTTTATTAATAATCAACCAGCATTAGCACATAAACTTTTGCAAAAAATTGCTGATGTAACTGTTATGTATTTAAACATGCAAATTGCTGCAGGTGTAAATGCTTTGCAATTATTCGACTCTTGGGCTTTAGCACTATCGTGGGATGATTATACTGAATTCTCACATCGCTATAACACACAAATCATATCTAAATTAAATCGCACAGGAATTCCAATTATTTCTTTCTGTAAAGGAAGTTCAGTATTTGCTCCATTAATGGTAGACTCGAAACCTGATGTTATTTCAATCGATTGGAACGCAGATTTATTGAATATGAAAAATAGCTTACCGAAGGGTATTGCCGTTCAAGGTAACTTAGATCCATTTGTTTTATACGCTGATAAGAAAGTAATCAAAGAAAAAATTCATAAGCTTTTCGACAGAATGCGTGGCACTGAAGGCTTTATATTCAACCTCGGACATGGTATTATGCCTGATATTCCTTTTGATAATGTGAAGTTTGCTATTGATACAGTGAAGGCCTATAGATACTAGAAACTTGACACTTGACATCGGATACTGGACACTAGATGTTGGACACTAGACATTGCGCTGGACAATTAGACAATTAAGCAACGGTCCTTGAGCCCTGCCTGGCGCAGACAGGGGAGCCGAAGGGAGTGGTGAAATTGGCACATTGTTCAAATTGGCATATTGGCACATTGTTCAAATTGTTATCTTAGTGGAATGAAAGTACTTAAACTGACCATTTTCCTTTTTCTATTTTCGTTTTTCGCGAAGGCTCAAGTAGACAATACACTACTTGAAAACAATAGCGCAATCACCGATTCTAAATGGCAATTGAATGTGTACAATCATAATTTTATGCGAAATTATGAGTACTTCAATAAATTTGCTGATGGCATTACTTACTTCGGAACTATTCTTCAACCTACGGTTACCTTTAACCCACAGAAAAATTTAAGCTTAGAAGGTGGCGTATTTCTGAGAAAAGATTATGGTGCAAAGGCATTGAATGAAAATCAAACAACATTCCGAATTAATTACCACCCTGGCAAATGGCAAATCATAGCAGGCCAATTGAAAGGGAATGTATCTCATCATCTACCAGAAGCCATTTATAATTACGACAGAATAATTACCAATCACCTTGAATTTGGAAATCAATTTTTATACGATGATTCTACTTTGCATTTTGATGCTTGGATCAATTGGGAAAATATGATTTATAAAATTTCTCCAGTGCAAGAAGAAATTTCTGGAGGATTCCATGGCGATTGGAAAACTGTAAATACGAAAACGTGGGAAGTCAATATTCCTTTTTCGTTTTTTGTATATCATAAAGGAGGGCAAATCGATACTCCTGACAGAACTCTGCAAACCCTATTAAATACAGCTATTGGCGCAGAATTTAAATATCATTACAATAACAAACCCCATCATTATATTTTCGCAGATGCACAATGGATGACCTTCAATGATTTTTCATTCACTAAAGTTTTCCCAGCTAATAATGGTTATGGCATTATGGCAAATCTTGGTTGGAAATTTGGACATACTTCGATAAGCACAACCTATTGGAATGCAAATAATTTCAATGCGGTTCATGGTGCACCATTATACAGATCATCAAGTGAACAAATAAATAATCCAGGATATTATCAAGCTAAAAGAAATTTATTATTCGTCAGATTAATTTCCGATTACGACATTAATGAAAACTTCAGTATCTCTGCACGTTTAGAACCCTATTGGGATTTAGATAACCCAAGCTTCGAATTTTCAAATAGCCTGTTTTTAACTTACCGAGATACTTTTGAACTGAAGAAAAGAAATTAGGTTACAGGGTTAATGGGTTATTAGGTTATTAAGTTATTGGGTTATTAAGTTATTGGGTTATTAAGTATTAAGTATTAAGTATAATTGTATCAAATTAACTCAATAACCTAATATACCTAATAACTTAATTTAAAATTTACAATTTACATTCGGTATGCGCGGCTACAACTCCTACAGTGAACATCTTCGAGAAAAGTACAATGGTCAACGGATCTATAAAGTAATCGTAGATGGTGGCTTTACTTGTCCGAATCGCGATGGCACTAAAGGCTATGGTGGTTGTACCTATTGCAATGTAGATTCTTTTACTCCAGAAACGGCTCGTAAGCAACCTACAATTGCTGAGCAAATGGAAGTTGGAGTAAAGCAAGCTAAGGCGAGTTATAAGGCAGATAAAATAATTGTGTACTTCCAGCCTAATACGAATACTTATGCGCCTACGCACTACTTAAAATCTATGTACGACGAAGCCTTATCGTATTATACAGAAGACATCGTTGGACTATCTGTGGGTACTCGTCCGGATTGCATCGACGCCGAAAAAATAAAATTACTAGAAAGCTATACCGACCGTTTTGATGTGGATATAGAAATGGGAATGGAGTCGATTTACAACGATACTTTAGCCCGTATAAACAGAGGTTGTACACACGAAGATTTAGAAAATGCGTTAGACTTATTAAAAGATTCTAAAGTAGAAACCTGTATTCATACTGTTTTTGGCTTCCCTTGGGAGACCGAAGAAATGATGTTGAAATATGCGGACGTCATCAATAAAAACAAACAAATAAAATTCGTGAAGCTTCATCATCTACATATTGTAGAAGGTTCAATTATGGGGGTAATGTATAAACGCAATCCCTTTAAATTATTTAGCTTAGACGAATACACCGATTTCTTATGCAAGTTTATTCCTTTATTAAGAGAGGATGTAGTTATTCAACGCTTATTCGGCCTATCCGACCAAGATATGCTCATTGCACCGAACTGGGGAATGAAAAAAGCGGTAATGCAACAACAAATCGATCGAGTATTTATAGAACGCGGAATCAAACAAGGCTCTTTATTATAAGTTCTAAGTTTTAAATTCTAAATTAAAATTCATTTACACTAGTTTCTAGCTACTAAAATTTAGGATTTAGGCATTAGAATTTAGAATTTCATTAATTCGATCATCATGAAACAAAAGTTATCTACCAAGCTAATACGATTCTGGAAGATCATCGGTCCAGGTTTAGTAACAGGCGCTAGTGATGACGACCCCTCTGGAATAGCAACGTACTCTCAAGCCGGTGCTGCTTATGGTTTGTCTACCTTATGGACTTCCATAGTTGCTTTTCCATTAATGGCGGCAATACAGCAAATGTGTGCTCGTATTGGATTGGTAACCTCACAAGGTTTAACAGGTACTTTAAAAAAGCATTATCCAAAACCTATACTTTATCTAATGTTGTTATTTAGCTTCCCTGCTATTATTATGAACATTGGCGCAGATATAGCAGGAATGGGAGCTGTAGGTAATTTGTTGTTTCCAGCAATTGATGCTACTTTCTTTAGTGTGTTTTTTACCGCACTCTTATTAGGGCTAATTATCTACTTACCCTATCTAAAAATCGCATCCATCTTAAAATACTTGTGCATAGTGATGTTGGTTTATTTTGTAGTTCCCTTTTTGTATAAACAGGACTATGTCTTGATATTGAAATCAACTTTTATACCTACCATTAAATTCGATAAAAATTTTATTGCTATTCTAGTTGGTATTTTAGGAACAACAATTTCTCCTTACTTATTTTTCTGGCAAGCTTCCGTTGAAGTAGAAGAGATGAAACATAAAAAGAAACACTTGGTAGTGAATAAAAAAATTATTCATGAAATGCAACAAGATGTTGATTTCGGAATGACATTCTCGGGTGTGATTATGTACTTCATTATATTAACTACAGGTACTGTTTTGTTTAATGGAGGAGTACATCAAATAGATACAGTAGAGCAAGCAGCTATGGCATTAAAACCTTTAGCAGGCAACTTGGCGTATCTATTATTTGCAGTTGGAGTTATTGGAACAGGATTAATTGCAATCCCCGTTTTGAGTGGGTCGCTATCTTATATATTCACTGAAACGTTTGGCTGGGAGCAAGGGCTTGATAAGAAATTTCATGAAGCACGAGGTTTCTATGTAATTATTGCTATATCACTATTAGTTGGTTTGTCCCTTAATTATATAGGTATTTCGCCCATCAAGGCATTAATTTATACAGCTATTTTATATGGAATTACTGCTCCAGTACTCATTGCAATCATATTGCACATCTCTAATAATAAAGAAATAATGGGCGAGCATGTAAACAACAGAACCTCAAATGTGTTAGGGTTTGTAGCCCTCCTCATTATGAGTGCTGCCGCTATTCTTTTATTATATTTACAGTTTTTCGGATAATATGGAAAATACATCATACATCAAGATTAAAACCTTAGTTGAAAATCACCAACAGTTCTTTCAATCTCAAGTAACGAAATCACTTTTATTTCGTGAAAATAATTTATTGAAATTAAAGTCTGTTATTTTAAAATATGAAGCTGAAATTTCTGAAGCTTTATACAAAGACTTACATAAATCAACTCAAGAAGCATTCCTTACAGAAATCAGTATCGTGCTTTCAGAAATCGATTATCATTTAAAACATCTCTATTCTTGGGCAAAGCCGAAACGCGTAAAAACACCTATGCATTTGTTGCCTTCTACTAGTTCAATTATACACGAACCATTAGGTTTAGCGCTAATCATATCACCTTGGAATTATCCATTTCAATTAGTAATAAATCCATTAATTGGTGCTATTTCAGCAGGTTGTTGTGCGATTGTAAAACCATCGCCATACACACCTAATGTGGCAAAAATTTTAGAGGTAATTATCAAAGAATCTTTCAATGAAAAATACATTAGTATAGTTCAAGGTGATCGTGAAGTAAATACTCATTTGTTAGATCAAAAGGTTGATGTATTATTTTTTACAGGCAGTCCGGCTTTAGGTAAAGTCGTAATGTCGGCTGCCGCGAAGAACCTTACTCCTGTTATCTTAGAGCTAGGAGGGAAGAGCCCTTGCATAGTTGATAAAGATGCTAATATAGATATTGCCGCAAAGCGAATTATCTGGGGAAAATGTATAAATGCTGGTCAAACTTGCATAGCACCTGATTATGTTTTTGTTCACGAATCTGTCAAAGAAAAACTTATTCAGAAAATGGAGTTATTCATTAAAGAAATGTATGGTGATGATTGTCAGAAAAGTGAATACTATCCTCGAATCGTAAATGATAATGCTTTTGAAAGAGTATCGAATTATTTAAAATTTGGTAAAATCCGTATTGGTGGTAAAATAGATAAAGCTGATAAATACATTGAACCAACGGTGATGGATGAGGTAGATATGAATAGCGAATTAATGCAAGATGAAATTTTTGGTCCAATATTACCATTAATTGAATTTTCTGATATAAACGAACCTATTCAATACATTAACAATCACGAAAAACCATTAGCATTTTATTACTTCGGAACGAATGAAGAAGCTCAAAAAGTGTTAGCATCAACCACTTCAGGTGGCGCATGTATAAACGACACACTAATGCACATTGCAAACCATCACTTGCCATTTGGTGGAGTAGGGAATAGTGGCTTAGGTAAATATCACGGACAAGAAAGTTTCTTTGCTTTTAGTAATCGTAGAGCTACTGTAAATACACCAACTTGGATAGATTTGCCTTTTAAATATCCACCTTTTAAATTCTTTAATTTGATAAAGAAAATAGTATAATTGAATATTATTTAAATCATGATGAGTAAGTTTATTGCAACTGTTTTAGTTTCTATTCTATTATTTTCTTGCAAGTCAAATCGCTATAATTCGTATGTTAGTCAGGCGACAACTACAAAATCTATTCCCCAAGGAGTTTTAGGTGTTTATTCTGGTACTTTACCGTGTGATGAGTGTGATGGAATCGAATTCACTATTATTCTTTCAGCGAATAAAAATTACAGTGTTGAAGAATATCATCTAGGTAGCAAATCAAATTTTACCAAACAGATTGGTATTTTTAATTGGGATGTAAATTCAAACATGATAAAAATTATACCGAGCGATAAAACGAAAGACACTTATGCATTTAAAGTAGCTCAAAATAAATTGATTTTGACCGATCCATATGGTACTCCCTATCAACATGAAGTGGCTAATAGTTTTGAATTATTAAAAAACAACTCATTGATTATTGAAAAATATTGGAAACTTATAGAATTAAATGGACAAACAGTTAATGCAAAACAATACGCTAAAGTACCATTTGTTATGTTTAAAGCTTCCAACTTCAGAGTCAATGGTAACTTAGGCTGCAACTCATTTTCTGGTGAGTTCGAAGAAAGCAATCCTAATAAGATTAGATTTTCAAAAATGCTAACCACATTAAAATACTGTGTAAATATGAAAATCGAAGAAGATTATCTAAAGATTTTCGAGACTACAGACAATTTCCAAATACATCAGGATACACTGTTACTTAGAAATGGTAGACTACCGGCACATGCTAAATTTATATTAATTATAAATTAATAAACAATTCTGTTTTTTTCTTGTTTCTTTAATATGAAAGTTTACACTAAAAAGTACAATACATTTATTCCTATTAGCTTATCTGAGGCTTGGGATTTCTTCTCTTCGCCTAAAAATCTTGCAAAAATTACTCCTCCTAAAATGGGTTTTGTTATTACTAGTGACTTTAATAATGAAAAAATGTACCCAGGTATGTTAATCACTTACAAAGTAAGTCCTTTGTTAGGTTTAAAAATGGATTGGTGTACGGAGATCACGCATATAGATGATAAAAAATATTTTGTCGATGAGCAACGCTTCGGACCTTATTCAATGTGGCATCATCAACACCATTTTAAAGCAGTAGAGGGTGGCGTAGAAATGATAGACATTATTGACTATGCTATACCCATGGGCGTTTTAGGACGTTTAATGAATAGTATTTTAATCTCTTCGGAAATTGAAAATATTTTTTCTTTTCGCGAAAAGAAAATTAAGGAATTGTTCAGATAACTATTTTTCAATCAACTGCAATCATATTAGAAATTCTAAATTTCGACAATTCTAAATTTCGACAATTCGACGTTTCGATTAATGAACCATTTTATCAGCACAACAAGAACTTGCAAAAGCTTCTGGTTTTGCCTTAAATACAAAACCCATACTTAATATGTAGCCCATAGCATCATGCAATGCCTTGTTCGATTTAAAGCTAGGGTTTGTATTTATATCAGCATGTACTTCTAAATCCACATCGTACAAATCCAATAAATCACAAAGTAAATAGGCAGTCTCTATTGATCGTTGTACTTCGCTTAGCATCCGTTCTTTAATACCCATTTTTTTCTGAATGCGTTCCTGATTAATGTACATGAATCCACCTTTTTGCTCACGCAAAAAAACGATTACTGTCGCGAAATCAATCATGCTTCCTTTTACCTGAGAATCGGTACCGATACAAACTTTTAATTTATTGCCCGCCTCTGCTTCGCGTTCAATTGTTTTTTCAACTTCAGAAATTAAGTCGATTGGAAGAGTTTCCCCACTGAATTTTTTCCAGCTCATATGTTTATGGTTTATAAAAATAAGCCATTATTAATGAACTGAATGTCAGCGGGATATTATCTTTTTATTAACATATCAACAAGTAGTGATGTTTTGTTTGTCTTTTTATATTATTTAAAAAAATACCAATTTAGAAATTCCTACCTAGTGTCAGGCAAGAAATTTAGAATTTAGAATTTAAAATTTATTAAGTTAGTTTCTTATAACGAATTCTCTTCGGTCCAATATCCCCTAATCGCTTCTTTTTATTCTCTTCGTACTCTGTGTAATTACCATCAAAGAAGTACACTTGAGAATCTCCTTCAAACGCTAAAATATGTGTACATATTCTATCCAAGAACCAACGGTCGTGGGAGATAATTACTGCACATCCTCCAAATTCTTCTAGGGCTTCTTCTAATGAACGTAAAGTGTTAATGTCAATATCATTCGATGGCTCATCCAGTAAAATTACATTAGCGCCTTGTTTTAACATCATCGCTAAGTGAACTCGATTACGTTCACCTCCTGATAAGTTTGCTATTTTCTTTTGTTGATCGGCACCATTGAAATTGAAACGAGAAACATACGCTCTAGAATTGATTTGCTTATTCCCTAACAGCATATTATCTGTACCACCTGTGATGGTTTCGAAAACTGTTTTCTCATTATCCATGTCCTTATGCATTTGATCTACATAAGCAAGCTTAACGGTTTCACCAATTTTGAATGTTCCAGAATCTGGTGTTTCTTCTCCAGTAATTAATTTGAATAAGGTTGTTTTACCTGCACCGTTCGGACCAATAATCCCAACAATACCTGCTGGTGGGAGGGAGAAGGTTAAATTTTCATACAATAATTTATCTCCGTATGCTTTAGAAATATTATTCGATTCAATAACCACATTACCTAAACGTGGACCTGGTGGAATGAACAATTCTAAACGTGCTTCTCTTTCTCCTGTTTCTTCACTCGCTAATTTATCATAGTTCGATAAACGTGCTTTCGATTTTGCATGTCGAGCTTTCGGAGCCATACGTACCCATTCTAATTCTCGCTCTAATGTTTTCTGGCGCTTAGTTTCTTGTTTCTCTTCGCTCGCTAATCTCTTCGCTTTTTGTTCTAACCATGATGAGTAATTTCCTTTCCAAGGAATGCCTTCACCTCTGTCTAATTCAAGTATCCATCCGGCTACATTATCCAAGAAATAACGATCGTGGGTAACGGCTATAACTGTTCCTTTGTATTGTTGTAAATGTTGCTCTAACCAGTCAATAGACTCCGCATCTAAGTGGTTGGTAGGCTCATCTAATAATAAAACATCGGGTTCTTGTAGTAATAATCTACACAACGCAACACGTCTGCGCTCTCCTCCAGATAATACATTTATTGGGGTATCCGAATCTGGGCAACGCAATGCATCCATTGCTCGCTCTAATTTCGAATCAAGTTCCCAACCTCCAACAGCATCTATCTTGTCCTGCAATTCACCTTGCTTTTGCATCAACTTGTCCATTTTGTCAGCATCTTCGTAGTTTTCTGGCAGTCCAAAGGCTTCATTAATGGCTTCGTATTCTTTAATAATATCAGTAATCGACTTAACTCCCTCTTCTACAATCTCACGTACTGTTTTACTATCATCTAACTGTGGCTCTTGCTCTAAATAGCCAACAGAATATCCTGGTGAAAACACCACTTCGCCTTGATAAGCCTTATCAACCCCAGCAATTATTCTTAATAAAGATGATTTACCAGAACCATTTAAACCTAACACACCTATTTTGGCACCGTAAAAAAAGGAAAGATATATGTTCTTAAGTACTTGTTTTTGAGGAGGATGTATCTTATTTACACCCGCCATCGAAAATATGATTTTCTCGTCTGACATTGTATTATAATTTTATGCGAATATCGTTATTTATGTATTATGTACAATGTATTATGTATAAAGTATTATGTAATCTGTATTCTGTAAAATGAATGTCATATTAGCATACCAGCATATTAGCATATCAGCATATTAGCGTATTGGCTCAGTTTTTGACCATTGTTGATAACATTATTTTTAAAGCGATAAGAACAATTTAATATATTAGAACGTTCTCAGAACAGAAAGGAATTTATTTATGGAAGCTAAATTTTCACCACGTGTAAAAGACGTGATCTCTTATAGTAGGGAAGAAGCCCTTCGCTTAGGGCATGACTATATAGGTGCAGAGCACTTATTATTAGGTTTAATTAGAGAAGGTGACGGAGTAGCTATAAAGGTTATTAAGTCGCTTGGAATAGATACAGCTCGTTTACGTAAGTCGGTAGAAGATGCTGTGCGTGGAACTGCGGGAACAAATGTAAATCTTGGAAATATTCCATTGACTAAACAAGCAGAAAAAGTTTTAAAGATTACTTATTTAGAAGCTAAAATTTTCAAAAGTGAAGTAATTGGTACTGAACATTTATTGTTATCAATTCTTCGCGATGAAGATAATATTGCATCACAAATATTATCACAGTTTAATGTGAACTATGAAGTATTTAAATCACAACTAGAAAATTTCAAATTAAATCCTAGCGCAGAATCACCTCAAAATCCCGCTGGTGGAGATGACGAATTTAAAGATGAAGAAAATTATTCAGCACCTAAAAAACCTACAGACTCTAAATCGAAAACTCCAGTATTGGATAATTTCGGTAGAGATTTAACACGTGCTGCCGAAGAAGGAAAATTAGATCCTATCGTTGGACGAGAAAAAGAAATTGAACGTGTTTCACAAATTTTATCACGTAGAAAAAAGAACAACCCAATATTAATCGGTGAGCCAGGCGTAGGTAAATCAGCTATTGCAGAAGGTTTAGCATTGCGAATTGTTCAACGAAAAGTATCTAGAGTTTTATTTAACAAAAGAGTAGTTACACTTGATTTAGCTTCTTTAGTGGCAGGTACAAAATACCGTGGCCAATTCGAAGAGCGTATGAAAGCAGTAATGAATGAATTAGAAAAATCACCTGATGTAATTTTATTCATCGATGAAATTCATACCATTGTTGGTGCCGGTGGAGCTTCAGGTTCTCTTGATGCTTCGAACATGTTCAAGCCTGCTTTAGCTAGGGGAGAAATCCAATGCATTGGTGCTACAACTTTAGATGAGTATCGTCAGTACATTGAAAAAGATGGTGCATTAGATCGTCGTTTCCAAAAAGTATTAGTAGATCCTGCAACTCCAGAAGAAACAGTGATCATCTTAAATAACATTAAAGAGAAATACGAAGAACACCATAATGTTACTTACACTCCAGAAGCTATTGATGCTTGTGTGTTCTTAACAACTCGTTACATGAGTGATCGTTTCTTGCCAGACAAAGCTATTGATGCTTTAGATGAAGCAGGTTCTCGTGTACACATCACAAATATTCATGTTCCTCAAACGATTATTGATATCGAACAAAAAATCGAAGAGATAAAAGTGGAGAAGAACAAAGTGGTTCGCTCTCAAAAATATGAGGAAGCTGCGAAACTTCGTGATACCGAAAAACAATTATTAGAACAATTGGATACTGCGAAAGCAGAGTGGGAAGCAGAAACTAAAACTCGTAGATATACAGTTACTGAACAAAATGTTGCTGATGTTGTGTCGATGATGACAGGTATTCCTGTTCAACGTGTCGGACAAACAGATAGCCAACGTTTACTTTCTATGGCTGATGAATTGAAAGGTAAAATTATTGGTCAAGATGAAGCCATCCTTAAACTTTCAAAAGCAATACGTAGAACTCGTGCTGGATTAAAAGATCCTAAAAAACCAATTGGTTCATTTATTTTCTTAGGCCCTACAGGAGTTGGTAAAACAGAGTTAGCTAAAACCTTAGCTCGCTATATGTTCGAAAGTGAAGATTCTTTAATTAGAATTGACATGAGTGAATACATGGAGAAATTTGCCATCTCTCGTTTAGTTGGTGCGCCTCCGGGATATGTTGGTTATGAAGAAGGTGGTCAGCTTACTGAAAAAGTTCGTCGTAAACCTTACTCAGTAATTCTTTTAGATGAAATCGAAAAAGCTCATCCTGATGTTTTTAACATATTATTGCAAGTTCTTGATGATGGTATTTTAACTGATAGTCTTGGAAGAAAAGTTGACTTCAGAAATACAGTGATCATCATGACTTCTAACATAGGTTCTCGTCAGTTAAAAGAATTCGGACAAGGAGTAGGGTTTACTACAAATGCAAAAGTGGAGCAAGCCGATGGTAATGCTCGTAGTGTTATCGAAACTGCTTTAAAACGTGCATTTGCTCCAGAGTTTTTAAATCGTATAGATGATGTAATTGTATTCAACTCATTAAAACGTGAAGATATTTTCCAAATCATCGATATCGAATTAAAAGAGCTATTTGGTAGATTAAGTAAAATGGGTTATCAAATTCGTTTAACCGATGCTGCTAAAGATTATATTGCTGATAAAGGGTTTGACGCTAATTTCGGTGCTCGTCCATTAAATAGAGCAATTCAGAAATACTTGGAAGATCCAATTGCTGAGGAAATACTTAAAGGTGAATTAGTAGAAGGTGATACTTTAGAAGTGGACTTCAATAAGGAATTGGATGAGATTGTAGTGAAAACTGCAAAACCTGAAAAGCCCAAACGTAAGAAAAAAGAAGACGAGAATCCAGCGTCTTAATAATAGAAGCGAGATGTGTTAAAAATGCATCTCGTTTTTTTTTAATTCAACTTCAATAATTCCTTGGCATTTTCTATTGCTCCTGCACTAGGTTGATCACCACTCAACATTTTTGCAATTTCTATAATCCGTTCGTTGGCATCTAATTTTTTGATGTTCGTAACCGTCTCTTTTGCAGAATGATCTTTGAACACATAATAGTGATGCTTGCCTAAGCTAGCAATTTGTGGTAAGTGAGTAATACTAATGACTTGTAAGTTTTCTGATAGATTTCTCATAATAGCTCCCATCTTCAACGCTACTTCGCCAGATACTCCTGTATCAATTTCATCAAAAATGATGGTTGGTAATTTTTCTTTTTTAGCTAGAAGTGATTTAATGCAAAGCATCAACCTAGAAAGTTCTCCACCCGAAGCAACTTTATTTATGCTTTCAGGTGTTTGACCTTTATTCGCTGAAAATAAAATCTTAATATCATCGATGCCATCCTTATCTAAAGTATGCTCATGAACTTGATGATCTATTTGAAGTTGAGCATTGGGTATGCCTAATTCTTTAAGGTTAGTCTGTAAATCTTGTATAACGATAGTGAAACTCTTTGCTCTATTATTCGATAATTCTTTTGCAATTTTCTTCAATTCATTCTCCAAACTTGCAACTTCATTTTTCAATTGTTGAATATTTTCATCTTGTTTATCGAAACCTTGCAAACGCTCGTCAAGATTGGTTTGTATGGAAAGTAGTTCAGTTATAGAATCTACACGATGCTTATGTTCCAAACGGTAAATAGTGTCTAAACGTTCTTGAATAATTTGTAAGCGATCTGGGTTAATTTGTGTTTGTTGTGCAATGGATTCAATCTCCGATGCAATATCTTTTAATTCAATCTGAACACTTTTTACACGGTTTGCAATGGCTTCGAAATTCGGATTGATTTTCTCGAGCGATTGGAATTGCTGATTAATTAGTTTGATTTGCTCAATAGTTGATCCATTATCTGATTGCAAAATCCCATCAATTTGAGAAAGCTTTACTTGGATTTCTTCAGCATGTGTCAGTAATTCTTGTTCCGATTCCAATAATTGTTGTTCATTTTCTGAAAGATTTACTTGAATTAATTCATCAAATTGAAATTTCAAGTAATCTTGTTCTTTTATAGCTAACTCATATGCGAATTCCAATTCACTAATTTCTTTTAGCTTTTGCTGGAACTTTATAAATTTAGTTCTATAGTTAAGTAGTAAATCTTTATGGTTGGCTACACTATCTATTACGTGTAACTGATAAGAACTTGTATTTAATAATAAGGTTTCGTGTTGAGAATGAATATCGACTAATTGCTCGCCAAGTTGTTTTAATACTTGTAGTGTAACTGGCGTATCATTAATAAAACCTCGAGATTTGCCATCTGCAGAAATTTCTCTACGTACAATACAAAGCTCATCATAATCCAAATCCGATTCTTCAAAAAAACGTTGTAATGAAAATTCATTTAAGGTGAAGTGCCCTTCGATGATGCATTTTTTCTGATTGTTCTTTAGGTTCTTCGAATCGAATCGTTGCCCGAGTAATAATCCTAATGCACCTAAAATAATAGATTTACCCGCTCCAGTTTCACCGGTCAAAATATTAAAGCCATCATGAAGTTCTAACTCCAAGTCGTCGATAATCGCAAAGTTTTTGATGATGATTTTCCTAAGCATAGCACATCCGTTTTCCATTGCTAAAATAATGGATTTTATCGATATTAAAATGGAAATGTAAACTTAGTTATTCTTGCTGATGCTTTGGTATTTACTGCTATTACCAGGGTCTATTTCGGAGAGAATCTGTATGATGTTCTGTTTCTCATTTGGCAGGGCCTTCGAAAAAATATTAACAAACTCGTCGTTTTTAGCAGAGAAGAAGATGTTTAATGCCATCGAATTCGGACGATCTTTCGCTAATTTTAAAAGCAATGGCAACAAATCTTTAATTTCTGCACGACCATTTTCTGCATTTTGGGTCATTACATCCATTCCTCCACGGTGATAGGTGTAAATAGTCTGACGAAGGGGCTTAAAACTATTGTCGAGGTAATTATCTACTAGAATAAAACGATTACGAGTACCATCAAATGCTTTCCATCCTTTACCCGGTTGAGTTTGAGCATTATTAACAATATTCCTCGCTTTCTGGTAATAGGTAGTTCCTCCGAATAATGAATAGGAATCATAATCAAGCCCAACCATTACATACACATAATAAGCAATTAGTGAAGTTAAATTCGAGCGAGTTTCGTTTTCGTTAAATTCTAACGGTTGATTAATGATGTATTTAAAAGTCCAATCTTCATCCATGTAATTTAACAACGTGGAGTTGTAAGAACTATTAAAAATAGGGCGGCTAGACTGTATTTGTGCGGTTGCTTTAAATTCATCAATTCCTACTTGCTCTTTAATATTTAAAATTAAGTTGCATTCAATACGCTCATTAATTTGAAAGATGTCGGTAGTCCATTTTGTATTATTTACAAATTCAAAAATAGATTTCTCCATTTCAATAAAAATCGACTTATCAGTCGAAGCTAATTGCTGTGTAATAATTTGCACCTTACAACTTACATCTTGAGAAAATGATTTTAAGCCTACAAATAGTAAAAGGAAAAGGATACTTATTTTTTTGAACATGTAATTTCTATATGGAACTAACGAATTAACGAAATTATTTCGTTAATAATATCAACAGCAACATCTTTTTTAGATTTTAATGGGAAATCCACAATTTTATTATTTTTCTGTATAATGCTTATTTTATTAGTGTCGTAGCCAAAGCCAGCACCCTTGTCATTCAATGAGTTTAGAACGATTAAGTCTGCATTTTTACGTACCAACTTTTCTTTTGCGTGTTGAACTTCGTTTGTGGTTTCTAAAGCAAAACCTACTAATATTTGCTTTGACTTTATACTTCCTAAGTAACTTAAAATGTCTTTTGTTTTTTCTAAATCTACGCTAATTTGATTTTCACTCTTCTTGATTTTTTGATCTGCAATTTCTACAGATTTGTAATCAGCAACAGCTGCGCTTAAAATAGCAATATCGGTATCTGGAAATAATGAAACGCAATGATTATACATTTCATCAGATGATGTTACTTCGATACTTTTGAATGGGTATTTAGATAATTCTAATTGATTTGGTCCACAGATAAGTGTAACATCGGCACCACGTTGGTAACATTCGATGGCAAGAGCTAATCCCATTTTACCCGTTGAATGATTGCCAATAAATCGCACAGGATCGATGGCTTCGTAAGTAGGGCCAGCAGTGATAAGAACTTTCTTATTCGCTAACTCTTTTTTTTTTGAAAAGAAATGTTGGAGTTCTTCAAATAATTCTTCGGGTTCAGCCATACGCCCTTCACCAATAAGTCCACTAGCTAATTCACCATGTTTGGCTGCTACTAGTTGGTTCCCGAATGAAATTAATTTTTGAATATTTTCTACTGTTGTTGGATGCTGATACATGTCTAAGTCCATTGCTGGAGCAAACATTACAGGGCACTTCGCAGATAGGTAGGTAGCTAATAAAAGATTATCACAAATACCAGATGACATTTTAGCAAGAGTATTGGCACTTGCAGGAGCGATTAGAATGACATCAGCCCAAAGTCCTAATTCAACATGGTTAGTCCATTCACCTAAATCGTTTTTAATAAAAGATGAATAAACTGGATTTTTAGATAATGTTGAAAGTGTAAGAGGAGTGATAAAAGATTTGGCATCTTCCGTCATAATCACTTTTACTTCAGCACCTTCTTTAACCAATAAACGGATAAGAGAAGCAATTTTATAGGCTGCAATACTGGCGGTTACACCGATGATTATTTTTTTACCCTTCATTGTTCTGTTGAAATACGAATGGAAAGATATGAAAAACCCTCTCGAAGGAGAGGGTTTAAAAATTATTCTTCAAGTTTACGTTGGTAAATCTTGTCTTCGAGGAATTCTTGAGTTGCTAACAAGGTAGCTTTTGGCATTCTTTCGTAATATTTTGAAATTTCAATTTGCTCTCTATTTTCGAATACTTCTTCTAAATTATCGTTTGAAGTAGCAAATTCTGAAAGTTTTGAGTTTAATTCTTCTTTAAGAGCTGAAGAGATTTGGTTAGCTCTACGAGAAATAACTACGATGCTTTCGTAGATGTTACCAGTTTTTACGTCTAACTCACGTACATCTCTTGTAATTGTAGATGTTGGAGTGGTATTTTTTACTACGTTATTCATACTATTTTGATAAATTCTTTAAAGTTTCAATTTTCACTATGCAATCTGATTGTATTTCTTGAGCTTCTTTCAAGTATTTGCTCGATGCATAAGAATCGACAAAGTTCTGATAATAATCGATAGTTTCCAAAAATCTTTCTGATTTTTTAGTGTCGATACTCAATTTAGCATATAAATAGCTTGATTTCACTGTTAAAAACAGCATTTCTTCGCGATATTTATTATCTGGATAATCGATATTAGCGTTTCTAAAGGCATAGATTGCCGACTTATAATCACCAATATTGTAATACATCTTGGCATTACTATATGATTTTGACTCTAATTTATCACGTAAACGATCAATTAATAAATTACATTCACTCACACGTTCCGATTTCGGATACATATTAATGAATAGTTGTAAGCTCTCGATAGCTTTGTAGGTATTATCTTGATCCAGCGTAAAATCTGGAGAATCTAAGTAGTAGCAATAAGCCGTCATGTATCTACACTCTTCCGTGTATTTACTTCTAGGGTAGGTTTCTGCAAAGTTTTTAAAGTGAAAACGTGCAGTAATCAAATCTTTTAATCCATAATGGCAATAAGCATAATAGTAATAAATAGATTCGGCTTCTTCTGAACCGCGGTAAACATTAACTAGTTCTTCTAATAGTGTAAGTGCACGGAAGTAATCTTTGTCGTTATAATACTTCTTTGCCATCTCATATTTCTTAGGTAAGTCATTACCTTTCAATACTTTTTGGTATTCGCTTTTACAAGCGTTTAAGCTTAATAGTAATACTAAGATGATTGATAATCGAAATTGCTTTGTTTTAAACATGCGACAAATATACTTTTTAGCTGTTGTTATTAAAATTTTTAGGTAAAACGATTAAAAGTTATCGTGCGTATATATTATTTCCGATTAATTTTCAGGGGTTTAATCTAAAATATAAAAAAAAATGTGCCTATGTCTTGTGGGATTCGACTTACATTTCTACATTTGCATCCCCAATAAGAAGTATAGGGACGTTTTTAAAAACATTTTATTTAAAATTATTTTTGTAAAGCGGATTATTTTTCTACCTTTGCAGTCCCCAAACGAGGGGTATCAGAATCGAAACGACGAAAAGTCGAAGAGACGAAGAAGCAAAAGGGAAAAATTTTAAAAAAGGTTAGTAAAAGAAACGGGTGGATCGCGGCCAC
>JBIINK010000104.1:0-3917 GCA_044337515.1 Sphingobacteriales bacterium | reverse complement strand
AATAATAAAGTCATTATTGCAGGTGGTTGTATACACGAGCAACACATAAAATCCCACGAAAATATTAGTTTACTGAAAGGAATCCCTGATTTGCTCTCCTTTTTAAATGAAATCAATTTTAATTAAGACAAAATCTATCAATATTGCTCTTCAACTCTTCTATACTTAATTAGCAAATAGTTCTAAAAAATCCTTTAAAACCTCTATAAATAGTGTAATTTTGCAGTGTTTTTACCATTATGAATAAACTATCTTACTTAAATTCTAACTCAACGGAATATATTGAGTCATTATACGAATCGTTCAAAAATGATCCAGAATCGGTTGATTTTGGATGGCAAAAGTTTTTTGAGGGCTTCGAACTTGGTCGAAGTGGAGAAGCTGCCAATGTAACATTGGATACTCCTGAGCATTTCTTAAAAGAAATCGGGACTTTAAATATGATCAATGGCTATAGAACCAGAGGTCACTTGTTTACTAAAACGAATCCTGTTCGCGAGCGCCGTAAATATTTCCCTGGTAAAGAGATTTCTCAATGGGGTTTAACGGATGCTGATTTAGATACTGTATTTAATGCAGGAGTTGAGTTAGGTATCGGTCCAGCGAAACTAAAAGACATTATTCAATTCTTAGAAGAAACGTATTGCCAATCCATTGGTATGGAGTTCATGTTTATTCGCCACCCTGAACGTATTAAATGGTTCATTGATAGAATTGAAAAAAATAGAAATGCCCCGAGCTTTACAATTGAAGAAAAGAAACAAATATTAAGTAAGCTAAATCAAGCGGTAATATTTGAAAATTTCTTAGGAACTAAATTCTTAGGACAAAAAAGATTTTCATTAGAAGGTGCCGAAACCCTTATTCCTGCTATGAATGCAGTAATTGAGAAAGGTGCCGATTTAGGTATAAAAGAGTTTGTTATCGGAATGGCACATCGTGGTCGATTAAACGTTCTTGCAAACATCATGAATAAAACCTACAAGGAAATATTCAAAGAGTTTGAAGGAAAATTTAATCCTGATGATCCCTTTGGTGGTGATGTGAAATATCATTTAGGTTATTCAACAGATATAAAAACATCGAAAGGTAATGATGTACATTTAAGCTTATCGCCAAATCCATCTCACCTTGAAGCCGTTGATCCTGTTGTTGAAGGGATGGTCCGAGCAAAAATTGATCATAAATACAAAGATGATTTGTCGAGCATCGCTCCAATTTTAATTCACGGTGATGCTTCTATTGCTGGACAAGGAATTTTATACGAAGTAATTCAAATGTCGAAATTAGATGGTTATAAAACGGGTGGGACAATCCACTTGGTTATTAATAATCAAATCGGATTTACGACTAACTATAAAGATGCACGTTCGAGTACTTATTGTACAGACATTGCAAAAACAACACTTTCGCCAGTGTTTCATGTAAACGGTGATGATGTAGAAGCATTAGTGCATGCCGTACAAATGGCTGTAGAATATCGCCAAGAATATCATAACGATGTGTTCATCGACATTTTATGTTACCGCAGATACGGACATAATGAATCGGATGAGCCTCGCTTTACACAACCCTTGTTGTATAAGATCATTGAGAAACATCCTAACCCAAGAGAAATTTATCAAAATAAATTAGCGGAACAAGGTTCTATAGATGCTGCTTTAGCAAAAGAAATGGAACTAGAATTTCGTCAGCATTTACAAGAACGTTTGAATGAAGCGAAGCAAGAAGCTACTACCTTGGTAGAGCCATTGTTTCAAGGTTCTTGGAAGAACTTTAGATTTTCTACTCCAGAAGATTTCAATACGACTTTCGAAACGAAAGTTGCTGCTAAAAAATTCAATACCATTGCGAATAAAATTACAGAACTACCAAAAGATAAAAAGTTCTTAACTAAAATTGAACGTTTGTTTTCTGAACGTGCAAAAATGGTGAATGAGACCAAATCTTTAGATTGGGCGATGGGTGAGTTAATGTCTTACGCAACCTTAATGGAAGAGGGTTTTGATGTTCGCCTTAGTGGACAAGATGTAGAGCGTGGTACGTTCTCTCATCGTCACGCTGTAGTTAAAATTGAAGACTCAGAAGAAGAGTACATTCCTCTTCAAAATGTAGATAAGAAACAAGCACCATTTTATATTTATAACTCACACTTATCAGAGTATGGAGTATTAGGATTTGAATATGGCTATGCCATGGCTGCTCCCAATACATTAACCATTTGGGAAGCGCAGTTTGGCGACTTCTTTAATGGTGCGCAAATTATAGTTGATCAGTTTGTGACTAGTGCGGAATTTAAATGGAGAAGATCTAATGGATTAGTGATGTTACTTCCTCATGGTTATGAAGGGCAAGGCCCAGAGCATTCATCAGCAAGGATAGAACGTTTCTTGGAAGCTTGTGCGAATGATAATATTCAAGTAGCGAATTGTACAACACCTGCTAATTTCTTCCACTTAATGAGAAGACAAATGCATCGTCCGTTTAGAAAACCATTAGTAGTATTTACACCGAAAAGCTTATTGCGTTTACCAGCTTGTGTTAGTCCGATTTCTGATTTTACAGATGGACATTTCCAAGAAGTGATAGATGATGCTACTGTAAATGCAAAAGATGTAAAACGTGTATTGCTATGCAGTGGTAAAATTTATTATGAGTTGCTAGACCGTAGAGCGAAAGATGGAAGAGATAAAGATGTAGCAATTGTAAGATTAGAACAATTGTTCCCACTACCAGCAAATCAATTAGAAGAATTAAAGAAAAAATACAATAAGGCAACAGAAATATTCTGGGTACAAGAAGAACCATCAAACATGGGCGCTTGGCCGTACTTGTTACGCCTTATGAGAAAAGAAAACATCGAAGTAATTTCTCGTAAAGCAAGTAGTAGTACAGCAACCGGATATAACAAACAACATTTAACACAACAAGATTATATCCTTTACAAAGCCTTTACAAACGATTAATTTAGTAACTGGTTACTAGATACTAGTCGCTGGAAATTTATAATTTAGAATTTAAAATTTAGAATTTGAAACAATGGTTTTAGAAATAAAAATACCACCAGTAGGTGAATCGATAGCCGAAGTAACATTATCTCGTTGGATAAAAAACGATGGCGAATTTGTTGAAATGGATGAAGTGATTGCAGAGTTAGAATCAGACAAAGCAACCTTTGAACTTACAGCAGAACAATCAGGTGTTTTAAAAACCATTACTCCTGAAGGTGAAACTATTCCTATTGGTACGATTGTGTGTACCATCGATACGGCTTCAGCAAAACCTGCAAAGAAATCAAGTTCGGTTTCTACAGTTGATGTTGAAGAAGTAGTAACTCCAACAAGCGAAAAAGAAAATTATGCTAAAGGACATCCTTCTCCTGCTGCATCAAAAATATTATCTGAAAAAGATATTGATCCTGCTCAAGTAAAAGGTACAGGTAAAGATGGTCGTATTACTAAAGAAGATGCTTCTTCAGCAAAATCTTCTAGTCCGGTTGTTAAATCAACAAGCCCTGCAGCACCAGTAAACACTGCTAAAGCAGGCGAGAGAAATATCCGTAAAGAGAAAATGTCGTCGTTACGTAAAACAGTTGCTAAGCGTTTAGTAGCAGTAAAAAACGAAACAGCTATGTTAACTACATTCAATGAAGTTGATATGCAACCAATCATGGATATTCGTACGAAGTACAAAGATAAGTTCAAAGAAAAGTATGGTGTAGGATTAGGCTTTATGTCATTCTTTACAAAAGCTGTATGTGAAGCATTGAAAGAATTCCCTGCAGTAAATACACAAATTAGTGGTGAAGAAATTTTATACAGCGATTTCGCAGACATCTCAATTGCCGTATCTGCACCGAAAGGATTAGTAGTTCCAGTAATTAGAAATGCAGAATCGTTAAGCCTAGCAGGTATAGA
>JBIINK010000016.1:0-43077 GCA_044337515.1 Sphingobacteriales bacterium | reverse complement strand
CTCTAATACGTACTTTATGATGTGTTTCATAACGTTCTTTCAATCCACGTAAAATAGAAATCGCATCTTCTGTATCAGGTTCTTCTACATTTACTTTCTGAAAACGACGCTCTAAAGCTTTATCCTTTTCGAAATATTTTTGATATTCATTTAAGGTCGTAGCTCCTATTGCTCTTAACTCTCCACGAGCCAAAGCAGGTTTTAAAATATTAGCCGCATCCATTGCACCTTCAGATGCCCCAGCACCCACTAGGGTATGAATCTCATCAATGAACAAAATGATATCTCCATCACTTTGGGTAACTTCCTTCACCACTGCTTTTAATCGTTCTTCAAACTCACCCTTGTATTTTGCTCCAGCAATTAATGAACCCATGTCTAAAGAATAGACTGTTTTGGTTTTTAGATTCTCAGGGATATCTCCTTTCACAATACGGTGTGCAATGCCTTCGGCGATGGCTGTTTTACCAACACCCGGCTCACCAATTAAAATCGGATTGTTTTTCGTTCTACGTGAAAGGATTTGGATAACACGACGAATTTCATCATCACGTCCAATCACCGGATCAAGTTTACCTTGTTCGGCAAGTTGATTTAAATTTTTCGCATACTTGTTTAATGCTTGATAAGAGTTTTCTGCATTAGCATCGGTAACTGTTGAATTTCCTCGCAGTTCCTTTATAGCTAACTTCACATCTTTCTCATTCAAACCAGCATCTTTCAGCATGCTTGAAACCTTATCTGTAGTTTGCACTAGTGATAAAAATAAATGCTCTATGGATACAAAATCATCTCCAAATTCTTTCATCAATTGAAGAGATTTGTTGAATACATTGTTCGTAGCATTGGATAAAAATGGACCGCTACCACTTACTTTGGGGAAGGATTGTATAATGGATTCGTTCACTTCCTTTATTCGGTTTACATTCGCATTCGATTTTTTTAGAATGAATGGAATAACATGCTCATCAACTTCTAATAATGATTTTAAAAGATGTGCAGGTTCCACCGTGTTTTGACCAAACCCCAATGCAATCTCAATTGCTTTGTTAATGGCCTCTTGCGACTTAATGGTATATTGTTGTAAGTTCATCGTATTAATGTTTACAATGAATCGTCAATACCCGAACCAAAGTGATTTTTAGCGCAATTAACTGAAATTATGGCACTTCTATTTGTGCTGTCATGACTATTTGTCGAAATGGTGACTTGTGACTGGTATATGAAATTTAGAATTTAGAACTTAGAATTTAGAACAAATTCATAAATTTAATGTCAAATGAACTTACAAATCGACGATCAAATAAAATTAGAATTAGTAGCCGATCATCATGCTGATGCTTTGTATGAATTGGCGGAAGATAATCGCGAACATATTTCACAATGGATGGCTTGGATTGACCAAATGCAATCGGTGGAATTCATGCATAATTTCATCAATGGAGCGAAGCAACGAAATGCTGATGGAAGTGAATATGCTTATATCATCCTATTCAATAATAATATCGTTGGACGAATAGGTATTTATAAAATTGACACTCATAATAAAATTGGTGAAATTGGGTATTGGATTTCGGAAGAATATCAAGGGTATGGCATAACCACGAAAGCTTGCAAAGCCTTAATTTCATTTGGGTTCAACGAACTGCAATTAAATCGAATTGAAATTAAATGTGGTACCGAAAATTTTAAAAGTCAAGGCATTCCCGAGCGATTAAATTTTAGTTTAGAGGGAGTGTTAAAAGAAGCGGAATTGGTAAATGGAAAGTATATCGATTTAAATTTATACGTACTTCTTAAAAATAAAAATCAGTAAGATGTTAAATATTACCATCAAAAAATCACCAAACATTCGAATAATCGGAATGAAAAAAGAAATTTCGTTTGCCGAAAATAGAACAACTGAATTATGGCAATCGTTTATGCCACGAAGAAAAGAAATTCCGAATCCAATCAATACCGATTTATACTCGATGAGTTTTTACCCTGCAGACTTTTTCACAAGCTTCGACATTCATAAGAAATTTGAGAAAGGTGCTGGAATGCCTGTAAATACTATAGAAAAAATCCCTGAAGGTATGCAAGAAATAAATATCGATAGTGGCTTGTATGCAACCTTTATTTACAAAGGAATTGCAGCAGACTACCCAAAAGTATTTCAATATGTTTTACAACAATGGATTCCCGAAAATAATTACCAAATAGACAACAGACCCTTCTTCGAAATTTTAAGTGAGAAATATAAACGCGATGCTGAGGATTCTGAGGAGGAGGTTTGGATCCCCATTAAGGGTAGTGAGTAGTGAGTAGTGGGTATTGAGAAATTTTATCATAAAACATCTCGATACTCGATACATGATACTCTATTCCTTCACAAACCGTTCTTGCACTAGAAGCCCATCACTTGTTGTTATTTTTAAAATATACATACCTGCCTTTAGCTCAGAAACATTTATTTCTTGATTAATTAATTTACCTGATTGAATACGAGATCCGAGTATGGTATAAATTTCATATGAATCTAATTGTAGTTTGGATTCAATTTTTAAGGTGTTTTTTGTTGGGTTGGGATACAACTTGATTTTACTATTTAGCCGATGTTGCTCTACTCCAATAAATACTGAATCTGGGCTGTAATAACTAGCTAAGTATTGAATACTATCACTTCCGATCATCGTAAAATCTCCACCTAAATACAGTTTATCTTTATACGTTTGTAGCGAGGTTACGTTTCCATTAGGCCCATCGATTACTTCCCAATTCAACCCATCCCATCTTGCAAAACAGGTGTCCGTAAATTTTAGTCCTCCAGCATATAGATATCCATGATACATTTCCATGCTAACTACAGTACTTCCAAAAAATTTATTTGGGCTCATACTATGCCAATTTGCACCATCCCACATCGCTACTTTTCTTGAATAAATGGAATTATTAACACCTTCAAAATCTCCTCCAACATATAACAAATCTCTAGCTGTATCTACTTTTAAAACATTTACATCTGAAGATGTTCCTAGCCCAACAGAACTCCAAGTAGTGCCATTCCATTTAGCAATGTTATAGGCAGTTATTCCACCTGCATCAGAGAATCCACCACCAACATAAAGTTCATTTTTATATACAGCCATTGAGTACACTTCATCTAATGAACCTTGCAAACCAGTGCCAACTCTTCTCCAAGTAGTGCCATCCCAACGTGCTATATTGTTTACATTTTTTAGTCCATTTATTTCATTAAAGCGTCCAGCTGCATATAATTCTCCTTTGTATGATATTAATGATGAAATTAATTCAGTTGAAAATTGTCCATTTAAACCATTTCCTAATGGATACCAATCGGTACCATCCCATCGAGCAATTTTATTAACATTTTTAAAACTTGCATATTGAAAGCCACCACCAACAATTAATTCACCTTTATATTCAGCAAAAGCTCTTGCTGGATACCCAACAGTAGGTGGGGTAATTCCATTTCCAAAACCAGACCATATAGTATCATTCCAAGCTCCAATTTTATTAATATTAATATTACATATTGAATCATAACCACCATAAATCAACTGGTTAGAATATATTCCTAAGCAAAACGTAGGGTTAGGAGCTAAGCAATCAACATTGTAATATTTTTGAGGAAATGTGAATCTTGGAATTAAAAATATAATTAGAAAAATTAATATTGAGTTTTTCATAATATTATTTATTAACTACAAGCTTCTTAATAATTAAATTCCTATTAGTAACATCTTTAAATAGTATTAAGTAAATACCAGGAGTTAAATCCTCTATGTTAAGTGTTAAAATATGATAACCTTTTTCAATTGTATATTTTTTTAGCACTCTTCCTAAAAGATTTGTGATAACAATAGCTGAACCATCTTGTTCACTATAGTAAGATACATTAACCTCCTGAGTTGCAGGGTTAGGGTAAGGATTTAATAAAGTTTGTTTTTTTAATAATTGTAATTCCATTAAGCGAGGTGATTTTCTGCTCGCATTCCAATTATGGTTCTGTTCAAACATAGGATACTCTGTACCATACAATAATTTTAAAATGGCTCTAGCATTTGCTATTACTTTAGGTGAAGTAGAAAAGGTGGCGAAATTTTCTATGGATTGTAATTGAGTAGAAGTTAAGTTATACCATTCCATTTGATTGTTTTGTACTAAGTTTAGAGGTATACTAATAAAGTCCACCCAAGCTTGATCTGCATCATTTTCAATATTAAAATTTTGTATTATGTTCGATGCGTTTGTTAAATCACCATTAGTTAAATAACCTGCTACAGCTGTTTGTTTATTTGCATTGGTTTCTGCTGCTAGTTTTTGTGCCGCTTGTTCTGGTGTCTCCTCTGCAATTTCAGTTAATACTATTTCCTCTAATATTTGTTGTTGATTGTTCAATTCATCTAAGTATTGTTGCTCTATGGATATTAGTGTTTCATATTCGTTTTCTCCGTACTGTAATGTTTTTAACAAATTTATACTATTGTTTGTTAAAATAGGAAATAGATTACTAACTATATCATCCCAAAGAGTACTTTCCATTGGTAAATTATAAGTTAGTACTTCCGTCAAATCTTGTTCTGTGAATTTTTGTGTATTCGATAAGATTGCGTCTAAAACTGTATTTGAAAGTGGACTATTCGTTACTAATTCCAGTTTTAACTCGTTCGACGTTTTAGTTAAATCACCCAACGAGTTTAACAATATTTCTGTATTCCCATAACCATCCAAACTCTCTAATACAGCCTCATAATTATTGAGCAAGTTCTCTCTTCGTTGTGTATTTATAGCTAAAGCTAAATTGCAATTAGGATAACATGGTGGTGGTGGTGTACAAGAATTGTTTTGTTTAACGAATCCTGTTTTTTGAATATGTAAAGTATCCCAACCAGTAGAACCAATGGCAACTGTTGGTATTGTAGCGAAAGTATTATCTGCCGCTCTGGCATGTGCAAAATAATTGAAAGGTGTTGTAGAGTATAAATCTTTAGTATCACTTGGTCTAAATTCATTTCCAGCGGGTGAGGTATGATCTACGTTTGACCCTTGATTTTTCAAAGAACCTGCAATATTCCAGTTTCTATTGATATAATCGTTTGCTGAATTATTTAAATTTTTATTACATCTAATTTGTAGATTTTGATTATTTCCAGAAGTCATCACCCCTTGTTTACATTGCGTGAAAATATTTCCATCTTGTTGATCAGATGATATTTTACCACCCTCTATTCCAGATTCAAGAATAAAAATACTACTATCGACTCTATAAAAATTATTATCTGTAATGTAAAAATTATTTACAGCATACATATATATTCCTCTCGGATTTTCCATACTTGTAGAAAATAGTGAGGGATTACCAAAATTATTATTATGTATTGTAATTATTTTTCCTCCTTCCATACGAATAGCTGCAGATTTAATTTTGTTGAAATTATTATTTGAAATTACTTGAGGAAAGTTAATGCTAGAAAGTGTAGAAAGGGAATGAATTCCATAATCTAAGTTTTGAAAACTATTACCATTTCCAGTTCCGATTTTACTTACGGTAAACTTGGAATCGATGGCATCTATACCATAAGTAGCATTTTCAAACTTGTTTCCATAAATACCTAGATTATATACTTTATATAATTTTAACTGCTGAGATGTTTTACCTTGTTTATTCGCATTTGCATAAAAGTGATTTGCATGGTTAGGATATGGAACTGCACCAACCGTATTATTAGTATTATAACCAGGGTCTAATGCCTTACCTCCATAAAAATTATTGTTCCTAATTCGATTTGCATTAGTATTAGGATTTCCTATTTTAGGTATATAAGGAGTAAAGATAATATCCATTGCATTTCTTCGAAATGTACACCCTTGTACATCGATAATTCCACCTCCATAGTTTGGTTCAAAATCTACATACCCACTTGTACCTGTACAAAACTCATTTTCGCTTGGAACACATTCTACTCTTTTACCTACAAATATTGCCTTATGTGCATCAAGTATTTGTGAATTTCCGGAAATTGCAACTTTGCCATGAACACTTAAGTTTGAGTAGTGATTGTATGCTGCATTCCCCCATACTTCTATTCCTTGCCACATCCCTTTGCATGTATCACCTGGGGTCATTGCTTTATATATTCCTCTTAATATTGCATTCTGTAAAATTAATCTGCCTCCGCGTTTTACAATTATTTTAGAATTCATACCAAATTGTACTGTAATCCCACTTATTGTTAATGTTTTTGCACTATCAATTGTAATAGTACCTTTGTATTTTCTTTCTAAACTATTACTATTGCTACTATCCCAGATTTGATCTGTATTTATATGAAAGTCTGTTGCACTTGTATATCCAACAATACTACTACTTTGAGTGCACTGATTTTTATTATAATTAATTGCATTAAAAGAAGGTAGTATAGATACCAAATATGTTGAAGAATTCGAATTGCCACAATTATTCGTAACAGTTAGTTTGACATAATAATCACCAGATAAGTTGTCCAATGTTACTTGACTACCAGTTTCGATTCTTCCATTCCCAAAATCCCAAGTGTACCTATGCGATTCTATTCCAAAAGGATTAGTAACTCTAAATGTAACACTACCATTTGAATTGTAATTGTATGTATAATTAGGAGGTAGTTCTTTCCCAAGCACTAGGAATTTTTGAGTAAAGGATGTATCGCTGCATGGGAATATAACAATATGACAATTGTAAATTTTAGTATATGTATAGCTAGATGTATCCCCTAGATTAATAAATGGATTACTTGATCTATTATTTGCATATGGGACAATTGGATTCCATTCATAAAATTTTAAAGACCCACAACTTACTTGTTTATATGGTTTTATTCGTTCAGATACACCCGCACAAAGTATTTGTGTTGTAGGGTTTGCGGTGTACAAATCAATTTTGTCACTATTTATATAATATGTAAACGAATCTGAATATAAGTAAATCCCTCGAGAGGTAATATCAGTTTTAAATGTATACTTCATTTCGGAATCACAAGTACCCGCAGTACCTAGAAAAATTGGTTCGTTTGATGTTGAATCTAACAACAAGTTGCCAGGGTGCCAATTAAACTCGTAATTACATGAATTTGGAAAATAAATTGAAGTATCAGGTATATTTTCACACAAATATTTAAATGAATAAAGAGGGTTTAAATGATAAAAATGCGATGAGATTTTTGTCCATGGGATAGTAATTATTTTTACAGTAGATGAACTTACCGCACAATTATTTATGTATGCTGTTAGACTTACATTATGACTAACATTCGATTTGTCTAAATAATAGTGGCCTCCGTCAAATGTAGTATCTAATCGAGTCCCATCTCCGTAATCCCAAACGAAGTTTAAAGCCCTGCCTGTTGTATCATACTCTGGTGCAATACAACTGCTAGTATTAACAAAAGTATAGGTAGCTGGAAAGCATGTCGAATCTACAAAAGGAATAAAATTTACAGAAAAAGATGTATTAGTTACTCGCCAATTGACTACTGGAACATCATTGGTAAAGTAGTTAGCATACAATACATAAATTGTAAAATTACCTGTATTACAATAATTATGATAATTAAATTGACTATTTGTTGTAATTACTGTGCCATCTCCATAATTTAAAATGTATGGACCACATCCTATTGATTGGAATATGTCTACTCTAATTGAATTATCATTAGAACAATTATCAAGTGTATCAACAATTAATGATATCTCGCAACCGTCAGGTGGATTAGGCAAATTTCTAGTATCTATTACCTTTTGTGAAAATGAACAATATGAAATTAAATTAAAAAGTAACATTAATATTAATTTCTTAGTCAATATTTCAAAATATTTCATAAAAATTGAATTATGTAATTTAAATCAATTTAAGAAATATATTAGAATTTACAAATTTATATTTCAATGAAATTAAAAATATCGCAATTTAAATTTAATATATGAATAAAATACAACTAATATAATTGTATTCTATCGCAGGTATTGAGTAATTAGGAGTGGAAAATTGTTTAGTTTCTTTCTTCCAATAATCCAATACTCAATACTCCAAAATTATTGACTTTTTGATAAACCGACTTATAATCATTTGAATATCTCGATTGTGCGGATAGTGTTTGATGCAGGATTTTAAATCTTCGATGTTGGGGTAGCCGAAGGTGGAATCGAAGTAACCGAAACCTTTATACTGTCCTTTTTCGATGCAAACTACCGACTTTTCGTTTTCTACTCTACCTGCACCTATCATGAAAAAACTTTTGTTCTGAAAACTAAAACTCTCTACTGCAGCAAATGCTCGTTGGTTATAGCTTTCAGCACTTTCTTGCTCAACACAAGCACCTAAGCATTTCTTTATTTGCTGATTAAAACACGGTCCTTTAAACGAATGTAAATCGCATTTCGATAAACACAATTGAAATTTTTCTACAGCTTTCTCGAATATCTTTTTTGCTTCTATACTCGAATCTACTGTTGTTAACGATACAGAAGTATCCGAATACCGATCTACATAAAAACTGAGGTATCCTTTATCATCATAGCGTTGGTAAATACTGTAAAAAGGTACGGCTTTACTTCGTTTTTGTGAGGTATTATAAATGGGTTTTAATTTTTTAATTTCATCCGACTCTAATAACAAAGCGATGAGCTCAGAGCCAGTGTTTTCAATGCTGATATGCGCCATGTCATTCAACATTTTTACCGACTTACTCGTTTTTTGTGTAGCGATGTGTTGAAGAATTCTCTTTTTAATATCATTACTCTTTCCAACATAAATCACATCACCATTCGAGTTATGAAAATAATACACGCCCGATATTCCCGTAGGAATTTTTGTTAATGCATCTTCTGTTAAAAGTGGTGGTAAATTTTTAGGGGTAAGAATGCCTGCGTTTTTTATATCATCAACTACTGCACTATTACTCTCTAATATTTTGTTGAATAAAATGGCTGTCGCTTTTGCATCACCAAGAGCACGATGTCTGTTAAATAAGTTGATGTGTAAACTTTTGCAAAGATTACCCAAGCTATACGATGGAAAGCCAGGGAATGCCGCTCTACTCATGCGTACCGTACATAAGGTTTTGCGATGATAATTATACCCTAAATCTTTATAAGCCGCTTTAACGAAGTTATAATCGAAGCTAACATTATGCGCTACAAAAACGGCGCCTTCTGTGAGTTCAATTATCGTCTTTGCTACTTCAGGAAATGTAGGAGCATCACGAACCATGTCGTTAGTAATGCCTGTAATTTGTGTGATTTGATAAGGGATAGAACACTGCGGATTAATCAGTGTGCTGTACTCTTTTACAACTTCTTTCCCGTCGTGTAAAATGATGGCTATCTCGGTAATCTTACTGTAATCCGGACTACCGCCCGTGGTTTCAATATCGATGATAGCATACATAGCTAGATATTAGATGTTAGAATTGAGATGTTAGAATTGAGATATTAGAATTGAGATATTAGTATTGAGAAAGTTAATGATTACAAATTTAAATTATATAAAATTTACTACAAAGACTAACGTCTATATCCTAAATTCTTATTAACTAATTCTAAAATCTAATATCTCAATTCTTGTTGACTAGCAAAAAGATCTCAATTCTTAGTTGCTAGCTAGTTGCTAGCAAGAAGTGCTTGCGCTTGGTGATTAACCAACTTCGTTAACGGACCAACTGCCATCATTTTAATAAATGGATTTAAGTCGGCGTGAATGTTCATTTGAGCAGTGCAACCGTTTGCTTGTTCAGTTAATATCCATTCAATCTTAATATCAAAGGGAGCTTTTACAGAAGGAATAATTACAATTTTACCAGCGGGATCGCGTTCTGAAATTTTCAATTCGAGCTTCGCCATATTTTGAATCGTGAATTTACACTCATCTTCTGTAGAAGACCAATTGTAAATGGATTCAGGCATTAGTTTCTCGTGATTATTTGCGTTTCCTAAAAATGCAAAAACCTCTGCAAGAGGCTTAGCAATTTGTACTTTTTCGCTTTCTATGATTGTCATATTAAACCGTTTCTGTTTTACCCCAATTTGATGGGTCTTCTCTCCAAGATCTTAATACTTCCACATCTTTCTCCGATATTGCACTAGAGCTTAAGGCATGGTCGATTAAGTCTGAATAGTTGCTCAATGAAATGATTTTACAATTCGCGTTTTTGAAATTTTCAACCGCTTCGTCAAAACCGTAATTGAAAATACAAACTAATCCTACTACTTCACATCCTGCTGCACGCAATGCTTCAACTGCTTTCAAACTGCTTTTGCCTGTAGAAACTAAATCTTCTACAACCACTACTTTTTGTCCGGGTGTTACTTCCCCTTCAATCATGTTATTCATTCCGTGATCTTTCGGAGATGAACGTACATAAGCAAATGGTAAACCCAACTCTTGTGCTACCAATACACCTTGTGGTATACCTGCAGTAGCTACACCAGCAATAAGATTTACTCCGTTTAGTTCGTCGTTAATCACTTCCGACAAACGTTGGCGAATATAAGTACGTACAGGTGGGTACGATAAAGTCACTCTATTATCACAATATATTGGTGATTTCCATCCTGAAGCCCACGTAAACGGACTATTTGGTTGTAATTTAATTGCTTTGATTTGCAATAAAAATTCTGCTACTTTTAACGATGTTTCCCTCTTACTAATCATACTGCAAATGTATAAAATTTATATCAACGAAAAACCAGTTTTTATCTGTTCAAAAGAAGAATTTCCTAACATTAAAAACAACACCTATCATACTATAAATGAGGGAGATAAATTATTTTTTAACAATAACTTATTCGAATTACTGGAGAATAATTCTGGATTGATATTTATTTCAGAGCATCCTGATCATTTATATAAACATTTTTCAGAATCGCTATTTATTATTGAGGCTGCTGGTGGTGTTATCTTTAATCCCGACCGAACTAAAATCTTATTTATCTATCGTCGAGGGAAATGGGATTTACCTAAAGGTAAAATTGATGAAGGGGAATCCATTAAAAAAGCGGCTTGGCGCGAAGTAGAAGAAGAATGTGGTATTAAAACTCACCAAATTGAAGATCATCTATTGGATACCTTCCATATCTATCAACTAAAAAGCAAATGGGTACTGAAAAAATCCTATTGGTTTGTAATGACTGCCGAAGAAGAAAAACTAACACCACAAGCTGAAGAAGGCATCACCAAAGCTGAGTGGATTGCCATTGGAGATATCATGAAGCTTATTGAGGGAGAGACTTATCCTACGATACTGGATTTGCTTGAGGAGCTAGACATAACGTAATGTGCTAATTGGGCAATGTGCTAATGCTAATTTGTACAACGTGTTCGTCGAAGCGTCCTCGCTTCGACAAGTTCACTGTTCGTCGAAGCGAGGACGCTTCGACGAACAGTGAACTACGAATTACGATTCACCAAACTCGCTATCTCTTTCGGCACAAACTTACTCACATCACCCCCATTGCGAATAATATCGCGAACAATGGTAGAGCTAATAGCCGAGAAGCCTGGTTTGCTTAAGATGAAGATGCTTTCAATTTCGGGATGCATCGCATGATTCATTTGTGAAATAGCTTTTTCATATTCAAAATCGGAAGTAGAACGTATTCCTCTAATCATGTATTGAGCACCCAACTCTTTACAGAATTCTACTGTTAATCCTTTATAGGTTGTTACTTCAATTTTAGGAGAATTGCAGAATACTTCTTTCAACATGGCTAATCGTTGTTCGGCACTAAAAAAAGCTTCTTTAGTACTATTTAAACCAATACCCACGTAAACCTTATCAAATAAAGGCAAAGCACGGTTTAATATATCCATGTGAGCATTGGTAATAGGATCAAATGAACCTGGGAATAATGCTATTTTTTCCATGTGAAATAGTCTATTTTTTTATAAAGTAACGACAAAAATATCATTCAAAAAAAGAAAAAGTAGAGGAACCGTATTTCCTGCTTTCTACGTAACCTTTATACGAACTCAAGTTCTGCATGCTAGCATGTTCAATAATTAAAAATCCCCCATCATTCAATAAATTATTTTCCTTTACCAAACGGATGATATCAGGAATATTCGGTAAGTCATAAGGAGGGTCTGCGAAGATTAAATCGTATTTATAAACACAAGTTTTCAAGTATTTAAAAACATCGGCTCTTAAAAGATTTGAGGTGAATTTTAATTTGGTATTCATCTCCAGTATATAACGAACACAGTCGGCGTGACGATCGATGCTTGTTAATTCTTTCACTCCTCTTGAAGAAAATTCTAGACTAATATTTCCAGTTCCAGCAAATAAATCCAACACCGAAATTTCATCAATATTAACTTTTTGTTCGATGATATTAAACAAGGCTTCTTTCGCCATATCAGTAGTTGGGCGAACAGGCAATTTAGCCGGCGCTTGTAATTTTAATCCACGATGTGAACCTGATATTATTCGCATAAACTAGCTGCGTACAAGGTAACAAATTTGTGAGCTTGAGGGTCGTCTTCGATCCTGTAGGTATAAGTAAATCGACGATCTCTTGGAGCATAAAACACTTTGCTGAAATTACTTTTTATGGTTTGTTCTAGTTCAGAACCTAAATCAATTTCACCAGACAAAACCACTTGCAATTCGTCTTTCGACAAACTAAATTCTTCTGCAACTTGCATTACAATTGGGAGAATATCGTCCTTGCTTTGAAATTCAAATTGATTATACAAAATACATTCTTTGCTATTCATCAACACTAATTCTAAACTTTGTTGATGGAAATGTATTTGCATTAGCTTGCCTTTAAAGGCTAAGTGACTAATGTAATTTAGCAATGCAGCACCAGAATGTGTAAACTTTACTTCTGGGAAACGAGATCGTACAGCAGCAATTTCGGTTGGACGAATACCAAACACTAATTGTGATTGTAAGCGCTCGATATTATTTTTATAAAGTAAATGTTCTGGAACAAGAGTATTATGAAAAGACACTAACTCTTCGGCTAAGCTATCTTCATAAAAAGCATCAGGAACAATGCTTTGAACATTAGTATTGCAAATGTAATGTACTGTTCTAAAATCTCTTTTGATAATGTCAGTGTAGGTTAGAATATCTCGTAAATTAAATTCCTTAGGTACAGTGAATTCTGCTTGCAATACAAATTTATTGCGCTCGGCACTAAACGAAACACATTGGAAACGTTCACCATCGAAATTAATCACTAAATCGTAAATAGACTTTGTATCGAAGTAAAAACTTTCGTCGACCCTTTCGATTTTATGTATGTTTACGTTGTTTTGTTGCGACATGTGACAAATGTATTATTTTTTAGCAGTTTTTGAACATTGATTACCGAAATTACCAAACACTTAGGTCACGAACCTACTGAGGGTCAGCTACAATTCTTTAGAGATTTCGAAAAATTCATCTCTGAAAAAAGTGAGTTTTCGGCATTTGTTTTACGTGGATTTGCAGGTACGGGTAAAACCAGTACCATGAAAGCCTTGGTAAAAATGTTGCCTGGTTATAAGCTTAAATCAGTACTGCTTGCCCCTACAGGCAGAGCGGCTAAGGTGCTTTCTGGTTATACAGGAAAGCAAGCTTCTACTATTCATAAAAAGATTTACCGAAGAAAATCATCCGTTGATCTAGCAGCTGGATTTCAGCTTACAGAGAACAAGCACAAAGACACCATTTTTATTGTCGATGAGTCGTCGATGATATCTGGTTCAGTACATGATTCAGCTGGCGTACATTGGTCGAAAGACAGCTTATTGGACGATCTAATAAAATACGTGTACGAAGCCGATCAAAATTGTAAAATACTATTCATAGGAGATACTGCACAGCTCCCTCCCATCGGATCGGAAATTAGTCCGGCGCTTAGCAAAACCTTACTCGAAGCTCACTACGGATTAAAAATCTATACGCTAGAATTAACCGAAGTAATGCGACAGGAAAAGGAATCTGGAATTCTATTTAATGCTACCGCAATTAGAAAACAAATAGCTGAAGACTTGAATTTCTCACCCAATTTAACAACGAAAGGATATAATGACTTTTTTGCGTTTAATGGCGATAGACTAGGCGATGGCTTGCAATATGCATATGATAAATATGGCATGGAAGATACACTTGTGATTTGTCGTTCGAATAAAAACGCCAATAATTATAACCAACAAATACGTGCACGAATTTTATATCGAGAAGAAGAAATTTCGGCAGGCGATTACTTGATGGTGGTGAAGAACAATTATTTCTGGTTACCCGAAGAAGAGCAAGGTTTTATTGCCAATGGTGAGCTACTAAAAGTGCTTCGTGTTCGTAGAGAAGAAGAAATTCACGGCTTTAAATTTGCCGAAGCTAGTGTTCAACTTATCGACTTCGAAAACCAGCCCGTTATTACGGTTAAAGTATTAATGAACACCTTATATTCCGAAAGTCCGGCGCTTACCCAAACCGAGCAAAAACAATTATACGATAGTGTAAGTGCTGATTATGCCGACATTCCGAATAAGCGAGAGCGCATGAAGGCGATTAAATCTGACCCCTATTTTAATGCCTTACAAATTAAATTCGCTTATGCAGTTACTTGCCATAAAGCACAAGGTGGACAATGGAAAGCAGTATTTATTGATCAAGGCTATTTGAATGAAGAAATGTTGAACAGCGATTTTCTAAGGTGGCTATACACCGCCATTACTAGAGCCCAAAGTGAGGTTTTTTTAGTCAATTTCAACTCAAAATTTTTTAAACTAGTAATGGGTAATGAGTATTGAGTAGTGGGAAATTGTATAATTATTTAATTTCTCAATACTCAATACCCACTACCCATTACCCATTACAATAAATCATAATTTTTCAGTAAAATTGTCGTTATGCTGAGAATGTCATCCAGAAAACTATACTTCATTATTATAAATATTGTACTGCTTAGCAGTTTACATGGCTATGCACAACTAGGAGGAGGAACAAGTTTTACTTTTTTGAGATTACCATCAAGTGCTAAAATCACAGCATTAGGCGGCTATTCATCTATCGCTGCAGATGCAGAATTAGCAAACGTTACGCAGAACCCTAGTTTATTAAACAACCGAATGGATAATATTTGGTCGTTAAACATTTGCAATTACTTTCAGGATATTCAATACGGACATATCGCTACCGCCTTCCAAATGAAAAATGTTGGGATGTTCGGCATAGGGATTAACTATATCAACTACGGAAACTTTGTATTAAGAGATGACATAGGTAATGAGCTAGGTAGTTTTAAAGCCAATGAAAACACTTTGAATTTCAGCTATGCTAATGCTTATCATCAATTTAGATATGGCGCTACCACCAAATTTTTATTTTCTAGCTTAGAGTCATATCGCTCAACTGGAGTTGCTCTAGATTTAGGAGGTAGTTATACCGATAGTAGCAGTGGCTTAGGATTAGCATTTAGTTTACTAAATGTTGGATCACAGGTTAAAACCTATGCTGGAAATAATGAGGCTTTACCATTCGAAGCCAGATTTGCAATCTCTAAACGATTGAAGCACGCACCCTTCCGTTTTACCGTTACACTTCACAATCTTCAAAAATTCGATTTAACATACGATGATTTGTATAGCAGTACTAATCAAATCGACTTATCTACAGGCCTACCCATTAAAAAAACATATTCTATAACCGATAAATTAATGAGGCATGTGGCTTTCGGCACAGAATTATTATTTACTGATAATTTCAATATTCGAGTTGGGTACAATCATCAATTAAGAAAAGAATTGTCATTAGAAGAAAAGCCTGGAACTATTGGTTTTTCTTGGGGATTCGGACTAAGAGTAAAAAAAATAAACATCAGTTATGGCTCTGCAAAATATCACTTAGCAGGTAATACCAATATGTTTAGCTTATCTGTAAATCCATCTGATTTTTATCGTAAAAAAAGAAACGGTTAATTTATTACCTTTGCGATGTTCATGTCGCGTAAACCAATTAACATAGCTATAGATGGTTATTCTTCTTGTGGGAAGAGTACTTTGGCCAAAGCCTTAGCGAAGGACATTCAATTTACGTATATCGATTCTGGTGCGATGTATCGTTGCGTTACGCTTTACCTCATGCAGCAAAATATAGATGTCGATAATAAGACAGCCATTATTGAAGCATTACCCCATATTCATATCGATGTAAATTTTGAAACTTTTATCTTAAACGGAATTGACGTTTCAAAAGACATCCGCAAAATGGAAATTTCACAACGTGTTAGTCAGGTGAGCGCCATAAAGGAAGTTCGACAGGATATGGTACGTATGCAGCGACAATTAGGGAATAAGATTGACATTGTAATGGATGGTAGAGATATTGGAACTACAGTATTTCCACAGGCTCAATTGAAAGTATTCATGACTGCTCACCCTATGATAAGAGCACAGCGACGATTTAAAGAAATGCTTGAAAAAGGTGAAGAGAGTAGTTTAGAAGAGGTAATGGCTAACTTAAACATGCGTGATTATGAAGACACTCACCGTACTGAAAGTCCATTATCAAAAGCTGAAGATGCTATAGTTCTAGACAATTCATTTTTAACACCAGATGAACAACTAGCCTTTGTAAAACAGAAGCTTATTGAACTTCATTTGTTAAACATTTGAAAATCAAGTTCTCGTTTTTCTTACAAAATAGGCGTTTAAAGGCCTCTAGGGCAGGTTTCTAGACCTGCTAAAAAAATCCAAAAGGCTAAAAATCAAATTATTATAAATTTTTTTGTTTTAGCATTAATTCCTATCTTTGCCGTCCCTAACCATGGGAAAAGGAGAAAAATAATTAATGGCTAAAAAACAAATCACAGAAAAAGAATTACTAGCATCTGAAGCGAATGCAGAATTCAGAACAAGAACAGAAGATTCGATCATCGAATCAGAAGCTGATTCACTATCGCTCGACGAGATTAAATCTCAATCAATGATTGTCCCAGAAGATTTCGATTGGGATATGGATCCAAAAGGATTCGGAAATTACACAAATGAAGAACGTGCTAAATTAGAAGGCATGTACACTACAACCCTGAACTCTATCAACAAAGGAGAGATCATTTCAGGAGCGGTTGTATCAATGAACCTTAAGGATGTTGTATTAAACATTGGATTTAAATCTGATGGTATGGTACCTCTTTCTGAGTTTCGCGATATGCCGGAATTAAAAATCGGTGATGTTGTAGAGGTTTTCGTAGAAGACCAAGAAGACAAAAACGGTCAATTGATTTTATCACGTAAACGTGCTAAAACTCAACGTTCATGGGATAACATCAACAAAGCATTGGAGATGGATTCTATCATCAACGGTTTTGTTAAGAGCAGAACTAAAGGTGGTTTAATTGTTGACATTGATGGTGTAGAAGCATTCTTACCAGGTTCACAAATCGACATTAAGCCTATCCGCGATTACGACATTTACGTAGGTAAAACAATGGAATTCAAAGTGGTTAAAATTAACCATGAGTTCCGTAACGTAGTTGTATCTCATAAAGTATTAATCGAAGACGACTTAGAAAGTCAGAAATTCGATATCATCTCTAAACTTGAAAAAGGTCAAGTATTAGAAGGTACAGTTAAAAATATCACTGCATTCGGTGTGTTCATCGATTTAGGTGGTGTTGACGGTTTATTACACATTACTGATATTTCATGGGGCCGCATAGAGCATCCAGAAGAAGTATTGAAATTAGATCAAAAAATCAATGTGGTAGTTCTTGACTTTGATGACGAGAAAAAACGTATTGCTTTAGGTTTAAAACAATTAACTTCTCATCCATGGGAGTCACTAGATACTGCTATTGAAGTAGGATCTAAAGTAAAAGGTAAGATCGTTACTGTAGCTGATTACGGTGCATTCTTAGAAATTATCCCAGGTGTTGAAGGATTAATCCACGTGTCAGAAATGTCATGGTCACAACACTTACGTTCACCACAAGAGTTTATGAAAGTTGGCGACGAAATGGAAGCTAACGTATTGACTTTAGATCGTGAAGAACGTAAAATGTCATTAGGTATTAAACAATTAACTGCTGACCCTTGGGTTGGAGTTGCTGATCGTTACCCAGTAGGTAGCAAACACCAAGCGTTAGTTAAAAACATGACTAACTTCGGAGTGTTTGTTGAAATCGAAGAAGGTATCGATGGTTTAATCCATATCTCAGACTTATCATGGTCGAAAAAAATCAACCATCCACATGAATTCACTAAAGTTGGTGAGAAATTAGATGTTGTTGTTTTAGAAGTAAATGCTGAAGAGCGTAAATTAAGCTTAGGTCATAAGCAATTGGAAGAAAACCCATGGGATACTTTCGAAACGATCTTCACATTAGATTCAATTCACCAAGGTACAGTAACTAAGATCACTGACAAAGGTGCGGTAATCAACTTGCCTTATGGCGTTGAAGGTTTCGCTCCTACTAAACACATTGTTAAGCCAGATGGTAAATCTGCTTTAGTTGAAGAAACATTAGATTTCAAGATTATTGAATTCAATAAAGATTCGAAAAGAATCTTAGTTTCTCACTCTAAATTAAACGATGATGTGAAGGCAGAAGAAAGAGCTGTTGAAACAGATAAAAAGAAAAAAGACACTAAAGCAACTACTGCTTCAGTAAAAAAAGTAAAAGAATCTGTTGAGAAAACTACTTTAGGTGATTTAGAGGTGTTAGCTTCATTGAGAACATCTTTAGAGAATTCTGAAAAAGGTAAGAAAACCAAAAAATCAGAAGAAACTACTGAAGAATAAGTTAATATGCTAGGATGCTGATATGCTAATATGCTAATTCAGTAACTAGTTAAATAATAAAAGCCCCGTATTGTGAAAGCAATTACGGGGCTTTTTATTTCTATTTTTTCGACAATTCGATAATTCGCCACTTCGATAATTCGATTTTTTCTTATATTTGAAAAATTAATAAGCAAATGAAGCAAGGAATCATACTCGGAAACCCGAAATTTGATATCACCATCAAACGTCTTTGCCATCAATTAATTGAAAGCCACAACGATTTTTCTGATTCTGTACTCATTGGTTTACAACCACGTGGAATCTATTTAGCGAAAAGAATTCAAGAACAACTGCAAGCATTCTTGCCTAAGAAGGATATAAAACTAGGAAACTTAGATGTTACTTTTTTTAGAGATGACTTTCGTACCAGCGAAAAATTACTACTGGCAAATTCAACAAGCATCGATTTTATTATCGAAAACAAAAAAGTAATTCTTATTGATGATGTATTATACACCGGCAGAACTATTCGTGCTGGATTAGATGCAATGTTAGCTTTCGGCCGACCATCTAAAGTAGAATTATTAGTTTTAATTGACAGACGTTACACACGACACTTACCAATAGAGCCTGATTACATTGGCTTACAAGTAGATTCTATTTCATCAGAAAAAGTAATAGTGAAATGGAAAGAAACAGAAGGTAAAGATGAAGTCGTTTTAGTAAAGGATTTAATAGAAAAAAAATAAAGCAATGCAAAAACTAAGTGTACGCCACTTGTTAGGAATAAAAGGGCTCAAAGAAAATGATGTTCAATTAATACTCGAAACAGCCGATCATTTTAAAAACATTATTAACCGCCCCATTAAAAAAGTTCCTTCTCTACGTGACACCACTATTGCCAATATTTTTTTCGAAAACTCTACCCGCACCAAACTATCCTTTGAACTTGCACAAAAAAGATTATCTGCTGATGTAGTAAACTTTGCAGCTTCATCATCATCAGTTAGCAAAGGTGAAACCCTAATCGATACAGTCAATAATATTCTTGCCATGAAGGTTGATATGGTAGTGATGCGTCACCCCTATCCAGGAGCGGCTGTGTTCCTTTCAAAGCATATTAAAGCTAATATCATAAACGCAGGCGATGGAGCTCATGAGCACCCTACACAAGCCTTACTTGATGCGTACTCTATTAGAGAAAAACATGGAGATTTAGCAGGTAAGAAAATAGTCATCGTAGGCGACATCATGCACTCACGCGTTGCACTATCCAATATCTTGTGCTTACAATTATTAGGTGCACAAGTTAAAGTTTGTGGCCCGAGCACACTCATTCCAAAATACATTAGAAGTCTTGGTGTAGAAGTTGAATACGATTTACGCAAAGCACTAGAATGGTGCGATGTAGCAAATATGCTTCGAATACAATTAGAACGACAAGACATTAAATATTTTCCATCACTTAGAGAGTATGCGATGCTTTATGGCTTAGATAAGCAACTACTCAACTCGCTAAGCAAAGAAATCACTATCATGCACCCTGGACCAATTAATAGAGGTGTAGAGATTACAAGTGATGTAGCCGATTCTAAACAGTCCATTATACTCGATCAAGTAGAAAATGGAGTTGCTATTCGAATGGCTGTATTATACCTTTTAGCTGGCGGGCAAAACCCTGCGTAACATTTCTTTTTTTTACTATTTGAGTGTCGTTATAATGAGTTTGAACTCTTATATTGCATCTTTTATTTTTAAAAATGAACAAAAGAATTATTGTACTCTTAATGCTTTGTTTTGGCATTAGTAAATTATACGCTCAACAAACCAATGCTGTTTCTGAAATTCGCGGTTTTGTTTACGATAAAAAAACTGGCGAACCTATCATATTTACCAATGTGTTTTTCGAAGGAACTACTATTGGGGTTGCAACCGATGTTAATGGATTTTACTCATTAACCAAAATAAAACCAGGGGTATACAAATTAGTGAGCACTGGTATTGGTTATGATACCGTAAAAATGACTGTGAGATTAGCACCTAACCAAAAGGCTACTCAAAATTTATTCTTATCAGAGCGAGCAGTAAATATGCGCGACATTGATATTACTGCTGATAAAACAGAAGCAAAAACAGAAACAAAAGTTTCTGCAGTAAAAGTTACACCTAAACAAATTAATCAAATTCCATCAGTAGGTGGAGAACCCGATTTAGCGCAATACTTACAAGTATTACCAGGTGTAATATTCACAGGTGATCAAGGTGGACAATTATATATTCGTGGTGGATCCCCTATCCAAAATAAAGTATTATTGGATGGTATGGTGATTTATAATCCGTTTCACTCTATAGGTTTATACTCTGTTTTTGAAACGGATATTATTCGTAATGCTGAAGTATATACTGGCGGATTTGGTGCCGAATATGGAGGAAGAATTTCTGCAGTTATGGATGTCACAACTCGTGATGGAAACAAAAAAAGATTAAGTGGTAAAGTGGCAAGTAATCCATTTACTTCAAAATTATTACTTGAAGGTCCTTTGAAAAAATATAAAGAAGGCGAAGGAACTGCTTCATTTATTTTATCGGGAAGAACTTCATATTTAGAAAAAACTTCAAAAAGTATTTATAGTTATGTTGATACTGCTGGCTTACCCTATAACTTCAGCGACTTTTATGGAAAAGTTTCGTTGAATGGAGTGAATGGTAGTAAACTCAACTTGTTTGGCTTTAATTTCACCGACCAGGTTAAATACACTGCACCTGCTGCATTAAATTGGAATAGTGCTGGTGCTGGTGGTTCATTTGTATTAGTGCCTGATGAATCGTCTGTATTAATCGATGGAGCATTTGCTTATTCAAATTATAAAATTGAACAACCACAATTAATTTCTACTCCACGTTATAGTGAGATAAGCGGCTTTAATGCTGCATTGAACTTTACCTATTTCTATGGTAAAGATGAATTGAAATACGGATTGGATATGTTAGGTTTTAAAACAGATTTCAAATTCACTAATGCATCTGGGGTTATCGTACAACAGAAACAATTTACTTCAGAAATTGCTACTTATTTTAAGTATAAATACTTACGAAATCGATTAATTCTTGAACCTAGCATACGTTTCCATTACTATGCATCGCTCAATGAATTATCTATTGAACCACGTATGGCTACTAAATACGTAATTACGGAGAACATAAGATTTAAAGGTGCTGCAGGACTTTATTCGCAAAATTTATTAAGTGCAACATCAGATAATGATGTGGTGAATTTATTTTACGGATTTTTATCAGGACCAGAAAACCTACCTGAAACTTTTAGAGGAAATGCTGTTAATACCTCGTTACAAAAAGCAGGTCATTTAGTTGGTGGATTCGAAATTGATTTGTTTAAATTCTTTACGGTTAATATTGAAACGTACATAAAACAATTCAATCAACTAACCAATATTAATAGAGATAAAATTTATCCGAATAATACACAATACCAAGACAAACCTGCTTACCAAAGAGAAGATTATATTGTAGAAGATGGTTCTGCAAAAGGAATTGATTTTACAATGAAATATGATCACAATGGATTATATGTTTGGACTACTTATTCATTAGGGTATGTTAGTCGCAGAGATGAAGTAAGAACATACAACCCTCACTATGATCGCAGACATAACGTAAACATTGTTACTTCATACACATTCGGTAAAGAGAAAACTTGGGAAGTTGATGCACGTTGGAATTTAGGTTCTGGTTTCCCATTCACACAAACACAAGGGTTCTATGAGAAAATAAAATTCAGCAATTTGTTTGATGATTATACAAAGAACTCTGGGCAACTTGGTGTGATTTATGGAACTCTAAATAATGGTAGATTACCTTGGTATCATCGATTAGACATTAATATCAAAAAGCAATGGAAGCTTGGCGAGTTCTCTCGTTTAGAAATGAACTTAGGTGCAACAAATATCTATAACAGAGATAACTTATTTTACTTCGATCGTTTAAGTAATTCTAGAAGATATCAATTGCCTTTCTTGCCTAGTTTAGGAGCGAATATTACCTTTTAGATATTGGATAAGAGACACTGGACTGTAGAAGTGTAGAAGTGTAGAAGTGTAGAACTATAGAACTATAGAAACAATTTACAATTTAGAATTAAAAACGGAGTCTGTAGATCATTCCATCTTTTCGATCGAAACGAATAATACCATATTCGGTGCTAAAGAAAATACGATAAATTAAATCGCTACGAGTATTAGTCGTATCTTCTAATTTGATTTCGTAAACATTATTGAACTGGCTAGGTAATCGGAAGAATAAAGAATCGTGAAATTGAACTCTTGTAGTATCGTTCAAATTAAAATCATATCCCATCCATTTAATACGTTCAGAAACCCCATCGATATCGTTACTTTTCTTAATGGAGATTTGAAATTTTATTGAAGTATCAGTATTTGCAATTATTGTTGCTTTACCATAAGCTGGATAATAGCTATCACAATTAGATTCTTCTAATTCATCTGGTGGTAAGTTACCAATGAAACGTTCTGAAACGTGCAGGAATATAATGGAATCAGTATTGCCTACATCATACGTAATGTTTTGACCACTCAAATAATGTAACAGTTTTAATTGCTCATCAGTAAAACTATCATACGTGTTTGTAGACGTACAACAAGCTCCAAAGAAAATGGCAATTAGACCGATACCGAGTTTTTTAAACATTTGACTTACAGCGTATATACAAATTTAAGTAATATTTGGCCGATTTAACAAATTATATTCGGATAAATTATACCGATAGATATAAAGCAACATAAAGTTGCCTGCCAAAGCTCCAAAGGTATGCCATAAGAAATGGGTTCCCATTTTTAATAAACCCCATTGATCAGATATTCTAAAAAACAATGCAATCATAAATGAAAACAGTGCTAACGCTACATAAAGCCAGTGTTTAAATTTCGACTTTATTAATAGCAAAAAAGTTGGAATTAGTACCCCTAAACCAATAATACTATAATTCACATTCGCTCTAAGATTACCATTTTGCTCGTTAATTAATTCCCAAGAAAGACGATCGCAAATGATAATAAGCAGGAAAAATCCTATCGCATAAACCCATGAATTCATCACTTTAAACATAAAATAAATGGCTGTCATCATGCATAAAATCATAATTGGCAACCAATCCATAAATAGAAATATGCTTGAATACCTAAATGCATGGTAAATAAAACCTCCTATTCCACCTATCGATAATAATATTAACGAAGAGGTTAAATAAGGAAATTTCATAAAACTCCCTTTTAATCGACCATACCAGTAAACCGACATAATTAAAAAAAATACAGTAGATAAAGTATTATAGGGCTCTACGATGCTTGCATTTACATTTGTTTCTGTGTAAATGGGACCACCATCGGGCAAAAGTTGCAATAAAATCATCCTCTAAAATATAAAATTCTTGCAGATTTCAATATTAATCGTATATTTGCGATATACATTATGGCACTAAACAAAAAAGACCTATTTGATGACATTGACATTCAGCTTGCTGATATGGCAAAATGTTTATCACATCCCGCACGTATTAAAATTTTAAAAATTTTAGCCGAGAAAGACACGTGTATTTGTGGGGAGATTGTAGAAATATTACCTCTTGCCCAAGCAACAGTTTCGCAACATTTAACTGAATTAAAAAAAGCGGGTTTAGTAAAGGGAAGCATCGATGGAGCAAAATCATGTTATTGCATTGACTGGGAAAACTTTAAAAAGTTTGAAGGTTTTATTGGAACTTTTGTAAATCACATTAATGATAATCCGAGTAGTTGCTGTTAAATAAATTTTGAATTATGAGTTATGAATTAATAACTCAATTAAATTCAATACTTAATACTTAATACTTTTAAAAATGAAAACAGAATTAGAATTAAAAAACATCGTACAATTAAAATATGCTGAGATAGCAAATCAATCGAAAGAAGAAAATGCATCATCATGTTGTGGTGCAGGTGGATGTTCTACTAAAGTGTATAACATCATGACGGATGATTACACAAAGGTTGAAGGGTACAATGCGGATGCAGATTTAGGATTAGGCTGTGGCTTACCTACAGAATTTGCTCAAATAAAAGAAGGTGATATTGTAATCGATTTAGGCTCTGGAGCTGGTAACGATTGCTTTGTAGCACGACAAGCGGTTGGTGAAGCAGGTAAAGTTATTGGTATTGATTTTACTGATGCTATGATTATGAAAGCAAGAGAGAATGCAATGAAATTACAATTCTCTAATGTTGAATTTATCAAAGCTGATATTGATGACATGCCATTGAAAGATCTTTATGCCGATGTAGTAGTTAGTAATTGTGTACTTAATTTAGTGCCCAATAAAAACAAAGTACTTGCAGAAATTTACAGGGTATTAAAACAAGGCGGACATTTTAGTATTTCAGATGTAGTACTTGTAGGTAATTTACCTGAAGAAATTAAAGGAGCTGCTGAGATGTATGCTGGCTGTGTGGCAGGTGCAATTCAAAAATCAGATTACCTTTCGATTATCGAGAAATCAGGATTTAAAAACATTACCGTTCAAAAAGAAAAAGTAATTACCCTACCTGAAGATATTTTATCAAAATACTTAAATGAAAAACAAATAACAGAATACCAAAAATCTAATATTGGAATTTACAGCGTAACTGTTTATGCTGAGAAATAATTAGTATTTCAATACTGTTACACGGAATGTTCCAGAAGCTGGATTTACTGAGTTAGCTGAGTAATTATTAAATCGAACAGTTACTGTATTTGCTGCAGAAACCCATGCCGTATAGCATGTATTCGCATTAGCTGCGGGAGGGTTTACAATCGCAAAATCTGTAGTAGCTGCACCAGTTACAGAAATTGTTAAGTCAGCAGAAATATTGGTAGATGTATTTCCAAAATCCAAAGTAGCTGATCCTATAAGTGTCTTTGCAAGAGTGTATCTTACTGTACTTGAAGTTACGAAATAATTAGTTCCATCAAATTCAACAGCACCGGCTTCTGGTGTGGTTAAATTAGTTCCTGAAGTAAATTTTAATGGTGCTGTACTTGCTGTAGCGGTACCTGCTTTTAAATGTATCAAAGCTGAAGGTTGTGCAATACCTACACCAAAGTTGCCTCGACGCACAAATGTATATGTACCAGCATGGTTGGTAACGAAAGTTGGATTTCCAGGATCTCCGAATTGCCATTCTGGTGCTGCACCTGTATATGTGCTACCTACTCTACCTTCCATTCTAATATTACTTTGTGAAATATTCGTTTTGAAAATAAAATCGACTAATGTTACTGTAGGGTCAGTCGTTTCGAATATCGCTCCATTCTCTGCGTTTCTATTTCTTAATCGCAAAATACTTGGACCATAAGTATCTCCATCCTGACGCATTACCAATTCTTGTGTAGCACGCAATGTTCCTGTTGTTGCAGAACCAATTTTTAAATCGCCCGAAGAATTCTCTAATCTTAGTCGCTCTGTACCCCCTGTTTTTAATACTAAATCTACAGCGTCTGTTGTACCTACAAAATTATTAGTTGCACTCGTACCTGTATTTCCTTGTAAATCCCATCCCCCTTGTGTACCATTCGATAAACGTGACCAAGCTGTGCCTGTCCAGAAGTAATAACCTGGCGTAACATTGTTTGGCGCTGAACCTGCAGTCGCTGTATTATAAACAAGCAATGAAGTTGTTGGGGTTGTAATTGGACCAGCAGCATTCGTAGCTGTTAATGCTACTCGTGGGATTAATAATCCTTTATTTGAAAAATCAATGTCTAAACCAGCAGTTGCATCTGGTGTTGCTCCCGAAGAATTTATACCCACATTTTGAGCATAAGTTTTAGAAAAGCAAAAAATAGTTGACATAGCTATAACTATAGTAATAGCTAATTTAATTGAGGAACGTAACATGAGAGATAAATTTATATTCCAAAAATAGTAAGAATAAAGTATAACTCAACATCTTACTTGATTAATTTAGTAGCAAATGCTTTTTTGAACTTTTCAAGCTTAGGTGCAATTACAAATTGACAATAGGGAGCATCTCCGTTTTCATTGAAATAATTCTGATGATAATCTTCCGCTTTGTAGAATGTGCTTACTGGAGAAATTTCGGTTACTACAGGCTTGCCAAAAGCATTTTCTTCGTTTAATTTGATTTTATAAAAAGATGCTGCCTCTTGTTGCTCCGCAGAATGATAAAATATAACTGAACGGTATTGAGTGCCCGAATCTGCACCTTGTTTATTTAATGTAGTTGGATCGTGGCTGCCCCAGAAAGCTTCTAAAAGTTCTTTATAAGAAATTACTTTGGGATCAAAAATAATATTACAAACTTCGGCATGCCCTGTTAATCCTGAACATACTTCTTTGTAGGTAGGGTTTTTAACTTGTCCACCCATGTATCCAGAAGTTACCGATTGTACGCCTTTCAACTCTTGAAATACAGCTTCTACACACCAAAAACATCCCGCACCAAATGATGCCGTTTCATAATTTCCTGTTGATTCTTTGTCCATTGTATTGGTGTTTTTTGAGTTCGTATTGCTGCAAGCAGTGGTTAAAATGATTAATGCTGCTAATAATATAGGTGTCTTATGTTTCATATTTAGACGTATATAACGTTTCTAGATTGAATTTGTTTAAAGTAAATATATTTATATTTCAGTACGATATTACATACAAACCTGACAATGAATGATTTATTGTGTATACTCTATATTATATGTATACCGATTAGCAGATTAAGTTTGTTTATTCAACGAAAGGGCTTATTTTTGCCCTCTTTTCAAACTGTAATTAATTAACCGAAACAAACGATTAAACCATATGGAGTTTTTACAAAACAACCTTATTTATTTTATCCCTGTACTAGGACTTATTGGTCTATTAGTGATGGCTATTAAACGCTCATGGGTAGTAAAACAAGACGCAGGTGATGCGAAAATGACTGAATTGGCTGGATATATTGCTGATGGAGCAATGGCCTTTTTAAAAGCTGAATGGAGAGTACTAAGTGTATTCGTTATTTTCACTGCAGCATTACTAGCTTATTCAGGAACAATTCACGAAGTAAATGGTGTTCCCATTCATTCGAGTTGGATTATCTCTATTGCTTTCATTATTGGTGCAGTATTCTCAGCTTATGCAGGATACATCGGTATGAAAGTAGCTACAAAAGCAAACGTACGTACAACACAAGCTGCTCGTACTAGCTTAAAACAAGCATTAAAAGTATCATTTACAGGTGGAACAGTTATGGGCTTAGGAGTTGCTGGTTTAGCAATACTAGGTTTAGGTGGCTTGTTCATTGCCTTCCTTTCTATATTTGCTGATTTAGGGACTGAAACTGTTAAAACTGCAATCGAAGTATTAACAGGATTTTCATTAGGAGCTGAATCAATCGCATTATTTGCACGTGTTGGTGGTGGTATTTATACTAAAGCTGCTGACGTAGGTGCTGACTTAGTGGGTAAAGTAGAAGCAGGTATTCCTGAAGACGACGTTCGTAATCCAGCAACAATTGCTGATAACGTAGGAGATAACGTTGGTGACGTGGCAGGTATGGGTGCCGATTTATTTGGTTCATATGTGGCTACTATTTTAGCAACAATGGTATTAGGACAAGAAGTAAAAATGCCTGGTGGTGCAGAATTAGTTGATAACTTTGGCAGTTTATCTCCAGTACTTTTACCAATGTTAATTTGCGGTTTAGGTATTTTATTCTCAATCGTAGGAACTTGGTTCGTTACGATTAAAGATGAAAAATCAAACGTTCAAAATGCCTTAAACTTAGGAAACTGGTCATCAATGATCTTAACAGTGATCGCATCATATTTCATTGTAAACTGGATGTTGCCAGATTCAATGAATCTACGTGGTTATGAGTTCACAAAAATCAATGTGTTTTATGCAATCGTAGTTGGAACCTTAGTTGGTGCAATTATGAGTATCGTTACTGAGTATTACACAGCAATGGGTAAGAAACCAGTATTATCAATTATACAACAATCATCAACTGGCCATGCTACTAACATTATTGGTGGTTTATCAGTTGGTATGAAATCTACTGTTATTCCAATTTTAACATTAGCAGCAGGTATCATGTCGTCGTTTTACTTTGCAGGTCTTTATGGTGTAGCTATTGCAGCTGCAGGTATGATGGCTACAACAGCAATGCAATTAGCAATTGATGCATTTGGTCCTATAGCTGACAACGCAGGTGGTATCGCAGAAATGAGTCAATTACCTCCAGAAGTTCGTGAGCGTACAGATAATTTAGATGCAGTAGGTAACACTACAGCAGCTACAGGTAAAGGTTTCGCTATTGCTTCTGCAGCATTAACTTCATTGGCATTATTTGCTGCCTTCGTAGGTATCGCAGGTATTGATGCAATAAATATTTACAAAGCACCAGTATTGGCTGGTTTATTCGTAGGTGGTATGATTCCATTTATCTTCTCTGCATTGTGTATTCAAGCAGTAGGTAGAGCAGCAATGGACATGGTTCAAGAAGTTCGTCGTCAATTCCGCGAAATTCCTGGAATCATGGAATACAAAGCAAAACCAGAATACGAAAAATGTGTAGCGATTTCTACAAAAGCTTCTATTCGTGAAATGATGTTACCAGGTGCAATTGCTTTAATTACTCCAGTTATCGTTGGATTTATTTTCGGTCCAGAAGTATTAGGAGGTTTATTAGCAGGAGTAACAGTATCAGGTGTATTGATGGGTATTTTCCAATCGAATGCAGGTGGTGCTTGGGATAACGCTAAAAAATCATTCGAAAAAGGAGTAATGATTAACGGTGAAATGTTCTACAAAAAATCAGAACCACATAAAGCTTCAGTTACTGGTGATACTGTTGGAGATCCATTTAAAGATACTTCAGGTCCATCAATGAACATCTTAATCAAATTAATGTCAATCGTTTCATTAGTTATTGCTCCATACATTTCTGTTGGTGGTGGTGAGCAAAATAACGATCACATGATGAAGACAGAAATTCGTATCGAAAAACATATCGACTCTTTAGGAAATGAAGTTACAGACACTATGATTATCATTAATGATAATGCAATGCTTATGAAAGATCATAGCAAACTTGGTGGTGAGTGCAAAGAAATGAAGATGATGAAATGCGATAAAGATAAAGCATCTTGTGCTGCTGGATCATCATGTAGCATGACAAAAGAAGAGTGCGACAAAATGATTTCTGAAGGTAAAATGACTAAAGAAGAGTGCGCTAAAATGTGCGCTAAAAAGAAATAATTTAGTCATAATAACTAAAAAAAATATCTTAAAAAGTCCCTCCATTTAATTGTGAGGGACTTTTTTTATGTGTAAAAATATCTCTTAGCACCATTCTCATATCTCATATCTTTTTATTAGGTTTGGATTATAACCCGAATTTAACTTTTTATGAGATTTAAGAAACCTCTTGACGTATTATTAAACGAAGCTGCCAAAACTGGTGAAGGCTCGTTGAAAAGAACTTTAGGTGCTATGAATTTAGTAGCCCTTGGAATCGGTGCCATTATTGGTGCTGGCTTATTTGTAAGAACAGCTGCAGCCTCAGCTGAAGCTGCCGGTCCTGCTGTTACTCTTTCTTTTATTGTTGCTGCTATAGGTTGTGCACTTGCAGGTTTATGCTATGCAGAATTTGCCGCAATGATTCCAGTAGCTGGTAGTGCATACACTTATGCCTATGCTACAATGGGAGAAGTTACTGCATGGATTATTGGTTGGGCATTAATATTAGAGTATGCACTTGGTGCTGCTACAGTTTCAATTGCTTGGTCGGAATATTTAAACAATTTGCTCGGAGGTGCAATTCCTTACGAATGGTGCCACTCCCCTTTTGAAACTTCTATGACAGGTATTCAAGGTATAGTAAATACTCCTGCTTTATTAATTTTAGGATTAATTACACTTGTATTAATAAAAGGTTCTAAAGAATCTGCTGCATTTAATGCCATTATTGTAATGGTGAAAGTAGCCATCGTTTTAGTATTCGTCGTTATCGGTTGGAAATTCATCAACCCAGCAAATCATACTCCTTACATTATTCCAGCTACTGAACCAGGTTATGAAGGTTTCTTCAAACATGGTTGGGGTGGTATTCTAAAAGGTGCAGGTATCGTATTCTTTGCATTCATTGGGTTTGATGCAGTATCTACTGCAGCTCAAGAAGCTAAAAATCCGAAAAGAGATATGCCAATTGGAATTTTAGGCTCATTAGTAGTTTGTACTATTCTTTATATTTTATTCTCTCACGTATTAACTGGTGTTGCGAATTGGAAAGAATTTAATGGTGCAGGTAAAGAAGCTTCTGTAGCGTATGCTATTCAGAAATATATGATTGGTTATGATTGGTTAGCCACTTCTATTACTGTTGCCATCTTAGCTGGATTCTCTTCTGTTATTTTAGTAATGTTAATGGGTCAATCACGTGTATTCTACTCAATGTCTAAAGATGGATTAATCCCTAAAGTATTCTCTGAATTACATCCTAAGTTCAGCACACCATATAAATCAAACTACATCTTATTTGTTTTCGTTGGTTTGTTTGGTGGATTTGTTCCAGGATCTGTTGCAGGTGACTTAACTAGTATTGGTACCTTATTTGCATTTGTTCTAGTTTGTGTTGGTATAATTATTATGCGTAAATCAGACCCGAATATAGAGCGTCCATTCAGAACTCCATGGGTTCCTTTCGTTCCTATTGCAGGTATAGTTGTTTGTTCAGCAATGATTGTTTCTTTACCAGGACAAACACTACTAAGTGCTTTCTTATGGATGATTGTTGGTTTGATTATTTACTACCTATATAGCAAGAATCATTCAGTTATACGTAAAAACTCTAAATAAGTAATGAGTAATGAGTAATTGGAAATCATTTAAATTAATAAATTTTTCAAAACTCATTACTCAGTACCCAATACTCACCTATGGACTTCTTCAACCTCAAAGAAATATTCTCAGTGTCGATGGTATTATTTGCCATCATCGATATTCTTGGTTCTATTCCAATCATTATTCAGCTTCGAAATAAAGCCGGACATATTCAATCTGAAAAAGCTTCAATAGTAGCAACAATATTGATGATTCTATTCTTGTTTGCTGGTGAGAAATTGCTTGCAATAATTGGATTAGATATTTCATCATTCGCAATTGCAGGTTCGATAGTTATTTTTATTCTTGCCTTAGAAATGGTATTAGGTGTAAACTTCTTCAAAGAAGAAACCCCTGAGTCTACTTCTATTGTTCCTTTAGCCTTCCCAATTATTGCTGGTGCAGGCACCATGACTACCCTACTCTCTTTGAAAAGTGAATACATCACTCAAAATATCATTGTTGGTATTCTTTTAAACATGCTATTTGTGTATGTTATTCTAAAAAATACAGCCAGAATTGAAAAGGTATTAGGCAAAACAGGATTAAACATTCTACGTAAAGCCTTTGGAATTATTCTTCTAGCAATCGCCATTAAATTGTTCAGACACAATACCGGACTGTAATTAATGTGTTAATATGTTAATGGGATAATATGTTAATGAGTATTTCTTATATTTGCATTCCATTTTACATTAACATATTAACACATTATCTTATTAACATATTAAACTATGGGAAGAGCATTTGAAGCACGTAAGCAATCAAAAATGAAAAGATGGGGAGCAATGGCGAAAGCCTTTACTCGCATCGGAAAAGATATCGTAATGGCCGTTAAAACTGGCGGCGCTAGTCCAGATACCAACGCAAGACTAAGAGTAGTAATTCAAAATGCGAAAGGTGTTAACATGCCTAAAGATCGTATCGATGCAGCCATTAAAAGAGCAAATGATAAAGATATCTCATCATATGAAGAAGTAATTTACGAAGGTTACGCTCCTCATGGTGTTGCAGTACTTGTTGAAACTTCTACAGATAATATTAACCGTACAGTAGCAAGTGTTCGTTCTTATTTCACTAAAGGTGGAGGCAGTTTAGGAACTACAGGTATGCTAAGTTTTGTTTTTGAACGTAAAGCTGTATTTAGAGTAAATGCTGAAGGACTAAGTGTAGAAGAATTAGAATTTGAATTAATCGATTTTGGTGCTGAAGAAGTAGAACAAGATGAAAATGAAATTCTAATTACTACTGCTTTTGAAGATTTTGGAAATATGCAAAAAGCTTTAGAAGAAAAAGGTGTGCACATTATTAGTTCTGGATTTGAGCGTTTCCCATTATCGTATATGAAAGTAAATGCAGAACAAGAAATAGATATTCAAAAAATGATTGATAAAATGGAAGAAGATGACGACGTGAATATCGTGTACCATAACATGATCGTAGAATAATTCACCTATCTATTATATAGAAAAGAGCCTTTCATCAAAACTGAAAGGCTCTATTTTTTTGATCTTTATTTTGCTGAAATCTTGATGATGCGGATTGATTAAGTAATTAAATTCACCTTGCACCACTACCGAAGGCACTTTTAAAACCAACGAGTTCCCTCCTCTTATAAAGTCATCGCCTACTTTTTGGGAGGCCACATCAGGTGGTATTTCTCTCCACTTATATGGTAAATCTTTTAATTCTACACTTTCAATTTTAATATCATCAGGTACTTCTATGCTTATTAGGCAAAAATCCATAGGCATAATTCCTAATGGTGTATGAACTGCAATCTCTGCTGTACATAACGATCGGTTCTCTGAAGTATATATCATTGCTACTCCTTTCGAATTCCATCGTCCGCCCGATTGCTCTGCACCAAATCCGGAAAGCTGCTTCGCAAATTTCTCTTTCGATAATCTGTAAATGATCATGCAAAAATACCGTGTTCTATTTTGGTGAGTTCATCCATGAGTAATGAGATACCAAGAGATGTATCTAAGAATGATTTTGGTGTTTTATTACCTAAAGCAATATTGTTTGAAATTAACCATTGATTAAATAAAAATGCATCTGAGAAAACCTCTGTGCCTTTTTTATATAACATTGCTATTTGAACAATTTTTTCTGATTGGGTGGTATCAAAGGATTTTTTCTCGGTTTGATAACGATGCATAGTTCGCTCTGAGATATGAAGAAAATGTGACCATTCTAAAATTGTAAAAGGGGTTTGCTTTACTAATTTCATAAATAGACTAAACTTCACCCCATCTCTAATGATAGTAAGCAAGGATGTAAACCCTATGCCTTCTGCAGCTGAATAGCTAACTTCTGGATCAAATAATTTTGTAGTGCCCATACACAAATATAATTACATTTCGACATTTGTCAAAATATTTTAGACATTTGTCAAAAAACTAAAGTATTCCTGGAAATAGGCCTAAAATGATTAATAATAAGGTTAAAATCGAAATAAAGGGTAATAACAAAGAATAGACCTCTTCTGATGCACTTACTGTTGATTTCTTCAAGAATAGATATCTAGCAATGTTGAAATAATAAAACAATGCTATAACTGTATTCACTACGCCGGCTATTAAGGCAAATAAGAGCCATGGTGATTGTGAGAGTTGGAATTGCTGAAATATAGAGCCAAATACAAAAAACTTCGCTACAAAGCCCGCTAATGGTGGCAAACCAGTAAAGGAAGCTAACAATACAATCATCATACTACTAGACCATGGTGATTTTTTACCAATACCTACTAATTCGGAAACTTGTGTGATTTTATAATGGACTTCCCAATACTCTAATAAAAAGAAAATTGCAATGTTACTAATTGAATAAACAAGCAAATAATACCATAATGCATTTAATCCTGCATCACTAAAAACAATTAAGCCTAATAACATAAAACCAGTATGAGATATACTCGAAAAGGCAAAGATTCTTTTTAAATTATGTTGAGCTAAGGCTGATAAATTCCCTACAAACATAGAAGCAATAGAAATAATGGCAATCATTTTTTCCCAAGAAAAATTAGGCCAAATCAACATTGTGCCTTCCCAGTTAAAATGAAAATGTTTGATGAAACTATACAGTATAGCGAATCCAGCAATCTTAGGTATTGTACTAATAATTGCTAAAGTACTTGGTGATGTTCCTTCGTAAACATCAGGACTATAAAAATGAAATGGCACCGCAGATGTTTTAAACAAATAACCTGAAGTAAATAACAATAAACTCATGGCTACATAAGCTGGTGATACTTTTGATAAACTAGATAAAAAATTCGAATCGAGTTGTAGGGTGCCTGTTAATCCATACAACCAAGTAATACCGTATAGCATCACAGCTGAAGCAAATGCTCCGTATAAAATATATTTTGTTGATGACTCTGCAGTGTGTTTTGATTTAATTTCAAATGCGATGAACAAATAAGACAATAAGGATAAAAATTCAATTCCTAGAAAGATGCTCAACATATGATTAGACATACACAATACATTTGCGCTAAACAATAAAACAGGAATCAGGTAAAAGAATTCTCTACTTTTAGGCTTTACAGCTTTTAATACAAATGGAATAAATACTGCAATAGTTGCAATATTCAGAATGATTTTAAATTGTAATATATCTTTTGAAATTTGATAGAAGCCACTAAACAAATTAATGGAAGTAGTATTAGTAAAAAGAGTGTATTGTTCAAAAAGAAGAAAAAATGAAATCAACATTCCTAAGAAACTTATGCTAGCAATCCATTCTTTTTTCGAAAAAAATACATCTAAAACTAATGCCACAAAAAAAGTAGCAACAAGTACCCATTCAGAATTTAAATAGGGTAAAGATGCTTGAATTGAGTTTAGCGAGTCGATCGTATTCATTTAACTAGCAATTAAAAAATATTGATGTAAATAAATATATCCATTTACCAATGCGTCATTTATAAGTACTGTAACACTAGCATTACTCCAATCAAACAAATAAGACGGAAATATACCCAGCAAAATAGTAATAGCAGCTAAAGGGATCAACACCAAATACTCTCGGAATGTTAAATCTTTAAGGGCTACTTCCCATGATTTATCTTTAAATTTCTTTTCTCCAAAAAACATTCGTTGTAATGCCCATAGAAAATAAGCTGCACCCAACACAATACCTAATGTAGAAACAATTGCCATCCAACGAGGCAGCATTCCGTTTGTACTCTCCGATAAAAACGCTCCAAACAAACTAAATGCTTCTCCAATAAAACCCGACATACCAGGCAAACCTAAGGAAGCAAAAAATGCAATCACTACAAACACGGTAAACTTTGGCATTTGTAATGATAAACCTCTAAAATTCGCTAAGTCACGATCGTGAACTCGATAGTATAATACTCCTACTAAGAAGAATAACATTGTTGACAAGATACCATGAGAGAACAATTGATATAATGCACCATTTAACCCTTCAGTAGTTAATGAAGCAATACCTATTAACACAAATCCCATATGAGACACTGATGAATATGCTATCAGTCTTTTTAAATCTTTTGCGTTTAATGCGTTTAATGCTCCATAAATAATAGATATCATTCCCATTAATCCAATGTAATACGAATAATGAATTGCAGCATCTGGAAAAATACCATAACAAATTCTAATAATTCCGTAAGCTCCTACTTTCAATAAAATACCAGCAAGTACTATAGATATAGGTGTTGGTGCTTCAACGTGAGCATCGGGTAACCAAGTGTGAAATGGAACCATTGGAACTTTAATAGCAAAGCCAATAAACAAAACTATAAATGCTATAAAGCGTGTAGGTATACCATAAAGCTGACTATTACTTGCATAACTAAAAAACCCATCGGCTTGATAATTTGCAGGATTCATCATATGCAACATATTGAATGTATGTGCACCAGTTTGTGGGTCTTTCACTGAAAAATATAATCCCACCATCACTAATAACATAAACACTGAACCAAATAAAGTATATAAGAAAAATTTTATCGATGCATACTCTCTATTCGCTCCACCCCACATGCCAATTAAGAAATATAATGGCAATAACATTAATTCATAGAATACATAAAACAAGAAGAAATCTAAAGATAGGAACACTCCCATAATTGCGAGGTTCATTAAATTAAATAATATAAAATATCCCTTTAAGTTTTCTTTTATCTCGAATGATGACAAGGACGCCATCAACATAACAATACTACTAAGTAATACCAAGGCAGCTGAAATCCCATCCATTCCTACAAAGTAATCAATCTGCAAATCACCTAAACTACCAATGTTTAAATGAATCCAGTTCGTTTGCTCCACAAATTGGAATACTGCATTTTTTTCGAAATGCGCATATAAATAACCAGCTAAGAGTACTTGGAAAACAGCAATTCCTGCAGTAATGAATTTATATACCGGTGCGTATGATTTAGGTAATACGGCAACCAATAACATTCCTACTATTGGAATGAAAATTAATAGTGATAGTAAACTCATATCTATATTCCTCTCATAAAAAACCAAATAATAACAACTAATATTAATGCTGAAAATGCAAAGTATGATTGAACTTTCCCAGTCTGACTTCTTCTAACTATATCCCCTGCTTTTTGCGTGCCATTACCAACAAAATTAACTGCTGCATCAATAATATATTTATCCAACCATGCTGCGACAACAGACAAAACAATTCCTAGGTTGCCAATAAAATCAATAAATCCATCAACAATATTTCGTTCGAACCAAGCAACGTATTTTGCAAATGACAAAACTACACTTCCTAGCCCGTTAGACACATTCGTATCTAAACGATTAAACAAATGTGAAACTGGTAATAAAGCAACAACTTTTTTATAAATCAACAAATAAGCGAATACAAAACCAATACTCATTAAGGAAATTGTAATGTATGGCATATAGGCCAACTCATGTACTTCTTCGTATAAAGGATACATGAATAAACTACCTACACCTAAAAATATAAGTGGTATTGAAATCGATAAAGGTTCTTTTTTACTAGATACATCTATCAACTTTTGCTCACCGAAAAATATCATGCTAATATGCCTGAACACATAATACGCTGTCAGCATCACTCCTGTGAATGCAAAAATGGGTACTACTAAATACATGTTACCATGTAGTTGAGCCCAATGCCAAGTTTCATTTAAGATTGCTTCTTTTGAGAAAAAACCAGAGAAGAATGGGATTCCAACAAGTGCTGCCGCTGATATTAAATATACCACAAAAGTTATTGGCAATAATCTTCGCACTCCACTCATTTCACGAATGTCTTGAGTATGTATTCGATGTATAATACTTCCTGCAGCTAAAAATAATGCAGCTTTAAAAAATGCATGAGTATACAAATGGTAAAAAGCAGCCATTGGTGCTGCAACTCCAACAGCCATTACCATGTAACCTAATTGTGAAATTGTAGAGTAAGCTAAAATCTTTTTCAAATCATACTGCCTACCAGCAATAAACGCTCCTAGAAAAGCTGTAAACGAACCAATGATGGCAATGAAATTTAATACCGTTGGATCAAGTAAAAAATAAATTTGAAGCAACAAATAAACACCAGCAATAACCATGGTTGCCGCATGTATCAATGCAGATACTGGCGTAGGGCCTTCCATTGCATCCGGTAGCCAAATATGTAATGGAAACTGAGCCGACTTGGCAATAACTGCAATGAAAAACGCATATCCAGCGTAGTGTATTAATTGTTGGTTGGCTATTGATTCATATAAACCATGCTCTTGAATTCTTGTAGCCAATTCGTAAAGATCCAAAGTACCTAAAGAACTTAACAACATCATCAACCCTGCTAAAAAACCTAAATCGCCAATGCGATTTATTATGAATGCCTTTTTGTTAGCCAAGATTGCACTTTGTTTTTGAGTATAGAATCCAATCAATAAATAAGAACAGAAACCAACTAATTCCCAAAACAGATACATCCAAAATAAATTTCGGCTGATTAATAGTCCAAACATTGCAAAAACGAACAGACATATATAACCAAAGAAAATTGCATATCTGCTTTCATTCCTCATGTATTCTGTAGAAAACACTAGAACCATAATGGATACTATAGAAACTAAAGTCAACATCAATACCGATACAATGTCGACATGTATACTAAAATCGATATGTATATTCCCTACTGTTAACCAAGGTGTACTTAGTGAAAAGGTATTTCCATCTACAGATATCTTCAATAAATATAATGATGCAAATAATGCAATTGAGATGGAAGAAATAGAAATAATATTTACAAACTTTCTAGATTTAATAAAAAACAAAAGCACAAAAGATATCAATGGTGCAGCAAGTAAAAGAAGTGCAACTCCTTTTGCAGAACCAAATACAAACGATATCAATTGTGTAAACTGTTCCACTAATTTTTTAGTTGATTAATTTTATCTGGATTAATTGTATTGAAATATTGGTACGCTTTTATAATAATGGCTAATGCTACAGCAATTGAAGCGGCAGAAAGTACCATGGCGAAAAGTGCCATCATTTGACCGTCAACTTTATTAAAGAGCTGATCAAATATTGCAAGGTTTACTAATGAAGCATTAATCATTAACTCAATACCGATTAATATTAACACCATATTTTTTTTAGTTATCACTGCAAAAAAACCAATACAGAAAAGTGCTGCAGAAAATAATTGCATCAGTTGAATCGTAGAAATACTATTCATGTTGATTCTCCTTTCTAGTTATTATTGATGCTGCCATTAATGCCACTAATAATAAAAGTGAAATAATTTCTAAAGGGAAAGCATAATTACTGAGCAATTGTGTTCCTATATTTTGAACAGTATTCACCTTGGTTTCGCTAATACTTACATTAACTTTCTGATTCAAAATCATAGAAGCCAATAATAAAAATAATCCTATACTCGCAAGTCCACTAATTATAGTTGTTGGATTAATACTTATCTTTTTCTCTTTTTGAGTAATGTGATCATCTAAAATATTTTTCGAAGAAAGCATCATCGCAAATATCATTACTACAATAATACCTCCGATGTATATCATTAAATGTGCTATGGCGAGAAACTCTGCTTGAGCTAAAATTAGCATAGCCGACACACTGAAAAATGTAGCAAACATTCCAAATATTGCTTTTACCACTGATCGTGTAATTACTGCATACAATGAAGCAAGAATTCCGAAGGTTACAAAAAAGTATAAAATAATATTATACATTTTCGCCCCCTTTTTTTTCTTCTGCAGCTTTCAAAGCGGCTTCTTTTGCTAATCTTTTTTCTTCTTCGAATGCTACTAACTTCTTTCTATTATCATCTGCTTCTTCTTTTGTCATGGTAGAGAAATGATAATTCATTGCAGCTACATTATCTAAAGAAACATCATATTCATCTGTCATGATGATACATTCTGTTGGGCATACAATAGTACATAAGCCACAGAACATACACTTCGCCATATCGATATCGAACTTAGCAGCATGTAATCTTTTCGTAGTACCATCAGATGTTTTACCGATATCTCCAACAGCTTTGATTACATCAATCTCAATACAATCTACGGGACAAATCTTAGCACATAAATCACATACAATACAATCGTCGATATCAACTTGTAATTGATTTCGAGATATGTCAGGTAAAGGAAGTTTAACATGTGGATATCGAAGTGTACTGGTATTGTTATTACGTTCTTCGAAATATTTATCCGATTGTATATTGGTACGAACAGTTTTCGATCGTCTGAACATATGGTGCCAAGTCAACGTAAACCCTTTTACGAATCCTATAAAGCTGTGGTATGTACTTTTCTTATTTTCCAATTTACAAAACAATTAGTTTCCAAAATGCCGAAATAAACAAACAAGCAAATGAAACAGGTATTAACACTTTCCAACAAAAATTCATTAATTGATCTGCTCTAAATCTTGGGAGCGTCCAACGAATCCATATTTGTAAAACAACAATTAATAATGTTTTTAATAATATCCAAAAGATTCCCCAATAGGTCCCGTTAGTCCACTCTGCGAGCTTTACATTTGCAATATTGGGCAATGGACTATACCATGCTCCAAAAAATAATATTACGAGCACCATCGATGTTAAAAACATCATGGCATATTCTGCTAAAAATAAGGCACCAAATTTAAATCCCGAATATTCCACATGAAAACCAGCTACGAGTTCTGATTCGGCTTCAGGGATATCAAATGGTGTACGGTTTGCTTCTGCTAAAGATGCTATGAAATATATTATCGCAGCAATAAAAAGATGAGGTGCTTGAAACACACCCCAAGATAAAAACCCTCCAATAGTATTTACTTTCCAAAACCCGAAGAAGTAAATATCTGACTTTGCATAAATGCCTTGTTGAAATGCAATTTCTTGTAGGTTTAAACTTTGGTAGATCATTACAGCGGAAAGCACTGCAATACCTGCGGGTATTTCGTAAGCAATGATTTGAGCAATAGAACGAATCGAGCCCAAAAAAGCGTATTTGTTATTTGATGCCCATCCTGCCATTAATATGCCTACCACTTCAATAGAGATAATAGCCATAAAATAAAACAAACCAATATTGATATTGGAACTAATGTATGATGGAGAAAATGGTAATACTGCAAAACCCATGAATACAGAAGTAAACACTAATACTGGGGCTAGGGTAAATAATACTTTATCGGCAGTAGTGGGAACGATGTCTTCTTTTTGAAGTAATTTAATGATGTCGGCAAATGTTTGCAATAACCCGAATTTTCCGGTTTCTACCGGACCAACACGGTCTTGAATTAAGGCTGAAATTTTACGTTCGGCCCATACACCCATTAGGGCATAAATGGCAACAAATGCTAATAAAGAAATGGAAATGATGTAAAATGTCATTCTATTTGGTTACACACAAAAGTACTAATTTTCTGAAGAGAATCTCAATATATATACGCTAAGACATTAACATTGGCTACTGCCAAAGGTTTTTAAGTTCTAAATGAATTTTCTCTTTAAAAAACAACTTGGTGCTTTTTTCGAACGAAGGTGTAAAATCGGATACATAGAAATGATGTGTTCCCCCTTTTTTGGTTGCCAGCAATTTCTTTTTACTTAATACTTTTTTAACATATTCTGCAACAATCTCACCCGAATCCAATATCGCTATATCACGATCATAAAACTCATTGATTTCTTTTTTGATCAAAGGGTAATGTGTACAAGCAAGTACGAGTGCATCTACTTTTTTGAGTTTTGTTTTAGATAAGTATGAATTGATGATTGTTTTTGAAATGTTATTATTAAAAAAACCTTCTTCAATCATAGGTGCAAGCAATGGAGTGGCAAGCGATTCAACTAATAGATCAGCCTTTTTCTCTTTTATTTTACGGGCATACACATTGGATTTGATGGTTGCTTTTGTACCAATAACGCCAATGTTTTTAAGTTTTTTATGGGAGATGATAAAATCTACTGTAGGGTCGATTACATTGATAACAGGAATTTTCCCTTTTATTAAACTATTTAAATCGTCAAAGCCTAATGAAGATGCCGTATTACAAGCAATCACAATGGCCTTGCAGTTTTGCTCAAGCAAAAACTGACCAATTTTTAAAGAGTAGTATTTTATAGCTTCTGGAGATTTGTCGCCATAAGGCATATGCGCGGTATCTCCAAAATAGATGATTTTTTCATTAGGTAATAAGGAATGAATTGCATTTGCAACGGTTAAGCCACCGATACCAGAGTCGAATATTCCTATGGGTTGTTCTGCTTTGCTCATAAAAAAAGTCGCCATGTAAGGCGACTTAAATATAAAGAATTATTGAAATCTATTCGATTATTTTTTAGGACCAGTAGATTTTACTGGAGTAGTTGGAGCTGCTGTTGGAGTAGTAGCTGGCAATGCAGCTAACTTTTTCTTCACCATATCCATCATATCATCAGATGCTTGTCCGTAGATTACACTACCTGCACTAGTATCGAATACGTAAGCATAGCCTTTTTCTTTAGCCATTTCTACGATAACATCTTCAGTTTTCTTAAGAATTGGTGAGTATAATTCTTCTTTTTTCTTAGTAACCGACTCTTGAGCAGTTTGTTGAAACTCTTGAATACGAGCTTCTAAATCAGAAATTTCTTTCACTTTAGCATCCTTAATTGGATCTGCCATAGTAGCTGCTTGTGATTGGTAAGCTTGTACTTTTGATTGATACTCGTTAGTCATCAATTTCAATTGACTCTCCATTGTAGTAGCAAACTCTTGTAATTTCTTATCTGCATCTTTCACTTCAGGTAATGAAGCTAATAATTCAGCAGAATTAATATGCCCAAATTTTGCACCTTGTGCATTTACTCCCACTGCTGTAAATAAGGCTACTACTGCTAGGATTGTTAACTTATATATCT
>JBIINK010000103.1:0-4015 GCA_044337515.1 Sphingobacteriales bacterium | reverse complement strand
AAGGTTAAAACTAAAAGTTTTAAACGTGCTCCTAAAGTTGCACTCATTCCGTTTGCTCCATCAACATCGAAGTTAACAGGGTCTGTTACTTTAGTTACCACTTTAGTTCCAAAATTAGGGTCAGTTGTTCTAGTTTCTACAGATGTTATTGGAAAATCTCCTTTCAAGCTTAATGTTGTTTTACTTGATTGGTAGTTCGCACCACCATACACCGTTAACATTAACACTTTCTTCGATAATATTAATCCGAATGTACTTGCGGTTGTATTTAATTTCATCGCTTGCTCAGCATACACACCATTGTTTCCTGTTTGTGTTGCCACACCAGCATCTGGAGTTAATCCTAATCCTACATTTACATCTAACTTTGTATATCCGAAATAAGCAGCCATATCAAACGGTAATTTATTCACTACCGGTATCCATTGCTTAATATCATGCTTAATACCAAAGCCTTTTAATCCCATATCAAAATCTCCAGCAGAAACAGTTGGTATATAACGAACAATTACTTCGGTGTTTTTAATTAAACCCACCGCTAATTGAACAGTTGGTGCTCCCGAGAAAGGTAGTCCCGCACCAGTTGGTGCCGAAAAACGTGCCACTTCTATAGCAGGTGCTCCAATAACTGGACTTGCTTGTGTTAATACAAATTCTGGATTATTATTTGGTGTTAAACTTCCTGAAACCGTTTGTCCAATTTTGTTTAAAGGGTTTCCTAATGTTAATTTTGTGAATCCTAAAGTACTCGCATCATAGGTGCGGTCTGCCGTAGGAACTATACATGCATTCATTGCTAACGTTACATCGAATCGGCCCAGACCGTGTGTTTTCGCGGTATTGTACCAACCACCATTTAATCCAGCACCAAATCCTCTAAAGAATGGCGTTGTGTAAGCTTTTACTAATAGACTTGCATCAGCTACTCCACCTTTTAGCATTTCTGCTACTTGTACTTGTGCAAATGTTTGTTGATGTATGGATAAACAAGCAATCGCTATAGCGGCTACTTTCAATCCCTTTTTTAATGAGGTAAGTTTTGTCATCATATTCAGTTTAAGTAAGTTTCGTTAGTTAAAAATAATAAAAATATTTACCAATTAATCGACAATTCTACAGTTCGACAATTCTACAGTTCGACCCTTCTACAGTTCGACCCTTCTACAGTTCGACCCTTCGACAGTTCGACCCTTCTACAGTTCGACCCTTCTACAGTTCGACCCTTCGCGAAGTAATATTAAAATAATTTTAGCATATTAGCATACTAGCATATCAGCATATCATTTTAATATTACTTCGGTAGCCCCATACCCAAACTTCTCTTTCCTCGCATCTTTAAATGTCTTCACATGTGGATGCTTCCCTAATTGCTTATGGATCTCGTTACGCAAAGTACCATTACCCACTCCATGTATAAAAATAATGTTTTGGAAATGATGTACAATAGCACCTTCTAAATTTTTATGAAACGCTGCGAGTTGAAACCTCAACATTTCCTCGGCGCTCATGCTCGGAAATTTATCCGTTAATTCTTCAATGTGTAAATCAACCTCTCTGTTCGGGGTATCTAATTTAGGCTCAGCATACGATTTCGTAAGCATTTGCTCTATAAGCTCCTCTTTGTCGAATTGAATGGTATGATCGCTCTCTAACTCCGTGATGTATCCCTTCTTATTGATGAATGGAATTTCCTTTTCAGTAGTTAATATGTTTTTCGCTTTGATGTTTTTTCTAAACACCTTCGGTTGAGTAGGAGTGTACACCCCTTGTTGATGATAAATAATTTGCAAATGGAATATCCATCCTTGATCAAATTCACTTACCGTATGCGTAGATATTCTGGTCGCTGTATTCGCTTTTACTACATCACCAAAAATGCCTTCAAAAACATCTTTCTTTTGTATGGTTACTGCAGTTAATAAATCGTATGGACTAGAATTAATAAGATGTAAATGGTAGAGGTGTCCAATTTTATCGTCTTTGTGAACCGCTAAGTATAGCTTGTCTTCAGCGCCTTTTGCAATCTTAGAAACTGCACCGCTAATCTCTTCAAAGTCTTCTCTTAATTGAGATTCCCCCGTTTGTACTAATACAATTTCATTCGCCAATACTGTGATTTCAAAATCACCATCAATAGTAACACCTACCAACTGGTGATCGATAATCCTAGTTACAACCCCTTCTTGCTTTTCGTTTAAGAAACGAACGTAATCGCCAATTTTGTACATTTTTTGAGTAATGGGTAGTGGGTATTGGGTAGTGGGTAATTGATTAATTTCTCAATACTCAATACACATTACTCACTACTAGTTTAAAAGAGTTGCCTTTGTAGCCTTCAAAACCGTAAACGATTCTTCAGAAGTCGCTGCTTCAGAGTAGATACGTAATACGGGTTCTGTTCCCGATGGACGAATCATTACCCATCCACCATTATCTAAATGGAATTTATATCCATCCATGTCTTCTACAGAAGTAACGTTATACTTTCCGAATGCTTTATATTTTCCTGCTTTGCAGTTTTCTATGATGCTTAATTTTAAGGATTCTTCCAGGTGTAAATCGTCGCGTTCTACAGCAAAGGTTCCTACCACATCATATACTTCTTCAATTAATTCGCGTAATGATTTACCTGTTTTCGCCATGAACTCCCAAATCGTTAGTCCAATCCAAATACCATCGCGCTCTGGGATGTGCCCAGTAATCGCTATGCCTCCCGACTCTTCACCTCCTGCTAAAAATGGTTCATTGTTTTCTACCATAATTTCGCAGATGTACTTGAATCCAATTTTAGTGATTTGCTGATGCAAGCCATATGCCTTACACAACTCGTCAATTTTACGTGTGCAAGAGAAGGTTGTGATTACTTGTCCGGTTTGGTTTTTGTATTTCACCAAATAGTGAATCAACAATAAAATGATATGGTGAGAATCCACAAAGTTTCCTTCATCATCATATAAACCTATACGATCCGCATCACCATCTGTTGCTAATGCCGAGTCAATATTGCCTGATATTTTAATGATTTCTGAAAGCTCTTGTAAGTTTTTATGAATAGGCTCGGGCGCTTGTCCGTCGAAACCTGGGTTATGCTCGCAATGTAAAAAGGTAATATCTGGAAGTATCTTACGCATTACATCTTGACCAGCACCATACATTGCATCGTATGCTAAATTCAAGTTCGAATTACGTATCGCATCCATATCAAATGATGCTTCTACATGTTCCAAATACATCGTCTCCATGTCTACATAACTCACTAATCCTTTATCAATATAGTTTTGTAAACTTTCTGTTTTAATAGGAAGGGTAGCTGGAATCAAATCTTCTACAGCAGTAATCTCTGCAGGTGTTGCAGGTCCGCCGTAAGAAGCCTTTATTTTAAATCCGTTGTATTCTGCTGGGTTATGACTAGCAGTAATAATTACGCCGGCATTTGCAGCTAATTTTACTGTAGTTAAAGAAATCATTGGTGTGCTTACAAATGCAGTATCACACATATGAACTTTAATTCCTTCTGCAGCCATTACACGTGCAACAGCATCAATAAATAATTTACCACCAAAGCGGCAATCATTTCCTAATGTGATGCTAGGAGTAGGGTTATTGCTTTTCAACCATTGTGCCGTTCCATAAGCAACACGTTCTACATTTTCAACGGTGAATTCTTTCGCTATAATCGCTCTCCAACCGTCTGTCCCAAATTTAATCTTAGTCATGTTCGTTCTTAAATAGTTCAGCTAAAATAGCCTTTTCTATTAAAAACTGCTAAACTTATAGCTAAAGTTTAGCAAATAATACTGACTCAAGATGTTAGTGTACACGTTCTCGGTGTAGGTTTCAGTGAAATTACGACTGATAGCTTGGTTCTGGTTCAATAAATCAAATGCTGTGATTCTAATTTCTGCTGCATCTTTCTTCATGAATTTATATCCAACCCCTGCATTCCAAAGTATGAAGTTCTGGTTAAAATTATCGGAGATGCCTGCATAAATTTGTTGTGCAATTTCAGAGGTAA
>JBIINK010000102.1:0-4044 GCA_044337515.1 Sphingobacteriales bacterium | reverse complement strand
TTTCGAATTGTCGAAATGTCGAATTGTCAAAAAGCTTTAAAATTAAAAAGGACGCCAGCGTAGCGGGGGCTTTTACAGAGTTGAGCACAAGGAAAAGCGCAAAGGGTGCAGCGGAGCGAAGCGGAGGCAAACCCGCTTGATCGAATTGTCGAAATGTCAAAGTGTCGAACTGTCGAAATCGTGATGCAGAAAATAGAAATATGAAAATAGTGGGTTACATCACGATTCAGCGGAGCGAAGCGGAGCTTGATCGAATTAGCGAAACGGCGAATTGGCGAACTGTCGAAATCTCAATGCAATACATTATCATATGAAAAAAGCAGATACCATTGAGATTCAGCGAAGCGGAGCTAACCCCGCTTGATCGAATTGTCGAAATGTCAAAGTGTCGAACTGTCGAACTGCAAATGACCACTCTTATCCATACTACATCTCATGTTAAGACTGCGTTAACTTTCTGATATGTTTTTGAATATAAAATAGAAAGTACATTCAATGATTTAAATTCGGCTTTTTAAAACGAACATCCTTTTTCATTCTATTTTATGAGCATCAAAAAATTACTATTTACACCAGGTCCATTGAGTACCTCTAAAACGGTTAAAGAAGCGATGCTTCAGGATATGGGTTCTAGAGATTATGAATTTATGGATGCTATTTCAGAAATCAGATCTCAGTTACTTAGTATTGGTCATGTTTCTAAAGAAGCAGGTTACGAAACCGTTATTATACAAGGTTCGGGAACGTTTGGCGTGGAAAGTGTAATCAGTAGTGTGATAAAAAAAGAAGACAAATTATTAATCCTAGCCAACGGTGCTTACGGTGAGCGTATCATTAAAATGGCTACTATTCACCAATTAACTATTGAAGTGCTTCGCTTCGAAGAAGATGAAATAGTAAACCCCGAAACAGTACTCGAATTTATAAATGCAAATGTGGGCATTACTCACCTCGCTTGTATACACTCCGAAACTACCACCGGTTTATTTAACCCTATTGCCGAAATTGGTGCGCTCTGTAAACAAAACGGTATCGTATTTATACTCGATGCCATGAGTAGCTTTGGTGGCGTAGAAATTAATATTCCAGATAACAATATCGACTTCCTTATCTCATCTTCTAATAAATGTATTGAAGGTGTTCCGGGATTTGCCTTTGCCATTTGTAAAAAAACAGAACTCGAAAAAGCGAAAGGTAATGCGAGAACATTAAGTTTAGACTTATACGAACAATGGGCGGGACTTGAAGCAACCAATTCCGTTTTACTCCTCCCACCCTTAGCATTATGGCGTTTAAACAAGCTTTAGTGGAACTAGCTGAAGAAGGTGGTGTAAAAGCTAGAGAATACCGCTACAAAACCAATAAAAAACTTTTGGATGAAGGTATGGCGGAACTCGGATTTAAACAATATTTGAACCCAGAAATTCAAGGTCATATCATTTCTTCGTTCTTATACCCTGCGGATCCAAATTTTAATTTCGAACAATTTTATATCCAACTTAACAATCGCGGTTGCATCATTTACCCTGGTAAACTAAGCAAAACCAATGCCTTTCGTATTGGTAACATCGGACAAATATTCCCGGAAGATATTTCTTATTTGATACAATCGATTAAGGAGGTTTTGGAAGAGCTTAGGGTAGAACTATAGAAGTATAGAAGAGTAGAACTGTAGAAGAGTAGAACTATAAATCGCTACTCCCCTACATAAATTTTCTTCTCTTCTTTTTCAATAATTTCACCGATGATGTGGAGGGGGGTATTGTTCGCAATGCCTAGTGCAATCAAGTGTTCTACTTGGTCGGGTTGAACGGTAAACAACAATCCTCCGTTGGTTTGTGGGTCGGGTAATAACATGAATGCAGATTTCTGATCGACCGCAGCATCAATGCCTAAATTATTTTGATACGCATTCCAATTTCGATAGGTAGCATCGGGTAAAATATTTTGATCGATGTATATTTTTGTTTCTGGCATTACGGGGATTTTCGAAAAGTTGATCTTCGCCGAAACTCCTGCGCCATCACACATTTCGCTAAGGTGTCCTGCCAATCCGAATCCTGTAATATCAGTCATGCTGCTTACACCAGTTTCTTTCCCTAGAATTTCTCCAATTTTATTTAGTTGAGTTAGCTGATTGGTTAAAACACTCACATGATCGGCATCCAATACTCCTCGTTTTTGTGCAGTCGCTAAAATGCCAACCCCTAATGCCTTGCTCATCATCAACACATCTCCTACTCTTGCTGTGCTATTACGTTTTACATTCTCTACTGCAACAATTCCATTAACCGATAATCCGAAAAATGGCTCCACAGAATCAATGGTATGTCCGCCTGAAATAACTACTCCTGCTTCTTCACAAACCTTGCGTGCTCCAGCCATTACTTCACTTGCTAATTGCGCAGAAAGCTTATCTATTGGCCAACCTAATAAGGCTATTGCGGTAATAGGCTTTCCTCCCATGGCATACACATCACTCAATGAATTTGCTGCGGCTACTTGTCCGAACGTATAGGCATCATCAACAATAGGCATGAAAAAATCTGCGGTAACTAATAGTGCTGAACCATTCGATAAATCATAAACAGCGGCATCATCATTAGAATTATTTCCAACTAATAAATTAGAAAGCACCGAGCTATCCGTTCTGCTGTTGTGTAATATTTCTTCTAATACTGCAGGTGCAATTTTACATCCACAGCCTGCACCTTTTGCAAATTGGGTAAGTCGTACTGGTTCTTCCATTTAAATTGAATTCAAAAGTAATTGTGCGTTTTGTACTGGGTCGATTGTGGCGGCTTGTACTGATTTCGGAATGCGTACTATTCGTTTAGACGCTGATGTATACTGACGATCATAATAGCTCAATAAAATTCGAAAACACTCTTCCGTATTTTTTTCGAGCAAAAAATTAATGGCATTTTTAGTCTCTAATCCACCCAAGCGTTTTTGTATGCGCATGGTGGCAGATACTAATTGCTCATTGCTAAATTGACCGTAATATTGTGTAATAAATTTTAAGCGTTCTTCGAATGGTATTTCAATATTGATTAAGGTAGATTCTTCTAAATTTAAAAACAGTGCTTTGGGAATGTTGACTAATCCGATGCGCTGACTTTCATTTTCTATCCAAATGTTTTTGGGTTGATTGAAATTACCTTCCGAATCTATGGTATAATATTTACTCAGTTCCTGGTGTACATTATTTTCAAATTGCTCTTGAGTAGGTTGTTCATTCATGCCTAAAGCACCAAAACTAGAACCCTTGTGTGAGGCAATCCCTTCTAAGTCGATCACCGCTTCGCCTTTGCTCTTTAGGTTTAATAAGATTTCTGTTTTACCACTACCGGTATGTCCACCAACAATAGTAAACTGAAAAGGTAAGTCGAACTGTTGCAATACATAATTACGATACGATTTATAACCACCGTCTAGCAATACCACATCATACCCATAAAAATCAAGTAACCAAGCCATAGCACCACTTCGCATCCCACCTCGCCAACAATGCACCAATACTTTTCGAGCACTGGTAATGCTAATTACTTTTTCAACTTTATCGATGTACTCATTTAACTGCGGACCAAAATGTGAGAATCCGATTTTAATGGCTTTGTTTGTGCTATCCTGTTTATAGGTAGTACCAATTTCAGCACGTTGCTCATCTGTAAATATGGGTAAGGAATGTGCTCCGGGTATATGGGCATGTTTATATTCCGAAGGACTACGAGCGTCGAAAACAGGGTTTTCTTGGGCTAAAGCTAAAAATTCGGAAATGGGTACTCGCTGAATCGGCATCTATTATTTATAATCAACGAATATACTGAATACAAGCCTAATTGTTGAAATGTAAACTTCGAATGAGTTTTACTATTTTTACCATTAACATATTATCCCCTCGTCTTACGCCGAGGCAGGCATTAACCTAATAACTCAATAACATAATAACCCCTCGTCTTACGCCGAGGCAGGCATTAACCTAATAACATAATAACATAATAACATAATAACCCCTCGTCTTACGCCGAGGCAGGCATTAAC
>JBIINK010000054.1:0-14566 GCA_044337515.1 Sphingobacteriales bacterium | reverse complement strand
ATTAACACCAGTTATGTATCTTGAACCAATGGCAAGTTCTGCACCATTTATACAAGCTTGGCGTAAACGAACTAAATCATCTGGATTGTGAGAAAAGTCGGCATCCATTTCAAAGATATATTCGTAAGTGCGGTGTAAAGCCCATTTGAATCCATGGATATAAGCGGTACCTAATCCTAGCTTACCTTTACGTTCTTCAATGAACAAACGTTCAGCATATTGAGCTTGTAAGCCTTTAATAATATCGGCGGTACCATCAGGCGAGCCATCATCAATAATCAATAAATGAAAAGGATGAGGCAACGAGAATACCTTGTGAATCATCTTCTCGATGTTCTCTTTCTCGTTGTACGTGGGGATGATTATTAAACTGTCTGACATTTTTTTGATGTTACGAAGATAATTAATATTTTGAAATCGTACTTTTGAATATGAATAAAGCTATCTTTTTAGACCGCGATGGTATTATTAACGTAGAAATAGGCGATTATATCAAACGTTTCGAAGATTTTACATTAATTCCACACTTAGGGGAGGCTTTAAGTCAGTTAAAAGCTAAAGGTTATTTGTTCGTTGTTATTACGAATCAGGGTGGTTTAGCCAAAAATCTTTATTCTGTTGAAGAATTAAACAAAATGCATCAATACCTCGAAGTGGAGATGTTGAAATACGATATAACTTTCTTAGAAATCTATTATTGCCCTCATCATCCCGACTATAATGGAAACTGCTTATGCAGAAAACCGGGTTCACAAATGATAGAGAAAGCCATTGCACGATTTAACATCGATCCTAGTCAATCTTATTTTATTGGAGATAAACAACGCGATGTGGATGCCGGAAATGCAGTTGGAGTAAAGGGGATTTTGGTGGAAAGCAATCCTGACCTTTTGAAAATAGTAACCAGAATTGAGAATTGAGATATGAGATGTATTGAGTCTCTCATATCTCATATCTAAATTCTTACTTACTAGAATTGGCTTTTGCGTGATCCGCTAAAAACTGTGCTAATCCACTATCTGTTAATGGATGCTTCAATAATTGCAAAATAGCTGATAATGGGCCAGTCATAACATCAGCACCAAGTTTAGCACATTGAATAATGTGTAATGGGTGACGAACAGAAGCCGCTAATATTTGAGTTTCGTAACCGTAGTTATCAAAAATCTGACGAATATCTTCGATTAAGATCATACCATCTGAAGAGATATCATCTAAACGACCAACAAAAGGAGAAACATAAGTAGCACCTGCTTTCGCAGCTAATAATGCTTGTCCGGCCGAGAATATTAATGTACAATTAGTACGAATTCCTTTTTGTGAAAAGTATTTTAATGCTTTGATACCATCTTTAATCATAGGTATTTTAACCACAATCTTAGGGCTTATTGCTGCTAAGCGTTCGCCTTCAGCAATCATACCTTCATAATCTGTAGAAATTACTTCAGCACTTACTTTATCTTCAACGATATCGCAAATAGCTTTGTAATGATTCATTACATTTTCTTCGCCAGCAATACCTTCTTTGGCCATCAATGATGGATTAGTAGTTACACCATCTAATATACCAAGGTCTTGAGCCTCTCTAATTTGTGCTAAGTTAGCTGTGTCAATAAAAAATTGCATGAGTATGGAGTTTGATTTGTGAATTTAAAAACAAAAAAAAGGGTAAGCACCTCATATCGCACCGCTACAACCTTTTACCCTTGCTTCCTTCCGAACCTGGGGGAGTTCAAAGGGAGCTGGTCGTATAAGACTTACCCGTGGCAAATATAGTATAAATTCTAAATTCTATATTTTAAAATTCTAAATTGATTGTAGAAGATTCTAATGCTTAATAGTTACTTGGTTTTCAAGTGGCTAATGAATACTTGCCACATCACGATGCCTGCCGTTACCGAAACATTGAATGAATGCTTGGTGCCGAATTGTGGTATTTCTATGCAATGGTTAGATTGATTGATGACTTCTTGTTGCACGCCATCTACTTCATTCCCGAATATTATAGCATAAGGTTGATGATAGGAGAATTCGAAATCTTCTAAGGTGTGGCTATTTTCAGTTTGTTCGATGGATATAATTTGGTAGCCTTTTTCTTTGAGTTTCTGAACGGCTTCTAGTGTACTTTCTTCATATTCCCATACTACAGAAGCTGTTGCACCCAATGCCGATTTTTCGATATCGCGATGTGGTGGACGAGCAGTGATGCCACATAAGATGATTTTTTCTACGGCAAAAGCATCAGAAGTTCTAAACACCGAACCTACATTATGCATGCTTCTGATATTATCGAGGATGATAACGACTTTAGTTTTTTCTGCAGATTTGAATTCTTCTGTACTGAGTCTATTTAACTCATCCATTGACAATTTTTTCATGCTCAAAACTAATTAAATTTCTCCTATCTATTATCTCATATCTCACTTCTATTAGTTATTTTAGCCATTTAAATACAATCGGTGGCAAAGACAACAGAAGTTAAGGAAACCCCTTTAATGAAGCAATACAACGAGATAAAAGCAAAATATCCCGGTGCTTTATTATTGTTTCGTGTAGGCGATTTTTATGAAACGTTCGGAGAAGATGCCATCACGGCATCCGAAATATTAGGTATAGTACTAACGAAACGTGCCAATGGTTCTGCATCTCATATTGAGTTAGCTGGCTTTCCTCATCATTCATTAGATTCGTATTTACCGAAGCTAGTTCGTGCTGGGCAACGTGTTGCCATTTGCGATCAACTCGAAGATCCTAAAACCACCAAGACCATTGTAAAGCGTGGGGTTACCGAAATGGTTACTCCAGGTATTTCTTATAACGACAATATTCTTCAACATAAATCCAATAATTACTTAGCAGCCATACATTACGCTGATAAGGATGAATTGGGTGTAGCCTTATTGGATATTTCCACAGGAGAATTTTTAGTGGCAGAAGGAAATGCTGCTTACATCGACAAGATATTTCAAAGCTTTAAACCTTCGGAAGTATTGTGTACCCGCGGACGAGCAAAACAATTCTCCACGCAGTTTGCCGAACAGTACTATCATTATGCCCTAGAAGATTGGGTGTTTGGATACGATTATACTTACGAAACACTTACCAAACATTTTTCCACCTTAAGTTTAAAAGGGTTTGGAATTGAGAATTTAAAGAATGCCATTATTGCTGCAGGTGCTTGTTTGCATTACGTTTACGACACTCAGCATCATCACATACAACACATTACTTCTATTGCTCGTATTGAAGAAGAGCAATACATGTGGCTCGATAAATTTACCTTAAGAAATTTAGAGTTAGTGTATTCTCCACATGAGCAAGCCACTACTTTATTTGATGTGTTAGACTATACGCATTCGCCAATGGGTGCTCGACTTTTGCGCAAATGGATTTTGTTGCCATTAAAAGAAAAAGCTCTTATTGTTGAACGTCAACATTTACTCAAAGTTCTTATTGAGCAAAAGGAATATTTTTACGAGCTAGAAGAGCAACTTAAAAACATTGGCGATCTAGAGCGAATGATTTCTAAAGTGGCTTTACAAAAGGTAAATCCTCGAGAACTTGTTCAATTATCAAGAGCATTAAAAGCGATTGAGAAGATTAAGGAAATGAGTATGCTGATTGATGATGAAGCGATACGTGCTTCGGTTGATCGCATAAATCCTTGTGTTTCGCTGATTGAAAAAATCGATAAAACCATTCAAGAAGATCCACCAGTTTTGGTGCATAAAGGAAATGTTATTGCATCCGGAATTAATGAGGAGTTAGACTCTCTGCGTAAAATTGCTTTCCACGGGAAAGATTATTTACTCGATATACAAAAAAGAGAAAGTGAACGCACTGGTATTTCATCTTTAAAAGTATCATTCAATAATGTATTTGGGTATTATTTAGAAGTTACACACGTACATAAAGATAAAGTGCCAACCGACTGGATTCGTAAGCAAACATTAGTGAATGCAGAGCGATACATTACTCCAGAACTGAAAGAATACGAAGAGAAAATTTTAGGTGCTGAAGAAAAAATTGCTGTTATTGAAAGTAGATTATACCACGATTTAGTAATCAGCATCAGCGAATATATTCGTCCGATACAAGTAAACGCATTCGTGATTGCACAATTAGATGTGCTCTCTTCTTTTGCTTTTGTTTCTTCTAGAAATGATTATGTAAAACCAGAAATATCGGATGAAACTATTTTAGATATACGTTCGGGTCGTCACCCAATTATTGAGCAACGATTAGCATTAGGAGAAACCTTTATACCAAATGATGTGTACCTCGACCAAGTTGAGCAACAGATTATCATCATTACTGGTCCGAACATGTCGGGTAAATCGGCGATACTCAGACAAACCGCATTAATTGTTATTATGGCGCAAATGGGATGTTATGTCCCTGCGAAATCGGCGGTAATTGGTTTGGTCGATAAGTTGTTTACACGTGTAGGCGCAAGCGACAATCAATCAACTGGAGAATCTACCTTCATGGTGGAGATGAATGAGACCGCAAGTATTTTAAATAATTTATCGGATAGAAGTTTAGTGTTACTCGATGAGATTGGAAGAGGAACGAGTACATACGATGGAATTTCTATTGCATGGGCAATTGCAGAATTTATTCACGACCATGCGAAAACAAAAGCGAGAACGTTATTCGCTACGCATTACCATGAACTAAATGAGATGGCAACACAAATGCCACGCATAAAAAACTATAATGTTTCCATTAAAGAGATGGACAACAAGATTATCTTCTTACGGAAATTAGTACCAGGTGGTAGTGAGCATAGTTTTGGTATTCATGTAGCGAAGATGGCTGGAATGCCTAATTTCATTATCAAACGAGGCAATGAGATTCTGCTTCAATTAGAGAAACAACGTTCGGAAGAACCGAGTGGAAAAGGATTACATGGAAAGCGCAAGGGTAAAGTAAATTCGAGTGAATTTCAATTAAACATGTTCAGTTTAGATGATCCTATTTTAATTAAAATTCGTGATGGCTTAAAAGACTTAAACGTAAATGAACTTACTCCAGTAGAAGCCTTAATGAAGCTTGATGAAATTCAACGTTTGTTAAAATCGTAAATGAAAACCTTTCGAAAATCTTTGCTTTCTTTTCTTTCTTCATTTGATGAATGGGAACTAGTAGAAAGCAAACCCTTTCCTAGTGATTTCGATTTTTATTTTTCGCCCCATCATAAAATTTATATTCACCTCGTTGAATGTGATAAACGGTTGAACAAAATCAGTCCAACGTTTTTTCAAGAGAGTAGCTTGTTTGCATTTAAGCACAACATTAAGCTATTGCACATACGAGAAGAACAATGGTTGGAGAAGCCTGAATTTATTAAGAGTAGGTTAGAATCTATTTTCGAAACCAATACTAAAATCCATGCTCGTCAGTGTAAAATTCGCAGAATTGAAAAGCTAGAATATGATGAGTTTATGAATAAACATCATATGTTACAAACGGCCAAAACCAAGTTCAAATTCGGGTTGTTTAAGGGTGATGTTTTGTTAGCTGTTATGGGTATAAGTGGAGGGAGATGGATGACAAAAGAAACCGACTTGAGAAAATCGTTTGAAATTATTCGCTTTGCAAGTGTAAGTAATACAACTGTGGTTGGCGGTTTTTCTAAATTATTAAAACACATTGAAAAGGAATTGAGTGTAGAGGAGTGGATGAGTTATTTCGATTTGGATTTTGTGAGCAGTAATGTGTACAAACGTTTGGGATTCGAAATTAAATCTGTTACTAAAGTGCAACTGAAAGAAATACCTAATACTAAGTTTATAACCTATACTTCTGGCAATTTAAAATTGATTAAACGAATTCATGCAAAAAAATAAAATCATAGGTATTTTAGGTCCGACGGCATCAGGGAAAACAAAGTATGCTGTAGAACTTGCTGCACAATTAGATGCGGAAATCATCAGTATGGATTCTCGTCAGGTTTACCGTGGATTAAACATCGGTACAGGTAAGGACTTAGAAGAATACACTATTGGAGATAAAGTTATTCCCTATCATTTAATAGACATTGTTGATATAAACGATACGTATCATGTTCATCAATTTAAAATTGATTTCGAAAAAGCTTGTGTAGATATTTTAAGCAGAGGAAAAAAAATTATTGCTTGTGGCGGTACCGGATTATACTTTGATGTATTGTTGAATAGTCGTCCATTTACTGGTATTCCAATTGATGAAGAACTGCGCGCAGAATTGTTGGCACAACCGCATGAAGACTTAATCAATACCATATCATTATTAAATACTCAAGGTTTAAAATTTGATACGAGTACAAAAAAACGAACCATTAGAGCCATTGAAATTGTAAAGTATTTAGCTCATTCGCCAATGCCGATTATGGAGCAACAGCAATACGATTGGGAGTTAATTGGAATTAAAATTGATAAAGTTGAACGCAACAAACGCATCGATGAGCGACTCTTGAAAAGGGTAGAAGAAGGATTGTTTGAAGAGGTGGAGATGCTATTAAATAAAGGGATTAGCACAGAACGATTGATTTACTTCGGATTAGAATACAAATTCATTGCTGAATATTTTGCTGGGAAATATTCCAAAGAAGAAGTGATTGAAAAATTAAAAATTGCCATTCATCAATTCGCAAAAAGGCAAATGACTTTTTTCAGGAAACTGGAGAAGGATAATCACTTAATTAAATGGCAGAATCTAAATTCTAAATTCTAAATTATCTTACTACCCACTACCCACTACCCATTACCCACTACCCATTACTCACTACTATAATTTCAGTCCTATTCCAAAATCCATATAATCCGCTTCGTAAGAGTGAGCCTTAAGGAAGAACCCTACATTGAGGCGAGGAGTGATTAAATATTTGAATCCGATTTTAGAAAAGTAATTGACATCATACTGCGGAAGGTGTTTAAAATACAGGTACCGCGACATGCCTCCTTGGAATACTACTTTGTTCATCACAATTTCACCACCTAAGAACCAAGCATAGGCGAAATGTTCATAGGAAGTTGAAGTGAGCAGGTAACCTTTACCTGTTGCAGCATCATAGGTTACATCCCAATACAAAGCATCGAATCCTGTTTTTAAGTAGAACACATTATTTATTTTCTGAACATAATTAATAGAGGCCATTGACTTTTTTACGCCTTCATGTGAATTAATGTAAGCTCTACGTCCAATACCAATGTTCATATCCAAATGGCTACGTTGCAAGGAAGCTGTTTGCGCAAATAAAGCGCTGTAACAACAAATCATACAGAAGAGGAGTGAATATCTTTTCATTAACGTTTAAATTGATAGGCGAGTCCTAAGGTGTACGAAAGCGAATTTATTCCTCTGTTCGGTAATACAAATGCTCCATTAGAATAGTGCATGTATTTTATTCCGGTAAGTAAATGTGTATTGCTGTTGAGTTTGCGATCATAAGTCCACTCAAAGCGAATTGCATAATTAATATGAGAGCCAATATAAATGTTCTTCGAATTCTCGTAAAATGTTTTAGTATCGTATGCAATTCCCCATCCTGGAATAAAGTACAGGTGGTTCTTTTCTTTACCCAATAAATTAATCATTAATGAATAGGTAAGCATGTATACATTACCAAAAGAGTTGGCAGCAGTATCTAGCATTCCAGTCAGTTTAGACTGATTCATATAGGTGAAAGTAAGCTCTTGGTAAGACACATGCATTCTTCGAATCCATTCGGATTTATTGTCATGCATAGATTTTGCCATACTAATACTCACATTCGGAATGTAGTCGTTTAATAAGGTCTTGTTTTCTGGAATGAGCATTGTACCTAAACCAAGCTCTGCCGACAACCTATAATTTTGTTGTGCCGAAACAGATGTTTGATGAATTAGAGAAAGGAGCAGTATCCAGATAAACTTTCGAGCCATAGTTTCGAGGGATAAAAAAAAGTCAATGTCCGGAGAGCATTGACTTTTTTGAATTACTTCATCATCATTTTGATAAAACTAGAAAGCTTTGCTTTCATGTCTTTTCGATCAACAATAAAGTCTAGGAAGCCATGTTCTTGAACGAACTCAGCTGTTTGAAATCCTTTTGGTAAATCTTTTTTAATAGTTTCTTTAATTACACGAGGACCTGCAAAGCCAATCATTGCGCCAGGTTCAGCGATAATAATATCACCAAGCATAGCATAAGATGCGGTTACACCACCTGTAGTAGGATCGGTACAAAGAGAAATGTACGGTAACTTATGTTGAGAAAGTAAAGCCAGTTTAGCAGAAGTTTTTGCCATTTGCATTAAAGAAAATGCAGCTTCCATCATACGAGCACCACCAGATTTAGAGATGATCATAAACGGATAACGATGCTTAATGCAATAGTCAATACTTCTAGAAATTTTTTCTCCAACTACTGATCCCATAGAACCACCAATAAAATTGAAGTCCATACAACATATCACTAAATCGCTACCATTAATTTTACCATGAGCTGATTTCAATGCATCATTGAGTCCAGTTTTTTTCATAGTTTCTTTTAAGCGATCAGGATATTTTTTGGTATCCTCAAATTCTAATGGGTCGCCAGAAATCAAGTTAGCAAATAACTCTTCGTATTGATTATCATCAAATAATATTTGAAAATACTCACGAGAGCCAATGCGTAAATGATAGTTGCAATGTTGACAAACATATTGGTGTGACTCCAAGTCTGGAGCATATAAAGGTTTCTTACACGAAGGACATTTATTCCATAATCCTTCTGGTACGTCCAATTTATCTTCCGTAGTGGTTAGAATTCCCTCTTTATTTCTTTTAAACCAAGCCATAATTAATTATTAAGCAATAGTAATATCGTTTGATAAATAAACGTCTTGAACTGCATTTAATAATTCAACACCTTCGTTCATTGGGCGTTGGAATGCTTTTCTTCCTAATATTAAACCTTGTCCTGCAGCTCTTTTGTTAATTACAGCAGTTTTTACTGCTTCCGCAAAGTCTGATGCTCCTTTAGATTCACCACCAGAGTTAATTAAACCAATACGACCTAAGTAGCAGTTTAACACTTGGTAACGGCATAAATCAATTGGGTTATCTGATGATAATTCAGAGTACATTTTAGGATGAGATTTTGCTAATTTAATGTTCGTAAAACCACCATTGTTTTCAGGTAATTTTTGTTTGATGATATCCGCTTGGATAGTTACACCTAAATGATTTGCTTGCGAAGTTAAATCGGCAGCAACATGATAGTCAACACCATCTTTTTTAAATCCATCATTACGAGTATAGCACCATAATACTGTAGCCATACCTAATTCGTGAGCACGCTCAAACGCTTGTGCCACTTCAATAATCTGACGGTTTGAATTCTCAGAACCGAAATAGATGGTTGCACCAACGGCACATGCACCTAAGTTCCAAGCTTCTTCTACAGATCCAAACATAATTTGATCATACTTATTAGGGTATGTCATTAATTCGTTGTGGTTTAATTTAACCATCATTGGAATTTTGTGTGCGTATTTTCTAGAAACACTTGCTAATACTCCAAATGTAGAAGCTACTGCATTACATCCACCTTCGATAGCCAATTCAATGATCTTTGCTGGATCAAAGTAAATTGGATTCGGAGAAAAAGATGCTCCAGCAGTATGCTCAATTCCTTGATCTACTGGTAAAATAGATAAGTAACCAGTACCAGATAAACGACCATGGTTATACATCGAAGCTAGGCTTCTCAATACTTGTGGGTTTCTGTTACTGCCAATGAAAGAACGATCGATAAAATCTGCTCCCGGTAAATGAATAATGTCTTTGCTTACTGTTTTTGAAGTATGATTTAATAATAATTGGGCATCTGCACCCAATAGTTCGGTGATTTTATCAATTGTCATAGCTTTAAAAATTTTTTAGTTCTGCAATACTAATGAAAAAACCATTGATTTGAAATAGTAAAAAAGGTATTTATGCCTCAAATGCCTTTAAATCATACATATACATAAATACTCGACTACAATATTTTTGGCAGTAGTATTGTTAGATGCAAACAAAAGCATATTTTTAACGATTATAGCAGTATAAATCCTCAAAATTCATCGTCTAATGAGCATATTGGTTAGTAAAATCACAGATAATTCAATTCTTGAAGAAGCATTTAAAATTCGTCGTCAAGTTTTTGTAATTGAGCAACAAGTTGATGAAGCTGAAGAGTATGAGTTCGAAGATATATCTACACATTTTATAGCCACAGTAGATGGTAAATATGCAGGTACTGCGCGATGGCGCAAAACAGAGAATGGAGTAAAGTTAGAACGCTTTGCTGTGTTAGAAGAATACAGGTCGCATAAAGTGGGCTCCGCTTTATTATTAGCTGTTGTAGCTGATATTCCTGAAGAGCATCACTATTTATATTTGCATGCTCAATTAACCGCGATGGGATTATATTCTAAATATGGATTTATTGCAGAAGGCCCAATGTTTGAAGAGGCTGGAATTAAACATTTCAAAATGGTGTTGAAACGATAATATGTTGTTGAAGTATTTTTATGTATTTTTTTTATTGATATCTATTCAATTTGCTCAGGCACAAGAAACCGTTGTGAAGGGGAAAATTACTGACCAAGCAACCAATGAGGCCATCCCATTTGCAAATGTAAAGTTTATAGGAATTACTACAGGTACCAGTGCCGATTTTGATGGCAACTTTGTATTGAAAACCTCTCAACGTGTTGATTCCATTCGCGTTGATTACTTAGGCTACAAGCCAAAATCGAAAAAACTTAAACGCGGACAATCGCAAACCATCAACTTTCAAATGCAATCTAATTCCTTTGGGATAAAAGAAGTGGTAGTGAAAGCGGGTGTTAATCCAGCGATACAAATTATACGCGACGCTCAAAAAAATAGAGAGAAATACAACAAAAATAATATTACTAGTTTTCAATACGAGAACTATGCAAAAATTCAAATCGATATCGACAACATGTCGGATCGAGTTAAGAAAAGAAAAATTTTAAAACCAGTAGTTGCTCTTTTCGATAGCTTGGAAGTATTGGCTGGAGAAGAAGGAAAGGCAAATCTGTCGATGTTCTTTTCTGAAAACATATCCGATGTATATTTTACAAGCGATCCCATTCGTCGGAAAAAGGAAATTATTAAAGCTTCACGCTTAAACGCAGTGGGCTTACGCGAAGGAGTGTTAACTTCTCAATTCACGGGTAACTCTTTTGAAGAATATAACTTCAATCAAAATAAATTATTTGTTTTTAATAAAGAATTTCAATCGCCAATATCCGACAATTCATTATTGTTCTATGATTTTTATTTAACGGACACTATTATTCTTAATGGATATCGATGCTTTCAAATTAAAGTAAAACCTAAAAACAATAAGGACTTATTATTCACTGGATACATTTGGATTACAGATACTACATGGGCGATAAAGCAAGTGAATTTAGAAATTCCAAAGTCGGTTAATATTAATTTTTTAGAGCGTGTGCAAATTCAACAAGAATTGGTACCTACAAAAGCAGGTGGCTGGATGCCAATAAAATCAAGACTTGTAGTCGATTTTGCAGATGTTACGAAACGTTCTGTGGGTATGATTGCGAAGATTTATAACTCCATTCAAAATATAAAAGTGAATGAACCCATGGAGCCAAGTTTTTATTTATCTCCAATAAAACTAGCGAAAGATGCCTTGGTAAAAGACTCTATTTTTTGGAATTCTTATCGACATGATAAATTAAGCAAAACCGATGTCAATGTGTTTAGCATGATTGACACGATTAAAAATATACCAAGAGTAAAAACAGGTGTAAACGTTTTCTATACCATTGTTTCTGGGCATTATACCTGGAACAAAGTTGAAATTGGACCTTACCTTAATTTGTTAACGTATAATAATATTGAAGGATATAAATTTAGGGTTGGAGGAAAAACGAACATTACGTTTAGTGATAAATATATATTGAGAGGCTATTTAGCCTATGGAGTTAAAGACCAACAATTCAAGTATAATATACAAGCGGAAAAAATTATTTCGAGAGACTTGTGGACTAAAGTAGGGATACAACGAAGAGATGATATTGACCAAGTGGGAACAACGTTTAATTACGATGAAAGTCCTGCTTTTGGAAGCGATCAGAGTAGTTTATATATCGCAACTTCTCAGATTACACGCTTTGCATTATTCAATCGTAAAACAGAGAACAGATTTTGGATAGAGCGAGAAATTCGCAAAGGCATTACCACACGAGTAACCCTGCAAAATATAGGTTATAAGCATTATTTCTCCGGATCCTTAGATACATTCTCAAGTGTTTTACAAAACGATTATACAACATCTGAAGCAGTAATTGAAGCACGTTTTGCTTGGGATGAACTACAAGTATTGGATAATAACAGAAGGTACATTATGAGTACTCCGAAGTTGCCCGTCATTTCATTTCAATATGTACTAGGAGTAAAAAATGTTTTTAATTCTGATTTGAATTATAATCGATTAAGCATGAAAGTTTCTCATCGATTGCGATTAGGATTTTTAGGATATACTAAATACAGCATGAATGCTGGAAAGGTTTTCACAGCTGCACCGTTTACCTTGTTGCAAGTACATCGAGGTAATCAAACACCATTCTTCGCATCGTCTACTTTTAATTTGATGAACTATAATGAATTTATTAGCGATGAATACATTTCGTTCGATTATGCACATCATTTTGAAGGATTAATATTGAATAGGATTCCTTTAATTAAGAAATTAAAATGGAGGGAACATGTTACGTTTAGAACGGTGTATGGAGCATTATCTACTAAAAATCAATCAGCCGTAATTACGAAGTCGTTTAGTACCCTTACGAACAAGCCGTATGTAGAAGCGGGATTTGGTTTTACTAGTATTTTGAAGTTTATCCGACTTGATTTTATCTACCGATTAAGCTATATCAATACGACTTATCAAAACCAATATGAGCAATTACAGCGCAATAATGGAGTGGTAAACCCGTATAGCATCAGCAAATTCGGAGTAAAAGCATCATTTCAGTTCTCGTTTTAAGGTATTTTTTTGGGCTAGGGCGTTCAATTTCGTACCTTTGTAATTCTTATGAAAAAAGTAGCATTTTATACCCTTGGATGTAAATTAAACTATTCGGAGACTTCTTCGATAGGAAGACTTTTTATAGATAATGGGTATGAAAAGGTAGAGTTTCATGAGACAGCCGATATTTATGTGATCAATACCTGTTCGGTTACCGACCATGCCGATAAAAAGTGTAGGAAGGTAGTGAAGGAAGCATTGAAGCATTCGCCCAATGCATATGTTGCTATTATTGGTTGCTATGCTCAATTAAAACCTCAAGAAATTTCTGAAATACCAGGTGTTGATATTGTACTCGGAGCTTCTGAGAAATTTCAATTGATGGATTACATCGGAAACTTATCGAAGCAAGAAGGTAAAGCGAAAATATTTCAACAAGAAATTACACAAGCGGATTCCTTTGTGTCGAGTTTCTCGTATGGCGACAGAACACGTACATTTTTAAAAGTTCAAGATGGTTGCGATTACTCTTGTACGTTTTGTACTATCCCATTAGCTCGTGGAGCAAGTAGGAGTGATACGGTAGAAAATGTTGTTGAAAATGCGAAACGAATTGCCGAAACAGGTACCAAAGAAATTGTGTTAACCGGCGTAAACATTGGTGATTTTGGAGAGAAAGGAAAATATACATTCTTTGATTTAGTAAAAGCATTAGATGAAGTGGAAGGGATTGATCGATTTAGAATTTCATCTATTGAGCCTAATTTATTAAGTGATGAAATTATTGAATTTGTAGCTCGTTCTAAACGTTTCGTTCCACATTTTCATATTCCATTACAATCGGGTTCCAATAAAATTCTTGCAGCCATGCGCAGAAGATACAAACGTGAATTGTATACCGAACGCGTAAATAAAATAAGAGCCATAATGCCAGATGCTTGTATTGGAGTAGATGTAATTGTTGGATTCCCAGGAGAAACACGTGAGGATTTTATCGATACTTATAATTTCATTAACGAAATGGATATTTCGTATTTACACGTGTTTACCTATTCGGAACGTGAAAATACCGTAGCCATTGAAATGAAAGGAGCAGTACCTGGATCTGATCGTGCGGAGCGCAATAAAATGCTTACCATACTTTCGGAGAAAAAACGCAGACATTTTTACGAGCAACAATTAGGGAAAGAAGCTATAGTATTATTCGAAGCCGATAGTAAAGATGGCTATATGCACGGATTTACTCGTAACTATGTAAAAGTAAGAGCTAAGTACGATCCCTTATTAGTAAACGATTTAAAAGAAATAAAATTAGTAGATATTGCAGAAGACGGTGATGTTAATATCACTGAAGTCTTAGATGAAATTCTAAATTCTAAATTCTAAAACTCATAACTCACAACTCACAACTCAACATATGTTTCCAACTTTATCCGACCTCTTAAACTACCTCTTCGGAGTGAACCTACCATTACCCATTCAGATGTTTGGATTTATGGTGGCGATGGCTTTTATCATTGGTTTCTACGTGATTGTAGCAGAG
>JBIINK010000015.1:0-45788 GCA_044337515.1 Sphingobacteriales bacterium | reverse complement strand
TAATTCAGTAATAGTCGGAAGATCACCATAAATTAATAAATAAGCTACTTCGATAAACGAAGATTTTTCGGCAATTTGTTCAATTGGATAACCACGGTATTTAAGAATACCCGCTTCACCATCTAAGAAAGTAATAGCACTTTTTGTAGCCCCGGTATTTTTATATCCTGTATCAAGGGTTACATAACCCGTTTCATCACGTAATTTAGAAATATCAATGGCTTTTTCACCTTCAGTACCTGTAATTACTGGGAATTCAAACTTTTTCCCGTCTAGAATAATTTCTGCTATTTCTGACATTTTGCTTTAATGTTTAGTATTGTCCAACAAACTTAACTAATTGTATATGATTTTAAAACATTTCTTTAAGTAATTCACTATTTTTAAACAAGAATTTTAACCTATAGTTTTATGGATTTCACAATAAATACTCCGGCCCTCCTTTTTCCTGCAATGAGCTTGTTGTTACTCGCTTATACTAACCGCTTTAACGTAATTGCGAGCAGAATTCGAAGCCTTAGAGATTTATGGGAAAATGAGCATAATGAAAAGATATTATTTCAGTTACACAACTTACGAAGACGAGTTAAGCTAATACGTTTAATGCAGATGCTAGGCGTGTTCTGTATGTTCGGATGTGTGTTAACTATGTTTCTATTGTTTTATGGAAAAGTAGAAGCCGGACAATATGCTTTCGGCTTAAGTTTAATACTCATGCTAGCCTCACTTTATTTTTCTATACGAGAGATACACTTCTCCGTAGTATCCTTAGATATTGTGTTAAGTGATTTAGAGATGGAACTTAATGATCATCAAACTCGATCAGAAGAAACGGAAAGCAATTCTGCGAAGAAATATTTCCATTGATTCTAATCGTTGAATCCCTTCCTTTTCCGAAAGTTCACCAGTAGCATCTTCTTTATCGGCTACTCCTACCCAAGGCTCTAAGCAAATGAATGGGTAAGGCGACTTCGACCAAATACCGTAATAAGGAAAATCTTGTACGCGAACTGAAACTACTTTTTCATTTTCTTTATTCACGATAGTAATTTCATTGGAGTTTAATCCTTCGGCGACGATAGCGTCTACTTCAAATAAGCGCTTCTCTAGCCTTAATGTATTATTTATCAACTCAACCTTCTCTATCGCATTACTTCTTAATCCTGCGCTTATAATTTGGCGCTCTATAGCCTCTGGCTTTTCAAATACTAAAGTGTAATCTTCTAAATCGCCCGGAGTATTAAATGCTGGATGAGCCCCAATTGAAAAATACATATCCTCAGCACCTATATTCTTTACCTGATAATCTAGAAACAGTTCGTTCCCAAATAAGGTATAGGTTAAGATCAGTTCAAAATCGAAAGGGTAAACTTTCTTCGATTCTTCATCGGAAACCAGTAAAAATGTAAGTTGATTTTGAGTCTGAACAATGAGCTCGAAATTGCAATGCCTTGCAAAGCCATGTTGCGACAAGTGGTAGGTCTTTCCTTTGTGACGATATTCATCATTTTTCAATCGACCTACAAAAGGGAATAATACTGGCGAACTCCTGTTCCAAACCGAAGCATCGGCTTGCCAAATGTATTGCTTGTTTGAAGTTTTGTTTATTACAGAGCGTAATTCAGCTCCTAATGATAATATGCCGATTTCGATTAAGTCATTGGAAAGAAGGTTCATGCTTTTTGTTCTAAATTCTAAGTTCTAAGTTCTAAATTATTCTAGAATAGATAGCATTTTTAAAATAGTAATGGGTAATGGGTAGTGAGTAGTGAGATAAATAAACATAATACCCATTACTCACTACCCATTACTCATTACTCACTACTCACTACCCATTAACCTTACCATACACAATAGAATCTTCGTACACGTCATTAATTAAATGATGTTCTTTCAATACACCCTCTTTGGTGAATCCAAATTTCTCCAATAGTTTAATAGAAGCTACATTTTGTGTACCAACAAGCGCTTCTATACGGTGAAGTTTCATTTTAACAAAACCATGTTCTAAAACAACTTTCATTGCTTCAGACATTACTCCTAAGCCTTTGTACACTTCGTTTGTAATAGTGTAACCTAGTTCAGCTCTGTTATGTTCTTTGTACCAATTATGATATCCACAAGTACCAATAATTTTATTGTTTTCTTTATCGATCAATTGAAACATTTCTAAACTGCGATTATGTGTAGTGTACCCATTCTCAAATTTATTTAACTCTTTAATGAATTCTTCATCCGAAGTTAATCCGAAAAAATCTTTGATTTCTGTATCTGAATAATGTTCGAAAACATAGATATAATCATCTGGAGTAAGTCTTCTTAATAAAAGACGTTCGGTTTTGTACGTGGTTAATTTCATTTGATTTTATTTTTTTACCTTTAATGATGAGAAAAGCATTCTCACTTCTTCTTCTACTTTTGGTTTTTAACGTATCTTTTTCACAAGATTCGGTAAAGATAAATAAACCACGTCTAATATTAGCTACCTCAGTACAAGGTTCTGTATTAATTGGCGGAATTGCAGGTCTTAACTATATCTGGTACGATGGTCATGAAAAACTAGGCTTTCATTTTTATAACAATGATGGTAATGAATACCTAATGATTGATAAGCTTGGACATGCCTTTTCTGCCTATCAAGAAAGTGCAATAGCCTATCATTCTTTACGTTGGGCTGGGGTATCCAAAAAACAAGCTTTATTATTCGGCGGACCGATGGGTTTAATACTTCAAACACCCATAGAACTATTTGATGCCATGTATGATGGTTATGGATTCTCTAAAAACGACATGATAGCAAATTTCACAGGGTCTGCGTTATTTACCTTTCAAGAATTATTTTGGGATGAGCAAATCATTAAACCTAAATTTTCCTATTCACCTTCACCTTATCGAGATTACTACCCACGACGATTAGGAGATACACAACTGAAAAGTTTTTTCTTGGATTATAATGCGCATACCTATTGGTTGAGCTTTCCTACCAATAAAATTATTTGTTCAGATAAAACGCCTAAATGGCTAAATATAGCTGTTGGTTATAGTGCGAATGGGATGTTTGGAGAGTTTGATAATCCCGCTACCACTAACTTAGGTGTACCAATACCTCATTTCGATCGTTACCGACAATTCTTATTATCTCTTGATGTTGATCTAACAAAAATACCTACGAAAAGCAAGGGACTAAAAATTGTGTTTAACGTATTAAATCGAATTAAAATTCCAGCTCCAACTTTAGAATATAACAGCTTAGGAAAATTTAAGGGATACGGTTTATATTTCTAATTACACTAATAATTTTCCTCGAAACGCTCTACCACCATAATAAGATTCGGCACCGTTGTGGTAAACAAAAATAGTTTCGAAACGGTAATCTGCAAATATAGCACCACCTAACTTCCTAATGTTTGCTGGTGTATTTAACCAACTGGATGTTTTACTATCAAACTTGCCTAATTGTTGCAATGCTTTATACTCTTCTTCAGTTAATACTTCAATTCCCATTTCAGCGGCCATATTGATTGCGCTGTTAGCAGGTTTATATTCTTTTCTAGCGTTTAATGCTTCTTGATCGTAGCATATACTTCTTCTGCCCTTCGGACTTTCTGGAGCACAATCAACAAACGTATATATGCCCGATTTTTTATCGAATGATATCACATCAGGTTCCCCGCCTGTAGTTTCCATTTCATTTAACGACCATAATGAATCAGCACTGGCTTCCAATTTAGCAAGAACGCTCTTCCACTCTAAACCCTTGTGTCTATTCATGTTCTTTTCAAAACGAGACTTAAGTGTTTCGAGTAGGGTTTCTTTATGCGTTTTTGATAAACTTTTTTTAATTGCCATGATTATTCAAATTCTAAATTCTAAGTTCTAAATTCTAAGTTAATTTAAAATACTAAATTATTTTTAAGTTTAACAAGTTTGTAATAGATAGTATATTTCATAATCACAGAGGCACAGAGACACAAATAAATTGTAAATTCTAAATTGTAAATTGTAAATTCTAAGTTGTAAGGTGAAAGATTAAAATTTAGAATTTATTTCGAATTATTTCTTCTTCCGAAAAGCAGCACTACTCGTTACTCCCTTACCCGACGCTCTCTTATTACCTGCCGGTCTACGATTCCGGTTATCAGGATTATTCTTTTCGACATTTCGACCCTTCGACGCTTCGACATTTCGACCCTTCGACCCTTCGCCATTTCGACCCTTCGACGCTTCGCCACTTCGCCCTTTCAACCCTTCGACACTTCGACCTTTCGACCCTTCGCTCTTCGACCCAACAGTCATCTTATAAATCGACTTCATCTCGTCGGGGTTCAGATCTCTCCAATCGCCTACAGCTAAGCCTTTCAGACTGATGTTCATAATTCGAACGCGTTCTAACTTGTTTACTTCGTAACCAAAGTGCTCACACATTCTACGAATTTGACGATTCAATCCTTGTACTAAAACTATTCGAAATGTAAATATTGATTCTTTAACAACCTTGCACTTTTTAGTCATGACACCTAACATCGGAACACCATTCGACATCGCTTCGAGGACCTCATCAGTTAGTGCTTTGTTTACGGTCACTACATATTCTTTCTCGTGCTTATTACCAGCACGTAGAATTTTATTAACCATATCGCCATTATTCGTTAAGAAGATTAAACCTGATGAGTCTTTATCTAATCGACCAATAGGGAAAATACGAGTGCTGTGATTAACGAAATTAACGATGTTATCTTTTACTCCTTCTTCGGTTGTAGATGTTATTCCAACCGGTTTGTTTAATGCGATAAAAATAATGTCTTCTTCTTGTAATGGCTCTAATTCATTACCGTTTACACGAACAATATCTCGAGGTTTTACTTGATCTCCAACGCTTGCACGTTTACCATTTATAAAAACATTCCCTTTTTCAATATAGCGATCAGCTTCGCGCCTAGAGCACAAACCTGATTCGGCAATGAATTTATTTAATCTCATTAAGTTAATCTGCTAGTGTGTTAATGTGCCAATGTGCTAGTGTGTCAATGTGCTAATGTGCTGAAGTATTAGCACATTGACACACTAGCACATTAGCACATTAGCATACTAACGAAGTTCGGCGTTAAGTTCTTCGAGGGCAACAGAGCCTGGACAAAGTTCTTTAGCTGTTAATTGGTTCAATGGAATATCAACAGTATTTAATACATGATGTAAATCTTTCGATTCTGGTTCGATGAAAATTAAACCCGTTAAGATTTCGCCATTAATTTTTGTTTTCTGCAAAGCAGTAATCGCCGACATTCTATCTTCTGGATTCCATTCACTTTCTAATTTATGTAATTGTAAATGTGAACCATCGTGTAAGGTAATATCTTGTTCTGCTCCTGCTTCGTAGCTTGTTGTAATTTCTTCTTGGAAAGGCACAAAATCTACAGTCGATGTAAGCTCAATATGTTCACGAACATAGTCGTACGACTTAGTAGAACCTGGATTATTATTAAATGTTACACAAGGAGAAATAACATTGATGATTGCGAAACCTGGATGTTTTATTGCTGCTTTAATTAATGGAATTAATTGAGCTTTATCGCCTGAAAAACTTTGAGCAACAAAACCTGCTCCTAGTTCTAAGGCTAAGCTTGGTAAATCAATCGCATTAAACATATTCACTGATCCCGATTTACTTTTAGAACCTTCATCAGCAGTTGCCGAATCTTGTCCTTTCGTTAATCCGTAACATCCATTATTCATTACGATGTACACCATGTTCAAGTTTCTACGAATCACGTGTACAAATTGCCCCATACCGATTGAAGCAGTATCACCATCTCCAGAAACTCCAAAATAAATAAGCTCTTTGTTAGCAAGGTTTGATCCTGTTGCAACCGAAGGCATACGACCATGCACTGAATTAAATCCGTGCGATTGGCTTAAAAAATAGGCTGGTGTTTTTGATGAACAACCAATACCAGATAGTTTTGCTAAACGGTGTGGTTGAATGGCTAATTCGAAACATGATTGCACAATGGCTGCACTGATGGAATCGTGTCCACAACCTGCACAAAGTGTAGACAATGATCCTTCGTATACCGTTTTGGTATAACCCAAATCATTGGTTTTTAAATCAGGGTGACGAAATTTCGGACGTATATAAGTCATGTTTTGTTGCTTAAGAAACTAATTTTACTTCGTTGTTAATTTTAGATTTAATCGTTTCAACGATATGATCTGCAGTGATTGGCATACCATCATAGTTTAATACAGAGATGATATTTTTTGGATTGACTTGTAATTCATTTACCAAAATAGATTTCATTTGTGCATCTCTATTTTGTTCAATTAAAAATACCTTTTTATGTGCATTGATAAAATCATCAACATCTTGGTTGAATGGGAACGAACGAATACGCATCGCATCAAAATGCAAATCATCATCTGCTAAAATATCAATCGCTTCTTTTGCAGCATATATTGATGTTCCGAAGTAAATGATACCGTAATCATTCTCATTTTTATCTTGCAAAAATTCTGGAGCAGGAACTCTAGATTTCATGGTTTCCCATTTCAATTCTAAACGTTTCATATTGCGAACGTATGCATCACTATCTTCTGTATACGTTGCAAACTCATCTCTAGAAGTACCACGAGTAAAGTAAGAACCTTTTGTAGGATGTGTACCTGGGTAAGTTCTATAAGGAACTCCATCACCATCTACATCTAAATATCTACCCCACTTCTCTACCTTATCTAATTCTTCAGCGTTTAATACTTTACCACGATTCATTGGTTTCGAATCGTCCCATTTTAATGGAGCACAAACATGATCATTCATTCCTAAATCTAAATCGGTTAGCATGATGATTGGTGTTTGGAAAAATTCTGCGAGCTCAAAAGCTTCTGCAGTCATTTCAAAACATTCTGTTGGTGTTGATGGAAATACTAAAACATGTTTAGTATCACCGTGTGATGCGTATGCTGAAGCAATGATATCCGATTGTTGTGTACGAGTTGGCATACCTGTAGAAGGACCACTACGTTGAACATCGATAAGTACCAAAGGTATCTCAGCAAAATAAGCTAAGCCTAAAAATTCCGACATTAATGAAACACCCGGACCACTTGTAGCGGTAAATGCACGCGAGCCATTCCAGTTAGCACCTATAGCCATACCAATTGCTGATAATTCATCTTCGGCTTGTACAATAGCGAATAAATTTTTACCAGTTACAGGATCTACTCTGTATTTTTTTGCATAGTCGGTAAACGCTTCTACAACTGAAGTTGAAGGAGTAATTGGGTACCAACTTGCAACAGTAGCACCAGCATAAATAGCACCTAAGCCACATGCTGAATTACCATCCATCATAATAGAATCACCAACTAAATCTCTTCGCTCTAATCTAATCTCTAAAGGATATTCATAATGATCGAAAATATATTGGCGACCCATTTCAATCGCTTTAATGTTAGGTGCGATTAATTTTTCTTTCCCTTGAAATTGTTCAGCTAATAAATCAGCTAACACTTCCATCTCTATATTTAATAGGGCTGATAGAGCTCCTACATAAATGATGTTTTTGAAAAGTTGACGTTGACGAGGATCTTGGTATTCACGAATACACATTTCCATTAAAGGAACACCGATGTAATTTATATCATCACGAATGAATTCTGGATTGATTCCTTTCGTACAATCATAAACAAAATATCCACCTGGCTTTACACTGTTTACATCGTTCTTCATGCTTTGTGGATTAACACAAACCATAAGATCTACACCAGCTCTACGTCCTAAGTATCCTTGCTCACTAACACGTACATCATACCAAGTAGGTAAACCTTGAATGTTCGAAGGAAATATATTTTTAGGCGTAACGAAAATACCCATTCTGAAAATTGCTTTCGCAAACAATAAATTTGCTGAAGCAGAACCCGTACCGTTGACGTTCGCAAAACGAACGACAAAATTATTTATTTTACTGCGATCTGACATTGATTCCCTGCTTTTGTAACACTATAAAAGAATTTTTGCATATCCCAAGCAGATGTTGGGCAACGTTCTGCGCACAAACCGCAGTGCAAACAAACGTCTTCATCTTTAACCATCACACGTTTTGTTCCAGGAACAGCATCCGATACTAATATCGCTTGATCATGATTGTTCGCTGGCATAGTTAATTTTAAACGTAATGCTGATTCATCTTCTTCATTTGGGATAAAGGTGATGCATGATGTCGGACAAATATCCACACAAGCATCGCACTCAATACATTTGTTTTCAGAGAATGCAGTTTGAACATCACAGTTCAAACAACGTTGTGCCTCTGTAAAACCATGTAAATGATCGAAGCCTAATTCTACTTCAACTTTACGATCACTTAAGGCTAATTTTTTATCGACTAAAGGAACAGATTGACGATTGTCAATTTCTACCATACTATCGTAACTCCATTCGTGGATACCCATTTTCTGGCTTACCAAATTTACGAATGGTGAAGGGCGATCTTTTAACGATTCACCACTGCAAAATAAGTCGATTGAAATTGCTGCCTGATGCCCTTGAGCAACAGCAGTAATTACGTTTTTCGGTCCGAATGCCGCATCACCACCGAAGAAAACTTTTGGTAATGTTGATTGATACGTAACTGCATCAACAACCGGCATTTCAGATTTATTAAATTCTAAACCTAAGTCTCTTTCAATCCAAGTAAAGCTTGTTGATTGACCGATAGCAATTAATACATCATCGGCTTCAATAAACACATCCGCTTCACCAGCATTTACTAATTCTCTACCACCCTTATCATCGTATTTCGCAATAACTTTTTCGAACATCATTCCTTTTAATTTTCCGTTTTCAATAACGAAACTTTTAGGAACATGGCAATCAAGAATTGGAATATCTTCATGCATGGCATCTTCTATCTCCCATGGCGAAGCACGCATTTCGTTGAACGGACTACGAACAACTACTTTAACTTCTGCACCACCTAAGCGACGAGAAGTACGGCAACAATCCATGGCAGTATTTCCACCACCTAATACAATAACTTTTTTACCTATTGCTGATGTGTGCTCAAACGCAACACTAGCAAGCCATTCAATACCAATGTGAATATTAGCATCACCTTCTTGGCGTCCTGGTAATTCATATAAATCACGACCTTTTGGTGCACCTGTACCTACAAATACAGCATCGTAATCTTTTGATATAACATCTTTTAAACTTTCTACTCTCGTTTTAAATTGAGTATGTATACCCATATCTAAAATGAATCCTACTTCTTCATTAATCACATGTTCTGGTAAACGGAAAGAAGGAATCTGACTGCGCATCATTCCACCCCCACGATCTTGATCATCGAACAAATGAATTTCATATCCTAGAGGAGCTAAATCTCTTGCTACAGTTAATGATGCTGGACCACCACCTATCAATGCAATTTTTTTGCTGTTTGAAGGGAATGGTGCTTTTGGCATTAATGCGCTAACATTTGATTTGTTATCTGCGGCTACGCGTTTTAATCTACATATTGCTACGGGCTCATCTTCTACACGACCTCTTCTACAAGCAGGTTCACAAGGACGATCGCAAGTTCTACCTAAAATTCCAGGAAAAACATTGGATTCCCAATTCACCATGTACGCTTCAGTATATTTTTGCGCAGCTATTAAACGGATGTATTCGGGTACTGGTGTATGAGCCGGACAAGCATATTGACAATCTACCACCTTGTGGTAATATTCCGGATCCTTAATATCGGTTGGTTTCAATACAAAAAGTTTAAATAAAAAGAAAAACTTCAATCACTTTTACTAGAAAGCTAAGAATTCAAATTTATCGCTTTTTGTTAATTAAACAAGTCCTATTTTATCCACAGGGAATTGGGTAATGGGTAGTGAGTATTGAGTTTATTTAACCCAATACTCACTACCCAATACTCACTACCCATTACCCATTACTCAAACTCCTTATTCCGACCAACGGTATCCCTTCGCATCTAAACCTGCTAGGTCTAAAGCTCGATCAACAACAGTGGCTGCTAATTCTTCGAAAGTACTTGGTAATGAATAAAATGAAGGGTTTGCGGGGCAAATTATACCGCCAGCTTCGGTAACGGTTTTCATGTTATTGATGTGAATTAAACTGAAAGGAGTTTCACGCACTAACATAATTAGTTTTCTGCGCTCTTTTAAGATCACATCTGCTGCACGAGTCATTAAATCGTTTGAAACTCCTGTAGCTACTCGAGCTAAGGTTCCCATACTACACGGACAAATAATCATCGTATCGTATTTCGCTGAACCAGAAGCAAATGGTGCCATGAAGTCGTTCTTATCATAAAAATCAAAAGAATACTTCTCGTAATCTTTATTATGTAACTCGTATTCCCACACTTGCTTTGCATTGTCAGACATCACTACACCTATCTTCTCGATATGCGGTTGTAAACTAGCAAGTTTATCTAATAATACTTTTGCATAGATAGATCCACTAGCTCCTGTGATACCAACAATTATTTTTCGATTCATACGATTAAAACTTAAATTTAGGCAAGATGTTTGTACGAAGATAGGAAATAAAAAAAGGGTCGAAAGATTACTCTTATCGACCCTACATCTACCTATGAAAAACATGCCCTTGCGGGCAAACCAAACATAAAAAATTAATATTTAAATTGCAACAAGAATATTACATAAATTTGAAATAGATTCTATGAAATACAAAAAAATACAAATTTTATTATTGTCAATACTATATATCACAATATGTAGTTCTTTCAAAATAATAAGTGTAGAGAACACACTAACATGGATTAGCTTCGAGCAAGCCGTGGAGCTCCAAAAGAAGGAACCTCGCAAGATATTAATCGATATATATACGGATTGGTGTGGATGGTGCAAAAAGATGGACAAGTACACTTATACCGACCAAAGTGTTATTAACAACCTGAATACCAAGTATTATTTGGTGAAGTTTAATGCAGAACAAAAGGAAGATATTCAATTCAAAGACAAAGTTTTCAAATTCAAAACCGAATACAAAGCACATGAACTTGCAGTTAGTTTACTGAACGGTCAAATGTCGTACCCTTCTACCGTGTTTTTAGATGAAGACATGAACATGCTTACGAACGTGCCAGGATACCTAACCCCTAAGGAAATAAACCCTATTCTGGTTTATTTTGGGGATAATATTTACAAGACGAAGAATTGGAAAGAGTTCTCAGGAGAATAATTAGGAATTAGGAATTAGGAATTAGGAATTGTGTCTTAGTGTCTCTGTGTTTAAGATCTTTACAACGGGGTTCACACTTAACCACAGAGGCACGGAGACACAGAGCAAAAAAAAGCTTCTTGATAAATCAAGAAGCTTTTTTTAATGGGTGGATGATGGGGCTCGAACCCACGACCCTCGGTACCACAAACCGATGCTCTAACCAACTGAGCTACAACCACCGTGTAACCTATCCTTTTGGATGGGAGTACAAAAATAGCATTCCGATTGAATATTCCCAACAAAATTGAAATTTAATACTCCAAAATTATCTTATTTTTGAGAATGAATTTTATTCAAAACATCTTACGTTTCGAAGCCTATCCTAGCCAAGTCATCAATAAACCAAACACTTGGAAGTGGTTTGTAGCGATTTGTATCTTGATAAGAATCCTATTTTTTATTTCTGATGGACATAATTCTGATTTCGATTTTTTTGAAAATTGGGCAGATCGCATCGTTCATCAAGGTCTATTAAACATTTATTCTATAAAAGTTGATCGCTTTGAATGCGACTACCCTCCTCTTTATTTATATGTAATTACTCCTATTGCTCATTTATTTGATGCCTTTTCATGGGATATGCATACTCAGTTTTTTGATAGCTTTTTAAAATTCTTCAATATAATAGTCGAATTCTCTTTCTTGTTTTTCTTCTATCGCAAAACAAATAACAAGGTATTTATTGCATTAATGTTATTATCGCCAGCCACTATTGTGAATGCCTACGGTTGGGGTCAAATTGATATTCTTTACAGCATATTAATGTTTCTTGGCATCTATTACATTCTAGAAAACAAGCTCTATCCTACTGCCATCATATTAGGAATTTCCCTCTGCTTAAAAACACAAACCTTATTGTTCTTACCCATTTTCGGATTACTTTTTTTAATTTCAAAGAATACAATTTCAGAAAAAATCTATTCAATTCTCTTACTATTTTCTATTTTCATTTTACTCAATTTACCTTTTATACTTGGTGCACCAAACCCAATGGATTCAATTAATCCGCACTTAACTGCTGCTGGTCGATATAATTTCATCAGTGTAAATGCTTTTAATTTTTATTGGACTTTATGGGCAGATTTTGGTTTGAAAATGCAATTGAAATTTCCTGCTAATGATGTACTAATTTTCGGAATTATTAGTAGAAAAGTATTAGCATACACACTATTCGCTATTGCATTTACTTGGATTTTATTTAACATCAAAAAGCATTACCCATCGAAGCCTAAAGTAATTGCGCTACTTTCTTTATTTTGCTTTACCTATTTTATGCTTTTACCAGAAATGCACGAGCGGTATTTATTCCCGATGTTTATTTTTAGTGCTTACTTAACTTCGTTTGATAAAAGAGAGTGGCCCTATTTTTTGATCATTGTACTCTTACACAGTATGAATTTAGTATGGGCTTGGGGTGAACAGAAATTCATTAAAGTACAATGGTTGTTTGAAATTTCACGCATCTTCGCATTACTAACTACGGTGATGTGGGTACTGTATGTTAACCGAATTAGAAAATTTTTGAAGGAATAATATTATGATTCATTTATATACCGATGGTGCAGCTAAGGGAAATCCTGGCAATGGTGGATACGGAGTGGTGTTAAAATCGGGTCCGCATTACAAGGAATTATCGGAGGGCTTTCGCTTAACGACCAACAATAGAATGGAACTGTTAGCGGTAATTAAAGGCTTAGAAGAAATAAAGACTAAGGGTTCCAATGTGCTCGTAGTTTCCGATTCTAAATATGTAACAGAAGCCGTAGATAAGGGATGGCTATGGAACTGGATTCGTATCGGATTTAAGGGAAAAAAGAATAAAGACTTATGGATTCGCTTTGTGAATATATATCGTCAACATCAAGTAAAATTCCAATGGATAAAGGGACACAATGGTCACCTTGAAAACGAACGCTGCGACCAATTAGCAGTCGCAGCCTCCGAAAATAAAGTGTTATTGATTGACCAAGTGTATGAGGATGAGAAAAACTCAGACCAACTTTTCAACAGCTGAGTGTGCAGCCATAAACTCTTCTGCTTTCTCTACCATTAACTTAGAACCAATAAAAATAGGTGTACGTTGATGTAAATCGTTTACTGGTAAATCCAATATTCTATTTAATCCATCACTTGATTTACCACCTGCTTGTTCGATTAAGTACGACATTGGGTTACACTCGTAAATTAAACGAAGTTTACCACTTGGTGCACCGTACGAAGATGGATAAATAAAGATTCCACCTTTCAATAAGTTTCTATGAAAATCGGCAACCATTGATCCTATATAACGTGATGTATACGGACGTTTCGTAGCGTCATCAATCTCTTGACAATATTTCAAGTATTTTTTTACTCCATCAGGAAAGTGTATATAGTTTCCTTCGTTGATTGAATACATTTTTCCATTCTCTGGAATTTGCATATTCGGATGTGATAAACAGAATTCACCAATGGTTGGATCTAATGTAAATCCATTAACACCTTTACCCGTAGAATATACAAACATGGTAGAAGAACCATAGATAACATAACCTGCTGCTACCATCTCTCTACCCGATTGTAATGCTTCGTCCGACGCACATACGCCGTTCTCGCTTAATCTTCTGTAGATAGCGAAAATAGTTCCCACCGATACGTTTACATCAATATTCGATGATCCATCTAATGGATCGATACAAACAATATATTTCGCTTCTTGTGAAATCGTAGAGTTGATTGGAATCACATCGTCGTTCTCTTCAGAAACAATCATACAACATTCTCCACCTGCTTTTAAAGCAGCAATACATTGCTCGTTTGCGAATACATCTAATTTCTTTACTTGCTCACCCTGTATATTGGTGTCGCCTGTTTCTCCTAAAATGTTAACTAAGCCTGCTTTATTCACCTCGCGGTTAATAATTTTTGCGGCAATGGCTAAATCCCTAATTAATCTGGAGAAACCTCCCTTAGCGAAAGGGAAATCGGCCTGCTTCTCAATAATAAATTGGCCTAGTGTGATTACTTGTGACATGTTAATTTGCTTATAGTTTTGTTTGTATTGCTCTTGGTCCTATCTCTATCACCTCCAAATCTTTTATTTTACCAGCTTCTATGGCAAATCTCATCATGGTTCTTACCTGATGAAATCCTTCTTTCCCCGCTGATCCTGGATTCAAGTGTAACAAATTTAATTTTTTATCAGGAATAACCTTAAGAATATGTGAATGTCCTGAAATAAATAATCCGGGACGAGTGATTTCCAAACTTTTACGGATACGATCCGCATACTTACCCGGATAACCCCCAATATGAGTCATCCATATCCTCAAGCCCTCTAATTCTATCGTTACATCCAAAGGATATTTCTTACGCATCTCTTGCCCATCGATATTCCCATACACAGCACGAAGCGGTTTAAATGCTTTTAGCTTTTCTATGACCTCCATATTCCCCACATCTCCAGCATGCCATATCTCATCAACCTCAGCGAAGTACTTGTAAACTTCGTCGGGGAAATGAGAATGTGTATCGGAGAGTAAGCCTATTTTTATCATTAAAAAATGGTTAGGTAATGTTTCAGTGCATGTTCATATTCAGGTGAATATACATCCTTACTTGAATATATACTTAATGACTTAATTCCAAAGCTCCCCAATTTATCGCTCTTCCTAAAGGCAACAATATTTCGGATAACTTCTGTTTCTGGGAATGAACGGATAAAGGTATTCGACTCTAGAATCATCTTACCCTCTAATGTATTTGATATTAAGTCAACACTTTCTGAAGGGATTACAAATGCCAATATTCCGTTATCGTTAAGTAATTCATATGCTTTTAATACCCATTGCTCAAAAACATCAGCATCGATGTGGCGTGCTATGTTTCTCTTTTCTGAATCAGAAAGTAAGGATTTACTGAAAAATGGTGGATTACTAAAGATTAAATCGAACTTCTGCTCAGTTTCAAAGTTTAAGAAATCAGCCTGAATACTCTGTAATTGTTCTTTCCAAGGCGACTTCTCAAAATTATGTGCGCATTGCTCTTGTGCCTCTGCATCAATTTCTAGGCTCTTAATACTGAGTTTAGGGTTACGTTGGCATAACATTAAGGAGATAACACCAGTTCCCGATCCTATTTCTAGAGCTTCCATTCGCTTGGAATCTAGAGGAAGTAAGGCTCCCATTAAAACAGCATCGGTGCCGATTTTCATCGCACACCGATCTTGTTCTACTTTAAATTGCTTGAAATGAAATGCTTTGTTTCCCAAAATTATTGTTTTTCAATAATCTCCTCTAAAGCATGCTCATAACGATAAGTATAGGTATCGATGTTCTCAAAAGACTCATCATCTACCTTAATTTCGGATGAGGTAACCTCACCTAAGTTGTTGTATTCTATTTCGTTAAGTGACATGTACTCAATAAAAGATTCATGTTGTTCTTTTGCTACTGAAACGACTATTCGACCTTGAGCTTCTCCAAATAAGAAGGCATCTTTACGAACTGAGTCATCCGACTCAATGGCAAACCCAAAGTGATTTGGCATTGCCGACTCTAATAAAGTGACGAACAAACCACCATCAGACACATCGTGTGCCGACTGGATTAGTTTATTATGAATTAAGCCTTTAATTACTTGATGAGTATCGTATTCCTTATCTAAATCAAAGAATGGAGCTGGAGATGACTTAACACCATGGAATGATGTTAAATATTCTGATGAGCAAATATCATTTTTTGATTCACCAATTAAGAAGATGGAATCGCCAACATGTTTAAAATCTAAGGTTGTACGGAATTCTTTTGAATCCATTACCCCTAACATACCAATTGTTGGTGTAGGGAAAACAGGCCCCTCATCTGATGATTGGTTGTAAAAACTAACGTTACCACCTGTTACTGGGGTTTCGAATTTCGTACATGCTACACTCATACCTTTAATAGCACTAACAAATTGCCAGTACACCTCAGGGTTGTATGGGTTACCAAAGTTTAAGCAATTGGTAATAGCAACAGGCTCGCCACCAGTACATGTAATGTTACGTGCAGCTTCTGCAACAGCGATAGCGCAACCCACTTCAGGGTCGGCATATACGTATCTAGCATTACAATCAACCGTTAAGTTAATTGCCTTATCTGTTCCTTTAATGTTTACTACAGCAGAATCAGATGGAGCATTTGTCGACATGTTTGCCGTACCTACCATCGAATCATATTGGTTGATTACCCAACGCTTTGAAGCAATATTTGGATGATTAACTAAGAAAAGGGCAACTGCTTTTAAATCGGCAGGCTCTTTAATAGAATCTATTGTAAACTTCTTATTTTCTGAAAAGTAAGCTGGCTCCTTGTACTCTCTATGATAAACTGGAGCACCACCACCTAATACTAGATCATCTGCAGGTACATCGGCAACTAATACGCCATCCATGTAGTAATGCAAACGTTTTGTATCGGTTACCTCACCAATGATTGCACAATTTAAGTCCCACTTCTCGAATACCGCTTCTACTTCTTTTTCTTTACCTTTTTCAACTACAATAAGCATACGCTCTTGAGATTCTGATAAAAGGATTTCATAAGGTTTCATGTGTGCCTGACGAGTAGGAACTTTATCTAAGTAGATAACCATACCATGCTCACCTTTAGCCGACATTTCTGAGTTAGAGCAGATAATACCCGCTGCACCCATGTCCTGCATACCAATTACAGCACCAGTCTTTATAACTTCTAACGTAGCTTCTAATAATAATTTCTCTTGGAAAGGATCTCCTACTTGAACTGCAGGTAAATCATTTACCGAATCTTCCGTAATATCTTTAGATGCAAATGCTGCACCATGAATTCCATCTTTACCTGTTGCCGAACCTACAATATATACAGGGTTCCCAACACCATAAGAGGTTGCTGAAATCATTTCGCCAACATTAATAATACCAGCCGACATGGCATTTACCAAAGGATTGATATTATAACACTCATCGAAAAATACTTCACCACCAACTGTTGGAATGCCAAATGCATTACCATAATCGCCAATACCTTTTACAACACCCTTAATTAACCACTTAGTACGTTCTTGGTTAATATCACCAAAACGAAGAGAGTTTAATTGAGCAATCGGACGAGCACCCATCGTGAAAATATCACGATTGATACCACCCACACCTGTTGCGGCACCTTGGTAAGGTTCTAATGCAGAAGGGTGATTATGCGATTCAATTTTAAATGCACAAGCGATACCATCACCAATGTCTACTAAACCGGCATTTTCTTCACCAGCTTTCGCTAACATACGAGGTCCATCTTTGGGTAATGTTTTTAACCAAACGATTGAGTTTTTGTAAGAGCAATGTTCGCTCCACATCACAGAGAAAATACTTAGCTCAGTGAAATTCGGTGTTCTACCTAAAATTTCCTTGATGCGTTCGAATTCTTCTGGCAATAAACCAAGCTCTTTGGCTGTTTCTAGGGTTGTTAATTGAGTATTTTCCAAGACAATAAAATTGATGCTGCAAAAGTAACAATTTGATTGTTTATTACCCTATTTGTTGATAATTCTGAGTGATTTCAACATTCCTTTAGCGATATTTTTTCCTTTTCGGGTTAAATCGGCTATGAATTTATGTTTATGGTACGAAACCATGAAGTAAGGTTCTACGATTCCACCGAGTTTTGATTTGTATAATGCAACCGATGGTATGTTCGCTCCTAATAAGTCAACTTCACTGATTCCCAATTCTTTAAAATAGTTAAATGCTTGATCGTATAAGAAAGCTTGACCACCGCTACTATCTTTACCACCCATCGTTCCAATTAAATATGCTGTTTGTTTATCATACAGAAAAAGAGAAGAACCAATAATCGAACCTTCCTCATCTATTAATTGAAATACACGTGTATTTTGTAATTCAGACAAAGATGAAAACCAAGAATTAAATCGCTTTGCATGCTTTGGTCCTAAGCCATACTTCTTCATGTCAAAAATCTGCATCGACACCGTTTCTTGATCAAAAGCTAAGTTGTTTACAGATAAGTTATGTTTATGTGCTTTTTTTAGGGAACGAGTTACATTTTCTGAATAATTAGGGAACGTTGCTAAGTAAACAATACTTGTGTAACGTGTAGAATGTTCGAATCCGGACCAAATAAACGGACGAATATCTTTTACATAAGGGGCAAACTTAAACTCAATATGATCAAAATCTGATTTTAGAACAACGATTAGCTCCTTCCACGATTCTAATAGTTTAATTTCAGGAAACTCTTGATGAATTATTATGGCTTGATAAAAGAAGTGTGTTACTAATGCAGCATTGCGGCCTGAGTGATAAATAGGTATAGAAAATAATACGGCATCCTTATCGGAAACCACATACCAAGTAATTTGCTTTTGATAGGCAGCCGCTATGGTATGGATAAAATCAGGGCGATTAAATAAGCTGGTTTCAATACTTGCGAAAGTATTAACCCATTTCTCATGTCCCATTTTCTGAATTTCCATAGCTCTAAAATGCAATAAATATTAATCAGAATGAAATATTGCCTATTAATGATTAATTAACAACGTTTTAATATATTCGTAGGTATGAAGTTGGTGTTGAAATCAATCATTTTATTACTGTTTATACTCGTTAGCCTACTGAGCTATGCTCGTCAGTCGAATGAAGTGTATCGTATTAAATCAACCGCCAATGGTATCCTTAAAATTAACGCTAGCTCGTTAAATTCAGTATTCCCCGAACTTACGAACATCGACCCTAGGTATTTTCATTTACAAAAGAACGGACAAACGATACCGTTTTTTATAATGGATACCAGCAGCTTGTGGAATAGCAGTAATGCCATATTATTTATTGCGAAGAAAAATGATGGTTTCTTAGACAAGCAGATGTATGATAAATCTGGGGCGAGTCTAAATCCATACTTCAGCATGTATAGTGATACCTCAATTTATTTATTGAGTTATGATGAAACGAAAAAAGGTAACTATTACAAAAAAGCAGTAACCGAAAATTCCAATAGATGGGTAAATAGTTTCGAATACGAGAATGTTAACGTGTACAGCGACTCCTATTTCTTCGGTAAAGATGTTAGCGCTGGAGCAACGCTATCAGAATATACACTCGGTGAAGGATATTCAGGCGCAATGTGGTCTATAGGCAGTTCGCAATCTAGAACATTAGATTTTTCAAATATAATTCCCGAAAAAGATGTTGAGATACAAACCTATGTTTCTGGCCAATCGAATGCAATATCAGGAAATCCAAATGCCAATCATCATTTAAAAATTGAATTGCTCGGCAATACTACTTCCACGTTACTTGATACCTTATACAAGGGCTATGAATGTTTGAGCTTACATTATCGATTAAATGGAACGCTATTCTCTACATCAACAAACATTAGATTCAATAGTGTAAACGATTTATCTGCCGAAAGCGATTACAATACTGTACCCTATGTTAAATTCAGCTATAGCAGAAGCAGTAATTTACAGAACATTAAATTCTTGAATTTTAAGTTAAGCACAAATGAACTATCAAACCTAATCTTTTCTAATGCTCCACTAGATAGTATGGTGCTGTTCAGTGAAAAAGATAATGAATACTATACTTCCAATACAAAAGCGGATAGTATATATTTTAAGCTTGGCAATAACAATTTACATTCTGAATTTACTATTGCATCTATAAAATCTATTGATGTAATCAGTTCTTTTGCGATAGAAAAAACTAATCTCATTAATTTTGATTTTAAAAATGAGAGCAATGAATTGATCATCATCAGTTCTAAAAAACTAGAGACATCGGCTAAGAACTATCAACAATACAAAATCAATAAAGGCATACCCACTTTATTAGTCTTTGCAGAAGATTTATACAATACCTACACCTTCGGATACCATCATCCGTTAGCTATTAAGAAGTTTGTAGAGCAATATAATAGCACTGCTAAAATACCTTCAAAAAACTTATTTATTATAGGAAAGGGAATGCAATCCAACACGTACAATACTTCAGGGATTGCTGTTAGAGATTTGGTTCCATCGGTAGGTGTGCCACCGTCGGATATATTGTATGTGAGTAGTTTTAATTTCAATCCGATTATCCCAACTATGGGAATTGGTAGACTAGCTGCAGAAAATGATGAAGAGGTAGAAGACTACCTAGTGAAGGCAACAGAGTATGAAAGTAATTCTGATGTTTCATTATGGAGGAAAAATATTATTCATGCAACGGGTGGAAGAAGTATTGGAGAGAATACATTATTTACTTCGGCACTTAATGTTTGTGAAGGCATTGCTAAACAGCCTTCTTTAGGAGCGAAAGTGATTAATTTCAATAAGAAAGTGAATGAGCCGATTAGTGATAATTATCGTGAGAAAATACTTGAATTAACAAACTCAGGCATTTCCTTATTAACATACTTTGGACACGGAGCTAATTATTTTGTAGAGATTAATTTTGGTGAACCAGAAGCCTTATCTAATCAAGGCAAATACCCCATCTATTTCTTAAACGGATGTGCTGTTGGAAATTGTTCTTCAGATAATTCGATGGGCGAAAATTACATGCGCTCTAGAAACAAAGGTGCTATTGGTTGGCTAGCCACGAGTGATGAAGGGTTCCCATCTTACTTAAGTTTATATGCTCAATATTTCTACGAAAACGCCTTTAAAAACAAGTATGGAGAGAGTATTGGAATTATTCAAAAAGAAACTCTTAAGAATTTTGTAAATGCCAACGACAGCTTAAACATTTTACATGCTCGCCAATATTTCTACCAAGGCGACCCGAGTTTAAGATTCTATGCACCAAACAATAGCGACTATACTTTTGCTAACAACGGATTGTTTACTACCACAAAAAGTTTTTTAAATAATGATTCAGTAGAGTTTGCTTGTATTATTCAAAACCCAGGGAAAGCCATTAACGATAGTATTGAATTACAAATCGAACGAACCATTAATAATCAACAGGTAATCACCTATCCTATTATTAAAAAAGATCATGTATTCAATATCGATACTTTCTATTTCACTGTAGAGCGGACCAAAGAATTAAGTGGTACCAATTCGATAAAAGTAAGTATTGACCCAAATCAGAAAATAGATGAAACAAACGAAATTAATAATTCCATTTCACAAGAAATCTATTTATCAAGTTATAAACCCATCATCATACAACCACGACAATTATCCATTGTAAAATCAAAAACCATACACTTGGTTGTACAATGCAGTGATATTTATGCAAAAGATGTAGAATATACAGTAGAAATTGACACTAGTAAACTATTTAACACAAGTTATTTAAGAACATACCAGTGGACCGATCAACAATTACTGCGTAAAGATTTAACGTTTGAAGGAAAAGATAATACCATTTATTACCTCAGAACTAAAATTAAGGGTAATGCTCAAGAGTCGGATTGGGAAAATACCTCCTTTACTTATGCGTCCAACAATTTAAACACTTGGCAACAATCTTCAGCAAAGCAATTAAACACAGATTTATTCTCGAATGTGATATTGGAAAATAACAACCTGGCATTTGTAAATAATACTGTAGAGTTTGCCATCAATACTCGTGGTGACTTAGCACGAACTGATTCTATTGAACGAAGACTGCGAATTAATAATAATCCACCAGTTTATCTAGGGTCATCAATCACTGGAATTGTTCTCTTTGCCATACACCCGCAAAACCTTACACGATATAGTTACCCTAGCGGATATAATTTATTTGCAAACACACCAGACTACCCTTACAGTGTTTATAAATACAGTGGAATGTTTATATTTAATACACAAAATTCTACTGCACTTGATTCCTTAGTATACTACTTAAACTCAATTCCTGCAGGGTATGTGGTTGCAGGATATAATGGATTAACCTCTAATTTAAAATCCTTACCAGAAAATGTGTATCAAGCTTTTGAACGTATTGGATTAGCTCAAATACGAAACATTGAAGATGGATATCCTTATACATTCGTAGGATACAAAGGTTCTGCCATTGGAACAGCTATTGAGAAAACGGCTGACTTAAGTAGTGGCATCCCTCCTAATAAGCAATTCATACGTTTAAATTATACTCATACCGGCAAATGGGATAATGGAAAAATTCGTTCTGAAGTTATTGGTCCAGTAAAAAAATGGACGAGCATTAATTGGAACTTCGTTAAGGAAAGCAATGACAATTTCTTGATGCAAGTTTTTGGAATTGATACAAACAACAATTCCGTTGCGTTAAGAACATCAACAAATGCTGTTGATAGCATTTCTATTAGTGATGTAAATACCAACTTGTATTCTAAAATTCAACTAATATCAACTTTTAAAGATTCCGTAAATTTTAATCCACCTCAATTTAAATCTTGGGGCTTAAAATATAAATTACCGAATGAGGCGAGTATCTTACCTCAACATCAATTTTTATTAGAGCCTAGTAAAACCATGCAGGGCGACACCATTCGATACCGTTTCTCTTTTATTAATTTAGGGGAAGAAACTATTGATACTGCACAAGTTTTATTAAATTCTATTGATGAAAACAGAACACTGTTAACCCTTAAAAAAGATACAATAACTACTTTAAATGCATTAGATACGTTAACATTCACTTATCAAATTCCAACTCGTGCGTATTCAGGCAAAGTAAAAATCCAAAGCCGTATAGATCTTAATGAAACTGATGAATTAATCCCATATAATAATACATTTGAAAGCGAAGTAGTTATTGATAAGGACATCAAATCTCCGGTATTGAGTGTATTTATTGATGGCAAAACCCCAATGCAAAATGATATCATTTCTCCAAATCCTGAAATTAAAATTACGTTGAAAGACGACAATAAATATTTGTTACTCAACGATAGTAGTGTAGTTGAATTATATTTGAAGAACCCGAATGAAAATGATTTCAAAAAAATAAGTTACTCCAGTCCAAACCTCACCTACACAACTGCTAACTCTTCATTGAAAAACGAATTCAATCTAAATTACCATCCTAAGTTAAGTACCGACGGAATGTATGCGATGAAAGTTAAAGTGAAAGATGCAAGTAACAATAATATACAAAACAACGATTACACAATAAATTTTGAAGTCATTAACGAGTCGAGTATCACACACTTCTTCCCATATCCAAATCCATTTACTACACAAACACAATTTGTATTTACCTTAACAGGGGAAAGCGTTCCAGAGGATATTAAGATACAAATCATGACCATTAGTGGAAAAATTGTAAAAGAAATTAGAAAAGCTGAACTGGGTGCAATAAAAATCGGACATAACATTACCGATTATCGATGGAATGGCACGGATGAATATGGCAATAGATTAGCGAATGGAGTTTACTTGTACCGTGTAACTATTAAAGACAACAATAGCTTTAAAGAGAGAGCTACCGATGCCGATAAATATTTCAGTCAGGGTTTTGGTAAAATATACCTTATGAAGTAACTTCTTCTTTTTTTGATTCCAATTTATACAAGAGCAATATACTCGTTACCACATACACCCCAGCAATTAATATTCTAACGATATCCGATTTGAAATAAATAGATACAAAATAGAATGGGAACATCATCACCGTTGCTATAAACACAATTTTATATAAATACCAAAACGGAATAATATCTAACATCCTAACTTTTAATATTATTTTAGAAATTAACGTACACACAAATGCATAAATAGTATTGGTAATTAAATGAGCTATACTCGCTCCTATTAATCCATACTTTGAAATCAATACATATGTTAATCCGATATGGAACACCAATTCAATACCTTGAATAATACTGATGTATTTGGTTTTATTGGTAATTAAAAAGATATCGTGGTAACTATTGAAACGATAGAAAAAGGTGATGGCGTAAATAGCAAAGAATACAGCACTACTTTGGTAGTCGGATCCAAATACTACAGGAATAAATGAAGGACTCCAAGCGATGAGTGCTACTACTATTGGATATAAAATCAAAGTTACTTCTCGCTGATAATTATTACGAACTCTCAATAATTCTTTAATATTTCCATCATTATAAGCCTTTAACATGAACGGAAAAGCAATAGCTGAAAATGAGGTATAGAATACTGTAATTAAAGGAACTTCAAAGTTACCATTGCTAATACGAGCAATACTTACAGAGTCATTTAACAAATAAGATAATAATAGCTTATCGGTATGTGACATGATTACCCCAAAGAATAATCCGATACCAATTGGCAAACCATAGCGCCATAGGTTACGAAGTAACTCCTTATGAAAAGCAAAGTGCTCATCTTTAAAGAAACGTTGTATATAAATATTGTTGATGATAGTTGGAGCGACACCAGTTACTGCTAATATCAACACATAATGTATTAAAGAAGCTTTAACCGTAAAAGCAATGAAAATTAGTCCGAGTTTTATGGTTTGTATGGTTAAGGTATTTATAAAATAAGCTCCGACCCTACGCATGCTTAGGAACATGTTTAACTCGGCACTTTGAAATATCCCAGGGATAATGAGCAATACAACCCAGATGTAGTATTTATTCCAATCAAAAAAAGAATTCATAGAATTGGTAACCCAGAGATAAATACTTAGTAGAAGTACAACAACTACAGAACTAATAAGCATACCTACTCTCAGTGCATTAATATAATCGTATGCTAACTGAGCAGTTTTAGAGGTATTCAAATAATAGAATATTGCCTGTGAGAAGCCTAATGTTCCTAAAGAAACGGCTATACTCATGACCATTAACATATAGCGGAAAGAACCATATTCGTCGGGAATAAGAAAATGAGAAAGCAATGCAATGCTCAAGAAAGTAAACACACTTACAATGCTGTTTCCTAGGTATAATTGGAAGGAATCCCTGTTATTTTTAAACTTCTCTTTAATTAGATTTATCACACGTTAAAGATAATATATAAGATGTAAATGAAAAATTATTGGTTTTTTAGGTGTTTTTGAACTTTTACCCTACTTTTCAACACTATTGGTATAAATATTTGAGTCTTTTTCACAAAAACACTAAAAATAATGAAGTGATTTACTACTTTTGTGGTATAAATTTACAAAAACAGCAAAAATCATGACTTCAATCCGATTCAAAGCACTCGATGTAGTTCAAAGCAGAGCTAACATTGTTGTAAAAACTCCCTCAAACAGAATTTCTGACTTTTACGCAGCCAATGTATTCGACAAGGCGAAGATGAAGCAGTATCTTTCTAAAGATGCTTACACTGCAGTAGAAGATAGTATTAACAATGGTAAAACAATCGACCGCGCAGCATCAGATCAAATTGCTTCAGCAATGAAAACTTGGGCAATTGAAAAAGGTGCAACGCATTATACGCATTGGTTCCAACCATTAACAGGAAGTACAGCAGAGAAGCATGATTCGTTTTTTGAGCCAAGTTCGGATGGAAGAGCATTAGAGAAATTTTCTGGTGATGCTTTAGTACAACAAGAACCAGATGCATCATCATTCCCAAATGGTGGTATTCGTAATACGTTTGAAGCACGTGGTTATACAGCTTGGGATCCATCATCTCCAGCATTTATTATGGAAAATGGTTCGGGTAGTACATTATGTATTCCTACAGTATTTGTATCGTATACTGGAGAAGCATTAGATTACAAAGCACCATTATTAAAAGCATTACACATATTAGATAAGGCAGCTGTTGAAGTTTGTCAGTTCTTCGATAAAAACATTCAGAAGGTAAATGCTTCTTTAGGTATTGAGCAAGAATATTTCTTAGTTGATATGGCATTATATAATGCTCGTCCGGATTTAATGTTAACAGGTCGTACCTTATTTGGACACATGTCGGCAAAAGGGCAACAATTAGAAGATCATTATTTTGGTTCTATTCCTGATCGTGTATTAGCGTACATGGTAGAATTAGAAACGGAAGCTATCAAATTAGGTATTCCATTAAAAACTCGTCATAATGAAGTTGCGCCAAGTCAATTTGAGTGTGCTCCTATTTATGAGGAAATCAATTTAGCGATTGACCATAACCAATTGTTAATGGACTTAATGGACAAAGTTGCACGCAGACATGGATTTAAAGTGTTATTACACGAGAAACCATATGCAGGTGTAAATGGTTCAGGTAAGCACAACAACTGGTCGTTAATTACCGATACTGGTAAAAACTTATTAGCTCCAGGAAAAACACCAAAGAACAACTTGATGTTCTTAACATTTTTTGTAAACACTATAAAAGCAGTAAGTGAGCATGCCGATTTATTACGTGCAAGTATCGCTTCTATTAATAACGATCACCGTTTAGGTGCAAACGAAGCTCCACCAGCAATTATCTCTATCTTCTTAGGAAGTCAATTAGATGAGGTATTAAACGAAGTGGAAACTTCTAAAATCAACAAGAAAGCAGATACGAGCAATGCAATGTGGTTAGGTATTCCTAAAATTCCACAAATCTTATTAGATAACACAGACCGTAACCGTACTTCACCATTTGCCTTTACTGGTAACAAGTTTGAATTCAGAGCGGTAGGTTCATCAGCGAATTCTTCTGCACCAATGACTGTTTTAAACAGCATCATGGCTGATCAATTAATTTCATTCAAGAAAGAGGTAGATTCGTTAGTTGCTAAGGGAGAGAAAAAAGATGTTGCTATTTTAACCATCTTAAAGAGATACATTAAAGAATCTAAAGCAATTCGTTTTGAAGGAAATGGATACAGCTTAGAGTGGGAAAAAGAAGCAGCAAAAAGAGGTTTAGCGAATATTAAAACTACTCCTAAAGCTTTAGATGCTTATGTTTCTAAGAAAACGTCTGACTTATTCACACGCAATAACATATTCAATTCAGTAGAAATTCATGCTCGTCATGAAATCATGTTAGAGAACTACATGAAAAAACTACAAATTGAGTCGAGAATTATCGGTGAATTAGTTACCAGTTCGATAATCCCCGCATCGGTATCTTATCAAAACACATTAATTGAAAATGTGAAAGGACTAAAAGAAATCGGATTAACTAAAGCAGCATACGAACCTCAGTTTGAAATACTTAAAAAAATATCAGAGCATATGTCTATCATTAAAAAATCGGTAGATGAAATGACTGAAGAGCGTAAAAAAGCGAATACCATTGCAGATTCACGCAAATTAGCGATTGCTTACGATGAAAAAGTGAAGCCATTTTTTGAAACTATTCGCTATAATGTTGATAAACTTGAACTTATCGTTGGCGATGAGTTCTGGCCTTTACCAAAATTCAGAGAATTGTTGTTTTTGAAATAATATTTTCCAAATCAATAGAGAAGCCACCCACAAGGTGGCTTTTTCGTAATATTTGATTCCTGCATCATTAATATTCTATAAAAAAATATATATTTGGTTTTTCCAACGGTATCATATTTGCTGTGGAATGCGTTTTATAAAAGCAATATTCATCTAAAATGAAGTTAAAACATCTTTCTTTATTCATTATCACCATCGGTGTTAGTACGATTTTCTTTTCTTGTGGGTCGCAAAAAGCTAGTGTTGCATTAGCAGAAAAGGCTTACAACAATGAAAAATATTTTACAGCTGCTGATCTTTACAAAAAGGCTATTCCTGATGTAAGAAAAAAAGACACAAAAGTTGAGTTGACTTTCAAAATTGGTGAATGTTACCGATTAATCAATAACCATAAGCAAGCAGCTACTTGGTATGATAAAGCTATTAAAGCGGGGTACGACTCTAGTTTTGCTTATTTAAAATTAGCTGATGCCTTAAAAGCACAAGATCGTTTTGATGATGCCATAGATGCTTACAAAGAATTGCTAGCAAAGAACCCAAATGATTCGGCTACCATGAAATTAATTGAGAATTGTAAAATGATTCTCGAGTGGAAAAAGAAAGATGTGTTCTTTGATGTGTACAATGAGACTTCATTAAACACAAAAGATATGGAGTACGCTCCTTCTTTTTATGGTAAAGGAATTATATTCACGTCGAACCGTGGAACTGTAAAAGGTAAAAACTATTACGAAAGAACAGGAAAGAACTTCGAGAATATTTACGCTGCACAAAATACAGGTAAAAACAAATGGAGTAAGCCTGAATCATTAAACAAAGACATTAACTCAGCCTTCAACGAAGGTGTTGCAAGTTTCGACAATACGAACAGAGTATTATACTTCACACAATGTAATGGTCCGAAAGGAAAAGAAAATTCATGTAGAATATTCTCAACACAAAATGAAGGTAATACTTGGACAGAACCTACAGAGGTTGCTATTCCTAATCCAGACTCAGCAATACTTGGACATCCAAGCATATCTGCAGATGGAAACAGAATTTATTTCGCGAGTGATTTAAAAGGTGGTTTAGGTGGAAAAGATATTTGGTATTCAGATCGTCAAGGTACATCATGGAGCTCACCTATTAATGCTGGTCCGAAAATCAATACTGCTGGAGACGAGGAATTCCCATTCATACATACTTCTGGAACAATCTACTTCTCTTCTAATGGCCGCAATGGTATGGGAGGATTTGATATTTACTTCTGTGATTTCGAAGATGGTGATTGGACTGAAGCATTAAACTTAAAATCACCTACTAACTCTGCTGGAGATGACTTCGGTTTTGTGTTAGATGAAAATAAAGAGATTGGTTACTTATCATCAAATCGTTTTGGTGGTAAAGGAGAAGATGATATTTACTCAGCATATGCTATTCCATTAGTGTATACAATCGTTGGTAAAACCATTAACAATGCAACGAACAAAGTATTAGCACAAGCTAAGATTACCATTATTGGTAGTGATGGTAGCACACAAACCATTACTAGTGATGCAACAGGTTCTTATAAATTCAATATTAAAAAAGATGTGAATTACCAATTAAACTCTTCGAAGTATAGATTCTTTGGAGATGTTGGTGAAGCAACTACATACGGGTTGAAAGAATCGAAAGAGTTTAACATCAACTTTAAATTGAATCCTATTCCATTAAAAGAGATTGTATTAAAAGGTATCCTTTACGATTTAGCGAAAGCAGATTTACGTGAAGAATCTATTCATATCTTAGACTCATTAATTAAAACATTAAGAGACAACCCTACATTCGTTATTGAAGTTGCTTCACATACGGATTCAAGAGCTGATTCTGCATATAATATTGATTTATCTCAACGTCGTGCACAGTCGGTTGTAGATTACTTACAATCTAAAGGCATTGAAGTTGAACGATTAGTACCAAAAGGTTATGGTGAATCTAGATTATTAAATGATTGTAAAGATGGTGTTGAATGTACTGAAGAGCAACATCAACAAAACCGTCGTACTTCATTCTCTGTTGTTTCTGAAGATTACGTGCCTAAAGAAGCACCAAAATTACCAGAGGCTGGAAAACCAAAACCAAATACGCCAGCAAAACCAACAAACCCTGCTACAGGAACTAACTTAGCACCAAAAGCAACTACACCAGTAGTTGTACCTGCTAACTCTACTCCTGCAGGAACAGTAAAACCAAGTACTAACCCAACTGGATTACCAGCTTCGGCTACTCCTACTGCTAAACCTGCAACTGGATTACCAGCATCAGCTACTCCTACTGCAAAACCTGCAACTGGATTACCAGCTTCGGCAACTCCTACTGCAAAACCTGCAACTGGATTACCAGCATCGGCAACTCCTACTGTTAAACCTGCTAATGGATTACCAGCATCGGCTACTCCTACTGCAAAACCTGCAACTGGATTACCAGCTTCGGCTACTCCTTCTGGTGCAAAACCAGGTGGTATAGTTAAACCAGCAGGAAGTACTACAGGAACAACTGGAACAGTTATTCCAGCAACTACTAAACCAGCTACAACTACTACGACTACTCCTGCAACTACAACGCCAGCAGTAGTTCCAAGTACAACACCAGCGGTAACTACTCCTACTAAGGCTAAAAAACCATAATAAAACTTTTATTAAAGGAATAAAGCAGAGGACAAATATTTATATTTGTCCTTTGTTATTTATGAGCGACCAACGATACAACCTACGAGGTGTTTCTGCATCTAAAGAAGATGTTCACCAAGCAATAAAGAATATTGATAAGGGCCTATTCCCTCAGGCATTCTGCAAAATCATTCCAGATATATTAGCGAACGACGAAAACTATTGTACAATTATGCACGCCGATGGTGCTGGCACTAAGTCATCTTTAGCATATGCTTACTGGAAAGAAACAGGTGATGTATCGGTTTGGAAAGGCATTGCTCAAGATGCCATCATCATGAATTTAGATGATTTAATTTGTGTAGGTGCTACCAATAATATTTTACTCTCTTCGACAATCGGTCGCAATAAAAACCTTATCCCTGGAGAAGTTATTTCTGCAATCATTAATGGTACCGAAGAAATTCTAGCAGAACTAAGAGACAAGGGCATCAATATTTACTCTACAGGCGGCGAAACAGCCGATGTAGGCGATCTTGTTCGTACAATCATTGTAGACTCTACTGTTACGTGCAGAATGCGTAGAGACGAGGTTATTTCGAATCATAATATACAGGATGGAGATATTATTGTTGGATTAGCCTCATATGGGCAATCTACCTATGAAACCGAATACAATGGAGGCATGGGAAGCAATGGATTAACCTCTGCTCGTCATGATGTTTTCAATAAAACCTTAGCGAATAAATACCCAGAATGTTTCGACCCTTCTGTACCAAGTGATCTGGTTTTCTCGGGCTCTAAAAACTTAACCGACCCAATTAAAATTAACGATAATCTAAGTGTAACCGCAGGTAAATTAGTGCTCTCACCTACGCGTACTTATGCCCCAATTTTAAACACATTTTTTCAAAATGGGAAGCAAAACATAAATGGGATTGTTCATTGCAGTGGTGGTGCTCAAACTAAGGTTTTACACTTCGTGAATAATGTACATATCATAAAAGACAATTTATTCCCAATTCCTCCTCTATTCCAAATGATCAAAGAAGAATCAAATACTAGCTGGGAAGAGATGTATAAGGTGTTTAACATGGGTCACCGAATGGAAGTATATACCAATGCAGAACGAGCTCAAGAATTAATGGAGATTTCGAAATCTTACGGAGTTGATGCACAAATCATCGGAAGAGTAGAGAAATATGAAGGAAAAAAGGTAAGTATTGTTACTAATACTAGTACACTTTCGTATAATTCGCATTAAATAACTTATATCGGTAACTATTATAGGTAAGTTGCGTTAGAGAAATTAACAACTCTAACGACAAATGGTTTTAAAGCCTAAGAAATTTTCTTTTCAGATTCGCTTTTACATCGTACTAGCCTTAGTAATGATGCATTTGTTGTTTTCACTAAACCCAAATGATCTTTCGATAAACAATGGCAAATTACGTAATGTCGAAACTTATCAGGATTTAGAAAATCAATCTGTATTTAATTTCTCTATTTTCTCAGACAATCACGGAAATTCACCTTCAAGCAATATCAATATGGCTAAGGCGAATTATCATATGCGAAAAACTAATGACATTTGTGTTTTAGGGCTTGGTGACCATATGATGAAAAATGGAACCAACGACTTTTTGTATTATGTAAACAATGATAGTTTTTGGAAAGAGCATTTCTACCCTACTATTTCTGATGGGGAAAATATTTTTTACGGTGCTTCGCAAGCTGATTGGGGTGCTGGACGACAGTTTTTAGATGGCTGTGGACTTAAGGATCGTAAAAATATTACTTTTAGTCCTGAAGGGGCAGACTATTATGCAATTATTGAAGCACCGCAACATTACCGCATTCATTTTATATCATTACACTTCCCAGATGACCCTGCTGATGCAAAAATTGCGTTTAGAGAGAGTTCTAAGAATTTCTTAAGGGAATCATTATTTAAAATAAATAAAACAGATCACGATATCGTAGTATTAGCAGCACATAGCCAATTTGGATATTGGCTTAATGAACTTCGTCCGGAGTTATACAGACAAGTTATGACTAAAGCTGATATTGTAGTAGGTGCAAGTACTCACTATTATGAAAAATTTGCTCCTGAAGGTTATGAAGTTAACGGACCAATAATTTTAAATACTGGTTCACTAGTTAGTCCTAGATTTGGATCTAATCCAGGTTTTATTCAAGTACATTTATTAGAACAACATAGAGGTATTTTTATCAACTATGTTGATGTAAGTAAGCCAACCAATACTTTAGGATCTTCTCCTTTTGCTTACTTCAGAACTTTTGCTGGGAAGATATACGATGTGTATTACCAGAACCCTATTCTTTAATTGTAAATTGTAAATTAAATTGCAAATTCTAAATCAATTAAAATCAATTTAGAATTTACAATTTAGAATTTAAAATTATTTCACAAGTGTCATTTCATTTACCAAATTCGTTGCACCTGCATATTTATCCATGATAAATAATACGTAACGAATATCGCAAACGATTGTACGTTTAAATGCTTTGTCGAATACTAAGTCACCAGTCATTGCTTCCCAGTTACCATCATATGCAACACCAATAATTTCTCCGTTACCATTGATTACAGGACTTCCTGAGTTACCACCAGTAATATCATTATCAGTTAAAAATGCTACAGGCAATTCTCCTTTATCATTTGTATACGGACCGAAATCTTTTTTCTTCAATAATGAAACTAACTTTTCTGGAATATCAAACTCATCATTTTTAGGAATGTATTTTTCTAACATACCACGAGATGTAGTATAGTAGTTATATACAATCGCATCTTTAGCGGTATACCCTGCTACTTTACCATACGTAATACGCATTGTAGAGTTTGCATCTGGGTAAACCAATTTATTAGGATTCATTTCTAATATACCAGCGATGTATAACTTTTTTTCTTTCGCTAATGAAGCTTGTAATTTCATAACTGCCGGTGCAAATGTTGCACGGTAATCATTCATTTTGTTCACGTATTGAATTAAAGGATCACTATCAATTTTCTTTAATGATGGTGCTGCTAAAAATGCATTCATTTTTTCTTTCGAAGTGATGAATGATTTTTTGAATAAATCTGCTGCAAATTTCGCAAACGATTCTTCAGCAGTTTTGCCTTTATATTTCTTAACGATTTCTGCTAAAATTGCAGGTTGATCTGCTTGAGGAATATCAGTGTAGTAAATCGATAATAATGCTGCCATAACTTTCTCATCATTAGCTGGCACGTAATCTTTATAAGATGCATCTAAGTCTGCTTTCACTTTATCAATTGCAGCCTTCAAAGCTGTTTCATCTACTGGCGATTTCTTTAATTGTTCTGTAATTGGTTTCACTAAATCAGCCATACGAATGCTTACTGCAGACATTCCTGCTAATGAATAATATGAATTACGAAGTGCATATGTTTTCAACTCATCGTAAATCGTACTCACATTAGATAATACTGTAGAGTATTTTGTTTTTAATGCATCGGTTGAGTTAGCAAAAGTGTTGAAATCGTTTTCACTTGCTTGCTTACCCGAGATCACCTCTAATTTAATTAAGCCTTCATTTTGACCTAAGTAATATTTCCAAGAGTTCGCTAAAGAAGCATAAGTAGCAGCTAATTTAATACGAGTATCATCACTCTTCTTCATATCAACATCCATTACTTCTAAACGCTTGCCCATTAATTTAATGATAGCAGGGTTTGTACGCTCTACTGCATTTTGCATTTCGCGAGAGAAAGCATAACGGTTTGTACGACCTGGGTAACCCATGATCATGGCGAAATCGCCTTCGTTAATTCCTTTCATCGATACATTTAAATGTTTCTTTGGCTTGTAAGGAACGTTATCTTTTGAATAAGCAGCTGGCTTACCATCTTTACCCATGTACACACGGAAGATAGAGAAATCGCCAGTGTGACGAGGCCACATCCAGTTATCAGTATCGCCACCAAATTTACCTACCGATGATGGAGGTGCAAATGCTAAACGAACGTCTGTAAATCTTTCGTAAACAAATAATAAATATTGGTTACCACCAAATACATCACGAACTACTGCTTGGTAATGTGTACCGGTAGTTGCTTCTGTTGTTAATGTTTTAGTGATTTCTTTCATCTTCGCATCTTTCTCTACATCGCCTAAACCTGTTGTTGCGGCTAAGATTTGTGGAGTTACATCTTCCATGCGAATTAAGAATGAAGCAATAACTTCAGGAGATCTTAATTCTTCTTCTTTTGTTTTTGCTACGAAACCATCTGTTAAATAATCGTGTTCTACTGTACTGTTGAATTGAATACTTCCATAACCACAGTGGTGGTTCGTAAGCATTAATCCATCTGCCGAAATCATTTCGCCTGTACAAAATCCCATCGAAACAATGGCATCTTTTAAACTTGATTGGTTGACATTATAAATGTCGCTCGCTGTTAATTTGAATCCGATTTTTTTCATGTCATCGTAATTCTTATTAATCAACATTGGCAACCACATCCCCTCATCAGGGTCGGTCGCTTTTAGGGAAAATGCTTGCATAGCAATTAAGGATGCAAACACTATTTTTTTGAAGTTCATTTTGTTAGTGTTAATTAAAAAATTCTCTGCGAATCTATAAAAAATGATACATTAACAAAAACGCCCAATAATTACTATTTTTGGTCGTTATCAAAGAAAAAACATGAGAAATAGGATTATTCTAGCCACAATCTTGTTAATGAGCGCATTAAACATCGCTCATGCCGAAGAAATCGTTAAAAACGAACGCATTCAAAAAGTCATCGTATTCCGAAATTCTGCACAAGTGGAATCGAAAGTGAGTCAAACTCTCGATAAAGGAGAGCATTTGTTCATTATTGACAATCTCCCAAATACCTTACAAGACAATTCTGTACAAGTATTAGGTGAAGGTGAATTCACCATTTTAAGTGTGGAAAGCAAAACAGGTAATGCGAATGCAAAAAAGAAATCTCCTGCCCTACAAGCTATACTTGATTCTATAGATACTTATAAGAATCTAATTGAGATGGATAATATTAAGAAATATGCCATCGATCAGGAAGAAAGTTTACTAATAACAAATAAAAACATTAGCAGTAAACAATCAGCGCAAGTAGTAGATATTGAAGATTTAGCTGAACTGTATCGCCGTCGATTACCAGAATTAAAGAGAGAATCGTATCGCTTACAAAAACAAATTACGGCTAACACCGAAAAATTAAATATCCTCAATCAGCAATTAGCGGAACGCCAGTCTGGTAAAAACAATAAGCAGATTTGGGTTTATGTTAGTTTATCTCAAGCACAAAATGTTCGATTGAACTTAAAGTACTTAGTGATGGATGCATCATGGAGTCCGGTATATGATATACGCAGTAATGATATCGGTGAAGATATTCAGTTTATTTTAAAAGCAAACGTTACACAAAGTACGGGTGTTAATTGGGAGAACGTGGAGCTTACCTTATCTACTGGCAACCCTACTAATTACAGCAGTAAACCCATGTTATACGATTGGAGATTGAGTTTGGCAACATTTATGCCGCCTGTAGTGATGTACGACCGTATGGAATTAAGTAAATCGAGTGCTCCTAACATTCAAATGGACATGACTTCAGCTGGAGGAGATTTAGTTACAGTATCAGAGCAAGTAAACAACATTCAATACAATGTTACCAAAGCATTCAGCATTAATTCTGATGGTGATGCGAAGACTATAGAGATACAACGAAATACAGCGAAAGCAATGTACCGTTATGTTGCGATTCCAAAATTAGATAACAGTGCCTATTTAATGGCGAGTGTAAAAGATTGGGATCAGTTTTTATTGCAAGCGGCAGAAGCGAATGTATTTTTAAAAGGGGCCTTTGTTACGAAAACAAACATCGACCCAATGAGTATTAATGATTCATTAGAGATTAGTTTAGGGAACGACGAAAGCATAAAGATTGAACGTAAGTTAGCGAAAGAGTTAACCTCGAAGAAAGTTTTAGGAAGCACCAAGAAATTGATGCAAGGCTATGAAATTAGTATTCGCAACACTAAATCGAAAGCTATTACCATTGAAATAAATGATCAGGTTCCATTATCAACAGATAAAGATATTCAAGTTAACTACACTGCTCCAGAGGCAAGTGTAAATGCGGAGACTGGACAATTAAGTTGGAAGTACACCATAGCTCCTGCTGAGACTAAGAAAATGAGTTTCCAATTAGAAGTGAAGTATCCGAAAAACAAGGTATTACAAGGTTGGTAAGTTTTGTTTTTATATTGTTAATGAAATCAATACTTTTGAACTTTAAATTTTAATAAATAAGATATGAATTACGATGTTATCGTTTTAGGAAGTGGACCGGGTGGTTATGTAACTGCAATACGTGCCTCACAATTGGGTTTTAAAGTAGCCATCATCGAAAAAGAAAACTTAGGTGGTGTATGTTTAAACTGGGGATGTATCCCTACAAAAGCCTTAATTAAAAGCGCACAAGTATTTGAATATATTCAACATGCTAAAGAATACGGAATTAATGTTTCTGAAGCTTCTGCAGATTTTGGTGCAGTAATAAAACGTAGTAGAGACGTTGCAGATGGAATGAGTAAAGGAATTCAATTCTTGATGAAGAAAAACAAGATTGATGTGATTGAAGGATACGGTAAAATTAAAAAAGGTGGTAAAGTAGAAGTAAAAACGCCAGATGGCAGAACTACTGAATACGCCGCTACACATACGATATTAGCAACAGGAGCTCGTTCTAGAGAACTTCCTAATTTAAAACAAGACGGAAAGAAAATTATTGGCTATCGTGAAGCGATGACTATGGCAGAGCAACCGAAATCATTAGTGATTGTAGGTTCTGGTGCCATTGGTTGTGAGTTCGCTTACGTGTACAATTCGATGGGAACGAAAGTGACAATTGTTGAATTTTTAGATAACATTGTTCCTTTAGAGGACGAAGATATTTCTAAAAACTTAGCACGTTCATTCAAGAAATCAGGAATCAATATCATGACAGGTTCTTCAGTAGAATCAGTTGATACAACAGGTGCTGTTTGTAAAGTAAACATCAAAACAGCTAAAGGAATGGAAGTAATTGAGGCGGATGTTGTATTATCAGCAGTAGGTATTACAGCTAATATCGAAAACATTGGTTTAGAAGAAGTAGGTGTAAAAACAGATAAGGGAAAAGTATTAGTAGATGAGTTCTACCGTACGAATGTACCAGGAGTTTATGCGATTGGTGATATTGTCCCAGGACAAGCTTTAGCGCACGTTGCTTCTGCAGAAGGTATTATCTGTGTAGAAAAAATAAAAGGCTTACATGTAGAAGCATTAGATTACGGGAACATCCCAGGATGTACGTACGCTTCACCAGAAGTGGCTTCGGTAGGTTTAACAGAGAAGGCAGCGAAAGCAGCAGGATATGAAATTAAAGTAGGTAAGTTCCCATTCTCAGCATCAGGTAAAGCAAGTGCTTCGGGTGCAAAAGATGGTTTCGTAAAAGTAATTTTCGATGCTAAATATGGAGAGTTTTTAGGATGCCATATGATTGGAATGAACGTTACTGAAATGATTGCCGAAGTAGTGGTTGCTCGTAAGTTAGAAACAACCGGACACGAAATCATAAAATCTGTTCACCCACACCCAACGATGTCTGAAGCCATTATGGAAGCAGCAGCGGATGCGTATGGTGAGGTAATACACATGTAGATGAAAGAGATGTTTTAAGTTTAAAACTTAAAACATCTTGTTTGAAAAAACTTAAAACATCTTATTAGAATTCACAACTCATGCAAATTCATTCAATCAACACTGGTCTTTTCAAACTCGATGGTGGTGCCATGTATGGCGTTATCCCAAAGTCGTTGTGGGAAAAGGTGAATGCACCCGACGATAATAATATGTGTACTTGGGCGATGCGTTGTTTGTTGATTGAAGACGGCAATCGTTTAATCTTAGTGGATAATGGCATTGGAACAAAGCAAGATGCGAAGTTCTTTAACCATTATTACTTACACGGAGAAGATAGCTTAGACAAATCATTACAGAGTTTAGGTGTTGAGAAAAAAGACATCACGGATGTACTACTCACCCACTTGCATTTCGATCATTGTGGAGGTAGTATTGTGAATAAAGATGGTGGAGCGGGTTGGGAATTAGCTTTCCCGAATGCTACCTATTGGAGTCACGCGGAGCATTGGGAATGGGCAACCAAACCAAATCCCAGAGAGAAAGCATCGTTCCTAAAAGAGAACATTTTACCAATTCAGGAAAGCGGACAATTGAAATTTGTGGACGTTAATACGCCATTTTCAGACAATATTACGCTTAGAACAAGTTCTGGACATACCGATAAAATGATTTTACCGGTGATTAAATATAAGGAAGAAACCCTAGTGTTTTGTGCCGATTTAATCCCCTCTTCTACCCATTTAGGCATCCCTTGGGTGATGGCATACGATACACGCCCTTTGATCTCGATGTCTGAAAAACAAGACTTATTGACCACAGCAGTGAAAGAAAACTGGACATTATGCTTTGAGCATGATGCCAAAGTGGAGTGTGCAAAACTTGTGGAAACTGAAAAGGGTATAAAAATAGGGGAAACACTTCTAATTTCGGATTTATAGTATGACAATTCCTAATTAAGGAATGATTTTTGCTATGTTTCAGTTTAATTAACGTATTTTTGCAGCCTTTAAAATATAGATAAGCAGGAGGAAAATGAGACAACTCAAGATTACCCAATCGATTACAAACCGCGAAAGCCAGTCATTAGATAAATATTTACACGAAATCGGTAAAGTAGACCTTATCACTGCTGAAGAAGAAGTAATATTAGCACAAAAAATTAGAGAAGGCGACCAAGCAGCCTTAGAGCGATTAACCAAAACGAACTTACGTTTTGTGGTTTCCGTAGCTAAACAATACCAAAATCAAGGATTAACATTAGGTGATTTAATTAACGAAGGAAACTTAGGTTTGATTAAAGCAGCTAAGCGATTTGATGAAACCAAAGGTTTCAAATTCATCTCCTACGCGGTATGGTGGATTCGTCAGTCGATCTTACAAGCTATTGCTGAACAATCTCGTATTGTACGTTTACCATTGAACCAAGTAGGTTCATTGAGTAAAATCAGTAAAGCATTTTCAAAATTAGAACAAGAATACGAACGTGAGCCTTCTCCAGAAGAGCTTGCAGAAATCTTAGAAACTACAGTAGATAAGATTTCAGATACTATGAGTAACTCTGGTCGCCACGTATCTATGGATGCTCCATTTGTACAAGGAGAAGAAAATACATTATTAGATGTATTAGAAAACAGAGATACCCCGGAAACGGATAGTATGTTAATTAACGAGTCATTGAGCGAAGAAATTAAGCGTTCATTAGCTACATTAACAGAGAGAGAAAGAGAAATCATCGTATTATTCTTCGGTTTAGGTACCAACCACGCACTTTCACTAGAAGAAATCGGCGAGAAATTTAATTTAACACGCGAGCGTGTTCGTCAGATTAAAGACAAAGCCCTTCAACGTTTACGCCATACTTCGAGAAGTAAAATATTAAAATCTTACCTCGGATAGTTATTCACTTAAGATTGTTAGAAAAGATTGAATGTTAATTAATTATTAATGTTCAATCTTTTTTTATTTTTGTGGCACACAAACACTACGCACATGTTAAATAAATACGAATCCGAATTAAAAGATTGGATTGCTAAAGAGAAGAAAGCAATACAACTTATTAATATTGTTGGTCATTTATGGTTCGATAACTCTATTGAGTTAATCTTATTCAGAAAGCCATTGGTAGATGTAAGCGCAAGCGAAATCTTAGGCTACCATCTATATGCTCAAAACATCGTTGGCAAACCAATCACTATCGATGAAACCTTTGCTCTTGCTGAACAAATCTCGAAAATGGACGTTGCTCCTTCTCGTATTGATTTAGGAAGATTAGCATCGGAATGGATTGCAGAAAAGGGGAACTTTGCATCAATCGAAGAATTCGTAAAAACAAAATTAGCCGCACATTTAGGTGCTGCCGATAAAGTATTAACACCAAAAGATGTGGTGTTATATGGCTTCGGACGTATCGGAAGAATTGCAGCACGTGAGTTAATCACTCAAGCTGGTAAAGGTGAGCAATTGCGCTTAAGAGCCATTGTTACTCGTAGTAATTCAGATAAAGACATTTCTAAACGAGCAGATTTATTAAGATACGATTCTGTACACGGTCCATTTAATGGAACAATTGTAGAGGATTACGACAATAAAGCATTAATCATAAACGGACAAACGGTATTATTAATCGCAGCAAAAGATGCTTCGGAAGTAGATTATACTCAATATGGCATTAATGATGCCTTAGTAATCGACAATACTGGTGTATTAAGAGATCGCGAAGGATTATCGACGCATTTACTAGCCAAAGGTATTAGCAAAGTATTGTTAACCGCACCAGGTGGTAGTGTTCCAAATATTGTTTTCGGTGTTAACCACGGATCACAAGACCCTAATGAAACTATTTTCTCTGCTGCATCTTGTACAACCAATGCAATTGTTCCTGTATTAAAAGTAATTGAAGATAACTTTGGTATTGAGAAAGGACATATTGAAACTGTTCACTCGTACACCAATGACCAAAATTTATTGGATAATTACCACGAGAAATATCGCCGTGGACGTTCTGCAGCTTTAAACATGGTAATTACTGAAACAGGTGCTGATAAGGCCGTATCGAAGGTATTACCACATTTAACAGGTAAACTAACGGGTAATGCAGTACGTGTACCAACACCAGATGTTTCTTTAGCTATTCTAAACCTTAACTTCAAAAAAGAAGTAAGCTTAGAATCAATTAAAGAAGTGTTAAACCAAGCATCCTTGTTTGGTGATTTAGTAGAACAAGTTGAATATTCTATATCGAACGAATTAGTATCAAGCGATTTAATTGGCAATAGCCATGCATCGATTGTTGACGGACCGGCAACCATTATTGCAAAAGATGGTAAAGGAGCTGTTTTATATGTTTGGTATGATAACGAGTACGGTTACACCCGCCAAGTAATTCGCCTAGCGAAATCGATTGCTGGGGTAATTCGTATTACCTATTATTAATTGGTAACTAGTGAATGGTGACTGGTGACTGGACAATTTATATTTCCATTCACCAGTTACTAGTCACCAGTTACTATTATTAACTTATCAACATTCACCATTCCTACCCACTAGCAATCAGCTAGATAGCACATCATAATGTGCCTACTTATTCACAACCACTGTGGATAACAATACTTGATTTACAGCCAATTTTAAGGGATATTTAAGTCTTCTAATGCCTTGAAAACATTAGGGTTTACCATATTAAAATAGGAGGAAAAGTGAAGCTTAAATCACTAGAAGTTAAAGGGTTTAAAAGTTTTGGAGATAAGATCAGCATTAATTTCGATGATGGCATTACCGCTGTTGTCGGACCGAATGGTTGTGGGAAGTCGAACGTAGTGGATTCAATCCGCTGGGTTTTAGGGGAGCAAAGTACCAAAACATTGCGTTCAGAAAAGATGGAAAACATCATTTTCAACGGAACCAAAAATCGTAAGCCAGCTAATCTTGCCGAGGTATCGTTAACCTTCGACAATACCAAAAATATATTACCAACTGATTACACTACAGTAACTATTACTCGTAAGCTTTATCGCTCGGGCGAAAGTGAGTATCGATTAAACGATGTTCAATGTCGCTTGAAAGACATCACCGATTTATTTTTAGATACAGGTATTGGATCAGACTCCTACTCGATCATCGAATTAAAAATGATTGAGGAAATCTTAAGCAATAAAGACAATTCTCGTCGCGCATTATTCGAAGAAGCAGCAGGAATATCGAAATACAAAATCAGAAAGAAACAAACGCTTAATAAATTAAAAGATACGGAAGACGACCTTAACCGTGTAGAAGATTTATTATTCGAAATAGAGAAAAACTTAAAGTCGCTCGAAAGTCAAGCGAAGAAAACAGAACGCTACTACAAGCTTAAAGAGCAATACAAAGAGTTGAGTACCATCCTTGCCTCATTCCGCATTTCTGGATTAAAGAAATCGATGGAAGAGTTGGATGAGAAAGAGGTAGCGCATAACGATGATAAGAATCGTTACCATGCTGAAATCGATACGGTAGAAGCAAAAATTCAAGAAGAAAAATTAGAGAGTTTAAATAAAGAGAAAAACTTAGGCGTACAGCAAAAGGCCTTAAACGACTACATTGCAAAGATTCGTTCGTATGAAAACGAAAAGAAAATCAAGAATGAGCGTTTAACATTTTTTCAAGAAAAAGAACGAAAACTAGCTGGCGATTTATCTATTGATAAAACATCTGTGGATCAAATTCATGGGCAGTTAGAAACCTTAGAAGCATCACAATCATCGGAGCGAAAAATATTCAGCGAGATTGAATATGAGTTAGAGCAATTGAAGATTGAAGTGGATTTACTTCGTGAGGATCATCAACACAGCCGCAGTAAATTAGAAGCTGCACAACAACAGTTGCAAGCCAATCAAAACATCATTTATAAAAACGAGAAGGAATTAGAAATTGTTAAAATCCAGAAAGAAGGATTAGAGCAAGAGTTCGCTCGTACCAATACCGAAACTAATCTTCGTAAAGAAGAGATTGTGGAGTTTGATAAAGAGATTGAAAAGCTTGAAGGATTAAGCAAGGAGAAAACCGAATTATACAATCAACTTACTCATTCGGAAGAAGCGTTGAAAGCATCGATTGAAAAAGCAGAAACGGAAATTCAAGAAATGAAAGACCGTTTTGCTAAAGAATCGCGTAAGCTGGATGCGAAACAAAATGAGTTTAACTTAACGAAGAGTTTAGTAGAAAGCTTAGAAGGTTTCCCGGAATCGATTAAGTTCTTAAAGAAAAATACAGATTGGTCGAAGAATGCTCCACTCCTTTCTGACATTTTATTTTGCCAAGAAGATTACCGTATTGCGATTGAGAATTACTTAGAAAGTTATTTGAACTACTACGTTGTAGATACCTATCAAGAAGCAATGGCGGGTATTCAATTACTTGGTCAATCGGCAAAAGGTAAAGCAAACTTCTTTGTATTAGAATCGTTGAAAGATACTAATCCACAGAGCAATGATGGCTTAGCCGATGGATTAATTCAGGCGATGGATGTGATCAATGTAGATTACAAGTACCAAAAATTAGCGAAGCATTTACTAGGAAACGTTTTGGTTATTAACCAAAATGAAGAACTATGGATTAACAAAGACAGTGATTCGCAAAAAGTTTATTTAGCGAAGAGCGGTAAATTTAATCGCACAAAAGTATCGTTATCTGGAGGTTCTGTAGGATTATTTGAAGGAAAGAGAATTGGTAGGGTTAAGAACTTAGAGGTTCTTGAGCAAGAGATAAAAGACATTAACCATTTCATTGAAGAGTACAATAGAGATATTGACCAAATGGTTTTCCGTTTGCAAGATTTAAAGCAATCAACGAAAACGAATGAAATATCGGTAATGAAAGATGACATTAACAAAGTGAATACGGAGTTAATTTCATACAAAACTCGTCAGGAGCAATACCATAATTTCATTAATGATAGTTCGGTACGTAAGGAAGATATTCAACGTAAAATTGAAGATTATAATCACCAATTAGAATCGATGGTTCCTGAATTGGAACTAGCCGTTGCTTCTAAAGATGAGTTGCATACGCACGTACAAGATTCGCAACAATTGTTCAATGAATTGAGCGATAAATTAGCGGAGCGTTCGGGATCATATAACCAACGCAACATTCAATTTCACCAACAACAGAACAAAGTTGATCAGTTGGATAAAGAAATTGAGTACAAAAACAACAACTTGAAAATGTTGCAAGAGCGTATCGCTATTAACCAAGGCGAGTACGATGCTGCCATGCAAGGTATCAATGAAATCATGACTACCCATGATAATACAGACACCGAGTTGATTGGAATGTATGAAGAAAAAGATGCGATGGAGAAAGCAACACAAGAAGTGGAAGCAGACTACCATCTATCAAAAAATATTATTGCAGAATTAGAAGAAAACTTACGTGAGGTTCGTGTTCGCAAAGAAAGTGCAGAGCAAAACTTCGCATCGATAAGAGATCGCAAAACGGAATTGAGAATGGAGTTAACTTCATTAAAAGAACGTTTATCGGTTGAGTTTTCGGTTGATATTGAAACCTTGCAAGATGTTGTCATTCCAGAAGATGAGAACGAAGATCAATTGCGTATTAAAACGGAAAGACTTCGTAACCAAATCGACAATTACGGTCCGATAAATCCATTGGCAATGGAAGCGTATGACGAGATGAACAAACGTTATACGTTCATCCAAGAACAGAAAAATGATTTGTTAAGTGCGAAAGCTTCTTTATTAGATACCATCAAAGAAATTGATGATACTGCGAAAGAAAAGTTCATGGATGCATTTACACAAATACGTGATAACTTCATTATCGTATTCCGTTCATTATTCAATGAAGAAGATTCATGCGATTTGATTTTAACAAATCCAGAAGATCCATTGGAGTCGGATATCGACATCATCGCGAAGCCAAAAGGCAAGCGACCATTAACTATTAATCAACTATCTGGAGGAGAGAAAACGCTTACGGCTACTGCTATTCTCTTCTCCTTATATTTATTGAAACCTGCACCGTTCTGTATTTTTGATGAGGTGGATGCCCCATTGGATGATACGAACATCGACAAGTTCAATAAGATCATTCGTAAATTCTCAGATGAATCGCAATTCATTATTGTTACCCACAACAAACGTACTATTGCAAGTACAGACGTTGTTTACGGTGTAACGATGGTAGAGCAAGGCGTTTCGAGAGTAGTACCGGTGGATCTAAGACAATTAGAACCCGTATCTTAATCGAAGATTCGAAATTGCGAATTAGCGAATTAGCGAAAATATATTTGAAGATTCGTTAGTTCGCAATTTCGTTAGTTCGATTAAAGGTTTAAAATTTGATAAATCAAATTTTAAACCTTTAATAACTATCTTTGTCCATACTTCTACAACACAAACCTATAGTGAAAAAACATTTACTTCTTTTAGCCTTTTTAGGCTTGTTTCTGAATTCGTATGCTCAAAAAACTAGTATATCAGTTACAGTTACCGATGGAACGAATCCTTTAGTGGGTGCTCGTTTAATTTTGGTCAATATTCCAGATACCAGCAATAAAAAATTTGCTTTAAGTGATGAAAAAGGACGTTATACGTTTAATGACATCAATGTAGGCATGTATGTGGTTCGTGCGAGCTATTTAGGCTACCAGAACAGCATGAAAAGGGTAAACTTGAATGATAACCCCAATCCTACTATTAATATGACTATGAAGTCTAAATCGGGGCAACTTAAGGAAGTTACGGTAAGCGACAAGTCGATAGCAGCTGTTCAGCGCGGCGATACCAGTACATACAATGCAAATGCTTATAAAACAAATCCAGATGCCAATGCAGAAGATTTAATTACGAAAATGCCAGGTGTGGTAGTTACTGATGGTAAGATGCAAGCACAAGGTGAAGAGGTAAAGAAAATATTAGTAGATGG